>NZ_JBQENG010000001.1:0-807168 GCF_052044585.1 Phyllobacterium sp. 22552 | reverse complement strand
CCAAGGCAATGCCCGTCATACTGCGCACACGCGAAGAGCTTGATATCTGGATGAACGCTCCGGCTGAGGAAACGCTTCAGTTGCAGCGCCCTCTGCCTGACAGCGATTTGATTGTTTTAGCGCCGCCAAAGAAGATCGAGGAAGAGCCGCTTTTGCTCTAGGAGGAATGCCAAATGCAATTGAGGGATCGGCTCATAGGCAAGAAGTTCAAGCGCTTCGCAACAATGGAATTCAACCAGTTAAATCTGGATTTTGCTGATGGAAGTGGATTTGGCATTTACACTGAAACCGCCATCAATTGGAAAGCGGGTGAACTGGATATGGCAGTCTCCGACTTTGTTGAAGATTCAGACATGTTCACGATAATTTTCAACAATGGATCAACGATTGCTATCTCTCGTAACCCAACTTCACCATCACCTGAAATTTTCCAGTTTAATGACATCGACGGAACAGTGGTGGTTGAAAACTAATCGGAGAAGCCGTCATGCCTTGGAAAGTCAGATTTCGCGGTAAAAACTACAGCATCGAGAGCTATTTCGATGAAGATTATATGGCAGAAGTCGAAGCGAATATGACCGATGTTGAGGAATTGCCCGGTTCATTCAATGTCGTATCGCACGGCGAGGAAATCGTAGAGAATATCACCATTGCCGAGTCTGCTGATCCGACCGAGTTTCCTTTTGAGGCTGTCCGGGCCAATCATCCCGAACTTGGCGAAATTTACATTTTCACAGGCGTGCCGGATGAAACCGAGGGTGAGCTGCACGTTCTCTATACCAATGCGGCTGCAAACGAACCCGCTTACAACGAGATAGCATTTGAGGGCGATGGCACATGAAGGTTATATTGCCTAAGCGACGCAGGCCGTATTTATTGGATGGACAAAATCATGCTTAAGCAAATACTCAGAGGTGTTTTCAAAAAATATGGGTACAAGTTTGTTAGAACTGAATTCTTTAAGGATATAAATCAAGTTGAATTCTCTTCGATAAGCATTGTTACAGAGAACACCTCTCATAAGAAAATCCTGTACATATATCTTGCAGATGAAATTACACGCACTCACATACTTACCCCAGAAAATGTAGAGTCCGCTATAAAATCTTTGCAAAGTATTTTGATTGATCTGAAGAGCGAAAATACCAAACCGTAAAGAAGCCTGATGTCTGAAACACCGATCAAGATACGAATGGCACCGGCGCGCGCACTCATCACTCTTTTTACCATTGGTCTGCTTGGTACATATTTTTCTGCTGTTGCATTGGGGTATTTGCAAACACCCCCCGGTCTCCCACCATTTCTGTTTGGACTATTGGCACTGTGTTTGATGTTTATTGCGATATCATACCCGTTTCTCATATTGCCACCATTCATCGCGGGTTATGAGTTGAAAATCAGCCAAGAGGGGATAGTCGTACGGTCATATGGAAAAGAGATAATACCTTGGTCCGCAATATCCTCCATTAGTATGACTGACGTGAGCCAGCCATATAGATGGACGCCTGTGAAGAGAATCGAACTTTTGTTCGATGGAACTCTACCGCCCAAACTACATCGTCAGGTCAAAACGACGAGATGGCGCAATTTTAGAAAAGGCGTTCTTGCCACCATCATTCCAGAGCTTCTGACCGGCATGTCGGCTTATACTCTCTACAGCGTACTCAGCTATCATCACAAGAAGTATGGCGGACCCAATGTCTGAAACACCGCTCTCGCCTAAGCCAGAATACCCTGCACATATCGAATCCGCACCTGCCGGACTGTTCGAGCATTGGTGCGATCATAAAGACTGCAAGGCTTGGGGCAGCTTTGGGTTCTCAGGGCGCTACGGGATCAGTTGGTATTGCGGGGAACGCAAAAGCAATGGAAATGGATAAACAAACTTCAGTTGCAATCTCGCGACCTATTCGTTTGATGCTAATCTGGCCGTTGTTTAAGTCTTATTTTGTTTTTCTGGTTTTGGTCGCTGTTTTCAATGCCTATCAATTTGGAGGTTATACCCTCTTCGTTTCACATGGGGTGTTCCTTCTGACCTTTCCGATAGTTGTGACATTAGTGTTGCTGACAGCACTTTTCCCGCGCCACTTCTACGCGTGGCACAGGGTTTATTGTGTCGGAGTGCCTGCAGTCATAGCGCCTTTGATTGGATGGGTTTTGTGGGACCAGAATGCACCAATTCTCTCCACTGTATTGATCGCAGTTCTTACGCTTCCAATAACGTCCATATTCTTTGTACACCAGGAACAGGTTTTGCTTAGTCGCTAAGTGCCAACGACATAGTGCTGGAGGGGACATGACTGACAAGGACACGAAGAAAGCTCTTCTCAAAAACTGGAAGGCTCAGGAAGCGGAGAAGGCAATCAATCAGTTTCCGTTGGATAACGCTCAGTTGGATCGGTTTTTCTCCGAACTAGATGACTTGATGTCGGAAGTGGGCTGCTCACACGACCAGCGCCACGCTAACAGCGTAATAGCCAACATGCGGTTGTCACCAGAGCAATCTCGTACTTTGCTTGACTGGTGCAAAGTTAATGGCGGCTATTGCGATTGCGAGATACTGGGCAACACTTACGATCACTGGGATCAATATCGAGGGCGAGCCTGATCAGCGGAACTGGTTCCCTGCAAGAGTCGTTCACCGACTCATGGAAGATAAACCCTTCAGAGAAGTAACCGTAATGACCCGCCAACTCGGCAAGATGAAGGTAATAACCTCCATCATGCAGGCCGCAGAGTTCATTGTGAATGAGTGGCCTGGCACGGATACTGAAAGGCTCGATATCGCCAAGCATGCGCTGCTGGAATGTTATGACGGGAAGCTGTCACCCGGCGTTGCGCGCATGGCTTTCATCGAGGCCGCCAAGGAAGCTGACATTTACGTCGAGGCAGTTGGCCGCCCGCCTTCAACCGGCAAGGTTGATAAGTGGCGCAAGGGAAAGATACGGCGCCGGGCGTAAGCCGAAATTGATTCACATGCTGGTGGGCTGGGTCTCAATGGAGTGGGAACGAGTCCGCTCCTCCGGGCAAGGCCGCGCCTGCGTCGTCGGTTAGTTTATAATCGATATGTAAAGCCTTCCGAACCTCCCGGGTTTTCGAAGCGAGAGGTTTTCTGGTCGATGGAAATAAAGATCGTAAAAAGCATACCCTTTTCGCACATCTAACAATGACTCGCGCTGATTTCCTTGGAAGGAGCAGCAATCGGGCCCATCCGTGGGCAATCCGTAAGCCAATGTACTAACGGCATAGAGCGAATCTTGTCGATACGTGAGCTTCACCTCGAAGTTTTCGCCAACCTTGAACAAACAATCTTGTTGCGGCAAGCAATCGACAATGGCTTCCAGTGGAGCTTCATCAAGCTTAACGATCCACGCCTTCACATGATTGACTTTCTGGTCTGCGCTCGACGGAAACGAATAAGAGCAAAGAGCAGCGATCAGCATAACAATGTGCTTTGTCATTCGGTTCCATTTTCGTTGGACGGGCAAAGGCACGGATGAAAACACAACTGACTTCCAAAAAACGCCACCCCGTCCCGAAGGCCAGAGCGGCTCTGATTAAAGCTGCCAAGGAAGCTGATGTTTACGTGCAGGCGTTTTGCCGTTTCCAGTCGCGTTACCGAGACCAGTAGATTCTCCCGTTTCGCCACTGCCCTCGTCTTCATCACTTTCTATTGGAAGGTGGCTGGTCGTAAACAATTTGCCTTGGACCAACGAATGCCATAACCATGCAGAAACAAAAAGCGAAGTAAGTATAAACCATTCAGGTGGCTCAAAAACATAAAACACAACGACCATCAGCACGCTGAAACCTATCGGTATGGCCCAATTTTGAAATTTGAAAAGCTCGTCATAAAAATACAACTTCCGATGATCTCGATATCCAATTATGTCGGCAAAAACTTCTTTCCAATTAATCTTTGACATTTAAGCCTCTTTAACAAGCTCCATAATGAATATCATTAGGCGCACAGTAAGCACAGGCAAAGCTACTCTACAATCGAAATGCTATGGTCCGCCAGCCGTTCACGCCAAGCTGCGGAAGTGGCGTAAGGGAAATGCGACGAAGGGCCTAGCAGGGCAGGTCCTCACCTGACTCCTTTGCCTTTTCCAGCACGAGCGCATCAATAGCCCGCTGCACCTCCGGCAAGCCCCAACCGGCTTTGATGGCTTCTTGGTGGATAGCGTACATGTCTTTCGAAGAAACCTTGTCAAGGAACCGATCTTTCATTGCCTCACGGCATTCGGCTTCGCGCTGCTTTTCATCTTCGTAGTTATATCGAGGGGATGCGATACTCATGGCACTCACTCCTACAAGGAAAGCACAATAGCGAGAAAACGAATCGGTTCCAAGCCAGTCAAGCGAGCAGCGACTGAAGCTCAGCTATCCACCAGTAAATTGTGATCACGATAGCAAGGGGGTGTGAAAACTGGTATGGTTAACGTTCGATAAACGAAAAGCTGCCCCCGGCCAAGGAAAGCAGCTTTCGCGAGTCGAACAACAACTTGGCTATCCGCTCTTCACCCCCCTTAAGATAAGACTTTTGGGAAAGATTGCTAGCCAAGTTGGTCACCACCCTAACCAACTGAAAAGGCTAATAGAAATGACATCCGAAAATGGTTTGACCACCACCACGTCTCAGCTAGCGTTCGATCTCGAAATCGTTGTCGAAGCGGAAGTTGATGGCGTAGGTATGGGCGTTCTTGGGGACGGCACGCCGTTTCTGACTCTTCGTGGCTTGGCTCGTATGTGCGGTATCGACCATACGACCCTGGTAAAGCTCACCACCGACTGGGGCCAGCAACCTACAAAAGGGCGCGAACAAAAGATTCGGTCGATGATCAAGGCCCAAGGCTTTGACGACACAGTGTTTTTCCATGCTGTTGTGAAGAACGGTACTGTCCATCACGCCATTCCAGCGCACGTTTGTATGGCCACGTTGGAGTATTACGCATTTGAGGCCTCGGCCAACAATGCGCATGCTATCAACAGTTTTCGCACGCTTGCCAAAAAGGGCTTTACAGACTTCGTTTACGCCCAAGTTGGATATAACCCTGACGGGAAAGTAAGTCTTGCTTGGCAACAGTTCCATGATCGCGTTAGTCTGGTAGCGAATGCAGTTCCTACGGGTTATTTCAGTATCTATCAGGAAATCGCCGGAATGATCGTCCCAATGATCAATGCCGGTGTGGATGTAGGCCCTCACATCGTCCCTGACATCAGTGTCGGACAGCGGTGGGCTAAGCATTGGAAGACCGAGAGCCTTGAAGTATTGTTTGGAGAGCGGAAGCAATATCTTCACGACTATCCGGTCTATTTCCCGCAGGCCCTTTCTAACCCGCAAACTCCATTCTGCTATCCCGACGATGCACTTGGCGAATTTCGTAGTTGGTTCCGGAAGACCTACATCGAGACGCATCTACCGGAATACCTCCAGAATCAGGCTAAGCTCGGGAAGGTAAAACCTGCGATTGCCACCAAAGCTATCGAAGCGTTCAAACCGAAGTCTCTGCCCAAACCTCAATAATAACGCAAAAAGCCCCGGCATCCGCGAGGAAACCGGGGCTGATCAACTAAAGAAGATCGTTCGATGCATCTTCCCAGTTTGCTAGTGTAGCAGGATTGCGCACCCAACTAAGAACTTCCTCTTTATTATCTTGCGCGGCAGCTGAGATGATATGAGTTATCGCGCCCCGAACGGTCCCGATGTCATGTTCTCCGTTCTTCGCTTTAATCAGAAGCGTATCGATCAGTTTGTCTAAGTTTTTGTAGTCTTCACTTGAAAAATTAAATGCCATATTTTCCTCTTGATCTTGACCGGAGCAGATATGACAGCCAGCGAGACAAAGGAACAGACATTAAATGATCGTTGTAACCCGCGCGGATTAACAGAACGACGATCCCGTTATATCCGCTCGATCCGATCTAATACCTGCCTACATGACGTCCATTAAAGTTTCACACCTTCTCCTAATGTCTGCATTGCTTTGACAGCGTCAGGAAATCCCTGCGATGCCGCCTTGGCGATCCACTCTTTAGCTTTCAAGATGTCTTGCGGCACCCCTAATCCTTTCAGATAAAGTGTACCAATATTGTACTGCGCGATTGCCAAATTCTGTTCTGCAGCCTTCTGAAACCACATTGCTGCTTTAGAATAATCCTGAGGCACCCCATCTCCGTAATAATACATCCGAGCGAGGTTAGACTGGGCATTCGGGTAGCCTTGTTCAGCAGACTTGCGAAACAACGAAACTGCATACACAATATCTTTTGTTATTCCTTGCCCGTGGATAATCAAACCAGCAAGGTTGTTTTGCGCTTGTGCCGAACCACTTCCTGCCGCCTTTTTATACCAACCAACCGCAGTTTCGTAATTCTGCTCAACCCCATTGCCAATCTCATAGCAAATGCCCAGCATTGTTTGGGCTGGAATGAAACCTTCGTCAGCTGATGCATTATAAAATGCAATTGCTTTAGCAACATCTCGGCTAACACCGTACCCGTGCGCGTAAAGTCGACCAGTAGCATATTGCCCGTGGGGATCTCCGCTTTTGGCAGACTTTTCGTACCAGCTGAAAGCATCAGAATAGCTTTGGGAAACTCCAAATCCACCTTCGTAAAGATAGCCAACATAGGCCTGCGCCTCTGCATCCCCGTGTCTGGCAAGTGGTTCCAGGCGCACCATTGCCTTCTCGTATTGTTTTGTGCGTAGCAGATGCTCAGTTGCGGGACTTAGTGCGTTTGCTTCAAACGAGAAAGAGAACATCAAGAAAATTGCCGAGACGATGGAAGACGCTGTGAAATTCATTATTCCCCCAATGCCATGATGCTCATGCAGGATAATGACACCATTCATCGCAGTCAAACTGGCACTACGACTATTTATGTAATACGCGGGTGAGCCATTCGAAAGAGTTGGCTAGGCTGACGCCAAGTGCGGTTCCGCCGATCCCGACAACTCCCAACGCGCCGATTCCCATCAATCGCCAACGTTTGACATCATCGGTGACAGCCTTAGCGTCCGTAACATCATCCTTGATGGCCGCTATGTCTGTTTTGATGCCACCAACCTCTCCTATGAGCTCATCCATCCGTCGATGCACAACAGCGCGCTTTTCATCGGCCTCCCGGTTTTCAGCGCCGGCTCTTCGCTCTGAAGCATCTATATCTCGGCGTAGGCCCTCGACTGTGGCAGTTAGAATGCCAATTGCACGATACAGGTCATTATTACTTGCCGCAGCCATCTACCAGCATCTCCGCCTTGTGCCATTCTGATCGTTGCCCTCGATACGTTCGGCACCGGGGCGGTCCAGTTGAATTACTGCGACAGTAGCCGCCGGATTGAGATTGACGGCTCTAAAGCCCGCGCAACTGCTCGCAGGGTTCGATTGGCATCCTGCGAAAACGGAGAGACTGAACACAAAAGTCGTAATCACTGAGGTTTTGTACTTTCGCATCGCTATCGATCCTTTCGCGCTCTGCTTTGATGTTTGATTGCAATTGCTCAACAGCAACATCCTGACGGCCTTCACGCTTACCGTAGAGGAATGAGCCGGATACAAGCACAAACGCTGCAAGTGCCCAGATCAGAGCGGTTTTGATTGGTCCGGGTATCAGGGCAAGAAGCGCGGTCATGCTGGCACCGCACTGCTTGGCAGATCGAGCGCATCACGAAGCTCGGCTTCTTTCCTCTTTGACCAGTAGCGATAAGCAAAGCCGCCAAGAAAGATGACGACACCGGCAATTGTTAGCGCAGCAACCGCCTTGGCAACAAAGTCGATATTCGTCAGCGGCGTAAGCTGTTCGGTAGCTTGAGCCACCACAGTCGAGACGACGCCGCCACCCTGAGCAGCATCTGCAGGCCCTTTGCCCGGCGCTGTCTTAGCATCAACAAGATATGCCTTGGCATCCATGTCAGCGACGAATACCGGAGCCGGACCGACTGAGCCTGACGCCCATGCCTGCCCGATCTTCTTTACCTGGGCGACACGATTACCCCAACCCTTCCCGAACGTCTTCCACGTCCTCAACGCTTTGAGGAAGGCAAGACGCCGGTCGAGTATCTTGGCAATCAGCGCATCGTGATCATTGACCGCTTGGATTGCCTTGACCGTTAATTCGCCCATAACACCATCAACCGCACCGTTGTAGGCGTTTCCAAGAGCGCGCTGCACCCATCTGACCGCTTGCGATATGCCGCTGTTCACGGCCCCGTCAAAGACAACGTAATCAATTCCGGCCGGGAGCTTGTCGCCTTTGATTGGCGACCAGTAGAGATTGCGATAGATCGCATCTCGCTCGGCCGAATTTATCTGCTTCACCGGCTGAGGCTTCTTGCCCTGCGACTTACGGTAATTATCATAGACCCGCTGTGTGACGCCCCACATTGTAGCGCCACCAGGATCGGAAGGATGGTTTGAATAACCGCCCTCATGGACAAGCACAGCCGCGAGCGCAGCGGGAAACTTCGCTTTCATGATGATTTTCCTAAGGTTGAATCTAGAACTATTTGATTATTGCTGGATCAGACGCTCTGATGCAGACTGGTAAGCCAGGGATCAGGGAGTATGGACCCGGAATACAAACATTATCTCACTCGGGTTTGGCCATATTTGCTGGCAGTCGCATTGTTATGCGTCGCGTCAATTACTCTGGGTCGTTTTTGCTCGGTTAAGCACGAACCGGGATACCGTGTTAGCGCAAGTGCTCACGATGGGGTCAAACTGTCGTAGGAAGCAGGTGAAACCGGTCCCGGTCTGCAGCGGACCTAAACACATTGAGTTAGGCCGCCTGTCTTGATCGTTTCACACAGTTGCATTTTACTGGTTTGTACCAGCGCCCCCGAGCTGGCCTCATCCCAGCGCTGATTTAACTAGCCCTTATTGGCGCTGGGATTTTCCTCACCTGCGATCTGGCGCAGCATTTCTGCTGCCAGTTTCATGATTATTCTTTGTCATGGATAGGTATTACCCACACCGCCATCTTGTGGCCGTACTTAATTTGTCATAACTGGCAACGCCCTCGGGCACCCATAAAACGGCACTCGAAGAGAGTATTATGTCAAAAAGAATTATTGATAAACTTTACGCCGCTGTCCGGCCCCTTTTGAATGAACATGTCACTCCAAGAGAGTTAAGAGACACGATCACGTACGCTGTAGAAGGTAAACCAACAGAATGGAAAGACCAGTCGGCAGAAAACAAAGCCCTGTTGCAAAAAGGGATTAGAGGGAAACCGCTATTCGAGGAATAGGCGGAGAAAGGACAGTTAACTTATGGCTGCCCTTCCGACTTTCCCCGTCGCCGGTTATTTCTTACGCACAACGTAAATGGCTTGCTCAAGTACAGCTGGGTCATCAATGTACTCTTCAACGTGAAATGCCCATCTGAAGTGGTTTTCAAACCATTTCTGAGGGATGGCAGCCCACCCATAGAAGTCCCCGCTTAACACCCCGCCTCCACCAAGGCCATTCACATCAGAATACGCATGTTTCCCGGACTGGAACTGTTCGACAGATTTTTGAGGATTCTGTCCCATGTATGTTCCAATGCTGGCTTCCATCGCGCTCGGGTCTGCCTTTTGATTACAGGCCAAAACCAACTGTAAGAACCGCATAGACTGAGTGGTGAAGATCAATATCCCGTTTGGCCGAAGCGCACGATGCAACTCATTCAACCAGTGGACTGCAGACCCTTCCGACAGGTGGGAAAACACAGAATAGGAATAAGCGACATCGAGGGAATTGTTATCGAACGGCAACTTTCCGGTCGGTTCCAAGAGATACCTTGTCCCTTTTACCCCGCTGTCCTTGCACCAATTCAACGCTTCTGGATCGACATCGGCCAGTTTCAGGGATTCTGCATCTACAGAGTTCTGAAAGAAACGAGCAATCCTTCCCCATCCACACCCAAAATCCAGCACTTGCGTACTGCTCGAAGGTGACGAATAGTCCTGAATAAGCGAGACGAATGGCAAGACCTCGCTAAGCGCATCGCGGCCGCTCCGTCCCACAAATCGAGCCTGCACTTCCGCCGGCGGAAAGCCCGGCAAATCCCGGTCATTCGTTTCAACGCTAGCTAGGACTCGATCAATAAAATTATCCATTGTTCCCCCAAGGTTGTCTCGCATTTATGATCGCACCCTAACAGCCTAAGATTGATCCCTGCAAGAACGAAGCTTGATGCATCAATTGATTGTTTCGGTAAATCAATGTACGAAGGCATCGCATTGGGGCAGGAATACTTCACATCATGCGGTTAGGGTTTCTGGCAAGCTTACGCGGTTTTGCTGCATTTTACGTGGTTGTGTACCACATGGCTCTAGTGCCAAATTTTAAACCCGTTCTCCCTGAATGGGCGTCCTCAACTATTCTGTATGGCGGATCCGGCGTAACTCTGTTTTTCCTGCTGAGCGCTTTCTCTCTCTGCCTTACGATGGGCCGACACCTCAATAACGGCAGTCCACTCAAGAGCTTCTACGGCAGTCGGTTGTTTCGAATTGCACCGCTGTTTTATCTGATTTTGGCTGTTTCGCTGGTATTCCACGGCCTGTATTTCAAGGTCTGGCATGGCCCACTCTCTATCCTGAATAGCCTGCTTTTCACTTTTAATTTCACACCCGGAACTCAGGAAGGAATTGTCTGGGCAAGCTGGACTATCGGCGTCGAGATGGTGTTCTACCTCATGTTCCCGCTGCTGTTTTTTGTTCTAAACACGCCCGTCAAGAAAATCATCGCACTCGGAATATCTATCATTGCAGCAGCAGAGTTCGCCGAATTGGTTTCCGCCGACTTCTTCAAATATTCCATCGTAAAGCATCTGCCTGTATTCTTAATAGGTATGGTGGTCTTTGATGTATATGGAGCTTTGACCACAAGGGTAGCCAATACTTACACCAAATTGGTTGGGATAGCACTGACTGCGATTGGAATTGTCGGCCTAGCCTATTTGATCAGTGGTGGCTCTATGCCGTTAATCAACGACTACTACTGGCAGGCAAGCTTTTACGGATCGGTATTCCTCGGTCTAGGCGTGACTCCACTGCGGCCATTCGTAAGCAAAGTGTTCGGTTCGCTGGCCGACATCAGCTACTCAGTTTACCTGATTCACGCACCAATAGTATTCCTGCTAAGTCCGGCCTACGAATTTGTGTACGGGCTGGGTTTGCCAATAATAATTAGTCTTGCAGGTTGCCTTGGCATTACTGGGGCTATTGTCGTTCCTCTTGCGCAACTCTTGTATAAAAAGGTTGAGCAGCCGATGGAGCGACTAGGAAAGTCGTTTCTCGCACGCCCACTCCCTGCACTGCCCGACCAAATTCCGGTTCCGATAAGTGCTATACCCGTGGACGTACGATTATCTGACCGGCCAGGTAGCATTGCATAGTAGTTGCTGGCGTATCGTAATTTCGTCACCTCCATATTGACCGAGGGGTATCCCGAGGCCTGTAAATAAGTGCGCCGCCACTGTTATCGAAGGGTTCGCGCCACAGCCTGCGAACTGTACGCCATCGGATTTAGCCAGTTCTGGACCTCCCAAAGCGTTTTCATGGGGAGCGATGTCCTTTAATTTGGGAAGTTCTTTGGCTCAGCGGGTCGCTGAGATCAGCCATCAGGCCAGTGGTTATCATCGGCAAAGTCTGCCGGAATTGGATCGAGAACCTTCAGCTTCCACGACGCGGCGTAGACTTCCGACACAAACGCGGTGGATTGCAGGAACACGTTGACGACCTGCGGGGGCGTCAACTCATGATCGACATTGTTGCCGTCGCGGAACACGGTGACCGTTTCGGTATCGCCCCCGGCCATGCGGATTTGAGCCACGCTGAGAAGCGCTTGCAGGTTGCGGGCGTCATTGTCCCGTCCGGTCACTAGGACGCCAGAAATGACTTTGCCAGACTCGATGCGGCGTTGACGCTCTGCGTTGATGATATCTGCTGTAATCTCCGGTGCAGGGGGCTCGTAGGGAACAACATGTCCGTCCTGCCATTTGCGAGTGGATTGGTTGACAAAAAGATCATCGAACTGTGCCTGTGTTATCGCGATAGCATCGGCGGGTACAGCCTGTTTCAAGACTGCCAGTTCACGCCAGCGCGCCTCAATTTCGTGATCTGGACGCTTGCGTTTGCCCAAGCTTTGCTTTCGGAGGATTACGCTATCGCATGCGAGCGCTTCTATGCCGCTGTCGAAGCTGATGAAGAATACCGAAATCAGCGCAGCAAATGCGAAGCCATGATTGAAGCGTGGCGTACCTGTCAGAGCAACTATCGGGCAATGGGGAAAATCGCATCATGACCTCGATCCCTCTCCACGCTCCCTATGAAGTGCGCAGATCGCGGAAACTTGCGACGCAATACGACGCAACGCATCTGCGCCTTCGCATCGAACGGGCCCAAAATGAACGAGTTTTCACCCAGATGGAAGCCGAGCTTTGCGCAATGGTTGAACGCGCAGTGAAGCGCTCGCGGAGGGCAAATTGATGGCTGGCTTCCGAGTCCTCCGAGAGCGCACTGCTTTCAGCATGTCACCAGTGACCAGTAAGAAGCGCCCGTCCGTCAAGGATGCTGATCATCTGAAATGGCTACACGAGCTCCCGTGCATAGTGACGGGCCACCGTCCCATTGAAGCAGCCCATATCAGTTACACCGATCCAGCCTATGGAAAGCGTGAGCGCGGCAAGTCTGAAAAGGCTGATGACCGCTGGACGGTCCCACTATGCCGGGAAGAACACGCCAAACAGCACAGAATGGGCGACGAGCGCGCCTACTGGAATTCCGTCGGCATTGATCCCCTGAAGGTAGCAGCGGCCCTCCATGGCGTTTCCGGCGACACTGACATGGGCCTTGTCATCATCCGTAGCATTGCGAGGAAGCAGTCATGACGACATTCCGCGTCCATTACGAATCCGGCTCATTCATTGATGTCGATGCCGAAGGTCCAACCGATGCTCGCCAACAAGCAAACCAGCAACAAGCAGGCAAAGTCACAAAGGTGAAAGTCCTTAAGGAACGCCTTTTGAAACTGCAGGGGTGAAACGATGGCTCGCACCGAAACAACTCGAAACATCCCACGCCTTGGCCTAAACCGCACGGAAGTGGCGTTAGCAATGGGCGTCGCACCCAATACAGTCGACGCCATGGTGAAAGAAGGAGCACTTCCCCCAGCAAGGATTTGGCATACGCGCAAGTTTTGGCGTATAGCTGAAATCGAAGCGGCCATGGCAGAGTGGCCTGTAGATGGCGAAAGAGAGGCCGATGTATCCAGCTGGAGGGCATCGGTATGAACGATTTGGCGACAATTGATCAGCCATTTATCGAAACGAACCGTTCTCGACACGGTAAGTTGAGATATTATTTCCGGATCAATGGTCAAAGGATTTGTCGACTTCCAGATAACCCGCACAGCGAAGAGTTCTCAAAAGCGTACTGGGCAGCCCGAAATGGCACCATCATCGCAGAAGCTGCTGTATCGGATGAATTGACCCTGCCAGGCGTGGCCCGACCGAATACCTTTCACTTTCTTTGTTCGCACTATCTGCAAAGCAATGCTTTTCAAAGCTTGGATTCTACAACTCAGGCCAAGCGCCGAGCCATTATCGACAGTATGTTGCTGGAGCCAATATCCAAGACCGACAAGCGTCTTTACGCCTATATGCCGATTGCTATCCTCGACGCGGCAAACATCGAAGTGCTGCGAGACCGAAAAAAAGAAACTCCCTTTGCCGCCGACGAACGGTTAAAAATACTTCGACAGGTTTTTGAAGCTGGCAAGTCTGCGAAGCCCCAACCTTTGGTAAAGCAGAATATTGCAAAGCTGGTCGCATCATTTCGCAAGCAAACGGATGGACATGCAACTGCGCGCATGGAAGAAATCAGCCAATTCATTGAATATCATGGCCAAGCTTCAAAAGCAGTTCTGGCGATTTCACTTTTAATGTTCACGGGCGTTCGCGTCTCCGATCTTGCCCAGATCGGCCCTCAGCATCGGCGGGGGGACAAGCTCGAATTCAAGGTTTTTAAGAACCGCAACCGAAAACCCGTCATTCTACAAATACCGATTCATCCCATTTTAGATGCGGTTTTAAAACTCCATCCACTCAAAGGGATGGCTTACATGATTTCCGAGCATAACAAGGCCTACTCAATCAAAGGATTAGGCAATCGCGTTTCTGATTGGTTTACCCAGGCTGGCCTGCCACATTTGTCCGCTCACAGCGTACGCAAGGGCTTGGCTACGAACATGGCCGAGAACGAAGCTACCGACTTAATGCTTGAAGGAATGTTTGGCTGGACTGACCCAAAAACGTCAAAGATTTATACCCGCAATGCGCAGCGTGCGAAGCTCGCCGTGCAAGCCGTTTCGAAAATCAATTGGGGTGAAATAGAGAACAAGCTGCCACACCCTGAAGGTGTGGTGGCGTCCCAAGCTGCCACACCTGAGAAAAAAGCCTTATAAGTCAGGTACTTATGCTCGGGAATTTAGGCGTTGGAGGCCTCGCCCGGAATCGAACCGGGGTGCAAGGATTTGCAGTCCTCTGCGTAACCACTCCGCCACGAGGCCTCAACTGCAAATAGCTAATGGAATTAACTACTTATAAAAGTGACGCATTTTCATTCTGAACTCGGTCACTCGCGGCGTTCTGAATAGTCGTTTTTGTTTTGTGCTGCAACAGCTAAAATCACTGATTCACAGACAGGCCGCATTCACACAGCACAACTTCGGCACAGAGTGCCCGTAAGCAGCGTCAATTTTTGTCTTTGTCTGTGCCAAACCGGCTGGCTTTCCAGCGGCGCAGAATTTTGACTTCGAGCTGGCGGCGTTTGCGCCGGACGATGGCCGAATCCTGTGAGAGCACAACGAGGCCTAAAGGAACCATCCAAAATCCAAGCACGGGCAGAAAGCCCAATATGCCTCCCGCAACCAACCCTCCGCCAAGCGTGCGACGCATTGCCACCGATTGCGGCACGGGTATGTGCCGTCCGAGAATGCGGATATGCCGTCGCCTGTGAGGCTTTTCGGCGTGATCGCCAAGGTTATCGGTCTGTTTAGGTCCGTCGGACACTCAAAATCCTTCTGCTTCATTGGACGGGATAGCCCTGATGTAGGAAGTGTTTTTGCTGATGCCAGCGTTTTGTTGTGCACATTAAGTGAAAAAAAGTGAAATGGTCCTTTGCAAAAGCGAAACCCTTTTGCTATAGGCCACCTCGCTGATGACTGAAAAGCTATTCCCCGGTAGCTCAGTGGTAGAGCAACCGGCTGTTAACCGGTTGGTCGCTGGTTCGAATCCGGCCCGGGGAGCCAGTCACTTCAAAGGCTTAGCGAGAAATCGCTAAGCCTTTTGCTTTTCCAGGGACTTTGGGGCAACACTTGGGGCAACAATCAGCACTTTCCAATGCTCATGCTTTGTAGCGCGCTTCACAGACGTAACTGATCCCGTCACTCAAACAGATGATTCCCTGATCGAGTACTGTAGTGAAGGCGCTTCTTTCGCGATCCTCCGTAATCCGCTCGGAAGCCATCAGCAATAATTCGAAATAATCCCTCGCTCGCGTCAGCATATCCATGCCGTCGATTAGATCGCACTGGACGGGACGTTTTGGGGCATCTGAATTAGCGGTCGCTTTTTGGTGAATTGCTTTGCTGAAATCAACCTCAAGGCGTGCCGCTCGGGAAACAACATCATTCCACGCGAACGACGCCTGCCCTACCTCGTATTGTCCAGACTGTCCGGGATGCAATTGGTCGAGCATGTCAGCTAAGGCTTTTGTCATGGATGAAAGGCCGCAAATGTCGTCATAGAAACGAGTTATCTCAGCCGTGCTCAAGTATGCTGACGGCAAACCTTCGGCGGTGGCCGGAATCGATTGTTTCGGCATGATCTTATCTCCTAGTAAGAAAATCGTAACAGTGATACGATAACGTTGGTTTTAACTTTTCGTCAACTAAAATCGTAACGGTGTTCTGAAATGATTGATTTGCAATGTAGGATGGCGCGCGCCGCGTTGGGTCTAGGTGTCAGAGATTTGGCAAAATTAGCAGACGTTTCACCCGATACGATTGCGCGGCTTGAACGCGGTGAAAAGTTGAAAGACGAAACCGTACTGAACATCGCAACTGCACTGGAAAATGCCGGGGTTATCTTCGTTGCTGAGAACGGCGAAGGCGCAGGCGTGCGATTGAGAAAGAAATAATTACCAATTTTCTTTGCCATCCATGGTCACTGAAGGACGTTCGGGCAATAGACCGTATCGATGGTCAAAGAATGCTTTAACGGCGGGCCAATAGCGTCTGCGCTTGAATAGTGGATCTGGGAAGGGAAACCCTTCTCGTTCCAGTACTATCGCAGTAGCTTTGAATTCTTCAGTGCCTAGCCCAAGTACTTTCGCGATCTCGGCGTCTGTCATGAATAGATAGTTTGCCATTAATGTGTGCTCATCAGGTTGGGAGTGAACGATGTCAAATGATGATGAAGAGTACGCGAAGAGCGCTGCTCACCATGCGATTGCGACTGGCAGTCTGAACAGAGTTCAGTCCTATGTCGAGCGCGGCCGGAAGTACGCTAAAATCCCAATCAAGGGGTTAGAGGCGATTTTCATTAAGGCTTACCGTGATTGGGCAGCAGATGAGAAAAACACCGCTGCACGCTTGATGTCGGATGATACTTCGGCAGAATATACACTAAGGGGAGTCGAGGAACCGTTTGATCTAATCAAACCAGAAATCGAAGTTGTGGCGCAGCGCGCTAAACGAAGGTTCGATGCTCTCTCTGATGATCGTCAGACGGAAATGAATGCAGAAATTGTCGCTGAGTATGAAGAAGCAAAACGCCGAGGAAACTAATTCCCCGGCACCTTGGTTGGTTATCAGAAGCGTCGGTTAAATATCCAGGGAGACGGAATGCTTTGCTTCCCAGGCAAGTAGATCCGCTTCCTTGAAATAAAGCTTGCGCCTGATCAGCATGGGTCGCGGAAACGCCAGATCGGAATCATTCATCCACCTGTGCAGTGACTGTGCGCTAACGCCATAACGCTTTCGCACAGCCGGGCCGGACAGAAACTTATCGGGCGCTGCCATTAGCCTTCCTTTTTCATTTTAAGAACGTTGAGAACACCGTCGATCTGCCGATTGAACTGGTAATCTTCTTCGTCAACCCAGCTTTCTTCGCGAGGCTGTTCATTGCCCCAACTTAGGTTGCCGAACGTATTTCGTGTCCCCCAATTTGAATGGATTTTGGAAAGCTTGCGACAAAGCCGTGCTGCAAGCCGGTCTTCGGTGTTTATCCGCAGGTTTTCGTGAGGAACTCCCAGACTACGGTATGAACTGTCTATTTGGTCCACCGTTTTAAGTGCCTCACTGATAAAGCCAACCATCATCGCAGCATGCTCTTCTGCAAGCTTGATACAAACGGAACGACGCTTATTTTCGTCTTGTAGAACATCTTTCTTCTGCTGAAGTTGGAGTTCTTGAAGTTCCGCAAGCTCACGCTCGTACTCAGCGTCCTCTTCAGCCTGGACAACTGGCAGAGCCTCATCGATCACCGCAATTTCGCTTTGGATGCGCTGAAGCTCAGTGCCGCCGTCAAAGGTTTTGCCCGATTTCGTGGCGGCAATACGCTTTTTTACCAAACCATCGAATTCGGTTTTGAGTGCTGTTTTTTGCGCGGTAAGTGATTCAACCGTGGCGTTCATTGGCGTTTCCTTCAGTGCTGGTTTGATTGGTGGCTTCACGCTCGCGCGCAATAGGCAAGGCTTCGCTGATCGCGGTAGCTTCGGAATACAGCTGGGAAAGTTCGCCGCCATTGACAAAAGGAGTGCCAGCGAGGGTGCATTCAATCCGCTCGCGTACGATCACATCAATGCGATTGTGTATTTCCGCTTGTCGAACTTTTAATTGATCTTCTGTGACCGGCATATCGATCTCCATAACTATAGAGATCAATCTCCAACAAATGCGCGGACGCTGCAAAGCACAGGTTTACAGCGTGCTTGCCCAGCTAAACGGCAATCATGGTGGGCGGCGCGTGGCTAAAGCGTGACGATTGCCGTTATCAATGGGTCGAACCCATATTGTTTATTCTTTTTCGCACTTCACGTTAATGCGGGCGGTACCTGAGCTAACAAAGCCACTGAGGGTGAAGGCCACAGGGACGACTGATCCTGTCGGCGCACCAATATGATTGACAGTGAGGGTCGCTGCACCACTGACAAAGCGGGCCGAAACCGTGATGCGATCCCAATTGGGAGTTTGCGCCATATTGTGCGGGACATTGGCCACCAACGAAGCATTACCGGTAAAGGCAACATCCACTGATCCCCATGATTTTTCGCTGCACGTATAGCTTTGCGTTGCACTGTTGTCGTTTCTGACCGTACAGTTGCTGTAAAGGTTTCCATCAACAATAACATTCGTTCCGGATGTGACGATACCCTTTGTCAATGGATCGGTCACACCACGCACCATGTTGCCAGTGCAGAGGCCACGCGTCACATTGCCAAGCTGGATACCCACCTTAGTACGAGTAAGCGGCCATGCCGTGATCTGGTTGCCTGTCACTGTGACTTCGGTGTAGTCAGCCAAACTTATGCCGGCCCACGCCCCCGTATTGTTGACCCATTCGTAAATCAAGTTGCCGCTAAGGAGTGCCTGCGCGCCGCCTCCAAAGGACTGAATCCCAGCCGTATCGGCATTAACATGCGTGTTTGTAACCGAAAGGTGCAACGGACGGTCAGCTTCGCCAGCGTCAAAAACTCCGACCCGGCCAGCAACAAACAACCCTTTGTCGATGACGATACCTTCTCCAAGGTTCGCCATCCGGACGGCCTTGTCATACCAGTATGCTCGGCATCCTTCGAACGTATGATCGGACCAGCGGTTAAGCGCCCCACCACGGACATCAAAACCGATCATCGTATAATCTGATGCCTTACCGAGCGCCCAGCAATTGGAAACTTTAGTGGAACAACAATCGACGAAATCAAAACCCTTACCCCATCCAAAGGTGCTGTCATATCCCCGCGCCATGACATTTTGGATTGTCGGGCCAGGCTGTGTCATGCCCTCCGCGAACGGAGTATTAGTAATTTGCAGTGCGGTGCCGGCAGATGCCGGGGCTTGATTGGTGATGATGGCGAAATCGGAAATCTTGAGCGAACTGCCGTTCTGGCGCACATCGCCTTCATAGCTGATCGCAATCCCCCCGCTGGCAATGTTCCACACAAGCTGCGTTACATCCCAACCCGCGCCGGTAATTGTACAATGCTGACCGGAGGTGAAGGCCCACGATAGGCGTGAGGCGAAGCGATATGCCCCGGCGCCAATCTTGATATTCATCAACGGCAGGACTGTCCGCATGGCATAGATGGCATTGAATGCTGCAGCATTATCCGTTCCGGTTGAGCCGTCCCAATCAGGAACAGCACCAAACCAGAGCGGGTCGAATTGCCCGAGCGCCCACCCGCCATCAAGCGCAACCCAAGCGCCTGCTGACGCGGCAATGGCATCCGCCTTGAAGAAAATAGCTCCTGTGGTATCGGCGGCAATGCGTGCGGTATAGTCGCCTGTTCTCCAGCCAAACATGCGCGATGCGCCGGATGTGGCAGACTTGCGAAACAGCATCGTGTAACGCGTTGTGTCAACGGCCTTGGCAGCAGCGGCACTGGCGCAGACTGTGACCAAGCTATTGGACAATGCAGATGCGAGTTTCGCGTCAGTAACCGTGCCATTAACAGGTGTCGCCAACACCTCGGTGTAATTTTCGGCCAAGAGGTTAGCGAGACCAGCTGCCCCCAGTTCCATACCAGCAAAAATGTCGAGATTGTCAGAATGCTCTTGAACGTCTAGGCCTGGAACAAGGTCAAGATAATCCCGTACTTGTTCAACCGTTTCCGACATCAAAATTGCTGCGCCTGCTGCGCCTGCTGCACCTGCTGACACAGCATCTCTATTAACTATGGCAGTTCCGTCCGAATTCCAACCAAGGACTTTCCCAGCTTCCGCCGTAGGCAAATCAGGAATAGTTCCCGCCCCGATTGATAATTTAAGGGACCTGGATAAATCGCGACGCTGCTCCTGATTCTCGATAGTCAGGCGGTTCAGGGAGTAGTTGTGATCGCCCATAGTGAGAGGCCTGCCGGCCTGATATTGATCAGTCCGGCGCGGCATCCGTACACCGACGACGATCACTTCGCCGATGATTCCAGAACCCATAACATTGACTACGGCGTCCGTGGCTATTCCCTCGATGAAGGTTGCCGTAACCGTAATGCCGGTGACTTCCTCGCCGTTGAGCAGCAGCTTGACGTCATCCGGATCAAAGATCGGGAAGTTGACGGGAAACGCAGTCGTGGGAACGACAGGAGTATAAGGGGTAAAGCGTTCGGACGGCGTGATCGTGACCATGCCCGACAATTTGAAGCGGTCTTTCAACCGCTGCAAAGCACAGGTTTTGTGCTATTCAAAACGTGTGATACTCACCGTCATTTTGGGGGGCGATCTATGGAAAACAGCTGGAAGGTCGTCGAGAGAATCTTTATGGCTACGGCGTGGCTGGGTTTTGCGTTCGTATTTTGCGCGCTGACTTTTGTGGCGATGACGTTTGTTTTTGAAATGCCGTGGTCAAGCGACAAATTCTGGTTTTATCGATGGCAGACTCTCATAGCTGGCATTTTGGCGGTGCTAGCCGCGGGGTTTACTATCCGGCAGATGCAGATTTCTGATCGAAAGCAACAAAGCCGACATGAAGACCTTCTCAATCTCAATTTAAGGACGGATAAACTGCTGTTGGAACGCGCAGCAATTCCCCTTACATACTATTTACGGGAAGTGATTTCGGAACTTGATGACGTGCTGCGAATCTATAAAGCTGAAAACAATCAACCGGCTGCATTTTATCGATCCATGCTCGAAGAATTTCGTAAATTCTTAGATCTCATCGACAGTGAAGATATCACAAAAGCTCAACATCTCTTCGCGCCACTGCTTCATCAAACAGTTCGTTCAGCAAAACGTGAGGCAAAAATCCTGGAAGCTGGAATGACCGCTATCCAATTGGAACTATCCTCGATGGAGCATCCCATGTTCGTTTCCCACAATGCAATGCCTGCAAGCATGGAAAAAGCTTGTTCCGCATATGCCAATACTAAATTCTATGCCAATCTCATGGCCGATGATCTAGATGAACTGCTCAGTAGTTACGCTTGATGCCTAGAAGTTCTTTGGTTCGTCAACTTGTTGGCGAGTTTAACGCTTGCCCGTTATTCATCATGACCGCTTTATCGCTAGTAGTGACAAGATACCGCCGTTCTGAATTGCGCGGATGTTGTTCATCGTGGCCTCAAGTTCCTGTCGTTGCGCTTCCGGCACGCGCCAAGGTTCGATATACCCAGTAGTAAATGGGTGGATTGCTTCGGCCAAAGTACGAGGCTTGTTTGAAACATTGGTGAGATTGATAAACGACACGACTATCTCCGACCATTCATCGGTTGCAGTTCCGGCGTGCGTGCGGGTGATGTTTTACCCGGTCCCCACCAGAACGTTTGACCGAATTCTTTCTTCATCCGCTTTTCATACCGGCTGAAAGACTGGCGGTAATCTGGATCGACCATGGCTTGAATGTTGTCGAAGATCAGCCGATCTGTCGCAAGTTTCGAATACCAAAGCGATGATCCTGGCACCCAAGCTTTGATGTGCTGGGCCACCATTTTGCCATTCAAATCTTTCTTGCCGGCCAATGCTTGCATCAAATCACCAGTAGCGGTCGTGATCGTGCTGGGCGCTGGACCCATGGCAAACTCTTTCAGCCCATCGCCACCGCGTGTCGTCGAGGAATGCACCAGATCGCCAAGCATACCGCCGCCGCCACCACGGATAAATGACTCCATCCAGAATTGCGGGTTGTCCATCGGATTCATGTCTTGGGGGTCACGACCGGCGATGATCGACTGAGCCTGTACCGTGGCAGCACCGGCGATTGTCATCAGCACGATAAGCTTTGCCCCATACGCGGCTTTATTCCAATTACCATCTTGGGCAGCAGCGCGCATCATATGCGTCATCATGTAAGTCATCGGGAATGATTTGAACTGTGTCGCAGATCGCACCGCTTCACCGACAATAGTTCCGCGCTGAGTGCCACCGGCAACCGCACCACGGATTCGCGCATCTGGCTCAAGCACTGCCATGTGCCGCTCGTCGATGATCGCTGACATCATCCGATCTCCAAGCCGCTGATCCTCGACCGAGTTTACATCGAAGAACTTTGCTCCATCAGCTTCAAGATGCGGCGCTGAACGTAGACCATCCCAATCAGCCGCATTGAACCCATACCGCTCAAGAAAGCCGCGAAACGTAGGATCGAGCTTTTCAAACTTGTGTTCGGATTGGCGGGCAATGAGTCCCATCAACTCCATGGAGAAGGCGCGCTTCAGCCCTTCAGTCCAAGCGTTCAGACCAGACAAGCGCATTACTGTGTCGGCGGTTCGACCCGTGAATCCTTGACCGATGATTTCGTCTGAAAACCGTTTTGCTCCGAGTGCAGAGTCAATAACCGATGCCGCAGTAACGTTAAGCTGGCGCGCCAGTACGTCTACTTCTTTTCCCTTGCCGACATCCTTCGCGAAACGTGCGAGGACGGCAGAAGCGGGTATAGCATTGTAATTTGCGGCAAGCGTCATAGTCATACTGTCGCCGGGAATGGCGGCGATAGCTGCGGAACCCAATCGGGCAGCAGTCTGAAGGTTGCGCATCGCACCGCCCCATGCAGCTATCAGTTCACTTTGAGGCAAACCAAGCTTGCCCGACAACGAATCGTATGTGCGCTGAACCGCGCCGGGGCTGTTCATGCTGATCGATCGCTTCAGACGTGCGCCGAATGTGGTTGCGCGTTCCGCATCGTCACGGCTGGCTATTTCGAGCAGCTTCTTGAAATTCGCTTCGTACTGAGGCCCAAGCGTTTCAACGAACGCAATCTCTTTCCCCATGCCGCCGATATGACCCATCAGCGTATTATAAAGACCGCCGTCGCCAACGCCGTATTTCTTCATCAAGCGTTTGTAAGCGTCAGGATTGTCGAACCGAAAAACACGAAGCTGATTTGAAAAACCAGACGGACCAGCAGCACCAGTACCACGGCCAAGGGTGATATCCTTGTAGGCGTTCTGAATAATGCCGGGAATCGCGGCTTTTGGAGCTTCACCGAACCCGGCCTTGTCCATGACACGCATGTTACCGGACTCGATTTCTATCATTAGATCGTCAAGGAACTCGCGCTCTGTAACTTTCTTGGCGCGGGAGGCATCCCAGAATTGAGGCAAGCGCCAATCCTCCAGCGCCGCAACCCGCTTGCCGCTTCGCTTTACGCGATCAAGGGCATACTTCGTTGTATCAGTAAAAGCCTTTGCAGCAGCCTTGGCAGATTCGTCGCCGGTATCCTTGCCGAATAGCTCATCAACAACGTTCCAAACTGAATCCATATGGCCTTGAAGTCCAGGCAAACCAGCAGCACGGGAGGCATAGGGCTGCAAAGCACCATCGGCAATGTTGAGAAGCTTCTTGGTAACGGCCTCTGCATGGCTTTCAATATTCAGCGCGGTTCCCATAGCCGCGCCGCCTTCCCAGTTGTCACGAACCAGCGCACTCATGAGGCCCGTGGTTTTCCCTTGAGGATGTTTCTCCATGCGGTCGAGAATGGCAACTTGTTTTATAGCCTGCTGTGCGGCTTCAAGCTTCCGTTCCTTTGCAGCCTGCGCCATGATGCGCGCCGCTTCCAGTGCCGCCCCTGCGTCCGCTGTAGCCGGTCCCATTTCTGGATACAGCCGCCCTTGCACACCCTCATGAATGGCGAGCGCATCATCAGCAGCTTTTTGCGTGATGCGGTTTGCAGCAACGAGTTTGGCAAGACAGTTTGCAATCGACATTACGCGGCTCCGGCGTGTGAGAAGTCACACCGAGGAATATCAAACGCCGCCAAACGGCTCAAAGTACAGGTTGGGTACAAGCCATTCCTGACCTTCCTTTTTTCAAGGATTTAGCATGTAATGTTTCAACCTTGAGAAGGACACAATTATGGCCCGTCGCACAACATCCTATACAGCGCCTTTACCTGCAAAGTTATCCGTAGAAGAAATGCAGAAAGCTATACCACGTCTTCGGAAACGAATTGACGAAGTTCAAGCGTTCGAGCCAAACGCAATTACTACAGCAAATGTGGACGACATAACCAGCGAACTGCATGCAAAAGTTGACGAGGCATTAATACGAACTTTTGGGAATGAGTCGGCGGATTACAACAGATATCGCGGGGCCTCTGATTTTAGCTGGCCAATAAATATGTATGAAGACACACCACTCCATGCCATCCGCGAAAGCCTTGTTAGGAGTAAAACGCAATCTCTCACTCTACTTCAGGCTGCTGTCGAAGCACTGCAAGAGAGAATTGAAGAAGAAGGAGTGTCGATTGACCCCAATAAGGCTCCAAGTCGACCTACCTTTGACACGAGAAATCGCCGTATTTTTTTGGTTCACGGCCATGACGAAGGAGTCAGAGAATCTGTTGCTCGATTGCTGGAAAAGCTTGGCTTTGAAGTAGTCATTTTGCACGAGCAGGCAAACAAAGGTCGAACGGTGATAGAAAAATTCGAGGCAAATGCGGACGTAGGATTTGCTGTCATTCTTTTAACACCGGATGATATTGGTGGCGCTAAGAACGGTGAGCAAACCGCAAGGGCACGCCAGAATGTTGTTCTTGAACTAGGGTACTTTATCGGCCGATTGGGGCGAGATCGGGTTTGCGCGCTAAAAAGTGGAGATTTGGAAATACCCTCAGATATTTTGGGAGTTGTTTACACTTCCTTCGACGCAAACGGTGGGTGGCGATCCGACCTCGCCAAAGAACTGAAAGCTGCTGGGTATGAGATCGATTGGAACGTCATAATGGGATGACGTTGGTGGCTGAATTCGTCTCCCCCCGATACACGAAAAGTGACGTGGCTCACGCTGGCAAGCTGTTACTGAAAGGCTTTCCAGCGACAGACGAAGGTTATCGTGACGCTGTCGAAGCATTTCGAATTGCTTATAATTGGCGCAATGCGCATTTTTTACCACTCTATCGCATTCGGCATGAATTATCTGGAAAAGCTCGCGGATATAGGCTCAACGCAATCACTGCGTCTCGGATGAAGCGCATGCAATCAATACGCAAAAAGCTTTCCACGACGACATTACGATTGAACCAGATTCAGGACTTGGGTGGATGCCGAGCGATATTGGCAAACATGGACGAACTGAAATCCCTTGTTGCTTTCTATCAACATGGAGGATCAGCGCATACTTTCTCCCGACAGAAAGACTACATTGAGGCGCCTAAAGAAGGAGGGTATCGCAGCCATCATATCATATTGCAATTTCAGGGCGGCGAAGAATACCCGGCACACAGCAATCTCCAAATTGAGATGCAAATTAGAACGGAATTGCAGCACTCCTGGGCAACAGCAGTTGAGGCCGTTGGTCTTTATCGAAACGAAGATCTCAAGGGCGGGCAAGGAAATCCGGATTGGCTCAGATTATTTGAGTTAATGTCTTCCGAGTTAGCTTTGTCCGAAGAATGTGCCATCGTTCCCGGTACTTCTCCAGACAGCAAAGTTCGAAAGGAGGAGTTAATCGAACTTGAACGAAGGATTGGCGCGATCAAAACTCTAGAGAGTTTCAAGCAAGCAATCCACTATTCCAACTACTATGAGAAAAGCAGCTTCAAGTTTTTTCTCATCCAATACGATAATGCAAACCACGAAGTAACAGTCGCGCCGTATCGAAAATTCGAAGCATCGGCAAGCCAGTATGCCCTTGAGGAAAGAAATAATGGAAGCCGGAATACTGTCTTGGTCGAGATTGACCGGGTTGAAAACCTGAAAAAAGCTTATCCAAACTACTTTTTGGACGTCGGAAAATTTGTATACCACCTGAAAAAAGCGATATTCCCAAGTCATTTGGCTTGGACTGTTCAGCACCCGTAACTATTGACTGTTTCTTATTAACTTCGACCAATCTACTATGTAGTCTTGCTTCATGGTCGACAATCAATCAGTTGCCCAGCATATTGTAGGCAAGCTTGCCGATGGAGCATTAAAATGAAGATCAAGGCGACCGGGTACGAGAGAAACGTGGTTGGTGCTCACAAGGTGTTCGACGCCCCCCTTTCCATCGGGAATTCCGACGTCTCTGATATGGGAAATGTTCGCTTCGTTGTTGTATCAGATCAAATCGCATTGAACGGCAGATTTGAGATTGCTGTAACGCTATCGCGAGAAGAAATTCGGTTGTTGTACGAACAATCACTTACCGGTTTCCTCAATGACAAAATTGATGATCTTGAGCAAAAAATAAAATCCTTCAGTTCGCATGATTAATCCGCACGTTACTTCGCGGCCTTACGATCATGTCCGACGAGGATCATGGATATGTC
The DNA here is from genome assembly GCF_052044585.1 of Phyllobacterium sp. 22552. Classification (NCBI taxonomy): domain Bacteria; kingdom Pseudomonadati; phylum Pseudomonadota; class Alphaproteobacteria; order Hyphomicrobiales; family Phyllobacteriaceae; genus Phyllobacterium; species Phyllobacterium sp. 22552. Next base: position 780,715 of record NZ_JBQENG010000001.1, on the reverse strand, counting down.
CAGCGCCTCAAGCCAAACGGGAAGCAACATCTTGCCGATGCTTCTGCCGTAATCCTTTTCCCAGTTCTCAAGCTTACTTGTGTAGCCTTCCTGCCAACCGGCTCGGGCGTCTAGTTCCATGGAACTCATTCCAAGTTCATGCCGGCGCTGTATCAGGGTCTTCACAAGGTCTGGATACTCACGAATTAGAAACGGTGTGCTCATCAGAATATTCCCAACTAGATGAATGAATTCCAGCCGATGTTTTTAAGGGTATTACACAGGGGTTGAGGGTGGACTGTAGATAGGGCCGCGCAATTTTTGGGGGCCTTGTCTGACAAAGCCGTCCAGCAGCAAAGGGGGGCGGGGCGCCACGCATTCACTCAGCCTCCACCAGCTGACCGGCCAGAACTATCTCACTGTCAGCGGATGTGTGCTCGATGATCATTGGTGGTTCGGATAAGTCGATGACATAGCCCGGTGTCTCTACGTGCACACCTACGTTCACTGTGACGCCACCCCGATTGTCAATGAGGTCAGCGTCAAGCTGTGCTGCGGCTGCAAGGCGTATCTTCTGACCAGCTGCTGTTGTCTTCAGCGCATCGCTGTCTCGTATCTGAATTGCGGTGTGGAGATTGGCTGCGCGCTCACCTTCTCGAAGCAACTGCAACAGCTCCCGATAGTGCGCCAAGACAGCGGGCTTTTTCAACGCTGCTCGAAACGCCCTGGTAGTAATCCCAGCCTTCTCGCATACAGTCGTTTGATTGATCTTCGAGGTGATATCGCCGTCGACACCAAACACCATCTGTTCGAGCGCAAGACGCACTCGGGGGGTTAGGCCGGCACCCTTACCAGACGCTTTGACCGGCTGCTTGTTCCGAGCCTTTACTAGCGCTGCTGGGCTGTAATCGTGACGAACTGCCATAACGCGGATCCTATAAAGTACTGTTGATAGACATCGAGGCCCGAAAAACGTCACTGCGATACACGATCGGAATCAAACCGGAAGTTGCCCGTATGTTGCCCGAAAACCAGAAAACAAGCAATAACTACCGATAAACACTGAGTTTACTGCACAATTATCGTGTTGACCAAGCGGTTGATCACCGGTTGCTCTTAACTCTCGGCTGACTTTCCGCTGGTAGGGAATGTTGCAACGCGTCATGCGAGCGTTCGCAACACCTCATTCCTCCGCCAACGAACCGAGTTCTTCATTCAAGCGATAGGCCCATCCATAGAGTGGTGCTCCATACTCGTATGCACCCATGATACCTTCGAGAACTCTGAAGCAACTGTCGATATCGCTGGGTGCAATGGAATTGCTCTTGATGGCTTGTTCGATTGTACCGAGAACTTTACCCGTATCCGTCTCTGTCCATGTTTGCAGAGTTCTTTGCAGCGATGCTGCCGATCCCTCGGAATTTATATTATCAGTTTGACTGGATTTCTTCTCTGCTTCGCAGAATATATTAGGCTTCTCAACCAATTGATCTGGAAGGGCTTTTTTTGAGCCTTTGTTACCTATTCCGGCGTCATTGGGATCACTTTTGTTACCGACCGGCACATTATTGGTAGCAACGCCGTTACCTAATGGCTTTGAATAGGTAGCAGTCTCGTTACCCTTTTCAGGTCGGCATGACTTCATGAACAACGCATCTTCTTCGGAATACACCACTTTATAAACTCGTTGTTTCCGGTTGAGAGGATGCACATCAGCCGTGATATATCCCCGTTCAGCAAGCATCCGAAGCGAACGCGAGAGGCTCTTCAGATGACAGTTCGCAAGGCCAGACAGCCTTGGGTGACTAGCGTAACACCCTATGCCATTTGCCCCAAAACGGTCGTGAGCCGCAATTGCCATAAGAACACGAAGTTCTTCTGCTGTAAGAGACTTATCACCGATAGTCCTGGCCGGAACCGCGGCAAAATTGATCTTGGCATCCACCGGCTTCCTCAATTGCGACTCCTATCGCACTGTTTGCACCGAAAGGGTTTTCCCAACATTGAGACCGGAACCTTTACTCTCGCACGGTGTCCACAGACGCATGTGACTTCTTTGGTGATAGCTACTGCACGTTGGATCGCCGCATCAGCTTCAGCGCGTAGCTCAGCTTTGGACGGCTGCATCTTTCGCGTGCCTGGCAATAAGTCGCCTCCGCGAACAGATTCACTGCCCTGGGCGGAAATAACACGCCGGGACCGCTCACGCGAAAAGTCGCGCCGGGTCATAGCGATCTCACATGAACCGAGCGCGCTTCTGCCAACGCTTCACATGCTTCCAAGGGTGTAAGGCCGAACCGTTCCCGCAACATGGGTACAGCAGGCCGCGAAGGATCATGTTTCTGAGTTGCATACCATCGCGCCGCTTGAGTTACGGCGTCGTTACGCTCGTGGTCCGCGCCAGTCATGCTGCTGCACCCCGGTCGCGTTCTTCGATGCGGGACATCATCCAAGCATCGATCTCGGCTTCAACCCAAGCGTTGCTTTTAGTGCCAATTTTTACGGGTTTTGGGAATTTGCCAGCATTCATAAGCCTGTAAAGCTGCGCTCTCGATACATCGATGCCCTTAGCTTTCAGGTCTTTCGACGACAATAGTCTCATAACTTGCCTCATGTCCTGCCATCACCGGGAGGAACAAGTTGTTTCGGCACTTATATAAGTATGATGGGAGCACATGAGTTCGTGCTTCTGTTTTCAACTTATATTGCGCGCAAACCACTCGAACCGGGTTAGGCGTTGCGTTGGCAAATTATCGCTGGCGTCTCCATTGGTAGATACGAATCACATGGCGTGTCGTGTAGTCTAGATATCCGATAGCAAGCAATTCACGTCAAGCGGGTTTCCGATTGAATTGAACGACATTATCGGGCGCCGGCCTAGTTATTTCGGTAATTCTTTTTGCCCATAAGTCTAGCGCATTCCGTTTTTCATCAAGATACGAGTGCTGATCGTAGACGGCATGCAAGCCCTTCTGAGTATGGGCAATGACAAGTTCTGCTACAATCGATGAAACGCCTGGAAGACTGGATAATCCCGTCCGCATTGTGCGTCGTATATCGTGGATGACGAAACTCGGCAGTTCAACGCCATCCGGATCACTCCCCATCAAGCGGGCATAGGCGCGAAGATACTTCGTCATCAGTTTATCAAGCCTGGCCTTACTTTTGGAGAAACCATTGATCGGCTTCACACCACCTGTGGTGGTAAAAAGATGATCTGCTTTTTTGAACTTGGGCAATGTTTCCAATATTGCAATTACTTCATCCGATAGAGGAACAACGTGAGAATTCTCTGCCTTCATGCGCGCCGGAGGAATAGTCCATATTTTCTTTTTAAGATCGAATTCGCGCCAACGCGCTTCTGCAACTTCCGATTTCCGTTGACCGGTTAGCAGAAGCATTTGGAAGCATTTTCCATATGGATACCCTGCCCGACTGGATGCGCGCCACAACGCGGCGATTTCCGTGTCGTTCAAAACACGTTTGCGTAGCGCTTTCTTGCCAATGACTGACTTGGGTTTCATCCGGTCGCACGGTGATGATTCGATACCGTACACCCCTCGCCCGATTGCCCAGTTGAAGAATGTACGGGCATGTCCGAGCAAGTTATGCGCCTGATAGGTCGCACCACGCGCTACGGCATCGTCGACCACGCGCGTAATATCTGCACGCGTGATGTCCACTATCGGACGGTCCCTCAATCCATGACGCACTATCCTGTCGCCGTCCCTGACATCATTGACGAATTCGTCACGCAGTTCGCGAGCGACGGCCAACCCTTTGCGTTGCTTTGGTTTCAGCTCATCGTCGCCAACAACCTTCAGGCGAATGTATTCCTCAACAATCATGCCGAATGAATTGTCGCGCTTCTGTTGTTCCTCTAGCCGCCGTTTCGTCTCCAGTTCTTTCGGATCTATCCCTTGCCGAACTAGGCTTTTCCAATCGCGAGCGACGGTACGGGCAGTCTCAAGCTTAATGGCGCCATACTCACCGATGGCCCGCCTTGTCGGGTTAGAACTACCAGGAAATCGCGCAACGAGCACAAAGGTCTTTGTTCCTTTGTCTGTGACACTGATGCCAAGGCCGGGAACTTCAGTATCTTTATGAATGTATCGCTTGCCCGGATCAGCAGCTTTGAGCGCTTTAACACCAACATCCGTAAGGGTCTTAACTTTTTCAACCGCCATTACAACTTGTCTCCAGGGCAACATAAGGGCAACAAAATCGTTGAGCTTTCATGTTGCCCTATGAGACATCATGGTACAGGTTTCTTGAAAAACATCAATGCCTACAAAATGTTAAAGAAACTGGTTGAACCGGTTGAGACAATCTGAGACACACCGCTAAGCGCCTGTTAACCGGTTGGTCGCTGGTTCGAATCCGGCCCGGGGAGCCAGTCACTTCAAAGGCTTAGCGAGAAATCGCTAAGCCTTTTGCTTTTCTGGCGTTCTGCCGCGGGAAAACCACCTCATAATCACGTGGACATAGAGAAAAACCAATATAAGCTTGTGTCATCTTAAGCTCCACTCTGAGAGAGGCTGATGCTGCCATTCAGATCACGCAAAGAAACGCAATTCACGCCGCATGAGTGGGACATTATGGACCGCGCTCATGAAACAGCCTCCACTATTCTTGGCCGGGATCGCCGGCTTCATCCCGATGCAAGCAGGCTAGCCCGAATCGTCATGACGCTTTTTGCGCAAGGATTACGCGATCCGGAGGAAATTGCTTCCCTCGCCGCTGATCGTGAACTTGGCAATGAGTTAACGACCGGGGCTATGGTCCCGGGACGCAAGGCTCCTATCGACGATTCGGATTTTGAGTAAGACACCTGATTGTGTCGTGGCATCAGCGGCCCGTGCGGCAAATGACGACGCCAAAAAAATGCTGATTGCGTTCACTTGATTCAACAATGCTGCGCCTCCAATCGAACATTCGACCTAACGTGCTTCCGTCAGGCAGCTTCGCGTGCTTTACTAACTCCATCACCTAAGCGACATCAGGGAGGAAAATGAATGTCACTATCTGCGATCACCCGGCGTGCTAGTCTCGCCCTCGGCCTTTCACTGCTGGCAGCAACAGCTCTTGGAGGCTCCGCACAGGCGCAGGCCTTCCCCGATCGCCCCGTAACATTGGTGATTCCTTTCGCAGCCGGCGGGTCGACCGACGTGGTCGGACGCGTGATCGCCAATAAAATGTCCGACATACTTGGGCAGCAGATCGTGGTTCAGAATGTCGGCGGCGCTGGCGGCAGCCTCGGTACAGGCAATGTGGTTCGCGCTGATCCGGATGGCTATACAATCCTTATGGGAACGGTTGCAACGCACGCGCTCAATCCGCTCATCCTGAAAACCAAGCCATATGATGCTGAAAAGGACTTCACGCCGATTTCGCTGCTGGTCATCGTGCCGAATGTCCTGGTCGTCAATCCGGAGCTGCCTGTAAAGAATGTAAAAGAACTGGTCGACCTCTTGAAGGCCAATCCGGATAAGTACAGCTATGCCTCTTCGGGCAACGGAACGCCGCTGCATCTTTCCGGAGAGTTGTTCAAGAAAATGGCCGGTGTCTCCCTGCAGCACATTCCGTATAAAGGTGCTGGCCCCGCTCTGAACGACGTGGTTGGCAATCAGGTGCCGATCATGTTTGACAATCTTCCTTCTTCTTCTTCCCATATGAAGGGCGGCACTCTACGGGCGCTCGGCGTGACAACGACTAAGCGAGCAGCTTCCTTCCCCGATGTACCAACCATTGCCGAGACAATCCCCGGCTATGAAACCTATAGCTGGAATGCTCTGTTTGCTCCGGCCGGAACACCACCGGAAGTGGTCGCAACCTTAAACAAGGCAGCTGTAGAGGCCATGAAAGACCCTGTCGTGGTCGGTAAAATGAAGGAATTCAGCGCCGATATCGTTGGCTCCACTCCAGAAGAACTGGCCGCCCACGTCAAGGCTGAGATCACCAAATGGACGCCGGTCGTTAAAGACGCCAACGTCCAGATGGATTAATGAATAGGGGATAACGGGCGCAAGCGCCCGTTATCCCCTCACCGCTATAGTCAAGAACGCATAGCAAGGTTTCGCAAGATTAGAATCGTTCATCGCATGGAATATTTTAGAATTACTTTTAAACTATATGTATAGCGATCAAATCTGTTTAATAAGACATTCGAATGTCGCTTTTTTTTAAACGGCCCGATTATGGTCAAAAAAATTGGTTAGCTTATATTTCCTTCGCATACGGGACTGTTTAATGAGACATCAGTGTATTGTAACTGCCGTTCTTATCGGTTTATTTTGCCTTTTAGGCGCTGTGGCGCTCCTTTCCAAAGACGATGTTTCCCCGGTTCAATCTCAAACCGACAGTCTTTCTGCCCCGATACCTCCGTCGAAATAACGCTTAGCTGGTGCGCGTGCCCAACTTTGCGTGGCTGTCGCTCAGATGCAGTTTGTGGTTCTGCATGGGTGCGATACACGGCGCATTGTTCAAACTTGTCAGACACTGTTTTACTCCGCCAGGGAATCACGCTCTTAGTTCTCCTACGAATGCAGAACGATTTTTCCTGTTTTCCGAGCTGGGGCGGAACAAATTTGCCTTATCGCGAATTCGGTACAAAACGAGACCCTTATGACCACTCAACAAATCCTGTCCTTTACGGTCATCGCTCTCATGATGGCTGCCTTCATATCGGGACGCTTCCGCTATGATGTCGTGGCAATGTGTTCGTTGCTTGTGGCTGTGCTCGTCGGTGTCGTGCCTTATAAAGATGCGTTTCGCGGCTTCAGCGACGAGATTGTGATTATCGTCGGCAGCGCGCTGGTGGTGAGTGCGGGTGTTGCCCGTTCCGGTCTTATGGAAGCAGCGGTCCAGCGCTTTGTCCCCAGCCTGTCGTCGGTCAGGGCGCAGCTTGCGGTCCTCGTCATCGTCGTCACCATTCTTTCAGCCTTTGTTAAAAATATCGGCGCTCTGGCGATCATGATCCCAATCGCTTTTCAGTTTGCACGCCGCTCCAACGTATCGCCCTCGGTATTTTTAATGCCGATGTCGTTCGGTGCGCTGCTTGGCGGCCTGATGACTCAGATCGGCACGTCACCCAATATTGTCGTTTCGCGCATCCGCGCCGATATGGTGGGTGAAAGCTTCACCATGTTTGATTTCACGCCGGTTGGCGCGACTCTTGCGGCGGTGGGTATCATTTATCTTGTGCTGTTCTATTGGCTTGTGCCGGTGCGAACCCGCGAAGATATCTCTGCCGACGAAGCAATTGAAATACGAAATTATGTTTCCGAAGCCACTGTAGCCAAGGAATCCACGGTTATCGGCAAAAGCATGAGCGATGTGGTGAAGCCGGCGGAGGGTGGCGCTGTCGTGACATCCATCATTCGCAATGAAAGACATGTCACGCCCCTGCCCGATACGAAACTTGCCGAGGGTGACATCCTCATTTTGCAGGGCGATCCAAAAGCCCTTGATGCCATTGTCACCAGCGGAAAGCTGAAATTATCCCGCGATCGTTCCCATTCGGAGTCGGGCGGCCTTGCCGAAATCGATTCCATTGAGGCTGTTGTCGGTGATACTTCGCCATTGATCGGGCTTTCGGCGCGGGAACTGGCCTTGTTTGATCGCTATGATGTCAATCTTCTTGCCATCAGCAGACAGGGTGAACGGATCAAGGATCGCCTTGGTGAAGTGCGGTTTCAGTTAGGCGATGTCATTGTGCTTCAAGGCCGCGATAGCGTGCTTCCCAATCTGCTGCGTGAATTCGGCTGCCTTCCCCTGGCAAAGCGAACCATATTGCTGGGTAGCGTGCGCCGTGGGCTGGTGCCGCTGCTCATTCTGCTGGCAGCTATTGGCGTTACGGCTTTTAGCCTCCTGCCCGTATCTATAGCCTTCTTTGCGGCTGCGGTTGCCATGGTCTTGTTCAAGGCCATACCGCTGCGCGATTTATATACGGCAATTGACGGTCCGATCCTCGTTATGCTCGCAGCGCTTATTCCCGTCAGCGACGCTTTGAGAACCACCGGCGGAACAGATTTGATCGGACATTTCCTCACGCAGATCGCTCATCAATTACCGCCCTTCGCGGCATTGGCGCTGATCCTTATTGCCGCAATGGCCGTGACGCCATTTCTCAATAATGCGGCGACAGTGCTGGTCATGGCTCCCATTGCGACAAGCTTTGCAACCGGCCTTGGCTTCCGGCCAGAGGCTTTTTTAATGGCGGTGGCAATTGGTGCTGGGTGCGATTTTCTCACCCCTATCGGGCATCAGTGCAATACGCTGGTCATGGGCCCAGGCGGCTATAAGTTCAACGATTACCCCAAGCTTGGCTTGCCCCTGTCGCTGATCATCGTGCTGACCGCCGTTCCTGCTCTGATGCTGTTTTGGCCGCTTAAATAGCCTGAGATTACGATATCAATTCCCTTTGAAATCTGTCACAAGCCATCTGCCCGCAAGGGCAAGGCGCGACTGCTATCAAATTGAGGATAGGGTCGGGCGGGCTGATTGACGTCTCTCCTGCCGCCGCGAAGTAACGTGGCCGTCTTTATTATTTCCGCTGTGCCACAGCCTTTGCATTACAAAATATTAATTCGCCGATCATCTCCCGTTCATTTTGGCAACGCTACGGTCTGTACACGGAGCGGACAATCCGCTCGCGCTACAGGAGAGAAAAAATGAAACGAATTATCGCTCTCGCTTTGTCCGGAACCTTTTTGACGGTCTTTGCTCTCGGCGGCGCGTTTGCCCAGACGCAAACACCCGAACAGCCTCCCGTGGCCAAAGAAGCGACTAAAACTCCGGGCCATGAGCATAAGAGAAATGCCCGGCTCGATGCGAACGACGACGGCGCCTTGGATCAGGCAGAATTTACCAATATTGATCGCCTGAAGGAAGCAGACACCGATAAGGACGGCACCCTTTCCAAACAGGAAATTGAAGCCATGGCGATGAAACGTCTGGTTGAGCGGCAAGCTCAGCGCATGACCAAGCGCCTTGATGTAAATGGCGACGGCGTGGTTACGATTGCCGAAGTCGAAAAGCAGAAGGCCAAACGCTTCGCCCTCATGGATCGCAATGAAGACGGGAAAATTGACAAAAGCGAAATGCGCCATGGCCACAAGAAGCACCATGGCCAAAGACATCATGACAAGAACATGCCTTCGAAAGGTTGATAAGCTCAGCACAAACGCAACGGTCGCTCATTGAGCGACCGTTTTGTTTTTTTTCATACGTGCTGAGGCGGCTCGCGTACTTCGTCCGGATTGGGCAAAGGCAACTCATCCGGCAATTGCTCCGGCGGTGGCGGTTCTTCTATCGGAATTTCGCCGGGCAGCGGATTCGGTAGCGGCGGTGTTTCGTCCGGACGCGGACCAGGCACCGGATCAACGGGCCGGTTCGTATCCGGACCCGGATCGGGAATTTGCGGTGGATCACCCAAAGCGATTCTCCTTGCGAAAAATACAGTCGGTTTCTGGTTTACCTGTCGTCCGAAGCCTCTTCTTCGAACATGACCGCAACATCGGAATTTGCGGAAAGACGTACCTTGTCGCCTTCGACCTCCGCTACGAGTGCTGTTGAAATATAGTGATGATGGCCTTTATGGGAGCCCTCGCCGCTGTCTTTCTTGGTCAGTTTAATGCGGCCACCCTCTACGCGGTCCACCGTTCCAACGTGAATCCCATCGGCACCGATGACTTCCATGTGTTCTTTGATACTTGTTGTCATGATTTACTCCTGGCGTGATAGATCACTAACGCGCGACGCGCAGTTTGGATGCATTGTCACGGCAAAGTCTTTCACCATAAAAATTTAGCGATTAAGCTCGAATGACAACGGCAGGAAACGCGCGCGACATGGCAAATGAGATTTTAACTCCCGCCGAAATGGCCCACGCCGATCAATCGACGATCAAGGCCGGTATTCATGACGGCTATCACCTGATGCTCAATGCCGGCAACGCTGTTGCACGCCATCTCCTGCGCCATCATGGCGATGCCAGCAGATTTCATATTCTTTGCGGGCCGGGCAACAATGGCGGCGACGGCTATGTCGTGGCCAGCATTCTCGGCGCGAGCGGTGCCTCGGTAAACCTTTGGACGCATGGCGAGCCAAAGAACGGAACCGATGCCGCGCAAGCTGCGAAGCATTGTCCGATCAAAGTGCAGGACATTGCCGATTTCAAATCCGCACCTTCTGGCGTGATTGTCGATGCCCTCTTCGGCGCGGGCCTCAATCGCGCGGTGAGCGGCCCGGCCGCCACTGCCATCAGCACTGCAAACGGCTCCACCTGCCATCGCGTTGCCATCGACATACCCTCAGGGTTGGACGGGCTGACCGGTCGGGTTCTTGGTACGGCTTTTCAGGCAGACACGACAATCACGTTCTTCCGCAAGAAACCCGCCCATCTGCTTTATCCCGGACGCACTCTGTGTGGAGAAGTTATTGTCGCTGATATCGGTATCGCCGATAATGTTTTGACCGCCATCAGGCCTCAGTGTTTTGAAAACACGCCCGCCTTATGGAAAGCGCGGCTGCCGGTTCTGGAAGAAAACACCCATAAATATGCCCGTGGTCATGTCGCCGTGTTTTCCGGCGGTGCCACGTCGACAGGCGCCGCGCGGTTGTCGGCCTTGGCAGCGGCACGCAGTGGAGCTGGTGCCGTCACATTGCTCGCATCAGAAGAAGCGCTTGCGGCCAATGCCGCGCACCTCACATCGATTATGCTGCATAAATGCGAGAACCGGCGCGATCTCGCAACTTTCACGGAAACCCGCGAAGTTGCGGCGTTTGTACTCGGGCCAGCTTTCGGTGTAGGGCGGAAAGCCCGGGAATTTGCACTGGCTCTTCTCAGCGAAACCAAGGCCGGTGTCGTCTTCGATGCAGACGTGATCACATCGTTCAAGGATGAGCGCGAAACACTGTTTAATGCTGCAGCTGGACCCGGTGCCATCAGACTGGTGCTGACACCGCACGAAGGCGAGTTCAAGCGCCTCTTTCCAGAGCTAACGGAAACCAGCATGCCGTCCAAGGTCGAGCGTGCCCGTGCTGCGGCAAAGCTCGCTTGTGCAATCGTCATATATAAGGGAGCCGACACAATTATTGCATCGCCTGACGGTCGTGCTGCAATCAACACAAATGGCACGCCGCTTTTGGCGACGGCAGGCTCAGGCGATGTGCTTGCTGGCCTGACTGCGGGCTTGATGGCGCAAGGCATGCCAGCCTTTGAGGCAGCCTGTGCCGCAGTCTTCATTCATGGTGCGGCCGCCCATCATCTCGGCTTTGGCCTTATCGCCGAGGATCTCCCGGCTGCCGCGGGGAAAATTATTGGCAAGTTGCTCGCAAACCAGACCACTTTCTGATTTCCATTAACCCTGTCTTTACCTTGATCGTCCACCTTGGTCTCAAGCGCGATTTGTACTGCGTACGCGCTCAAGTTTCTTGGAGAATGTCATTATTCTGTCGCAATGAGAGGGTAATGGTTATGTATAGCGAATAGCTTATTTCCATTTTTGACCACGGATGTACTGGCACTGATGTTGAGATAAGTTTAGGAAGGTCGGGTAGCTCCCGGCCTTTTGCTTTTTCAAGGCTCCTACTGCTCAATAGGTTACAGTAATAACCACCGTATCTGTATAAGTCCCCGGTGATGGCGTGTTCTGGGGTGGCACTGTTGCATAAACGGGGATGTTTTGTGCCAAGCCATTTCCGGTACCGGCGACCGTATTGGTAGGAATAGTCTCACCCCACGGCAAAAGTCGGTTTACATCGCGATAAAGCCCGTAAGTTACATATTCTGTCCCCACGCCCTTCCTCATGCGCCGCGCGGTCGGAGCAGTGCCATTCAAACCATTTCCTAGAGAGACTGAGTAAGGCGTTGTTGCTGAACAGGTTACGTTCACTGCGCCGGTTGCATCAACGTTCGAGCTCAAAATACCCCGTGAGCCAAAATTGACATTAGTGGCAGAGACCAGGCAATCCTTGGCAACATTCAGGCTGGCGGTAAAGCTTGTCGCTGCAGTTGTTCCTGCACCACTTCCGCATCCGTTGCCATCATCAAACCGATATCGGAATGGCGTTTGCGCCCCGGAAAACACAGAACTGTAAGCGCCGGGTGGTGTTGTCGTCTGGTTGGGCAATATTCGTCCATAGATCGTCGTCGTAGTGGTGCCAGTGCCCAAGATCGGAAAAATACCGACCAGGATGGCAGGCGGTCTGGTGGCGAATGCCCAATTATACGAACCCCAAACAACTTGTCGCGCTGAGTCCTGATAGAGCTGGAACTGCAATGCAGTTGGCCCTGTCATTGTGCGGGCACCGGAAGCAACCGTGCCACCCGTTCCGGCATTAATATTTGGGCAGACCAAAACTTCCCGAAACAAACCCAGCACGGCCGTACAGGTTGATGTGAGGGTTGCAGTGGCATCGATCGCACCGCCTTGCAAAGGCGATCCGGAAAATGTCATGGCCGTGGTGGTGAATGTACAGGACTGCGCCAGTGCGGAAGCCGGAGCCAGTCCCAAGCCGCAGACAAATAGCATTCTCAAAACGAAAATCTTCATTGGCACACCACATTCTTTATTTTGACCTGTGTCCCGCGCGCAGCTTGATAGGCAAATCTGGCAGTGCAGGTGCTGCCGTCGGCAAGTTCGACAGAAACGCTGTTTTTTGCTTCCAGACCTGAAATATAGGCCTCGCCATCATAGCCGACGACGAATTCCTCTCCCGCATCGCCGACCCGCCCGCTCAACCCGGCATCCAGCGGCTTGCCAGCTGCGTCCATCAGGCTGACAAGCGCTGAGGCCGTGGTCTGCGCCACATTGAAGTTCACCACAACGCCGCTGCGATCGGCGGGAACCACAATATCGCGCGTAGAGCCTATACTGGCATCGACGGGCAAATTCGCAGGATCAATAGCAAGCGTGTTGGGCTCATAAGCCCGAAGGTCAGGCACCAATATTCTGCCCCGTCCATTGGTACGGCCGACCGGGCGATTCTCATAGCTGACATCGACGCCAGGCGCGCCCGCATCGACCACCGCAAAAGCATCATCAATGCGGTTGGTGGCAAATACGCCGCCACCGGCAACTGCAATCGCGCCTTCGATCTGAGCCGTGGCGCGCACATTGTCATCATATTGCTGTACGCTGCCTTCAACGCGAGCATGCCTGCCACGATAGCTGGCAGAGGCATAGCGATCTGGTGTTTCGCCCTCTCTCGTGCGCAAACGCCAGCCATAACCGCCTTCCACGCGCTGCTCCGACTTGGCAATCTCGGCAAATCCTGATGGGCCATCATTTGTTTGTTCGTAGCCGGTCGAAACGGAGATATTATTGTCAAACGGAATGGTCAGCCCGGCGAAAATACCGAAACTGCCGCTATCCTCCAGATCAGTGAAAGCAGTGGCAAAAAACGAGCTGCTCTTGAAGAGCTGCTGGTTGTAGGAGGCACTGACAATGGTACTCTTATCTCGGGATTCCAGCGTTTGCTGTGTATAAGAAAAGTTCATACTGCTGCCTTCAAACGGTCCAGGCATTGAAAGCGTGGCTTGCACCAGTGATTTCGGCACCCGTGTGCTGATAGCAGGCAGTCCGGAAACGCCGTAAATATAATTGAGCTGGTCGCTCGCCGTCACCGAAGCAATATCGTCGTAGTTTCCGAATGTGTGCTGGACGCGGCCATAGATCGTGTACCTGTTCTTATAGGTCATTTCGATTGAGCCGTTGAGCAACAATCCCGTATCGCCGTCATGGTGGCTGCCGGCAGCTGCCAATGAGGTGACACCATATGCACCCAGCGGAAACGCAACGCCTAGTCCGCCATTCACCAGATCGGCGCCCCCTTCAAGATGGCCTTCCAACGTCAGCCAGTTGGTCAAGCCGTAACGCGTGGTAAGAGCGCCCATGACATCATCATCGTAATCGTTCGATTCCGTGCCAAAGTTACGCCGTGCCACGCCCACATCGGCTGAAAAATCCCATAATCCTTTGCGGAGCAGCGAGCTCGACGAATAGAATGGTACGGTTGTACGTGTCTCTCGCCCCAAGGTGTCCCGCAACACAATCTGCGCCTCGCCTTGTCCGGAAAAGACCGGGAAATTGGTGACCTCAAAAGGACCGGAAGCCACGTCGCCACTATAGGTTCGAACGTTCTGCGTATAGACTTCCAATGTGGAAGGCACCGCGGCGGTTCCTGAAAGTACCGGCACCGGCAGCGTTACCAAATCTGAGCGCAGGGTAAAATTACGCTGAATCTGCATGCCGCCAAGGAAAACGGGGCGTGTCCATGGCAATCCGCCGGAAATAAAGTCACCCGCACGGTAAGTAATGAGCCGTTCAGGATCAGAAAAGCTCCACGTGGTGTTTAACCGCCGAACTCCTTCCAGTTCTCCTTGCGATAAGTTTGCTGTGAATGACTGGCTGAGCGTCCCATAGGGACTGAAGAACCGAGCATCAAACCCGCCTGACACGCCTTGAAACGGTTTTACATTACTCGACATCAAATCATCTGTGCTGGCAAACAGAGAATAATTCAGAACAGCGCCATAGCCCGATTGAGGTTTGGGGGTGTCCCTCTCAGGCCGTGGATTGGCATCGATAATTTTGGCGGATCGCGCTCCATTGTCAGTGTAGATATAGAGGCGCTGTGTTTCGACCTCGACACGAAATTCGACATTGGCGAGACGATTGATTCGAATTGATCCATCCTGATCCCGCGCATTGTCCATCGGCTTCAGACCAACCTCCCGCAATTCCTCGGGTTGTGCTGACAAATCACCATCGGGCAATTGTCTGAAGCTACCGATCAACCCCGTCGGTTCATCATTGATGTAGACTTCAAGATGTAGATCCTGCGCTTCCCCGCTCGGGGACAAAGACAAGTCAACAGGATCAACTTCTGGTTGTTGAGACTGTCCAATTGATACCGTGCACAGACTTATGCAAAGGATGCCGCCGAGTTTAGCGGCCGCTGATCGCAAAATCTGCATTGACAGGTCCGGCGTCGCTGAGAGCCTTAAGCGCTACCCGACCGGATGAGATTGATTTGCTTGCGCCAATGGGCCATTGCATGCTGGCGCCGCCAAGGACATATCCAACGAGCCCCCCGCGCGTGCCAAGGACACGTCCGCCTTGTGACAATTGCACTTCGGCCAATCGAAGGCGCGTATCACCCGTATTTCGGGCGGTCAGCATCAGAGATCCTTTTGTTTTTGCAACACCCCATGCGACCTTCGGCGGAGACGCATCCTGGCCTCTGAAGAATACCGGGATCGAATATCGCACCACCAAAGTCACCGTGCCCCCTTGCTTGCGCGATGGATCGGGCAGTTCATCAACAACAACCCTGTAGCTTTCCTCTGCGGCAACAGGCTGTTTCGAAACGCGGACAACACGAACAGCATAGTCCTTGCCGCCGGTGAGTTTTGTTGAAGGCGGACTGACCACAACATCATTCGTCGGCTCAAGCCGCTCCACGCCATTGGCCTGTGTCCAGCGGAAAATACGTATCTGCACATTGATAGGCCGTTTGGCTTCATTGGTGAGCGTCAATACACCCGCGCTGCCCGGCGCAACCAAATCAATGTTTGTCGGGGAAACACGCAGTGAAGCGGCATGGACTGGGCCAGAAAAAAGCACACAGAGGCTCATGACGCCAATGCTGTAAAGCATGGATCGCACTTTGTTCTCCTTTGTGAAAAGGTCAGTAGGTAACTTCGATCGCGACTGTATCGGTGTATGTTCCGATGGCCGGTGTCGTTTGAGCCGTCACACGGCCATAGACCGTTATGGCTTGGCTCGCACCATTCCCCGTACCTGAAACCAGATCTGCCGGCACCGCATTGCCCCAGAGCGTGGTATAGGCCGCATCCTTATAAAGCGAGTAATTAACGGTTGCTCCGGCTGGGCCCGTCATTTTGCGTGATGCCAATGTAGCACCTGAACCCGCGCCAAGGCCGAGCCCGACTGTATAAGGTGTGCCATTGGTGCATTGAACCGTGAGGACGCTGCTCGAATCAACATTTGCTACGAGAAGACCGTGAGAGCCGAAGTCCAGCGTGCTGGCTGAGACGACACGGCATTCCGCCGTTATCTGAATCTGCACTCCAAGATTGCCGTTCGCCACAGCGGCAACCGCTGGAGCGCTGAACCCAAGCGCAGCAAAAATCGATGCCGCAACGACTTGGTTTACTCGATTCCCAGAACTCATTCATCCTCCTCATGATCGTATTAAAAAATACAACCTGCAGTTTTCACGAACTGATCCCCCGGACCACATTCCATTACGATAATTCTTATACCTTTAATTTTACTTAGCGGAAAGCCAGAATTCATAATATTGGTTATTGATGTTGTTTATCAGGCATTTATTTGCAAATGATAGTTTCATAATTTACAGACTGGAGCAAAAAACTTCCGTAAATTTTTAAATACTTACTGCACATATAAAAACCAAACTGCCGTAAATGCTTAACAGAATCATCGCATGTACAGATGTTACTTATCACACGCATATGTATACAATTGACGCTTCCTGTCTAAACTTCATGTATTTTTGTCGTTTTTTGTCTATTTTCAAAGGCCAGATGGTCTACGCTGGAAGCCAATCCTTTTTGCCTGGTGCAGCTTGCCCGACACCCATAATTCTTGTCCTAGGCTGAGAGTTGCCGATCAGAGAAATGCAATCATCCCGCGCAAGCTACGATGAGAAAATTCTCTTGAACTATTGTCCTTTGGGGGAAATATTAAGTCAGCGAACGGAAAGTCTGGACCGATGACCAATATTAAAAAGACCCTTTCCACCGATAGTCTAGCCCAATTGAAGTTGCTGACACCGGAAAATGTCGGCGCGGCTTTGAAGGGATTCCCGTTAAAAGTACAGGCTGCACTGCGGGCTGCGGTCCATCTGCCCCGTGGTACATTGACCATAACAACGCCCGACAAGCAGATATTCAAGGTAGGCGGCAAACAGACAGGTCCTGATGCTTCGTTGGTTCTGCACAATTGGAACCTGCCCCGCCGCGCTCTATCCAGCGGAACAATTGGGGTTGCCGAATCCTATATGGACGGCGATTGGGACAGTCCTGATGTCACCACTTTTCTTGAACTTTTTGTTGTCAATGAACAGGTTGGCGAAGACATTGCCGGCGGTTCAAGCTGGTTCGTCAATACGGTGCAGCGCTTACGTCACTGGCTAAACGAAAATACCCGAAGCCGTTCGCGCAAGAATATCTCTGCCCATTACGATCTCGGCAACGCCTTCTACCGTGAGTGGCTGGATCCCACCATGACCTATTCATCCGCCTTGTTTGCTGAAGGCGCAAACGATCTGGAGAGCGCCCAAACGGCAAAGTACAGCGCCCTCGCCCGCAATATTGGAATCACTGCTGATTCGCGCGTTTTGGAGATCGGTTGCGGCTGGGGTGGTTTTGCCGAATTTGCCGCCCGCGAAATTGGAGCCAAGATCACCGGTCTGACAATCAGCCGCGAGCAATTCGACTATGCAAGCCAACGCATTCAACGAGCCGGTCTTTCCGAAAAGGTTGATATCCGATTTCAGGATTATCGCGATGAGACCGGCAAGTATGATCACATTGCCTCTATAGAAATGTTTGAGGCGGTCGGCGAAAAATACTGGCCCGTATTCTTTTCAAAGGTCAAGGATTGCTTGAATCCCGGTGGCAGCGCTGGACTTCAGATCATTACCATCAATGACAAATCCTTTGAGCGCTACCGTAAGCGTCCGGATTTCATCCAGCGTTATGTTTTTCCGGGCGGTATGCTGCCAACGCCCACAAAGCTGAAAAGTCTCGGCAAGGACTTTGGTCTCGACATGTACCGCGAAAATATCTTCCCGCAGGATTACGCCCGAACTTTAGCTGAGTGGCGGGAGCGTTTCTGGGGATCATGGGATCGGCTGCGCCATCTCGGCTTTGACGGTCGTTTCAAAAAGCTTTGGGAATTTTACCTGTTCTATTGCGAGGCAGGCTTCCGCTCCGAATATATCGATGTACGCCAGGTCTTCTATAAATCGTGACCGACGAAAATCTCGAGCGTGCGTTTGAGCGTATCTGGAAACTGGCTGATGCCCTGCATTTACCAGAGCTCATAAAAAGTACAACTCACGGCACGCCCTCGTTGAAGGTCAAAACCTCATTCATGGGGCGCTTGAAGGATGAATCGAGCTTTGCAATTTATTGTCCGCTGGAGGAAAAGCCTCTCCTTATGGAAAGTGCACCCAGCATCTATTTCGAAACCGACCATTATAAGGGATGGCCATATATACTAATTCACCTTGATGCCATTTCCGACGAAGAGCTCAGCCATCGGATAAAACTGGCTTGGCACACAAAGGCTCCTGCCAAACTCAAAAAGTCGATTACGTCAATTTAAGCCCTCTTGGACCACCACGGTCAGGAACAATGGAATCTTGAGGGAGTTTTGACGAATAATCATCTCCAACACAGAAATTTCCGCAACTTTTGCCGAAAAACCTCCGATTTTTGCCGAAGATTTTCAACCATGGAGAGAAAAATGGTTGTGATGACGCGAGTTACGGGTTCGATGAGATTTCTATCAAGCCCGTCTCCACTCCCAATCCGGTTCGGTCTGCGACTTCACGAAGAGCAAAAGATGAGTTGATTTTGGTGACATGCGGCATGGCCGAGAGCCAAAATTTATGAATACGCTCATAATCTTCAAGGTCTTTCGCAGCAATACGAAGCAGATAATCGTATTCACCTGACATGAGATAGCAAACCAGAACATTCGGACATCGCCGCACTGCAGTCTCGAATTCGCGAAGTTGATTATCCGCCTGTCCAGAAAGCGAAATATTGACGATTACCGTGACGGGATGACCGAGCAATTTGTTGGATAAACGTGCATGATATCCACGAATAACGCCGGACTTTTCCAGTATGTCCAAGCGCCGCGAACAGGCAGATTGCGACAGGCCAATTTTTTCCGCCAACGTCGCATTCGACATGCGTCCGTCTTTCTGCAAATTATCAAGTATAGCGATATCAATCCTGTCCAGCGACATTGTTCGAATAATCCATTACTTATAGCAATTACTACGCAAGAATACGCGAATAACCACCAACCGTCGAGGCCATTTGGCAAGGACATGCGATGGGAGATGTGGTGTTATATTGCTCCCCAATAAGCAAAGCAGAACAATGAGGAGGCATTATGCGCGTTGGTTGCCCTAAGGAAATTAAAAACCATGAATATCGCGTCGGCCTGACTCCGGGTGCCGTACGCGAATATGTTGCCCATGGCCATCAGGTCATAATCCAGTCCGGAGCTGGTACAGGAATTGGCGCAGATGATGGAGCCTATCAGGCCGCCGGTGCCAAAGTAGTAAAGACTGCAGAAGAAGTATTTCAGCAGTCTGACATGATCGTAAAGGTTAAAGAGCCACAGCCATCCGAATGGAGTCAGCTTCGTGAAGGTCAGCTTCTTTATACTTATCTTCACCTTGCTCCCGACCCCGAGCAAACCAAAGGTCTTCTGAATTCCGGTGTGACGGCTATTGCTTATGAAACTGTGACAGACGAGCGTGGTGGTTTGCCGCTGCTTGCACCTATGTCAGAAGTTGCTGGCCGCCTTGCCATTCAGGCTGGCGCTACTGCTTTGCAGAAAGCAAATGGCGGTCGCGGTATACTTCTCGGCGGTGTTCCCGGCGTTCTGCCCGGCAAAGTTACCATCATTGGCGGAGGTGTTGTCGGCATCAATGCGGCGCAAATGGCTGCTGGACTTGGTGCAGACGTTACAATTCTGGATCGCTCGATTCCCCGCCTGCGTCAGCTCGACGATCTGTTCCGCGGGCGTATCCATACACGCTACTCCACCATCGAAGCCCTTGATGAAGAAGTGTTTTCTGCTGATATCGTCGTTGGCGCCGTTCTCATTCCGGGCGCTGCTGCGCCCAAACTGGTAACCCGCGAAATGCTTTCCGGCATGAAAAAAGGTGCTGTTATCGTTGACGTTGCCATTGATCAGGGCGGCTGCTTTGAAACCTCCCATGCCACTACACATTCCGAGCCAACTTACGAAGTGGATGGCGTCATCCATTATTGCGTCGCCAACATGCCGGGTGCAGTTCCCGTGACTTCTGCCCACGCGCTCAACAATGCGACCCTGCAATATGGACTGCAATTGGCTGATCGTGGCGTCAAGGCTTTGATCGACAACCCGCACCTGCGCAATGGTTTGAACGTGCATAAGGGCCGCATTACAAACAGTGCTGTTGCCGAGGCGCTCGGTCTTGAAATGTTCGAAGCAAAAGCCGTTCTAGCAGCTTGATTTTATTGATTATAATGAAAATCCCGGGTCAGTGACCCGGGATTTTTTCATGCCATTTCTATCCGGCACTGGAAGCAGTTATTTCTCGCCGAGCGCATATGAACATAGGCGACATCCTCCCGTTTCAATAATTCCGCAGCCCGGTCAGCGATCCCGCCAGTTTTGACTACCCCGCCGGTGCCGTAAACAATCCGATCCTGACAAGAATAGCCGCGAAGGATGAAGTCACTGCTTTTATTGAACATTTCAGGCAGCTGATCTGTCTGCGCATATCGCTCGCATTCATCTGCATGCAGAAATATCGGCCCAGTTTCCGCATAGGGTTGCGGGGAAGGAAACGGCCGATGCGAAAGGATGAGATATTTGTCGCCGGCCCTCACATTATGCAAACAATGCCTGCAAGGCACTCCGTCCCCATCCGATAGGTGGGTTTCAGGCTTTTGGCCATTGGCGTCGGCACCACCGGCTTGATAGTGCCGCGCCATTGTTGTCGTCATTGCAATAAATCGAATTGTGATCATGACTGTCTCCTTTGATGCCAAAGAAAACACATTAGATTAGCGTCAAACCACCCGATTCATGCTCGCGGCAGAATATGCAATCAATCCCAGGTTTCGATTTCAGCCTCAGCAAAGCTCACTGGCCTGAACCCCATTTTTTGATACATTTGCAACGCTCGTGGACTATCAAGCGTATTTGTTTCGATAATCACCTTCTGCGGGCTGCTCATCCAAGCTGTAGAGATGGCTTCATTCAGGAAGAACTTCGCAAGTCCAAGCCCTTGAAACTCTGCTACGAGGCCAAAATAGAGAATTTCAGCGACACCCCGCTCCTGATCTAGTACCAGCTCGAAAAACCCCGCAGGGGAACCTTCGACGTATAGAACATGGATATCGACATTGTCTCTATGGATGATTGCAGAAAGCGCTTCGTCATCAAGCTTGCGGTGGACTGACCAATGGTGTGGCTTACCCACTTGTTCATACAAAAATCGATAGAAGGGCAGCGAGATCTTCGTTGCCCGCATAATTGCCAGCTTGTAGCTGGCTGGCGTCGGAATCGCAGCGGTTGGGCGATCCGTCATTTCGAGATGGGTCACGCGTGTCTTGAGCGTAGGCATTGTTAAGCTTCGCCGGTGGCTACGGGAGTATCCTTGGCACCGCCCCATTCCGTCCATGACCCGTCATAAAGCACGTTATTCTCGTGCCCTAAAGATTCGAGCGCAAGCGTAATGACAGCAGCGGTAATACCTGAGCCGCAGGTGGTCACGATGGGGCGCGACAGATCAACACCCGCATCATCGAGAACTTTCTTTAACCCGTTGATATCTTTGAAGTATCCATTATCAGCCAGAACCGACGAGGGAACATTGCGTGCATTCGGCATATGGCCGGATCGCAATCCCGCCCGTGGCTCCGCCTGAGCTCCGGTAAAGCGCGCAGCGGCCCGGGCATCGGCTATCTGCCTCGTGCCCTCCTGGACGATCTCGTGCATATCGTCGAAACTTGCGATCTTCGCGGCATCGAAATCTGCCACAAATGCCGACGGCGCTATCTTTGTCACCTCATCGGTAACTGGCCTGCCCGCCTTTTTCCAATTGTCAAAACCACCATCAAGAACGAATACTTTTTTTGCGCCCATGATGCGCAACATCCACCAGACCCTGGGTGACGTAAACACTCCAGGCCCATCATAGACCACGATGGTGTCATTATTGGTAATGCCCATGCTGCCAATAGCAGCAGCGAAGGTTTCAGGCTTTGGAAATGTGTGCGGCAAGTTGGAGTCAGGATCAGCCATTTTATCATGATCAAAAAAGACAGCGCCCGGAATATGTCCCGCATCATACTCTGCCTTGGGATCACGATTCTGGAACGGAAGATACCAAGAACCGTCGACGATGCTCAGGCCAGGTTGTCCTAACCTTTCCTGAAGCCAATCCGGTGACACTACAAAAGCGCTTTTGTCGCTCATCTCATTCTCCTTCGGGCAAAGGGCCAAAACGGATACGAAACCGCCGGTTTTCCTTACCCTTCTTTTCTATTTTTCCAATGTGGATTTGCCCGATTTCGCCGGTCGTTGCGACGTGGGTTCCACCACAAGGTTGGGAATCTATGGCAGCATTTTCACCGATACAAACGAGCCTGATACGCCCCGTTCCCGTGGGTGGACGGACATTTTTCGACTTGATCAGCCCGGGATTTCCAGCGAGTTCCTCGTCGGTGATCCAGCGAGTAAAAATGGGATGATTGGCATTGACCAATTCCATCAATTTTGCAGTCGCACTTTCCTTGGTAACACCTGCGTCAGGCAGGTCAAAATCAACTCGGCTGTCTTCTTCGCTGACGGCCGCGCCGGTGATCGGATACGGGCAAACAACGCTCAGCAGATGACATGCTGCATGCATGCGCATCAATTTGTAACGTCGCTCCCAATCAATGCGAAGCAACAGTTTTTCGCCAATATCCGGCACAGGCTGATCAGAGGCAGGAACATGGATGACTTCTTCTTTTGTCTCACCTGTTACAGTTGCGGCGATAACAATTGTAGAACCATCCGACCGAACGAAAACACCTGTATCGCCAGGTTGCCCACCGGATGTGGCATAAAAATTGGTTTGATCTGTGAGGATGCCCCCCCGGTCGTTAACCGCTAT
Source organism: Phyllobacterium sp. 22552 (assembly GCF_052044585.1). Classification (NCBI taxonomy): domain Bacteria; kingdom Pseudomonadati; phylum Pseudomonadota; class Alphaproteobacteria; order Hyphomicrobiales; family Phyllobacteriaceae; genus Phyllobacterium; species Phyllobacterium sp. 22552. The sequence continues at coordinate 757,777 of NZ_JBQENG010000001.1, read as the reverse complement.
TACCGTGGCGTTGGCCTCTTTCAGATAGGAATCATCGCGAAAAAGGATCGTCGTGTCATAAGCCATTATTCACTCGCAAAGGGTACAGAAATATCGATGTTTCTCTCCATCCACAGCGGTACCGGCAGGTCTTTCGAGCGCAGAAACTCAGGGTTGAAAAGTTTTGATTGATAACGATTGCCGTAGTCGCACAAGATAGTCACGATTGTATGTCCGGGACCGAGATCACGTGCCAAATGAATAGCACCGGCGATATTGATGCCGGATGATCCGCCGAGGCAAAGCCCCTCTTCCGTCACCAGATCAAACACGATTTCCAACGCTTCAGCATCCGGAATTTGATATGAAAAGTCTGGAGTAAAGCCTTCAAGATTGGCGGTTACACGGCCTTGCCCGATGCCTTCAGTAATCGAGCTTCCTTCCGATTTAAATTCTCCGGTCGTATAATAAGAAAACAGGGCTGCTCCGAGGGGATCGGCAATAGCGACTTTCACCGCTTCGTTCTTGGCTTTCAGCCCCATGGCGACGCCGACCAAGGTGCCCCCCGACCCAACAGCGGAAACAAAACCATCTACTTTCCCGTCCGTATCACGCCATATTTCCTGTGCGGTGGTTTCCACATGTGCCTGACGATTTGCAACATTATCGAACTGGTTGGCCCATATTGCACCATTTGGTTCGGTCTTTGCGAGTTGTTCCGCAAGACGGCCAGAAACCTTCACGTAATTGTTGGGATTCTTGTACGGGACCGCGGGCACTTCCACCAGTTCTGCCCCGAGGAGCCGCAGCGCATCCTTCTTTTCCTGGCTCTGCGTCTCTGGGATGACAATAACGGTGCGGTAACCGAGTGCCTTGGCAACCATGGTCAAGCCGATCCCGGTATTGCCCGCGGTGCCCTCGACAATCACGCCGCCCGGACGCAACTGGCCATGTTTTTCCGCATCACGAATGATGTAGAGTGCAGCGCGATCCTTGACCGATTGACCGGGATTTAGAAATTCGGCTTTTCCGTAGATCTCGCAACCGGTGAGATCTGACGCCTTTTTGAGGCGGATTAACGGTGTATTTCCAATTGCTTCGATCACGGATTTATACATTGCCTAGCCCTTCAATATACTGCCCTAAACCTATTTGTCCGGATCACACCGTTCAAGCGCATAATCTCACAATCTGCTGCCACGGGGATAAATCTTTGGGCATAAACAAAAAGGCCCCCGGCATTTAACGCCGAGGGCCTCTCAAAAAATTGAGGTTGCTCAATGTAAGCTCAAATTATGCAGCTTTGGAACCAAAGCCTTTTTTATTCCGGCGGAAAGGACGCTTCTGCGCGGGCACACCGCCATCATTGCTCCAAATCTTCTCGCTGCGTGGTTCCCGAGGCTTGCCGCCAGCTGGTTGACCACGATGCGGCTTCTTGCTCTTTGCAGGCGCACCACTATTGCCACCTTCGCGGCGTGGCGGGCGTTGATCGCTGTTTGCCGCCCGGGCCGGCAAGCTGGAAAGATCAACCGGCGAATCTGCCATTGGCAAACGCATGCGGGTTACACGCTCCACAGCTTTGAACTTTGAACCTTCTTCAGCCGGATCGTAAAGCGTGATGGCATTGCCGGATGCGCCATTACGACCAGTGCGCCCAATGCGGTGAACATAGCTCTCCGGCTCATCTGGCAGGTCGAAATTGATCACGTGGCTGATACCGACAACATCGATACCGCGTGCTGCAATGTCAGTTGCAACGAGGATGCGGACGGACCCATCCTTAAAGCCATTCAAAGCGCGCTGACGGGCATTCTGAGACTTGTTACCGTGGATAGCTGCAACGTTGTAGCCGTCCTTTTCCAGAATACGGGTAACCGCGTCAGCACCGTGTTTGGTACGTGTAAATACGATAACGGAAGACAGGGTTTCGTCTTTCAGCATGGCCGACAAAACCTGCTTCTTCTGGCGGGTCGGGATCATATGAACAACCTGCTTGATCTCTGCTGCCGTGGTGCCTTGAGGCGCCACTTCAACACGCACAGGATTGCGCAAAAGGCTGGCTGCCAAGGTAGCAACTTCCTGAGGCATGGTCGCAGAAAACAGAGCTGTCTGGCGATCGCGGTGAGTACCTTTGGCGATTTTCTTGACATCATTGATGAAGCCCATGTCAAGCATGCGGTCAGCTTCATCGAGAACAAGCCAGCGGGTTTCGGACAAATCAATGCGATTGTCGCGCACGAGGTCTGTTAAGCGACCTGGTGTGGCGATCAGAACATCGACACCGGCCTGCATCTTGTTGATCTGGGCAATGCGGGAAACGCCGCCAAGGACAAGAGCCGTTGAAATATGAGCGCCCTTCGCCAATGTACGGAAGGTTTCTTCGATCTGCACTGCAAGCTCACGAGTAGGAGCAAGCACCAAAGCGCGGGCGGTCTTGCCCTTGCGCTTATCACCGATAGTTATGATTTTTTGCAGGATAGGCAAAGCAAAAGCTGCCGTCTTGCCCGAACCGGTCTGGGCAATACCAAGAATATCCTGACCTGCAAGCTGTGCCGGAATAGCCTGTTGCTGGATTGGCTTGGGAGCAATCATTCCAGCTGCGTCCACTGCCTTAAGCAGAATCGCATTGAGGCCCATGGTAGCAAAGCCGTTTGTTTCAGTAGTTTCCAATTTAAACTCTCATCTTGGCCAAGCGCGATACATCGCGGGCCATATAACGCATCGCAGGGCGCAACCTGCATGCAACATTTTCGGATAAACGACGAGACGCGAAAAGCCCCAAAGGGATCAAGCGACTTGCGCAGCCGTGCCCACCGCATCATGCGGATGGGGCTCAGACGCCACAAGTCCTGTTTCGGAAGACCGGATTGCCCGGCCCAAGCGTCTGACCGGCATATGGGCTCTTCCCGCACAAAAAGCAAATGATTTTATTGTGCGACGCAAAACACCGCCTTACTTGGCGAAGCGTTTTGCCCCGAAAACGCATGCAATAACGGCAATTGTAACGACAATCATCTGCCAGCCAACTGTCTCATGCAGCAATGTGGCCGCGATCATCAAACCGAAGAATGGCTGTAATAGCTGAAGCTGTCCGACAGCCGCTATGCCCCCTTGCGCCAAGCCACGATACCAGAAAACGAAACCGATAAGCATTGAGAACAGCGAGACATAGATCAATCCGAACCAAGCCGGTTGACCGATCGCCATCCAATCTTGGGGTAATTGCAACAAGGTAAGAGGAAGCATCACAGGCAAAGATAAGACCAGTGCCCAGCAAATCACCTGCCACCCACCAAGTTTGCGGGAAAGCTGCGCTCCTTCGGCGTAGCCCAAGCCGCAAGCCACGATAGCGGCAAACATCAAAAGGTCGCCGGTCAATGAGGCATCCAGATTTTGTGTGAGAGCAAAACCTGCAACCAATGCACTACCCAAGCACGAGAATATCCAAAACATTGGACGCATGGATTCCCCGCCCCGCAGAACACCGAAAATAGCGGTCGATAGAGGCAGAAGGCCAATAAAAACAATCGAGTGTGCCGACGTAACATGCTGAAGCGCCAGTGCGGTCAATAGCGGAAAGCCGACCACGACACCCATGGCAGTGACGAATAAATGTCCAAGATCGGACCTTGAAGGCCATTTTTCTTTAAACGCGAGCAAAAGCACCAGACCAAGCAAGGCAGCAATGGTTGCCCGCGCTACCGTCAAAAAAATTGGATCAAAATCTGCCACTGCAACACGTGTGGCGGGCAGTGACGCGCTAAAAATGAGAACGCCTACAAAACCATTGATCCAACCGCTCGTTGTCTTATCCATTCAATTCACCTCATCCGTGCCTTGCTCTAGCGCGCTTAAGGATGGATTTTCCAGATACGGTACAGTACAATTTATGCAAACTGTAATGGATAAGTGAGCAGTACAGATGGACAAACAAGGATATGTGGCGTGACGCGAGTCGAGCAAGTTATGCAGGCAATCCGGCAACGTATCGCAGCGCGATTGCTGCCTCCCGGCGCCAAACTTCCATCGATTCGAAGTTTGGCGGAAATCATGGCGACGTCAAAATCGACTGTCGTTGATGCATATGACAGGCTGGCAGCCGAGGGGCTCATTCAATCACGGCGTGGATCCGGGTTCTTCGTTGCAGGTCATCTTGCTCCTTTAACTCTTGCCGAAATCGGCCCAAAACTCGACCATGCAATCGATCCGCTTTGGGTCTCAAGAACCTCATTGGATGCCAATGATGGCATGCTAAAACCAGGCTGCGGTTGGTTGCCCGCTTCGTGGATGCCCGAAGATGGCATTCGGCGTGCATTGCGGGCGCTAGCCAGATCGAATAGCTCAACGCTGACCGATTACGCATCTCCCCTTGGTCTGCAACCGCTTCGGCAACTCCTGTCGAGACGGCTGGGCGAGCACGGTATCGAAGTTTCGACCAATCAGATCATGCTGACGGATTCGGGAACCCAAGCAATTGATCTGCTATGCCGATTTCTGATTGAGCCTGGAGATACAGTGATCGTCGACGATCCATGCTATTTTAACTTTCACGCCCTGCTCAAAGCACATCGAGCCAATGTCGTGAGCGTGCCATATACGCCAAATGGGCCTGACATCGAATTGTTTGCACAGGCATTGAAAAGCCATTGCCCCAGGCTTTACATCACTAATTCCGCGCTTCAAAATCCAACAGGAGCAGCGCTATCTCCGCTAACGGCCCACCGGATACTAAAGCTTGCGGAATTGCATAATCTTACAATTGTCGAAGACGATATTTTTGCCGATTTCGAGCATGAGCCTGCTCCGCGACTCGCCGCATTTGATGGACTGAATCAGGTTGTGCACATCGGCAGCTTCTCCAAATCAATCTCAGCATCGCTCCGTTGCGGCTTTATCGCTGCCAGACAAGACTGGATCAACGGATTGATAGATTTGCGGATCGCCACATCATTCGGTGGCAACCGCATGGGAGCAGAGCTCGTGCTTTTTATGCTGAAGGAAGGCGCATATCGCAAGCATATGGATGGTTTGCGTACCCAACTCGCCCGTAGCATGGGAGATACGATCACCCGGTTGAAAGCGCTTGGCATAGTGCCCTGGAATGAGCCGCGCGGTGGCATGTTGCTATGGTGCAGATTGCCGGACGGTATCGACGCAGCCGAAATTGCAAAATATGGCCTTGAAAAAGGCGTGGTATTTGCCCCGGGCAATGTATTTAGCCAGTCGCAGACAGCCAATTCCTACATGCGCTTCAACGTCGCCCAATGCGGGAATTCCAGAATATTCGATGTTCTTTCCGAGGCGATAGCCGTTCAGGCAACTTCAGCTAACGCTTGAAGCTTCAACACTGTGTTCCAATTACGGGCTGTGGCGACCACGCCCAAAGTTCTTTCAATTTTGGGAAACAGACGAGCATTCGATATCCCCTGCGGCGTGTAGTAGTAAAGCACCCGGCCTCGTATCTGAAATTCGTCAGGACCCTCCGCCTTTGATTGCAATGCTTTTATTGCGACCTCATCCGGTTCGCGCTCCATAAGATATGCGTGAAGCTTGGTTGGCTCACAGACTGCGTTGGGAAACGGATTGTCAGCAATGAGTTTCGCCCATTCAGCTGTGCTGGCTATCAAAATGGCTTTTGAAAAATCAAATTCCTTCAAGACAATTGGAGTGATGCGCTTTAGGACTCTTTCCGATGTATCAGACGATTTCAGGACCACATTTCCAGTATTGATGTATGTCCTGACACCTTCAAACCCTTCCTCAGTCAAGGCTATCGCGAGTGGTTTCACCGGCAACAATGTCGCGCCACCCACGCCACGAAAGAGAATGATCCACGTCGTCATACGCCCTCCTAGATGATCATCCCGGCAATCGTTTCATTATCTGTGATGTCTTGATAAGCCCAGCCTGCCTCGTCGAACCGTTTGAACAATACGTCAAAATTCTTCCTGTTTTTGGTTTCGATGCCGATAAGCACAGAACCAAAGTTGCGCGCTGACTTCTTCAAATACTCAAAGCGAGCAACATCGTCTTCAGGACCGAGCAAATCCAGAAATGAGCGCAAAGCTCCCGGTCTTTGCGGGAACCGGAAAATGAAGTATTTTTTCAAGCCTTCATAGCGCTGTGATCGTTCTTTAAGCTCTGGCAGTCTTTCAAAATCGAAATTGCTGCCAGATATGACAAGCACGACCCGCTTACCTTTCAGATCGGCTTTCTTGAAATCCTTAAGTGCGTCAATGGCCAAGGCACCAGCTGGCTCAACTACGATGCCCTCAACGTTCAGCATCTCCAATATGGTTGAGCTGAGCCTGTTTTCCGGAATCAAAGTGACAGAGTTTGGACTGAAGCCTTTGAGAAGTTTGAAATTTTCACGCCCGATCTCGCCAACAGCAGCGCCATCAACAAAATTATCCACGGCTTCAAGTTTCACCCGCTTCCCGGCTTCCAAGCTGCGCTTTAGGCTCGGAGCACCTGCCGGTTCCACAAAACAAAATTGTGTTTCCCAGCCAAGATCAGAAAGATAGCGCGTCACGCCACCGGAAAGACCTCCGCCGCCAACTGGAAGAATCATCAAGTCGGGCTTGCGCTCATCAGGCAGTTGGGCTGCAATTTCATACGCAACAGTCGCCTGCCCTGTTATAATATCCATATGATCGAAGGGGGGCACCATAACGGCACCCATTTCCGTTTCGAATGTCCGTGCTGCTGCATAGCATTGATCGAAAATATCGCCGACAAGCCGGATTTCGATGAATTCGCCGCCGAAACTGCGCGTCTTGTCAATTTTCTGCTGCGGTGTCGTGACGGGCATGAAGACAACGCCCTTTTTGCCAAAATGCCGGCAAATAAAAGCAAACCCTTGAGCATGGTTACCCGCAGACGCGCAAACGAACACCGCATCTGCGGATTTGTTCGTGTTTAGATAGTGCGAGATGAAATTGAACGCGCCTCTGATCTTATAGGAACGGACTGGCGATAAATCCTCGCGTTTCAACCAAATCTGCGCGCCATATTTCTGCGAAAGGTAGTGATTGAGTTGAAGCGGCGTTTCCGGAAAAAGCACACGCATCTTGGTGGTCGCTAAAGCGACAGCCTTGGCAAAAGCAGTCATAGAAACAAATCAACCTTTTCAAATGTTCGGACATCGATAATCCCGACATCGGAGATGCGCAATTCCGGAATGACGACGAGTGCTAGCAAGGAGTGCTGCATATAGGCGTTGTTGAGGCTGCATCCCATTGCCCGCATGGCATTCACCAGCTTGTCAGCTTTGGCCGCAACCACTTCAGCACGCTGATCAGACATCAAACCCGCGATGGGCATTTCGACCAATGCCAACTCACGTCCCTTTGAAAACAGGACCACGCCACCGCCCACCTCACCGAGACGATTGGCGGCTTTTGCCATGTCTTCCTTATTCGTACCAACGACGATCATGTGATGACTGTCATGGGCGACTGTCGAAGCCATGGCGCAATCGAGCGTATAACCGAAGCCTGACACAAATCCGTTTACGACAGCGCCGGTTCCGCGATGACGTTCCACGAGAGCTATCTGGCAAACATCATTGCGGCGATCCATTTGCACGATGCCGTCAGAAACGGGCAAATCCGCTTCAAGCGCTTTTGTCGGAGCCTGATTTTCGATCACACCGATCACCCGCGCCGTCACGTGTTTTCCGGGCTTGGGTGCGGCAATATCAAAATCTTTGGCTTTCAGCTTTTTACCCAGCTTAATCGTATTTTTGGCGAATGAGGGATAGTCATAGGCTGGAATGTCGGCAATTAACTTGCCTTTTTCCGCCAGAAGCGTTCCGCGCGCATAAACGCGATCAATAACGAGGTTCGGAAGATCTGATACGATAAGAAAATCCGCCAGCCGCCCCGGTGTGATTGATCCGATCTCGCGCTCAAGCCGGAAATGCTGTGCAGTATTAAGCGTCGCCATCTGAATTGCGGTAACTGGCTTAAGTCCCTGTGCGATCGCATGTCTTACAACGCGATCCATATGCCCGTCATTGACCAACGTTCCCGAATGACTGTCATCGGTACAAAGGATGAAATTGCGGGAGTCGAGCCCCTGCTCGGTTACCGCCTTGATCTGGCTTGCAACATCGTACCAGGCAGAGCCGAGGCGCAGCATCGCGCGCATACCTTGGCGCACGCGTGCCATCGCATCTTCCATTCGCGTGCCTTCATGATCGTCTTCGGGACCACCAGCCACATAACCATGGAAAGCGCGCCCCAACTCCGGTGAAGCAAAATGACCGCCAACGGTTTTGCCAGCTTTGACTGTGGCATCAATGCCGCCGCGCATCGTGGCATCATTATTGGCAACACCTGGAAAGTTCATAACCTCGCCCAGCCCAACAATATTGGGCCAAGTCATCGCCTCGGCCACATCCGATGGACTTATGGCTGCGCCTGCATTCTCCAAACCCGGAGCTGACGGCACACAACTAGGCATTTGCACATGCACGTTAATCGGCATGCCAAGTGCTTCATCATGCATCAGGCGTACGCCTTCCAATCCCAAAACATTGGCTATTTCATGCGGGTCTATAAACATTGATGTCGTGCCATGCGGAATAACGGCACGGGTGAACTCAGTAACGGTGACCATGCCGCTTTCGACGTGCATATGTGCATCACAAAGACCCGGCACCAAATAACGCCCGGCTGCGTCAACGACTTTGGTTTTTGGCCCGATGCAGTGTTCCGCGCCATGACCGACAAATGCAAAACGCCCGGCAATAATGGCAATATCAATACCCGCTATTATTTCACCGGAATATACGCTTACCAGACGGCCATTTCGCACGACGAGGTCCGCAGCGTGGCGTCCCATGGCTACATCCACCAGCAATGGGGCTGATTGCGTCCAGCTCTCTGGCTTGTTGGCCCTATCCTGCTTTGACATCCAATTACCTCGTATCGTCTTTTACATCTCACTCATGCATATACGAAAACGGCTTTGCGCACTCTACTTCAAGAGATTTTCTCAAAAAATTATGCGAAGCCCATGAAATGCTTGACATACTGGCCGCGCTTGCCTCCGATAGAGCGCTAATGGAAATCATACAGATTCTGCCAAACCTCGGAGGAGCCCGGCAATATCTGTTTCGTAAAAAAGGCTAGCTCTATTTACAAGCCGTATTCTGGGAGGAGTGTTTAATGCGCAAGATACTAATTTCTCTGGCAGCCACCGCAACATTTGCCTTGGCATCCAGCACTGCTTTTTCTCAAGGTTACCCCGAGCGCAACATTACAATGGTTGTGCCATTTGCTGCGGGCGGCCCAACCGACACTGTTACCCGGCTGGTAGCAGAAACAATGTCAAAAGATCTCGGGCAACAAATTCTGGTGGAGAATGTCGGTGGCGCCGGCGGCACTTTGGGTGCTTCTCAGGTAGCCAAGGCCGACCCCGATGGTTACACGTTGCTTTTGCATCACATTGGCATGGCAACCAGCGCAACGCTGTATCGTAAGCTTCCTTATGATACGTTGAATGCGTTTGAATATGTTGGCCTTGTGACCGACGTGCCAATGACCATCGTTGCGAAGAAAGATTTCGAAGCAACCGATCTGAAAGGTCTCGTAGAATATGTGAAGGCCAATGCGGACAAGATCAGTCTTGCCAATGCCGGTATCGGCGCTGCCTCGCACCTTTGTGGCATGTTGTTCATGAATGAAATCAAAGTTCCGCTTGTGACTGTTCCGTACAAGGGTACAGGACCTGCGATGACCGATTTGCTCGGCGGTCAGGTTGATTTGATGTGTGATCAGACAACCAATACGACCAAGCAGATCAAAGGCGGCACCATCAAGGCCTATGCAGTGACGTCAGCGAAGCGTCTCGATGCCCTTCCAGATGTCCCAACTGTTGAGGAAGCTGGCCTTCCAGGAATGCAAGTAGGCATTTGGCACGGTATCTACGCTCCCAAAGGCACGCCGAGCGAAGTGACTGAGAAACTATCAGCGTCGCTGCAAAAGGCCCTGAAGGATCCGAACATTGTTGCCCGATTTGCCGAACTTGGCACAGTGCCCGTGACAGATGCGGAAGCTACCCCGGCAGGCTTGAAGTCAAAGCTCGAAAGCGAAGTGACACGCTGGAAGCCTATCATTGAAGCTGCCGGTCAATACGCAGATTAATTCAGCATTTACCGGGGCATTACGATGCCCCGGTCCTTTTGTTTAAGCAAAGCCGGAAAACGGCGACTGGGGGGATAAATGAAATCCTTGAGTTTCAGTACTCGCGACATTGTATGCGGTCTATTTTTCATTCTTGCGGGTTTGTTCTTTGCGATACAGGCTTATGGACTTGATCTCGGAACAGCATTTCGAATGGGCCCTGGCTATTTCCCTTTCGTGCTGGCTGGAATCCTAATCGTCCTGGGCGTAATCGTTATCATTCAGGGAACGCAGATCGAACATGAGCCGATGGGCCCAATCGCATGGCGCGGGATGCTGCTCATCCTGCCAGCTCCTATTTTTTTCGGCCTTACTATTCGCGGCCTGGGATTTGTTCCGTCGCTGTTTTTAACTGCTTTGATTGCAGCATTTGCAAGCAACAAAATGCGCCCTGGGATGGCGCTGCTTCTTGTCTGCGGTCTGACGATCTTCTCCGTCGTCGTCTTCAGTTACGCATTGGGACTCCCATTTCGCCGCTTTGGCCCTTGGCTCGGACAGTGAGGACACATCGTGGAACTCTTTAACAATCTTGTACTCGGGTTCACCACAGCGGGCGCCCCATGGAACCTCTTCTTTTGTTTCATCGGCGTTATCCTCGGCACACTTATCGGTGTATTGCCCGGCATCGGCGCAACAGCAACGATTGCGATGCTCTTGCCAATTACTTTTCAACTGGAGCCGGTATCTTCGCTGATCATGTTGGCGGGCATCTATTACGGCGCCCAATATGGTGGTTCGACAACGGCTATTTTGATTAACATGCCGGGTGAATCGTCTTCCGCCGTCACAGCAATTGATGGCTATCAAATGGCCAGGAAAGGTCGAGCAGGTGCCGCATTGGCTATTGCCGCTATTGGCTCTTTCTTTGCTGGAACAGTTTCCACCATATTGGTTGCAGTCTTCGCCCCCCCGCTGACCGCAGTTGCGTTGAAGTTCGGTTCTGCCGAATATTTCTCCCTTATGATCGTCGGTCTTGTTTCATCCATTGCCCTCGCCCATGGTTCAGTGGTCAAGGCACTGGGAATGGTCGTTCTAGGACTACTATTGGGGCTTGTCGGCACCGATATTTATACGGGAACGCCTCGGTTCAATCTTGGGATCTTGGAGCTTTCAGACGGGTTGAACTTTGTGGCCGTTGCGGTTGGCGTCTTTGGTATTGCAGAAATTCTCCGCAATCTCGAAAATGAACATGACCGGGATGTCATGATTAAAAAGGTCACTAATCTTTGGCCAACCAAACAGGATTGGAAGGAGATGACGGCGCCGATTTTGCGTGGCACTGCTATCGGCTCTGCACTCGGCATATTGCCTGGGGGCGGCGCAATTCTCGCATCTTTTGCCTCTTATACTGTCGAAAAGCGCATGTCGAAAACGCCTCAAGAGTTCGGCAAAGGCGCTGTGGCTGGCGTTGCGGGTCCAGAATCTGCAAATAATGCCGGCGCTCAAACATCATTCATACCAATGCTGACACTTGGCATCCCGGCCAACCCGGTCATGGCGCTGATGATCGGCGCTATGATCATTCAGGGCATTGTCCCCGGACCAAATGTGGCGACTGAACAGCCAGCTCTTTTTTGGGGCATCATCGCATCAATGTGGATCGGTAATCTTATGCTGATCCTGCTAAACCTGCCGCTGATCGGGCTTTGGGTTAAGCTTCTGACTATTCCCTATTATATGCTCTTCCCGGCGATCATCGCGTTCTGCTCCATCGGTGTTTACAGCGTTAATTCCAACGTCTTTGATCTCTTCGCGGTCGCATTCTTCGGGCTGATTGGGTATGTTCTGGCCAAGCTCCGCTGTGAACCTGCCCCCTTGCTGCTCGGCTTTGTATTGGGTCCGCTTCTGGAAGAACATCTGCGGCGCGCCATGATCATGTCACGCGGCGATGCCACGACATTTGTCACGCGGCCAATCAGTTTGACGCTATTGCTGCTTGCGGCAGCTGTACTTGTGGTAGTGCTCCTGCCCAGCATCCGCAAAAAACGCGATGAGGTGTTTGTCGAGGATTGATCAAGGCAGTTATGGTAACCGGTCCGAAATTCATTTCGGACCGGTATCAATGCGATAACTTGCTAAAACACCGTTGACGGAATCGATTGAACCGTTGAAAAGCATAGTCACGCGGACGTGGTGGAATTGGTATACACAACAGACTTAAAATCTGTCGGCCATTGGTCATGCGGGTTCAAGTCCCGCCGTCCGCACCAACATGAACCCGGCTTTCCGCCGGGTTTTTTGTTGTTTTGCAATGTATTTACGACCAGGCCAACACAATGAACAGTTTGTCTGGCGGGGCTTGCAGCGGTACGTTTCGGGAACTACGTTCCTGTTCCCATCAGGAGTGTTTCAATGACTAATGACAATAAAATCGTGACAGCCGCCATGCTCGCGATTGGTGATGAATTGCTCTCCGGGCGCACCAAGGACAAAAACATCGGCCATCTTGCCGATATTCTGACCGCCATTGGGATTGATCTCGAGGAAGTTCGCATAGTTCCGGACGAACAAGGCCGAATTGTTGAGGCATTGAACAGCCTGCGCCAGCGTTATGATTATGTTTTTACCTCTGGTGGTATCGGCCCGACGCATGACGACATCACCGCTGATGCTGTCTCCGTAGCATTTGGTGTGCCATGCGAACATGACGCCAAGGCGATGAAAATCATGGGGGACAATTACGCTTCAAGGGGTATCGAGTTTACAGAAAGTCGTCAGCGCATGGCGAGGATGCCAAGAGGTGCAATCCATATAGACAATCCGGTTTCAACCGCTCCCGGGTTCAACCTGGAAAATGTGTACGTTATGGCCGGCGTACCTTCCATATTTCAAGCTATGCTGGACAATGTTATTCCAACATTGAAAGTAGGCACGCAGCTACTTTCGCAATCAGTGAATTGTCCATTTGGTGAGGGCTCCATCGCGGTTGCATTGGGCAACATACAAGCTGAAAACCCAGACACAATCATAGGGTCATACCCTAAATATGAGAATGGTCGTTTTTCCACGGAGCTTGTTGTCCGTGCCCGGGACGCGGCGAAGCTGGCCTCTGCTGTATCTGCCGTTAAAGCCATGATCGCAAATCTGGAAGCAACGCAACTTCCACGCTAACGCACGGCTCGTTCTGGCTGTATACTGTAGTCAGCCATGTTTCGATGGCACAAAGACAATGGAGGCCAAAATGGCATTTCGCACCATCATCGCTTTTATTCGCAGTGAACGGGAAGCAAAACGGGTTATCGGCGCTGCCAGATTGATCGCCTCGTCGAGCGAGCGGACCCATATTATTGGCCTTTATACAATCCCCTCACCCATCGTTTATGCTGATCCCACAGGCTTTGCTGACACGACATTGTTTGAGGCACATGAGCAGCGGCATAAAGAAAATGCAGCGGCAATAACCGCAGCGTTCAACGCAGAAATGGCGAAAACAACGATTTCGCATGAATTTCGTATCGTGCGCTCGGAGAGCAGCAGTCCATCAGCGGGCGTTACTCAAAGCGCCCTGCGCGCAGATATAATAATTGCGGGTCAGCCTGACCCTAGTGACCCTGATAGCGTCAATGACGTCACTGACCCCTTAGTCATGGAAAGCGGGCGTCCTGTGCTTTTCGTGCCGTACAAGACACAACTGCCCGAAAAGATTGACCGTGTGGTCGTTGCATTCAACGGCAAGCGCGAAGCTTCTCGCGCCGCATTTGATTCCCTGCCATTGCTGATCAAAGCGGAAAGCGTTGACATTCTTTGGGTTGATCCAAGAAAGTCTACCGACCCGAATGTAGATATACCCGGCACGCCACTTTCTGATGCGCTTCGTCGTCATGGTGTGAACGTAAATCCGTCAACCATTGATTCCAATGGCGAACCGACCGACAAGATCCTTAGGCGCAGAATTGCAGATAATGGGGCAAATCTATTTGTTATGGGCGCTTACAGCCAGTCGCGCCTGAAGGAATGGGTGTTTGGTGGGGTAACCACGTCGATGATGAATGATATGCCGTGCTTGACGCTGATGTCGCGCTAAACTGTCATAAGTGCCAGGTTAATTGCACTAAACGTGGGTAACCAATGCAAGCTGCTTGCCATGAGCCAGCATTTCCCGCTATTGCGAGTTGCATTCCTTGCGGTTTCCCGCTTCCTCGCTTGATCTATGGAGTGCATCCAATGTCCCTGCCCGACAAAGCCTTTCCGGTATCCTGGGATCAATTCCATCGCGATGCCCGTGCATTGGCATGGCGTGTTGCTGGTATGCAGCGTGAATGGCGAGCTATGGTCGCAATCACCAGAGGCGGCCTCGTTCCAGCTGCAATTATTTGCCGCGAACTCGGCATACGCATGATCGAGACTGTCTGCATTGCCTCCTATCATGATTACGATGAGCAAGGAGAACTCAAAGTTCTCAAAGATGTGGATGCTCGCCTTCTGGAAAATGGCGGTGAGGGAATCCTTGTGATCGACGACCTGACCGACACTGGGAAAACGGCCGCTATTGTTCGCGCCATGATGCCAAAGGCACATTTTGCTACTGTTTATGCAAAACCCAAAGGTCGACCACTCATTGATACCTTTGTGACCGAAGTCTCTCAGGATACATGGATTTATTTTCCTTGGGACATGGGCCTGACATATCAGGAACCTATAACCAAAGGCCATAAGGGGTGATGGATCGGTAGATCACCGATAATCCTACCGATAAAAATAAGCAAAACGAAGGAACAAGAGGCTCTGCTCATAGTTGTGTTCTTTTTGCACTGCTGTTCAAAAAAATGTCACAAGTCGCGTTTAAGCAAAGAAGTGTAGCCGATGATCAGTTGCGATTTGCACGAATCGGTTCAATCTTGCTGATAACAAGAAAGAATGAGTGGAACCTTGAATATAGTCTACAAAGACGAATTGGTGACTGCGAAACGGACCGAGATGCCTGATGGCCGGGTTCGGCAGGTTGCTGCGCTTGTTTATAGATTAAAGAAAGACGTTCCCGAAGTTCTTCTGATCACCAGCCGTGGCACTGGCCGGTGGGTCTTGCCGAAGGGCTGGCCACAGGTCGGTAAAACTTTTGCATGCTCTGCGGAAGCGGAAGCATATGAAGAAGCAGGAGTCAGGGGCGACATCAGCCCATTCTCAGTGGGCACATATCGTTACGAAAAGGACGATATGTGTGAAGGTGAGATCGGTGATTTCATTGTAGATGTTTTTCCGCTGGAATTTATCCGCCAGGAAAAGAAATGGCCCGAACGTGGTGAACGACGGCTCGAATGGGTCAGCCTTGAAGAATCTGCGTCACGCGTTGAAGAGCCCGAACTTAAAGCTCTTCTGATGAGCTTCGATCCCTACCGGATTCCTCGCTGACAACAGACCGCCCACTCTAAACTCCACAGTTTTTGTCGACGTGGAGTTGTACCGTTTTATCAATGCGGCTAATCAGTTCTCCCCGTTATCCACATATGTGACACACAAGATGTTGCGGTCATAAATTTGTCAGAAACTATTTCTTGACGCAAACCATCGAGTCACTTTTTATAGGAGACCGTTGCGTTAGTAGCGTGACCGGAGTGTCGGTAACCGGTTTTTTTCCAGTTTGAGCAAAGTCTTAGACGCTGTTTTCTTACGAAAACACGTTCGGTGAATTTGTGCACTGCAGGCAAATGAGAGAGCATTCAAAATTTGAATTATTCTCTTGTTAATACTATATTTAGCGTTTGCAGGCAGAATTTCTACCAGATAGTGTGATGCGGAAATAAGGTAAGAATCGAACGACAGACGTTCAAGAGAACCATCCGGTTCGAAAATGTAGCGGTAGCGCACATTGAAGACGGATCGGGATGCAGAACTGGTTTCAAGCATTTGACCAGGGACAATGGGATTGCGCTCAGGGCAGGCTCAACGCTTCACATGGCGCCGGTTGAACACTATATATAGAGAGACAAGGACCAAACAGATGCGGATCGAACGGCGTTTTACAAAAGAGAACCAGTCTGCTTACGCGGATCTAGAGTTTCGCGTGGCGACAAGCGAAATCAAGAACCCGAACGGATCGGTTGTGTTCCGCCTCGAGAACATCGATGTTCCGGCCCAGTTCAGTCAAGTGGCAGCCGATATTCTGGCTCAAAAATATTTCCGCAAAGCCGGGGTGCCTGCCAAGCTCAAGAAAGTTGAAGAGAACTCCGTACCATCCTGGTTGTGGCGTTCTGTGGCTGATGAAGAGGCATTGGCCGCTCTGCCAGCCGATGAGCGTTATGGTTCTGAGATGGATGCGCGCCAGGTTTTCGATCGCCTGGCGGGTACTTGGACCTATTGGGGCTGGAAGGGTAAGTATTTTGATAGCGAAGCGGACGCCCTCGCCTTCCGCGATGAACTTGCCTATATGCTGGCAACACAACGCGTTGCGCCGAATTCGCCGCAATGGTTCAATACCGGCCTGCACTGGGCTTACGGTATTGATGGCCCGGGTCAGGGACATTATTACGTTGATCCCGAGACCGGCAAACTGACGAAATCAAAATCATCCTATGAACATCCGCAGCCTCATGCCTGCTTCATTCAGTCTGTTGCTGATGACCTTGTCAACGAAGGCGGCATCATGGATCTTTGGGTTCGTGAAGCCCGTCTCTTTAAATATGGTTCAGGCACAGGCTCAAACTTCTCTTACCTTCGCGGCGAAGGCGAGAAGCTTTCCGGTGGTGGTCGCTCCTCCGGCCTTATGTCGTTTCTGAAAATTGGCGACCGTGCTGCTGGTGCGATTAAATCAGGCGGCACAACGCGTCGCGCTGCCAAAATGGTCGTCGTAGACGTCGATCATCCCGATATTGAGGATTATATTGATTGGAAAGTGAAGGAAGAGCAAAAAGTTGCTGCTCTCGTCACAGGGTCCAAAATCGTCAAGCAGCATCTTACTGCAATCATGAAAGCTTGCGTCAACTGCGAAGCTGACAATGGGGATTGCTATGAGCCCTTGAGAAACCCCGCTTTAAAGCGTGAAATCAAGGCCGCGAAGAAGAACCAGGTTCCAGAAAATTACATTCAGCGCGTTATCCAGTTTGCCAAGCAGGGTTACACGGATATCGACTTCAAAACCTATGATACAGATTGGGATTCTGAAGCCTATCTGACTGTGGCTGGCCAGAACTCAAACAACTCCGTTTCTCTGAAGGACGAATTCCTGCGCGCCGTAGAAAATGATGGCGACTGGAATTTGACTGCTCGCAAGGACGGCAAGGTCATGAAGACCCTGAAGGCCCGTGACCTATGGGAAAAGATTGGCTATGCGGCTTGGGCCTCGGCTGATCCGGGTCTCCATTTCAACACAACAATGAATGACTGGCACACCTGCCCCGCCGCCGGTCCGATCCGCGCCTCCAATCCATGCTCGGAATATATGTTCCTTGACGATACGGCTTGTAACCTCGCTTCGATCAACCTGCTGACCTATCGCGGCAAGGATGGCAAGTTCGATATTACAGGCTACGAACACACTGCTCGCCTATGGACAATCGTACTTGAAATATCCGTCATGATGGCGCAGTTCCCTTCAAAGGAAATTGCTAAACTATCTTATGAATATCGCACGCTCGGTCTCGGCTATGCCAATATTGGCGGCTTGCTGATGACCTCCGGCATTCCTTATGACAGTGATGAAGGCCGCGCCATTGGCGGCGCCCTCACCGCCATCATGACGGGTGTCTCTTATGCTACCTCCGCCGAAATGGCGAAAGAACTCGGCGCTTTTGCCGGTTATGCGCCCAATGCAGCCAATATGTTGCGTGTAATCCGCAATCACAGACGCGCAGCCCATGGTGAAAAGCAGGGTTATGAAGGCCTTGCTGTAAACCCTGTCGCATTGATCGCCGATCACTGCCCCGATCAAGACCTCATTACGCATGCAAAGTCAGCTTGGGATAAAGCACTCGAGCTCGGTGAGAAGCACGGTTTCCGTAATGCGCAAGCCACGGTCATCGCCCCAACTGGCACAATCGGCTTGGTCATGGATTGCGATACAACTGGTATTGAGCCAGATTTTGCACTCGTGAAGTTCAAGAAACTTGCTGGCGGCGGTTATTTCAAGATCATCAATCGCGCCGTTCCGGAAGCATTGCGCACTCTCGGTTATTCGGAGAGTCAGATTGCTGAGATCGAAGCATATGCTGTCGGGCACGGCAATCTCAATCAAGCTCCGGCGATCAATCCCGGCTCGCTGAAGGCCAAAGGCTTCACGGACGAGATCATCGCAACGCTCAATACCGCATTGAAATCTGCCTTTGATATCAAATTCGCAGTGAACAAATGGACCATTGGTGAAGATTTTGCCAAGAATGTTCTCGGCTTCACCGATGAGCAGCTCAACGACGTGTCCTTCGAGATTTTGCCAGCTCTTGGCTTCTCGAAGAAAGAAATTGAAGCCGCCAATGTGCACATTTGCGGTGCCATGACCTTGGAAGGCGCTCCATTCCTCAAGGAAGAGCATTATCCAGTATTTGATTGCGCCAATCCATGCGGCAAGATCGGGAAACGCTATCTCTCGGTAGATAGCCACATTCGAATGATGGCCGCTGCGCAGCCTTTTATTTCCGGTGCGATCTCCAAGACCATCAATATGGCCAATGAAGCCACTGTCGAGGATTGCAAATCCGCTTACATGCTTTCGTGGAAACTGGCTCTCAAGGCAAACGCGCTTTACCGCGATGGTTCCAAGCTTTCTCAGCCACTCAACGCCTCCCTTCTCGCCGATGAGGACGAAGATGCGGATGATGCGATCGAAGCCTATGTTGAAGCCCCGGCTGCCGCTCGCGCAGTACAGATCACTGAAAAGATCGTAGAGCGTATTGTCGAGAAATATGTTCATGATCGTGAGAAATTGCCGAACCGCCGCAAGGGATATACTCAAAAGGCAGTTGTTGGTGGCCATAAGGTCTATCTGCGCACCGGCGAATTCGATGATGGGCGTTTGGGCGAAATCTTCATCGACATGCACAAGGAAGGCGCTGCCTTCCGGGCAATGATGAACAACTTTGCCATCGCGATCTCGCTTGGCCTGCAGTATGGCGTGCCGCTTGAAGAATATGTTGAGGCATTTACCTTCACGAAGTTTGAACCGGCTGGCATGGTTCAGGGCAATGATGCGATCAAGAATGCAACATCGATCCTTGATTATCTCTTCCGTGAATTGGCTGTCTCCTATCTTGATCGCCATGACCTTGCGCACGTCGATCAGTCCGACTTTTCGAACACGTCACTTGGACGCGGCATTTCCGAAGGTAAAGCCGAACCAGTCTCCAAAGGCTTGACACGCGGCGCGTCCCTTACAGTTGTTTCGCCCGGCAAGGCTGATCCAAAGGGTTTTAGCAACGCAGGAGGGACAGGCGTGGTTAGCGCGCCAAAGGCAGCTGCGTCATCAAATGTCATGACCCTTGCCAGCCGCTCCGCAACGGCGCTTGCAACAAAACCTGTCATTGCTGCCACAACGCAGGAATCCACTGGCTTCAAACGGGATTACGAAGAGCAGTCTAAACCGGAGCAAAGCCCGTCAACTGCATTGTTTGAGGACACCGATGCGGAAGCAGCGGCCGAAGAAGCTAAGGCAGCAGCGAAGAAAGTTATTTCCGATCGCCGCATCAAATCGATGATGCAAGGTTATACCGGTGATAGCTGCTCCGAATGCTCCAATTTCACGATGGTGCGCAACGGAACATGCCTCAAGTGTGACACGTGCGGAAGCACAAGCGGCTGCAGCTAACTGTCGAAATATTTCCGAAGAAAATTGGGTTCCCAACCTGGGGAACCCAAAAATAGCGTTCTATAGCGGGAAGTTTCGGCGTCGTTACTCAACGGGAACTTTCTTTACAATGAAGTTTGCCCAGACCGTTCTCGATATTTCTTCTTTATCGGGGTTCTCAGTTTCGTAGTCATATTCTTCGAGAACAGTGAGAAAGCCATTTACGGGCGACAAGAGATCGTCTGGAGTGATGAAGCCAGTTTCGCACTCTTCGCAGTGCGCGTAAATGTCACCGCTACTGAGATTACGCTGTAATATCAGCCAGCCTTGGCGGCAACCCGGACATTGCCCAACATGAAACAGTTCACCCATTGCACTTCTGTGCCATAAACCTTCATCTGCCTCAAGCTACTGCTCCGGGCTGGGTTCGACCCGCAACTCCTTGTTGGAATGGCAACGCTGGGCCGCTCTGGCGTTGCTCACTCCGACAAACTGAAAGAATCTGTGACCGCTATTGGG
The DNA here is from genome assembly GCF_052044585.1 of Phyllobacterium sp. 22552. NCBI lineage: Bacteria > Pseudomonadati > Pseudomonadota > Alphaproteobacteria > Hyphomicrobiales > Phyllobacteriaceae > Phyllobacterium > Phyllobacterium sp. 22552. The sequence continues at coordinate 737,380 of NZ_JBQENG010000001.1, read as the reverse complement.
CGGCATTCGATGTTAACGTCGATGTACGCGGAGCTTTAATTGATGTCCCATCACTCTCAAGGTTTCCCCATAAGAACGTGGCTTGCGGTCAGCGCATTGCTGTTTATCTCTACACCATCGATTGCTTGGTCATTGCCAATATTCAGGTGGGATTCAAATGATAAGGGTTTTTGGATTGTCGCAACCAATCCAGAAAACCGATCATACAACTGTTCCACGACATATAAACTTTCATACAGTGGCCAGGAAAATACCCATACAACGAGTTTTTTTGTTTCGCCGAAATTCAGTGGGGTTTCGTTTGTGCAAACAGTAAATTTACCTCCAAGTATCCCGTGGACCGTCGTTCAAATAGGTCAGCCTGATTGCTATTGAAGTTTTCACCGGCATTAAACTCTTGCTCCTGAGCATCGGTTTTGGTCACGATAGACAGAGACTTTACCAGACGGCGCGCTTTCGCGCTTGAACAGCCGAGGGCGACCGAGAAAGAACCGGCTTGTTTTAGGAGGTGATCTCATGAGCCCTATACCAACCGGCCACGTCAGTGGCAATAATTTGACCTCCTGCGCAGGTTTCTCGCAGATGAAACTGACGTTTGGTCGAGCTTAACCAAGCCCGAACAAACTGCTCTCTGGTTCGGTCGCTGGGAAGACAATGCGACGCCAGGGAAGATCATTCGCGTGCGAATGGCCCACGAGAAAGGTCAACCATGGGCCAACATGATTGTCGAAGAATGCAGTGCGCCGAACCGTCTGGTAGTCACAGGGAATTGCAAGGGCCCGCCTTCGATGAGAGCGGGAAATCCAGCCCAACTTCGATGATCGCTATGTCGTGGGCGATCGAGACAACTGCGACGGTGAAAGATTCCGCTGCCGGTGTAGGCTAAACGCAAGATTGGGCCGTCTCCATCTGGAATATGAGGGCTATAAGTGACGCGTTCTCAATCGTTAAATGTAATTGTTTCGGGCAGGAATTGACCGAGTTTTTGTCTCATTACTTTTCGAATGAGACGTACTGCAGGCCCGGAAAAACCATCAAGACTTTGAATACAGCCAAATACTCTGTGATGACTGCGGACTTGCTGGGCAAAGCGGTAAATAAAAAGAAGAGCGTGTGGTGTCACGTAGGCGATATCAACGGGCTTGTGAATATAGGCGTTGCGAGCGGCGATTTCCAAATGGTTGATGAGCGCGACCGGAGAATATTGCTCTATATTCCGCGTACGAAACTTGATTTGTTTGTAAAGTATCTCTGGTTGGCTTTGATAATACGCTTGCTGGGTTGATTTGCGCATGGGATGCGGAAGGTGATCGACCAGCAAAAACTTTTTCGTGAAACCGGCAATGCGAGCGCCGAGTTCATGAGCGAGCCTGTATGTTGGCCGCTTATTCGGTTGAACAGCCTTCTGAACTCTCAAGGCATTGCGGAAAAAGGTTTTGAGACGCCAGCGCTGTGGTGGAGCCCACTTTCCAAAAATCACAGGCATCCCATTCCGAAAGAAAAAATCCGGCGTCAGACTTCTGTTCATGAAGAAATCGTCATTCAGATAGATGTAGTGCTCACTGAGTTCGGGGATGCGCCAAAACATTGCTTCTATCGTTCTGGCGTTGAACGTTGGCAACACGTCTTCAAAGCCTGCAAACAGTACCGTGTGATCAATAATCTGGATAAAGTCCTGTTCGCACAGGCCAGCCTTCGCAAATTCATCGATAAATTGTGGTTTCTGATTATCCGAGACTATCCAAATCCGCCGGATAAAGGGGGCAAATTTGAGAATTGACGCGATGCAATAATAGATTTCGCCATTGTTGGCATATCGCGTCGCCTTTCCGAGCATACGGCCGTCCAGATGTTCTTGCATCTTGGCGAAATGCTTTGGGTCAGATCCATCGACCCAAGCTATCACAGCATCGATTTGTGGATTAATTACAGAGTCCAATCGCTCAAAACTCTCCCCCATGAACTTAACTGGATAACGATTATTTAATCTCATACAATAATAATCAAGCGCAAGGATTAGGGTTCCGATGATTGATAATTATGTTTGGGATATCTACCTCGAGACGCTTCGTCAGAACTTCTTTTCCCCTTGGAATTCTCAACGAAGCGGAAAACAAGCTGATCGTCTGCTATTGTGAGGCTGTGATGTGCTAAAAGTCTTCAAAGAGTTCAGCACATCATCCTCTTAACTACTCCAGGCGGCGCCTGAATAGCCACGCCGCCGCTGACAAAGTCACGCCAGCTATCAATGCGAGTGGGATTGTCTGGTGCAGTACTTCCAGAGACCCGATATCCTTCAGAAAAAGCCCTTTGATTATCACCAGAAAATATCGAAGTGGATTTATGATGGTAATCGGCTGCAGCCACTGGGGCATATTTTCGATCGGCGTTGCAAAGCCTGAAAGAAGAATAGCCGGGACGATAAAAAGGAATGCTCCGAGAATAGCTTGTTGCTGTGTTTTCGACAAAGCTGAGATGAACAATCCGATCCCGACGATCGCTGCAAGATAAATAATGCCACTGCCGTAGAGATAAATCAGCGATCCCCGAAACGGAATCTGGAACAAAAATATCGCGGCCAACAAATAGACTGTCATGTGAAAAACGCCGATTAACATTGGAGGTATCAACTTGCCGATGACAATCTCATGCGTCCGCAATGGGGAAACAATCAGTTGATCGAATGTGCCGAGCTCCCGTTCTCTGGCTATTGATAGGGCAGTAACAATTAGACCAATCAGCATTGCAATACTTGCAATCAAGTTTGGCACCATGAACCATTGGAAATCCAAATTGGGATTAAACCAATTGCGCGGCATTACGTTTATCATCGCGCTCTGCGTTTTCATCCCCGATGGGGTTTCAAGGGAAAGTCTTCCGGCAATCTGGCTTAGATAGCCCGCTACTATCTGTGAAGCGTTGGATTTACGCCCGTCTAAAATGATCTGAATTGTTGCCGGCAAACCCGCTTCAATGTCGCGGGAGAAGCTTGGACCGATCTCCAATGCGGCTACAACTGTCTGATTGCTGATTGCATCGTGAATACGCGATTGATCCTGCGTATGCGATACAGTGCGGAAGGTTGGCGAGCCTCCAATCCGCGTTATCAACTCTTCACTCCAATGACCACTGTCGCGGTTTAGAATCATGACGTCTACATTCCGGACTTCAAGGGTAGCCGCATAGGAGAACACCAAGAGCTGGACGATAGGCGGCACAATCAAGATCATCCGACTCTTTGGATCGCGGAGCACCGCGAGAAGTTCCTTGATGATCAATGCTTTCAGCCGCGTCCACCACATATTAATCGATCCGTTTTCGTGTACTACGGGCGGCCAGAACAAAGAAGACGCTGCCGATAAACAGCATGATAGCCATTGCCTTCAAAAACATCGGCCATATGTCCCCGGCCAGAAAAAGTGTCTGCAAGCTTGGTATCAGGTAACGGGCGGGTACGACGAAAGTGATCCATTGTATGACCACCGGCATAGAATTAATTTCAAACAGGAAACCCGAAAGGAGAAATGCCGGAAGAAAGGCCGAGATCAAAGCAAGCTGCGATGCCAGGAATTGGTTTTTTGTTGCGGCTGATATAAGCAATCCCTGACCAAGAGCTGGCACAAGAAATGCCGCTGAGAGCAGATACAATGCAAAGATTGATCCTCGGAAGGGCACGCCGAACAGGAATACCGCGATTATAACGCAAAGGCTCATCGACAATATTCCAAGCACGAAATAGGGCAGGATTTTTCCCATCAGCAGTTCCGCAGATGTCACCGGCGTTGCCATAATTGCTTCCATGGTTCCGCGTTCCCATTCCCGGGCGATGACCAATGACGTCAGCAGGGTTCCGACGAGCGTCATGACGATGGCGATTGATCCTGGAACAAGGAAAAAGCGGCTCGTCAGTTCCGGATTAAACCAGAAGCGCTGCTCTACGCTGATCGCTGAGGCGCTGCCATCTTTTTGAACTCCCATATCTGCCGACCGGATAGCCACCCACCCTGCAATGACGCCTTGCGCATAATTCTGAACGAAACCGGCGGTATTGGTATCAGATCCATCAACAATCACTTGAATCTGCGGGTTCATTCCTGCCGCGAAGTCGGAGGTAAAGCCGGCAGGAATAATGACGATTCCTCGAATTTCGCCGCTTACCAGTTTTGCATCAAACTCCCTTCGATCCCGACCTGTTTCAACATCGAAATAGCGCGATCCCCGGAAGCTGGCAGCAAGATCGCCTGCCAGTGGCGTCTGCTCTTCAATAACAAGGCCGATACGGGTTTGGCCCGTGTCGAGCGAAACGCCATATCCAAACAGAAATAATAGAACGACGGGTAAAACAAAGGCGATGAGAATACTACTTGGATCCCTCAAAAGCTGGAAGGTCTCTTTGCGGACAAGCGCAAAGAATCGCCGGACGCGTGCTGGTTCCGTCGTTTTACTTAGCGATACGGAGGTCATGCCGCTGCCTCCCGCTCGGAGGCCTCCACCAAGGCGATAAACGCATCCTCCATGGTGGGATCCGGCTGCGCCTTAGTCGCGACCCCCGCCTTGAGTTCATCGGGCGAACCCAGAGCAATCGAACGACCACGATAGATAAGAGAAATACGATCACAATACTCGGCTTCATCCATGAAATGTGTGGTGACAAGCACCGTCACGCCTTTCTCGACAAGGCCGTTAATGTGTGTCCAAAACTCACGTCGTGTTATGGGGTCTACGCCGGATGTCGGCTCATCTAGAAAAAGCGCTTCTGGTTCGTGCATAACGGCACAGGCGAGTGCAAGGCGTTGTTTTAGGCCAAGAGGCAAATCCTTTGCCGGCAGGTTATCGCGAGCGGCAAATGAAAATATCTCATTCATCAAGCTTATGCGCTCGCGTTTACGTGACCCGCTCAAACCATAGACGCCGGCGAAGAAATCCAGATTCTGTCCGACGCTCAAGTCACCATAAAGCGAAAATTTCTGCGCCATATACCCTAGACGATTGCGCGCCTCGGCACCATCCCGCCGCAAATCAAACCCGGCTACCCTGCCCTCACCCTGCGTAGGTTTTAGAAGCCCGCACAGCATCTTGAACGTGGTGGATTTTCCCGCACCATTAGGCCCAAGAAGCCCGAAAATCTGACCTCGTGGAATGTCAAATGTAATGTCCTTCGCTGCGGTGAAATCACCAAAATTCTTCGTCAATCCATGGGCCTCTATGACGGGCTTTCCATTCTGATCATCGAGCCGTGTGGCCGCTTCAGCAAGCTTGGAACGCCCCCCGGGGCTACCTCCAAGCATATCAACAAAAGCGTCTTCGAAACGCGGCTCTGTGGCACGTATCTTGGCTGTGTTTCCCGCGATTTTCGTCAACTCACTTCGTTTCGCTTCCGCGCTGGTAACAATGCGCACTGCGTCGCCTTGAATGACGCCATCAACCACGCCTTGCTGTTCCAGGATTTTCGAGAGTGCCTGACGGCGACTGCCGGATATGCCAGTGAACTTGAAAACCCGATCTTTAACCCGATTTGTCAAATCCGCGGGCGGTCCGGAAAATAGCAGTTCGCCCTTATTGAGAAGCAACACCTTATCGCAGGCTTCAGCCTCATCAAGATAAGCAGTTGACCAGAGGACCCCTATGCCGTCCTTGGTCAGGTCTTTTACCATCTTCCACAGGTCGCGGCGGGAAATCGGATCGACGCCAACACCTGGTTCATCCAAGAGCAAGAGTCTGGGTTTTTTCAAGAGAGCGCAGGCAAGCCCAAGCTTCTGTTTCATTCCGCCCGAAAGCTGACCAGCGAGCCGCCCGGTAAATCGCTTTAGATCAGTGAACGTCAAAAGCTCATCAAATGCTGCCGGACGCTCGCCCAGCGGGAGACTACGCAAATCAGCATAGAGATTGAGATTTTCCTGAACCGTGAGGTCTTCATAAAGTCCGAAACGTTGAGGCATATAACCGATTAGAGCCTGAATGCTTGGTGCATGCAGTTTGGTGTCGAATCCCAGAACATTGATCGAGCCTCCGTCCGGCTGCATAAGTCCGGTAATCAGACGTATCAGCGTAGTTTTACCAGCACCGTCTGGACCAACCAGTCCTGTAATCCTGCCTCCGCTTATGATGCCGGACACATCTTTCAATGCTTGCGCAGCTTGACCAAAGCTCTTGCTGACATCTGCGAGACGAACAAATTCGGATCGGGCATCATCATCGGTGGATGGTATCCGGTCGGTCATAGCTCACGGCCTGGTTCCATCGGCACTCGAAGGGTGACAGGCATTCCCTGTCGCAAATCTTGGGTTGCCTCATCAACAATGATGCGTAACCGATAAACGAGATCTGTGCGCAGGTCCGGCGTCTCCACTGATTTGGGCGTGAATTCAGCCACTGGCGATATAAAGCCGATCTTCCCTTTAGCGGGTTTACCGGGTTTCGTATCCGAGTACACATCGACGACCATGCCAGGATGTATGCGGCCTAGATCAACCTCAGAAATATAACTGCGAACCCAGATGGGTTTCAGTAGCGACAATACGACCACAGGATCACCTGGCGCGACGATGGAACCTGCCTCACGAACGCGGGAAAGAATTATCCCATCATTAGGCGCATGCATTTGAGCATCATCCAGCGAAGTCACGGCGCTGGAAAGTTTCGCTTCTGCAGCTGCAAGATTGGCTTTCGCTGCTTCAATGTCCTCTTTACGTGTTCCTTCTTTAAGAAGCGCCAAAGCTGCCCGCGCCGAAGCAGTCCGTGCATTCGCTATCGATTTTGCTGCAATTGCCTCATCCAAACCGGACTGGGAAATGGTTCCATTCGGGCGGAGGCGGAGGGCACGCTCATAGGAGAGAGTTACGTTTTCAAGATCGGCAAGCCGCTCATTCAGCGCGGCTTCTGCTTGCACTATCTCAGTTTGGCGTGGCCCTGCTATTGCCTTTTCAAGTGTCGCACGCAGCGCAGACACTTCTGCCTTTGCGGCATCAACAGACTGTTGATAGGGCGCTGTATCCAGGCTCGCGATAACTGCGCCAGCTGCAACGGTATCACCCTCGTCAAACATCAGTCTTTCCATGCGGCCATTGACCCTGAAACCAAGTGGCACCTGACGGATATCTACATTGCCGTAAAGCGTGAGTTGCGTCGCTTCCGATTCAACCCAGCCCATTTTGCGTGGAAGCTCAAACCACCACGCCAAGCCTGCGGCAACCACAACAACCAAGATCAATATAATGATCAGCCGCTTCATGATCGCACCTTGACGGGCTGTATGGCAGCAACAAGTTCCTCCGCTAAATTCTGTATAGTTTTAACTTCGCTTGCACCAATACTGCTCCACTCGAGCTGCAGCATCGCAGAGGCGTGGGCTGTGCGGTACACTAGAACACTGCCGAAAAGAGAAATCATTCGTAAGCGGACATGTTCGGATAAAGGATCTTCGTCAAGCAAGACGCTAATGAGTTGGATGCCTGCCTCAAGCATAGGCTTCATGACTGCGGTATATACTCTGTTGAATGCCTCTGTCGGCTCCATCTGTTCTCGTATCAAAAACCGTGCCCACGGCTCGGATTCCTTGCTTACAAACAGAGTTGCCATCTTTTGGAGTATCTCTGTCAGGAAAGCTCTTGCTTCTTCGCGTGACAGACTTTGCCCGGCTGCCGCCAATTCTTGCAGTCGTCCTCTCACCTTGGTTCGCAAGCCTGAAACGTGGGAATTGATCTCTCCGCCAAGATATTCCGCAGTGGCTATATAGAGCCCTTCTTTGCTCCCGAAATAATATAGGATGGCCTGTAGATTCACACCTGCTGCATCCCGCAACATCCGCGTACTCGTGCCCTCGAAGCCATATCGGCCGAACAGGTCGAGCGCGACGACGATGAGCTTTTCGCGGGCAATTTCTCCGCGAGCGGACTGCCGTTTCGTCTGCTTGGCTATATTTTCCATATCCATAATCTACATCGCAGGAAATAATAAGTCAAACGAATGAATTTTTATGGTGCATGACAGTTGCGATAACTGACTAGGTTAAGCCGGAACTTTTACGATGGCGGCGATCTATCGCGCGGATGGTGCGGCCAAAAATACAAATGCTATTGTTGAACCCGATCAAGCGGTGTTATTTCGAGCGCCCGCTCTTCTTCAACGGAGATGTTATGACAATCTCAGGCATGCTGCAGCTTGCGGCGTCGACACTGGTTTTTCTACTTGCGGCTGTCGGAGCCAAACACTGGGCAATATCGCCCACATTCCCGAAGCTAGCTATAACGCTGATTTTATATACTATCGGCAATCTGATTATGCTTCGGCTGGTGCGTGAGTTTGGAATGGCCTCGGCCTTCACCCTTTCTGCATTGCTGCAACTGGTGGCCATCAACGCAATTGCAATAGTTTATTTCGGCGAGAAACTGCCAACAACTCAACTTGCCGGAATAATGTTGGCAATCATTGCCGTGGGACTAATTACGTTCGCCCCGTCGAAATAGCCAATCATGAACTGACTCTGGGCGTAACCACAGTTGCGAATGCATAGGCATGGCATCTGGAACAATGGCGAGTTAACGGGTTTTCTATCTTGGAAGAGAGACCATGGCCTAGCGTCCGAGGCGCGAAGACAATGGCTACACCACGCAGGTTTCGAATCGTGGGAATTAAACAAATGGACGAAGTCAGAGTGGCGGTGCAAGGCGCAGAAGGGAAAACATTCTGCCGGTGCAATTTCAGACCGACGCAATGCCACACCTTCTATTGTATCAGTCGACAGCAATGCATGGCGAGAAGTCCTGGCGCGGCGTGGGTCGATGCTTTACACCCAAACAATCAATGCCCGGGTTAAGCAAAGAGATGAATCCTATTCCGGACCACGGTGAAAATTCGTACAATGGCTCGGGAAAATTGACCGGAAAGCGATCCGCTGTCGAGTTATGTTTCTGGAGCAACGATTGCCGTCACTGGCGGTAAGCCCATAATTTGATGGTGGCAGCTCATGACCAAGCACTGGCACGGGGAAGCCATTCTATTGCCATTATGCGGTTTTCCCGACCGGGATAACTGTCATGGAGAACATTTTCTTCTTTTGCTCAAGGAAAATTGAGCTTTTGCTCTGACCTATAATAAGGCATGCATTGTCGTGGAAGCGCAAGAGGCCAACGCCTGTCAGTTGCAGAGCCAACTGATTTGAATAGAATCCCCGGCCATGAGTTAAAGAGGATCATAATCCATGTTTTATGCAATTCTGGCCTATCACGAAGAGGAAGTCGTCTCTTCCTGGACCAAAGAGGAAGACACGGCCCTTATGACCGAGCTCTTGGAGATTAATGAACGTCTCGTTCGTGAAAAAACTCTCGGGCCAGCCGCACGTCTTGGTCCCACAGGCCGTGCAGTAACGCTGCGCGGTAAGGACGCCGAAATAGTAATCGATGGTCCTTTTGCCGAAACCAAAGAGCAATTGCTTGGTCTATATGTTGTTGATTGCCCGTCACTTACTGCTGCCGTAGAAACCGCACGCGAGTTGCGCCGCGCCAATCCGACAGCCGTTTACGAAATCCGGGAGATATTGCTTTATCTTCCCGGAGCACCGTTAAGCGCCAGCGCGGAAAGCTAGGATAGCAGCATGAACTCTTCGATCTTCCATGGATTATCGGCCTTTCCCATTACTCCTTGTGATCCGTACGGCCGCGTAGATGAGGGGGATCTTTCAAAGATCATCAGTAACCTTGCAGATGCCCGCGTGGATTCTATCGGCCTTCTGGGAAGCACTGGCACATATATGTATCTTGACCCGGCGGAACGGCAACGCGCAGTCGAGATCGCTGTGAAAGCTGGCAACTCGACTGTGCCAATTGTCGTCGGAGTTGGTGCTATGCGTACCGACGAAGCAGAGCAATTTGCAAAGCATGCCGAGCAGGCCGGCGCTTCAGGACTGCTTCTTGCACCAGTTTCATATACGCCGCTGAACGATGAAGAAGTCTTCCAGCATTATACTGCAGTGGCTGGTGCTACCCGCCTTCCCCTTTGCATTTACAACAATCCGACCACAACACATTTTACGTTTGGCGTTCCACTCATTGAGCGGCTGTCAAAAATTGACAACATAGTTGCGCTTAAAAATCCGGCAGCACCAGCTTCTGAAATGCCTTCCATAATCCAGCCGCTCAGCAATGCACTTCCCTCGGGGTTTGCCATTGGGTTTAGTGGCGATTGGAATGCGGCGAATGCCTTGATGGCTGGCGGACATGCTTGGTACAGTGTGGCTGGAGGTCTGTTGCCTGTTCCATGTCTTGCACTAACACGTGCCGCTCAGGCCGGAAAAGATGATGAAGTTCAACGGTTAGACCAACTTTTGCAACCATTGTGGGATTTATTTAAGGAGCTTTCCAGCATTCGCGTAATGTATGCTATCGCCAACATAATGGGACTAACACATTCCAATCCGCCACGCCCCATATTGCCGATCGAAAAGTCTGAGTACAACCGCATCGCGCAAGCTCTGGAAGGACTATCCTTTTAGGCACAGACCCTGAATCTCTTATGGTCCTCGTGATTCCAAGGCGACCGTTTTAATAATGGCATAAACCGTCATTCCGTCCGTGAGCTTTAGCCGGTCGCTCGAAAGCGAGGTAATTCGCGAAACCAGAGCCGTTCCCTCGCATTCAATATGCACATCCACTGTGCCATCTGAATTGGAAAGGATTATCGCAACCTCTCCTCGCAGGATGTTAAGAGCGCTCACGCCTTCCGGATAAACGGTGGAAAGCATGACATCCTTTGCAAGAATATACATGCGGACGGTCTTGCCGATCGAAATCTCAGGCCCGGGAACAAAGAAATGATGGGAATTGAACTCGATTGTCATCAGTCTGTGCTTTATATCGTACTGGATGACTTTCCCTTCGATCAGCGTTCCTCTGTCTTTCCGGTTTTGCATCGAGGAAACGGACGGTTGATTTAGCACATCAGCCACCGGCCCAGCCATCGTAACGCTGCCATTGTCCAGTACAACAACTTTATCGGCCAATCGCGCTACCTCCGTCACTGAATGGCTAACGTAGATGATCGGAATGTTCATCTGATCGCGCAGCGCTTCGAGATATGGCAATATTTCCAATTTCCGCGTCTCGTCCAATGCAGCAAGCGGCTCATCCATCAAGAGCAGACGAGGCGAAGAAAGTAACGCACGGCCAATTGCCACCCGCTGTTTTTCGCCGCCTGAAAGATTTATCGGCCGCCGGTCGAGCAAGAAATCTAGTCCCAGCAAATCAACGATGGAGGCGAAACTATCATCGTTCTTAGGCTTTGAAACGAACCATCGACCGTAGTTAAGATTTTGACGAACCGACAAATGGGGGAACAACCGGTTGTCTTGGAAAACAACACCAAAACGGCGTTTGTGCTTCGGAATAGATATGCCTCGGGTGGTATCGACAATAACATCGCCATCAAAAATCACACGCCCCTCATCAGGGTGAGCCAGCCCGGTTAACATGCGAATGATGGAGGTTTTACCCGATCCTGAAGGACCAAACAGCGCAGTTACGCCGCCTTCGGACGTAAATGCCGCATCCAACTGAAATGCACCGAGCTTCCGTCGCGCCTCGAAAACCAACTTCATGGTGATGTGACTTTGCGAGCGAAGAGATAGGTCATGAATTCTGAAGCCATTAAAGCGGCCATCGAAATGATCACGGAGATAATAGTCAGTTTGAATGCGCCAGCATCCCCGCCAGGCACCTGCGTGAAGGTATAGATCGCCGCTGACAAAGTTTGCGTTTCACCTGGAATATTGGAAACAAAGGTGATCGTTGCTCCAAACTCTCCCATTGCTTTTGCAAATGAAAGTATCATACCAGCAATAATGCCCGGCGAGATCAGAGGCAAAGTTACGGTCATAAAAACCCAGCCCGGGCTAGCGCCCAATGTTGAGGCAGCATCCTCCAATCCCCTGTCTACTGCTTCAACCGAAAGGCGGATGCTACGAACCAATAAGGGGAAACCCATCACAGCGCAGGCCAAGGCGGCACCAGTCCATCGAAATGACAGAACAATCCCGAGATTCTCGGCAAGAAATGCCCCGAGTGGTCCGCGCCTCCCAAAAAGGATCAGCAGGAGAAAGCCGGTGACAACAGGTGGTAAAATCAATGGCAGATGTACCAAGCCATTCAAAAGTGACTTTCCCCAAAAACGCCCTCTGGCCAACAACACGCCGACCGCTATGCCGAAAGGTAGACTGGCAATCGTAGCAACAGATGCAATACGCACACTGAGATGAACAGCCGTCCATTCTTCTGCGCTTAACGAGAACCAATTCAAATCGAAAGCTCGCTGTGTTTGTGGCGGTCCCTTGCCGGAAGTACGCGCCTATTTGAGTGTGGTAAAACCATGTTTTTCGAACAGCGGCACAGCTTTATCTGATTTTATATAGTCAAGCAGTGACACAGCATCAGTATTCTTACTGTCAGCCAGCATCGCAATCGGGTAGACGATTGGCCTATGGCTATCGTCCGGAAAGGTACCGGCAATCGCCACTTCTTTGTCAGTTACAGCATCAGTTTTGTAGACGATCCCGTATGGTGCTTCGCCACGAGAAACGAGAAGCAACGCAGCACGAACATTCTCTGCACCAGCGATCTTACTTTCCACTGACGACCATATGCCTAACGTTTCCAGGGCAGCCTTGCCATATTTGCCTGCCGGTACCGAATCAATCGCGCCCATCGCCAAACGGCCGTCACCGAGAAGCCCTGCCAGATCCAAACCCTTCTTGATGTCTACCCGCTCAACATTGTCTTTTGATGTTACGAGAACGATACTATTGCCAAGAAGGCTCTTGCGTGTGGCTTCATTAATAAGCTTCTTTGCAGTAAGATAATCCATCCAATCCAAATCTGCGGAGATGAAAATATCTGCCGGAGCACCGGATTCGATTTGTTTGGCCAATGCTGAACTCGCAGCATAAGAAGTTGTCACTTCCTTGCCAGTTTCAGCCTTCCATGCTGACGTGACCTCATCAAGTGCATTCTTAAGACTTGCGGCTGCAAAAACCGTAACCTTCTCAACTGCTTGGGCTTGATTGATCTGAAAAGATATTGCCAATGAAATAGCTGCCAATATGGCTGTAAAATATTTCAACCAGTCACGCCATTGAACACTCATCAAACTCTCTGCTCCACCGTAATATTCTTATGAATATATCGGTGATCAACAGATAGCCAGCGTTATGTTCGAAGAAACATAACCAAAAGTACCCCACGGTTTTAAAGCTGTGGGGCACAATAAACGGGACAGAAAGGCTGACAGTTAGCGCTGTTTGGCTTTGCGAGCGGCATAACGGCGGTCACGTTCCGCCTTACGTTCGGCTTCATCCAGAACAACTCTGGCGATGCGATTCTTTGCTTCGGCAGCAAGTGCTTCGGCTTCCGCCGCTGCAGCATCCGCAAGAGCTTGAGTCTCCGCGAGCTTGCGCTCTTCTTCAAGCTTGGCCAAACGATCACGATCAGCTTTTCTTGCTTCACGGGCAGCAACGATAGCTTCACGTTCAGCCCGCTTGGCAACCACCTCAGGGTCATCGGCCTTTGGTGCTGACTCAAATTTCTTCAGCAGAAGCTTTTTTGCTTCTATCGCCGCGGCGCGGCGTTCGTTCAATTCTTTAAGATTTTTCAATAGAAAGTAGTCCTGTCGTTGCAAGCAATCGGCTTTTCAATTGCCAGTAGATGGAAAAAGGCCGGACACATGCCCAGCCTTTCCTTTAATCCTACCACGGAAGTCGCTGGCAGCGAACACCGTGGCCATTATTATTATACAGCTGCGAGCTGATCAGCTGACATCTTGCCAGACTTCTTGTCGCGAACTAGCTCGTAGCTGATCTTTTGACCTTCAACGATATTACGCATGCCGGCGCGTTCAACTGCAGAGATGTGAACAAAAGCGTCGGTGCCGCCGTCATCCGGCTGAATGAAACCAAAACCTTTTGTTGAATCGAACCATTTAACTGTGCCTGTGGCCATGATGGACCTCCGTCTAGCAACAACAACTGGCACCCAACTAAAGGTGCCTCCTAATAATCGAGTTTTGAAGAAGGAGCTTGTCGAAGCGCTAGAAAGCGTAAAACAAAGTCAGACGATCCAAAATCCAATGCTTCTATTTACAGGCCCAACCCGCAGGGATCAACCCACGGCAGGATTTGTTTTTACGTGTAAAATTCTGACCGGCTTATTTGCGAACAAACTCATGAAATTCGTCCGGTTGCCCTTCAATCTCTGTCGATACCACAAGGGCTAATTGGTTTTTGTCAAACAGATCAAACCATTCATCCCATTCCACAAGGCGGGGGCGTCCCAATTCGTCCGGACGGTCGGCGCCGCTATCGTCATTGTCCGCGTACGCCTCTTGTCCGAATTTTATCATCAAAACCGGTTCGGTAATGCCGATAAGGGCAGCTGGGTCACGTATGGCAGGCACTCCTGAACGGGTACCGGCCCAATCGCGAATGGCTTGGTGGTCTGTAAGCAATGTGGTTTCAGTCATTTGTTTTCTCCTGTCCGAAACTTAACGTCGACATAACAATGAGGTTCCGTAGCTGATGCTGTTTCAGCTGGACGGAGTTATTGGAACACTCACCCTTTACAGGCATTATGATTTAACGCCGATGAGAGGATAAATTGATGAAAACCCTTGCTAAAATCGTGTTGGTCTTCGTTGTGCTTGCCGGACTTGGCGCTGCAGCCGTCTATGTCTATTCACAAGAATCAGCAACCATCGCGATTGAACAAGGCTATGGTCCCAACCCCACACTTCCTGCACCCAATCCCAAGCCCATACCAACTGTAAACGTTGCGAAAGCCAGCAAATGGCCGGAAGGCGTCACGCCAAAAGCCGCGCCAGGTTTGAAAGTCAATGCTTTTGCCAAAGACCTTGATCATCCACGCATGATTCATGTGCTGCCTAATGGCGATGTTCTCGTTGCCGAAAGCAATGCGCCCACGAAGGAAAATCAAGGTTTCAATATTCGAAACTGGCTGGAAGGCATGGTGATGGGTCAAGCTGGTGCAATGGTTAAAAGCGCAAACAGGATCACGCTGTTACGCGACGCCGACAATGACGGTGTTGCGGAGGTACGCAAGACATTTCTGCAAGGTCTGCGTTCTCCCTTCGGCATGACACTTGCAGATGGGAAACTCTATATTGCGAACACCGACAGTATCGTCGCAGTGCCCTATCTGGATGGCGATACCGAATCTACAGCCCCACCGGAAAAGATCATTGATTTGCCCGCGGGCCCAATCAATCGCCATTGGACTAAAGATCTGATTGCGAGTGTCGATGGCAAAAAACTATATGTAACAGTCGGATCCAACAGCAATATTGGTGAAAACGGCATGGATGCAGAGAAGAACCGGGCGGGCGTTCTCGAAATTGATCGAGCAACCGGCCAACAGCGTGTCTTCGCATCTGGACTGCGCAATCCCAACGGCATTTCATGGAATCCTGACAGCGGCCAGCTTTGGGTCGCAGTCAATGAACGTGACGAAATCGGTAGCGATCTTGTCCCGGACTACATGACATCTGTCAAAGACGGTGGATTTTATGGCTGGCCCTACAGCTATTACGGTCAAAATGTTGACGTGAGAGTAAAGCTGCAAAACCCGGAATTGGTCGCGAAGGCTATCAAACCGGATTATGCGCTCGGCCCGCATACTGCTTCGCTCGGATTGACGTTCAATACGGGATCGCTCTTAGGGGCGGAATATCAAAATGGTGCATTTATCGGCCAACATGGATCGTGGAACCGCAAACCCAGAAGCGGCTACAAAGTGATTTATGTGCCGTTTGCCAATGGCAAACCCAATGGCCCGCCAAAGGATATTCTTACGGGATTCATAAGCGTCAACGACGAAGCATTAGGTCGACCAGTTGGCGTAGCGATAGCCAGGAACGGTGCGCTCCTCGTCGCTGATGATGTGGGAAATACGATCTGGCGCGTCAGTCCTGAGTAGAAAGTGGAAACAACTCAGGCGATTTTTCCGTTTGTTTTGGGGCTCCCGTCAGAGCTGCAATCCATCCCCTCACCTCGTTGGGGGAGTTGACCTTATATTGCGCATCACTTTGAAAAAGTGGCTGACCAACTCTGACGGAAAGACCGTTTGATCCGTTAACAAAACGGAACATGGCCTCATCCGTAAGATCATCACCAATAGCCAGCGGCTTTCTACCCTTAAAGGGAGCCATTGTCATAAAATCTGCTACTGCAGATCCTTTATCAGTACCCGACGGCAGCAGTTCCACAACCATTTTCCCGTTCTGGAGTTTCCATCCCTCGCCAAGTCTGGAATGAACCGTGGACATCGTGGCCTGCACCGCCCTTTCAGCCTCGGGAACCAAACGATAGTGCATGGCGATAGCCAAGCCCTTGTCTTCAATAATGGTTTGCGGCCAACGCGCCGTCAGCTTTTCCAGCTCCTGGCGTGCTTGATCAAGCGCCAAGCGATTAATCAGCTTTCTACCGAGATTTCCTGACCCATCCCGAACTTCCGAGCCGTGCATCCCTGCAACAGGAAACTGAAAAGGGGCAAACATGGCGTCGACAGATTCAATTGAGCGCCCTGTTACCAGAGCCATGGCTCCATCCAGCTGCGTGAAAAGCGATAATAATTGTCCCGGCAATTCTTGCGGTATCTTCACGCCCGTGGGCGTGGAGGCAAGATCGATCAGTGTTCCGTCAACATCCAGAAACAAGGCCCAGTTATGGAGATCTTTTGGAAGTACTCCCGTTGAATCAGATTTCATCTATAAATTTCGCCGTGTTGGTGGAGCTAGGGTGGTGCTGTTTAAACTCCACGCGACACAAATGGTTCATTACTAATTCGAAAAAAATGGGAACCATCTGCGCCCGAGCGGATTGGGTTTATTCAACTCGAATGCAAGGGACTTAATCTATGGGACGGTTGGTTGTTGTTTCAAACCGAACGGCGAACCTCACTAAAAAATCACAGGCAGGGGGATTAACAGTCGGAATCGTCGATGCTTTGAAAAGCCAAGACGGCCTGTGGATGGGTTGGGATGGACGTATTTCGGAAGATATTTCAGCCCCAAAACAGGAAAAGTACGACAACGTAACAACGCTGACGACATCCCTTACCCCAGAAGAGCACGAGAAATATTATCTCGGATTTTCAAACAAGGTGCTTTGGCCAGCCTTTCACTATCGGCTGGATTTAATGGACTATCGCACCGAGTTTGCTGATTGCTACGCTTCAGTCAATGAGCGTTTTGCGGCCACGCTTGCCCCCCAGCTTAAGCAGGATGATGTGATCTGGGTTCATGATTATCACATGATCCCTATGGCAGCGAAACTGCGCCAGAAAGGTTGTGGCAATAAGATCGGCTTTTTCCTGCACATTCCCTTTCCTTCCATTGACGTATTTTCGGCCGTTCCAAGACATGAATGGCTGCGATCATGTCTACTCCAGTATGATCTCATAGGGTTTCAAACGGTAAACGACGTTCAGAATTTTCATCGTTATCTTAAAGAACATTCCGACGCAGATATAATTTCGCCGGAATTAGTGCGGGTTGACGGTCGTACAATTCATATCGGGCATTTTCCAATCGGGATCGATGTGAAGCAATTTGCCCAGACATCCAGCAAACCGGATGACACGGTGGAACTAGAACGCATCCGCCGGAAAATGTTAAAACGGTTCCAGATCATATCTGCTGACCGTCTCGATTACTCCAAGGGCTTGCCACATCGCATAAAAGCATTTCGAAAGTTTCTTGACCTTTATCCTGAGTACCAAGGGCATGCTGAATACCTACAGATTGCGTCTCCTTCACGTGAAGACGTAACAGCTTACGGCGACATCAAATCAGAGCTTGAACAACTCGCTGGCGCAGTCAACGGCAAGTTTGCCGATTTCAACTGGGCGCCGATCCAATATATCAACCGCAGCATTGCGCGCTCTAAACTTGCCCCACTGTTCAAATCAAGTTTGATAGGCTTGATTACGCCACTGCGCGATGGAATGAACCTTGTCGCGAAAGAATATGTTGCTGCGCAGGACGATGCAGATCCCGGGATCCTCATACTGTCCAAGTTTGCTGGAGCCGCCGAGGAGTTGAGCGAAGCTCTGATCGTAAATCCCTACGATATCAATGATGTGGCACAGGCTATTCAAAAAGCAGCGACTATGCCACTCGCCGAACGGCAATTGCGGCACCGCAAGCTTTTAAAACGCGTCACAGAGCATGATGCTCAATGGTGGCAGCGCGAATACCTTGATGCGCTTCTCGGCAAAACTGAACGACCTCAGCTCATACATCAGTTCACAAAACACTCGCCCATCCACCTGACAACTTAACTGAGCGTGATCAGGAGTAGTGAATCAGAATGCCAAAACGGAATGACGTACCGACATCAGCCTATCGTTTGCTTTTGAAGAATGGTGTTACTTTCAATCATTTGGCGTCGAGAGTGCCCTATCTGAAACGACTGGGGATAGACTGCGTCAGCGTTTCATCTGTTTTCGATACAAGCGATGCTGGAAACGGGCGTCGATCTTTTGACCCAACTACGCTGGATCGCAAATCGGGCGGCGAACAGGGCTTTGCAAGACTTATCCGCGCATTGGAAAACGCCGGTATCAGTCTTTTGATCGATATCAATCCTAATCAAATTCCTGCTTCTTACGAAAACCCGTGGTGGAGATCGCTGCTTGAGTGGGGTAAAGATGCCAAATACGCCAAGTATTTTGACGTCGACTGGAGCAGTCGACTAAGCCTGCCGGTGCTGGAGCGCCCGCTTGTTGAAGAACTCGATAATAGTGCGATCAGCTTGGTATTTGATACTGCGGCGAATGTGCTGGGAATATCACACGCGCAAAATCTATATCCCTTGTCACCGCCATCTTATGCGACAGTCTTGCAAGGACTCGATAGCGAACTGGCCAACCAATTTCGTGAAGCAGCAGCCAAAGCTCAGCCATCCCATCCCGACCAGTTTCATGAAAACTTGCGGGTAATATACGGACGGAGCAGCGTTTCCAATCGTCTTGCTCTGGCTGATCACCTCAACAGGCTAACCGTTGACATCTCATCCTTAAAGAAAGTTCTGACAGAGCAGCATTGGATTTTAATGACCATCGCTGACGCCCGCAAACACTTAACTTACCGACACTCATACGACTCCCTTTATTCTGTGGGGGCAAATGTGGAGGACCCCGATGTTTTCAATGACTTTCATAAAACAGCATTGGAACTAATCAAACTAAGTGCAGTAAGCGGATTTCGAGTGAATCAAATAGATGGTCTTGCAGATCCTGCTGGATATTTGAAACAATTGCGTCACGCCACCGGCAGCAATGCTTACATTGTCACCGACAAAATTTTTCTGAATGGAGAGGTGCAGTCAGAAGAGTGGGATGTGGATGGAACGGCCGGCTATGAGTTTATTGCCGTCGCATCAAATGTCCTGGTGAATCACGCACAGCTTCCAACTCTAGAACAAGCCCATGCGACAGTAGCGGGAGTTGAACGGTCTCGGGAGAACCATTACCGGGATGCGAAGCACGCCATTCTTCACAAGAAACTCGCGCCGGAATTGAACGCGTTGGCGCGTTTTCTTTTGCAGTTCTCGCCCGCGGCCATTGATGAACTTGAAATAAGGCGCGCAATTTCCGAAACTATTACAGAACTACCAGTGTTTCGAACTTACCCGAGTGATCGACAGGATCACCACACAATGATTTTGCAAACCGCAGGGATAACAAGATCGACCCTGCCGCCAAAAATATATGACGAATTTGATACTCGCTACCAACAGCTATCGGCTGCAGTTATGGCTCAAGCGGTCGAAGAATCCTATCGTTATGACCGTGGCCCGATTTCGGTTGATGAAATTACGGTCTTCTCTGCCGATGCGAAACGGCCGGTTGAGGCGTTTCACACACACATGGCTCAAAAGGCTGCAATGATGCCTTTGGGCATGAATGCCACCAGCTTTTCCTACGCTACTAAATTTGGTGAAGATGCCCGCATGCGTCTTTTGGCGCTCACAGAATCTCCGGCGAACTGGATACAATGCGTGTCGGACTGGCGAATACGCTTCGCTCAAAACGTCAAGATGATTGAGGGCGCCCTGGTTCCACATCCAGAAACAGAATGGCTGATTTATCAGACCATGGCTGCAATTTGGCCTCCCCAACTCCATCTCGATGATCAAAAGTCGCTCTTGGCTGTTCAAGATGAATTAACAGGCTTTGTAATTAGAGCTATCCGGGAAATGAGAAAGGACGCCTTTTGGACGGAGGTCAACCGCCCCTATGAAATGGCAGTCGCCGACTATATTGGCAGCGTCTTCCTCGATCGTACATTTCTGATGGAGTTCGCAGATAGAATGAGGCCGTATTGGGTTGCGGGAGCAGTCAACAGCCTTTCACAAACCGTCCTTAAAATGACAACACCTGGCATGCCGGTCATACAAACTGGTTCTGAAACCTGGGATTTTTCGCTTTCTCAGACAGGTGCGCCTGACGATGCTGGCTTTGAAAAACTGAGTGCGCAACTAAACTATGCCGAGCAATCTCCGTTCACCAATTTATTGGCGGATTGGCATTCGGGCGCTTTGAAGCAACGTATTATCACAATTCACCTTCGACTAAGACAGCAATATCCGGAATTGTTTTTGCGGGGTGATTACATTCCTCTACAAATTAGCGGTATCTATTCAGACCACCTTTTGGCCTTCTTGCGCCGCAACGAATCCAGTTCATGTATTGTCGCGGTTCCCCGCTTGCCATTTGAGGCGGTCTCGAAATTTCAGGAGCCGTTCATGCCCATTCCCGCTTGGGGAGACACCATCATCCATGTGCCGGAAACGATATCATCGGCAGTGTTTCAGAACGTCCTGACAGGTGAGACGATTTTGCCAGGCGACGCGCTGCTCGCTGCTGATGCGATGCGTGACTTTTCTACGGCAACGCTTATCGCCGATTAGGCCAACACGCCTATTTATTCCCTACAATAGATCGGGCCGACAAGTGGCAAACGGTGCTTGTTTTGCTGCGACGTTATTGGCACTGGGCGGTGCGGTTCATGCAGCGTATTAGGCTGTCTCGTCTTGGAAAAATCATGTCACGTTTTCTACCTGATACCTTCACCGTGCTGCTTGTCCTCACAGTGATCATTGCTTCTTTTGCTCCGGTCAGCGGAACGACCGCAGAATATTTCGGATACGCCACCAAGATTGCGATTGGTCTTTTATTTTTTCTCCACGGCGCGCGTCTTTCTCGCGATGTGGTCATTGCCGGTTTTCTTCATTGGAAGCTGCATTTGACCATTCTTGCGTCAACCTTTGTGCTATTTCCTCTGCTTGGGTTGGGAATTGGCGCCTTGGTACCGGCTGTTCTTTCGCCGACCTTCTACGCAGGTGTCCTCTTCCTTTGCGTCTTGCCATCTACAGTTCAGTCGTCGATTGCGTTTACTTCAATTGCCGGCGGCAATGTACCCGCAGCAATTTGCGCGGCAACAGCATCAAATATCTTCGGCATGTTTTTAACACCGGTTCTCGCGGGCATACTATTATCAGCCCAAGGTCATGCAGACTTTTCGCTGGAAGCACTCCGGTCGATACTTCTTCAACTGCTGGCACCATTCATTCTGGGGCAGATACTTCAGCCGTGGATTGGTAACTTCCTTCGCAGCAAGAAAACAATTTTGATGCCGATTGATCGAGGATCAATCCTGATGGTCGTTTATCTTGCTTTCAGTGAATCTGTTACTGAAGGCCTGTGGCGGACGATCTCGATCAGTGATCTCGTCATGCTCATCGCCATCGATATCATTTTGCTGGCGATTGTGCTCACCGCCACGATGTTTGGCAGCCGGTGGGCCGGTTTCTCGCGAGAAGATGAAATCGCGATTACCTTTTGCGGCTCCAAGAAAAGTTTGGCGAGCGGCGTTCCCATCGCAACGATAGTTTTTGCAGGGCAGAGCATAGGCAGCATCATGCTGCCATTGATGCTATTCCACCAGATTCAATTGATGGCCTGCGCTGTCATCGCCCAACGCTACGCCAACAAACTGTTCAAAGCGTCTAACGCTATTTGAGTTGACGAGCTGCCACTGCCTCCATCAGCTTTGCGGCAAGAAGTTCGTATTTCTCATCATAGTGATGATCGCCCGGAAGCTCGATTTTTTCCACGGCACTTAGCGACGGATCGGTACATGCCGTGTCGTCTTCCTCTGATCCATAGACGCAAAGCACCTTGGCAGTCGGTACTTTAGTGATTGCTGGCGCAACCTCATTGTCGCCGCCCAATCCCAGCCAAGCGCCAACAGAGACCTGAAAAGGAGTCGTCTTTTCCGTACCGATTAACCCGACAAGGCTGATACGGTCTTGAAGCTCTTTGGGAAGATAGGGCCACGCAAAAGGCACCGTATTGGCTCCGAAGGAATATCCCAGCAATAATACAGGTAATTTCCCGCTAGGATCGGCCTTGGCAACCATTCTTTGTATGTCTTTCGCAATGCCTTCCGGCTTGCGAAGCGACCAATAGTAACGCAGTGAATCGATGCCAACCACATGGGTGGACTCTTTTGAAATTATATCGCCAACCGATTTGTCGATATCTCGCCATCCGCCGTCACCGGAAAAGAATAGAGCCACATATTTTGCCGGGCCATTGGCTGAAGGAATATCGATCACTGGTAGTGCTTCCGCGGAAGCATCTTCTTTCGCTATATCCACGGCAGCGTCCGCCGCCAACTCCAGCCGTTCTGCTATCGACGAGCCTATTTTTTCCTGCGCTAAAAAGAATCCGGCGCTAGGCGGCCCTTTCGGCTCAGTGTCAGATTTCTCGCGTATTATTGTCGCCGGATTTGGTAGGTCTGCATCGTAAGAATAACTGAAGCCCTGCCCTGCAACTGCTTCATAATCTGCGCCTTCACAAGACGGCAGCTTCGTATTGAGGGCAGGCGATGGATCAACAATTACTGCGCCGGCAATTGTTGCCGCAGGCGTATCTGCAACCGACGCATAGGCCAATACACCACCCTCACCTATCCCAACAATCACGGGATGCATGTAAACATCAACAGCGATCATTCTCTGCGCCTCCTTGGCAATTCCCTCAAAGTCCGACACGAAATAGGTGCAATCGCCCGTATCCTCGTTGAGCACCTTGCGCCATTTTTCCAGATCAACCGTAAGAACAAGAAAACCTCGATCGAGAAGTAGCTGCGCCAACTTCGTATCACCAGCGGCAAGACCACCCCTCTGCGAAACAAGAATCGCCAGTGCCTTTGGTTTGCCCGAAGGTTGTAGAAGCGGCACGTCAGTAAGACGTTCCGCTGAAACCAGCACAGGTCTGCCCGATGAGCGGAAACCCAGCTGTGGTGCAAAGTGCAACCCGGCAACCAAAACAATACTGACAGCCAGAAGAGCCGCGACGATCAATGTGTAGCGGTTGCGTAAGAACTTCATCGTTTGAAAACCTCGAAGGGGCTTCCGCTCACAAGATTGGTCGCATCAATAAGCGAGCGGGGTGTTGCAAGCCCCGGGGGGCAGATTAGGTAGTATGGAGTCCATTTTGGACCGAATTTATCCTTGAAAGCGCGAAGTCCATCAAATCGGTAAAACTCAGCTCCGCGCCGGTAAATGAATGAACCAATGCGATTCCAACGTGATGCGAGATGGCTATCGGAAAGTCCCGAAAGCGGCGCGGCCCCGAGGTTAAACCAACGGTATCCCTCATTTTTGGCGGCAACCAGCAGGTTCGCAAACAACCCATCCATAACGACACTTGAAGCATCGGGTAAATGTCGCATGAGATCCACAGCGACTTCCCCTTGCCCTGCACCGCGCCAAAGGTTTGCGAAAGCAACAATTGCTCCTTCTTTTCGCAAGATTGCGATGTCAAAATGGGCAAGATAGGCATTTTCAAACGAACCCAGCGAGAATCTTTTCTCCGATCCGGACTTCATGGCCAGCCAGGCATCCGAAATCGCACGCAACTCCTGCATGACTTCACTAGTTCGCTCTCGTGGGAGTATTTCAAAAGTCACTCCCTCTTTCTCCAAACGCCGCGCCGCATAACGCAGCGGTTGGCGCTTCGATCCCTCAAGCGAAAATTCGGTGAGATCAACCCGTGCAACCTCACCGAGCTTTAACGCAGTTAATCCCATATCAAGAAATAGTGGCAAGCGCTCTGGTCCGACGCCGTAGAATACCGTTCTGGTTCCCGTCCGATCAGCCAGCCCGCGAAAAGCCCAAGCAAGATCAGAGACAGTTTTATCATCGGTACCAACGGGTTCACCCATGGAAACCAGGCTTCCGCCTGAACGGGCATACATGACAAAACCATGCCCGGCATCATCCATCAAAAATCGCTTGTCACCTAGTAAAGCCAGTGCATCTGATGCACGGGCCGATTGAGCAACCAATGCGGGCACTTCATCTGGTATCGGCTGGGCACGTAGCTTGATACGCCCTACCCCATTTATGATCGTGTTGATTGTTATGGCAGCAAGACAAGTTAAAACCAGAACCAGAGCGCGCAGAAACCGCGATGCCTGAGCATCCCATGCAAATTCCCACCAAAGCTCATTGGCATATTCAACATGGCGATAGGCAAAGAACCCCAACCAGATGATAGCAAAGGCTGTCGTTCCAACGCTGGCCAGCCATCCCCACGACAAGGCAAAACTCTCGCCAAGTGGCTTACGATAGAAGGATTCACGAAAGAGCAGCAGAATACCCGCCATCAATGTGAGCAGCAGCGCCTCTTCCCATGCAAGACCTTTGATCAAAGCGAATACAGCACCCGCGCTGAACAGTCCGAGCGCAACAAGCCAAGCGCGCCAAAGGCGACGCGCCAATCCTCTTGCCACGATCAGAAGAGCTAGCCCAACAAAGCTCGCACCCAAGTGCGACATTTCGAGAAAGGGCATCGGAACAATACCCGACAGCGCTTCTAGCCGATAATGCGTGCCGGGAATCACCGTCGAAATTAGAAGCACAATCCCGCCTAGAAAGGCTATTCCTGCCGACAACGGAGGGATGAGCGGCTCAAACATCCTCACGGCAGTCTGGGTTGATGCAGTGAGCACGTGCCGTTTCCGCAGGATTTCAGACAAGGCAAAGCCGACAACGGCAATCAAAAAGGGAAAGAGGGTGTAGATGGCGCGGTAAGCCACCAGTGCAGCAATTGCATCGGGATTTTGCCCAAGCCCGAGACCAGCGATGATGGTGGCCTCAAAAGCACCAATTCCACCCGGCGCATGGCTTACAATGCCGAGTGCTACGGCGACGACATAGACGAGAGCAAAGGCAGGAATACTGCTAACCGATCCGGCAGGAAGCAGGACGTAAAGCGTTGCCGCAGCAGCAGCGACGTCAACCAAACCGGAAATGATCTGCAGCAGCGCTCCCTGCGTCGAAGGGAGCTTGACTGACATTTTGCCCAACCGCAGAGTCCGCTCACGTCTAGAAAGCCAATACAGTAGCAACGCTACGCAAGCGAGTACCCCAGCCCCGATAATTTGGTCCACAATGGGTCCGAACGAAACAACCCATGGAATTCGCGAAGGATCAATAACAAGTGCAACAGCAATAAGAATGATGAATGCAAACCATATGGCCATCCAGGATGTACCAATGATCCGGCCGATATCGGCTGTATCTATCCCCTCGGCAGCATAGATTCTGTAGCGTAATGCGCCACCTGTGAGCAGAGAGAAACCAAGTGCATTGGAGATAGCGTAACCAGCACCTCCAGCCATCGCGGAAATTCGGTAAGGTATTCGTCCCGGAGCAATTGTCTCAACAGCAACGACATCATAAATGGCAACGGCTGCGAAGCTCAAAATAGTGAAGGCAAAAGCCAGAAAAACCAGATTTCTCGGTATTTCGCGTAGCGATTGGCGAACGTCATGAAGATAGATATCGCTCGATAAATGACTAAGGACGAGCAAGCTTATCCCGGCGACGGCGATACCGAGAAATGCAAACAGAGCAGACCGGGCTTTAACGCTCCAGGGGTTACTGGATTCCGTTCGTGCTTCTATTTTGCGGATTTGCTTTTCGCTATCAACAATTGGCGTCATTGCAGGTACCGGCTTAAAAACGGTTTCTAAATACTGCCAAGTTCACCATGAAATTGGGGTAGCGTCACTAGCAATCCAATAATGGCGGGATTGCGCCAAAATTAAAAAAAACGATCCGCTGAAACGGATGGCGCTCAACATCTTCTAGGCGGGGCTCTGTTTTACGCCGCATCAAGTATGAGGCGCCGATAACTTCCAGGAGCCTTTACCCTACCAACGGCGGCTGAAGGCGGCGTCAATTTCATCGCCTCGGTTACCGCGCTCGCCACAGAATTGCTGTTCTGAAGCCAAAAGGAATAACGGAGGCCAGATTGGCGGATGCGCTCTGCTAGATCAACTGCGGCGCGCCAGCGAGCTGCGACCGAACTATAACTGCCTTCTAAAAGAAGTGACGTTATCGACGTTGGCCGCAAATAGAACTCTGGAAAGTATCGCAGATCACGATGAGCATAATCGGTAACGACGGCCGTCAAAGGCCCTCGAATGGCGCAATAATTAAAACTGCCATCTGAATTGGAGGCACCACCATTTATCTCGAAAATCGGCCTGCCGTTTTCGTCGCACATCACAACAAAATTATGGCTGGCTATCCCGGCAAAACGCGGGATGGGATATGAGCCAAACAGTATTTGGTAGTTCATCAAGCGCCAACTTTCGAGCCAATTCGGGTGTCCTCACTTATTAGATAAAGCATTTATTTTCAAAGACAACACACGAATTTTCAATCAAATCCGCCTGCGAATTTAGTTAGCCGGCAAATGCTTCACTCCAGGTCGATTTTAAACACTTTTCTACAACCTTAACGGGCATTTCGACCGAAAAAAATATTTCCAAACAGCCAGCTTGTTTGCAGCAAAAACAATCATCTTTGTTGGCAAAATTTAGATTGCATCAAACAACGCCCACTTCAATTTCCGAAATCCCGTCCACTCCACCGACCATTTTATCCCCGCGTTGTATTGCTCCAACGCCAGCCGGCGTTCCTGTAAAGATGAGATCTCCGGCTTTAAGGCTGAACAATGTCGAGAGATAAGCAACAGTTTCGGGCACTTTCCAAATCATCTGACTGAGATCACCACGTTGACGTTCAACCCCATTTACGTTGAGCCATATCGCGCCTTTTTCGGGGTGGCCGATTACTGAAGCTGGTACAATCGGTGAACATGGTGCAGATGATTCGAACGCTTTACCGACCTCCCACGGACGACCGAGTTTTTTCGCTTCTCCTTGCAAGTCACGACGCGTCATATCCAGCCCAACAGCATAGCCGAATACGTGATCAAGGGCTGCATCATTGGCAATGTCGATCCCATCCTTCCCGATAGCAATCACGAGTTCCATTTCGAAATGAACATCGCTCGTCGCCGGTGGATAAGGAAAATCCTGGCCCTGTCTTACGAGCGAGTCTGGATTCTTCTGAAAGAAAAATGGTGGTTCACGATTCGGATCATGACCCATTTCGATTGCATGGTCGGCATAATTGCGCCCAACGCAATATATTCGATGTACAGGGAAAAGTTTGTCCGTGCCGGAAATCTCCAGTCCTGGTTGTGGGACAGGTTCAAAAATATACTCATCGGGCATGATTGTTTTCACCGCTTATTGATCGCTGGACTCTTTCTGGACTAGATCATCCCTACTACATGCTATCAAGACCAGAAAACGTTCATCAAGCCAATGCCACACGTCGCAGCGGGGACTTGCGTCTTTCATGCATCTGAAATTTGATCCGGCGTATCCAGCAGAAATTGCCCAAGCTGACGACGACATTCTGCTCGAACAGGTCCAGCACGCAAGCTTCGCCTATTTTTGGCACGGCGCACACCCGAAGAGCGGCTTGGCGCGGGACAGATCTGGCCGAACGGCTGATCCAGCCAATGACCTCGTAGCGATTGGCGGATCGGGTTTTGCATTTATGGCGATTCTGGTTGCTGTGGAGCGCGACTGGATTTCGCACCGGCAAGCCCGCGAGCGCGTTAATATCATGCTGTCTGCATTGGAACACACCCAAAGATATCGAGGTGTTTTTCCCCATTTCATCAATGGCAACGATGGCTCTACCGTTCCCTTTTCAAGACTGGATGATGGAAGCGACCTTGTTGAGACTTCATTTCTCATTCAAGGGCTGGTTTGTGTAAGGCAATATTTCAACTCTGCCAGCGCCGAAGATCTGGCGATACGAGAGCGTATTAATCGCATCTGGAGAGATGTGCAGTGGAACAGCCACGTAAAACCAGGTCGTAACGTTTTATACTGGCATCATAGTCCGAAATATCGCTTCGCCCGGAATGTGCCAATTCAGGGATGGAACGAAGCACTGGTCACCTATGTTCTGGCAGCCTGCTCTGAAGAATACGGCATTCAATCCGATACTTATCATGATGGATTTGCACGCAACGGAGTATTTCTCAACGGACGTGACTACTATGGTGTAAAATTACCTCTAGGAGCCGATTATGGCGGCCCTCTATTCTTTGCACATTATTCATTTTGTGGATTGGATCCGCGAGGACTGTCCGATCAATATGCGGATTATTGGGAGCAAAATCAAAATCACAGTCGGATCAACTATCTGCATAGTGTCCATAACCCACATGGTTATAAGGGTTATGGCGCCAATTGCTGGGGGCTGACATCGAGCCACGGACCAAAAGGGTATCTAGCCAGTTCACCGGCATCCGATTTCGGGGTGATCGCACCGACGGCTGCTTTAAGCAGCATGCCCTACACACCCAGAGAATCCATGCAGGCACTTCGCCATTTTCTCAGCTTGCCAAAGGGCAAGATGACAGGTCGGTTCGGGTTCGTTGACGCATTCTCGCCTGCTACTGAATGGTATGCACGGACTTATCTTGCAATCGATCAGGGGCCCATTATCGCCATGATAGAAAATCATCGGAGCGGCCTGCTTTGGAAGCTGTTCATGAGCGCTCCGGAGATAAAGCACGCATTGCTGAAACTTGGTTTTCAAAGCCCGCACATGGAAAATCCGGGGAACCAAATCACCGCTGAGCCATTGCGTCAGTTCATATAACCAACCAGTTTTCAATTAAGTTCAATTCAATCCAGGGGCCGGTAATGAAAGTTCACGCCGTTTTCAACCGCGATGGCGGCACATTCCGCACGATGGACATGGATCTGTTTACACAGACCGCAAAGGACATTTTCGAAAAGCACGGGCACAGTTTTCAAAGCGAAGTCGTTGCGGGGAAGGATGTTGTAAAAGCCTTGAAACGTGTGGCAACTGAGGCTGGTGCACATGTACTCATGGCTGGCGGCGGTGACGGCACAATTTCCGCGGCGGCCGACATCGCCTGGAAGGCAAAAGTGCCACTTGCAGTGCTGCCTGCCGGCACGATGAACCTGTTCGCACGGGCATTAAAAATTCCATTGGAGCTCAATGCCGCTCTCGAAAGTCTTGCGAGCGGGCAGATCGAAGCAGTGGATATCTCTACTGCCAACGATGAAAGCTTCGTGCACCAGATATCCATCGGTTTTCAACCGCAGATGATCAAATTTCGCAATACGCTCACATATCACTCCCGTTGGGGTAAGCGATTGGCGAGTTTTCGCGCTTTTCTCAAAGCGATGGCCAAACCACCACGCTTTTCCGTTAGAATGACCATCGACGGATTTCCCACCGAAAGAACGGTATCGGCGATTTCAGTATCCAATAATCCATACGGTCAGACCATGCTGCCCGTTCCAGATGACGTAAATAAGGGCGAGCTGGGAGTCTATATCGCGGGCAGCCTCACGTCTGGGACACTTATGAAGCTGACTTTGTCGGTTATTACGGGCTCGTGGCGCCGGAATGCAGATGTCGAGGAGGTATTGGCGAAAGAAGTACAACTTCACTTCCCGCACAAGAGAAGAAGCGCCAAGGCAACGATCGATGGAGAACTGATAGCGTTGCCCAAAGACGTGGAAATTAAGATACATGCAGGCCAGCTGAAAGTGCTGGTCCCGCTAAGACCAGATCAGGAACAAGACAGGGCGACTGACGCCGCCCCGCCTCTCTGAAATGATGCTGAGTTAGCTCTTCTTCTTTGACTTTTGCACAGGTGCTGCCTGGACCGCAGTTTTCTTCGCAGCTGCGGCTTCTTCAGCAGCAACCTGATCTGCACTTTTCGGCATGGTATCGACTATCGAACGCACCTTGCCTTTATCGGTAACGGTACACATGGCATCGCGAATATCCGCCCTCAGGCGCACCTGATTTACGCCGCCGCCAATTGGTTCAGCATCCACAGCAGTTATATGATTTTCCGTTAGAAAATATTTCGACGCCGCAGCAGATATGCATGGATCAGCCAGCGCTGCATCAACAGGTGGCCGAACAGGGGCAAAGGTCGGCATGATTGTAGGCCGCATATTTGGTTCGCTCGTCGTGGAACACGCTGCCAAAGGGATAAGAATCGCCAATGGGGCAATCCGGCATAGGATGTTGTTGGGCAGGCGCATTGCTCTCTCCGCAAAAGTCGTCTCGAAGGGTGTTGTATAAGGCGGAAACTATTCGCTTTTTAACAATTGTCGAGTGGCACAACTGCCACAATGGGACTTTATTGCAACATTCATTCAGGAGGGAATGGATAGCATCCAATTCAACACCAGTCGCCAATCGGTCATGCGAATAGGTGTCCCGTGATTACCACTCTCAAATCTGTGAAATTTCACCGGATACGCGGACTCCTGCGCTCGAATTTTCCGATAGAATGCCTCTTGATTGCTGATCGAAAACACAGGATCACGACTCCCGTGGCCGAAAAATACGGGAATTCGGCGTTTAAAAGCCGCAGAACTAAAAAACTCGTCGTCCCATAACGAACCGAGCAAGATCAAACCAGATATGTTTTTGGAAGCTGCAGTGTCGTTTGCCAAACGCCAACACAACTGCCCTCCCATCGAACCGCAGGCGACGATCAGCTTCGCTCTGGGTGATTGAGCTTTAAAATAGCTGATGAGACTTGAAATTTCGTTCGCGCCCTTTTCCCCGAAATCGCTAAAATCCGGAGAAAGATACAGTCCGTCATTCTCGTTCAGCAGGTTCTTGAGGCGATTGAAATTACCCCCAAAAGTGTAGTCGTTCATCCCTTGTTGACGGTTGCCGCCCTGACCATGGAGATAGATCACTATAAATGAGGCACCGCCGGTAGCTTTGCCAACCGTCATAACCTTCATCGCACCGGCATCTGTGGTAACCGTCAGATCCTTCTGCGTACGTTTGGGCTGCATTGACAGATAGGTCTGCTTGACACGCCGCTCCGGGATTTGGTCGCGCCCGTTAATATCGCGCATTTCATTGTAATTGATGACGACATAATCGCCGTTGTCACCTGTTTTCAAAATTTCCGGATAGGCAAATAAACTATCCTTATATGGAGCGATTTGAGCTGCTGACGCTGGGCCGCAAAAAAATATAATGATCAATGCCGCCAAAAAACCGAGCTTGTTCAATTTCCATCCTTGCCTAGATTGTCGCGAGCGCGAAACGCCTTGATTACACCCCCGATGATCGCAACTGCAATCTCCTGCGGGCCAACAGCACCGATATCCAGACCGATCGGGGCATTGATCGAGCTTATATGATCGTCATTAAATCCCAGCGACTTCAATCGTTCAATGCGTTTTGCATGAGTGGTGCGGCTACCAAGGGCTCCGATGTAAAAACACCCGGCTTTCAGGGCCATTTCCAATGCTGGATCATCAATCTTTGGATCATGTGATAAAACCGCCATGGCGCAATAGCTATCAAGAGGGCGTTCGAGCAGCACGTCATGCGGCCAGTCGGCATAGACCGCCACATCTGGAAAGCGCTCTGGTGTCGCGAATGCGGATCGGGGGTCGATGATCTCCATCTCGTAACCAGCGGCCTTTGCCATTGGAGCAAGTGCTTCGCTGATATGAACGGCACCTATGACAACGAGGCGCGGTGACGGCAGATAGACGTTCAGAAAAAAAGAGCTGCCGTCGATCTCGATAACGCCAGATTGCCCTGTCAAAAATGCTTTCCTGATGGCCTCGCCCAATTTACCAGCTACAGGGTCCGTTTCTTTTACTACCCGATCGCGCCCATCTGTGAGGTCAGTCAATAGAATTACGGCGCGGCGTTCAAGCCGCTCTTTATTGAGTTTCTTCAGGCAAAAGGGATCCATAGTTAGCCCAGGCGCTCAACGTAAACTTTGATCCGTCCACCACACGACAGTCCCACTTTCCAAGCGGTTTCATCGGCAACTCCAAATTCAAGCATAGCCGGTTTACCGTGGCGGATCACATCGGCAGCTTCTGCGATCACGGCAGCTTCAACGCATCCTCCGGACACGGAACCTTCAAAATTCCCCGAATTATCAATAACCAATTGACTTCCTGCCTGGCGCGGTGACGATCCCCATGTCTCTATGACCGTGGCTATTGCAACATCCCGGCCTTCCAGCATCCAGCGTTCGGCAATGATTAGCGGATCTGGCGGTTGTTGTAGAACCACGGCCTATTCTCCAACGCGATGATAGCCACGGTTGAGGTAGACCAGCGAGTTTTCATAATCGCCCATATTGATAGCGGTCACTTTGCCATAAATTACGTAGTGGGTGGCGACTTCATGGGTATCGATAATCCGACAATCGAAACTTGCAAGCGCATCTACCAATACGGGGGCACCAGTTTGCGCCGTATGCCAGTTTCCAAGTGCGAATCTGTCAGCCTGTGAGAGATCACCCTTGCCTGAAAACGCTTCCGACAGCGCTTGCTGCCTATAAGACAGCGTATTCAAGGCGAAGACCTGATTTTCGATAAAGAGATGATTGAACTCATGCTTGCGGTTTAGGCAAACGAGCATGGTCGCAGGGTCGTCAGATACCGAACAGACAGCCGATATTGTTACGCCGCGACGCCCGGCTGGGCCATCAGTGGTCAGGATATGGACGGCTTCAGCAAAATGGCTCATCGCATTGCGAAACGCGAGGGGCTCTATCTTCTGGTCTTTGGCGATAAACACAGTACTTTTTCCATTTGTCCTCGCATCACTACCGCAAGATGTATCATTTATATAGGGTCGGATTGCACTAAGTGAAGGAAACAGTTACCGAAAACAGGCTATTGGTTACAGATACGAGGAAACGGCAATTTTTCGATGACTTTACTGATCCGCGCGACAACCTTCGCCCTTGGCTTGGTTTTCTGCACTACCGCATATGCCGAAGACAAAATTGGTGTTGTCGCGCCAATCTCGGGCACGTTTTCGCGCTTGGGCAATCAGTTGGTGGACGGCGCTGCAATAGCAATCGCATCAGACAAAAGCGGGCAAGGGGCATCAATAGTAACCGCTGACGACACTTGTACGGCAACGGGCGGCGCTGAGGCTGCGAAACAACTGCTTCAATCGGATGTGCTGATTGTCGTGGGATTTCTATGCACAGAAGCACTTGAGGCCGCTTTGCCCATTCTTGGTCAAAAAGGTATCGCAATCATCACGCCAGCTATACGTTCGCAAACGCTGACGGAGCTACGAACCGACCAACGCTATCCTGTTTTCAGGCTTGCTCCTTCAAACCGGAATGAAGTGAACGAAACCAGCGCCATACTGGCTGACCGTTGGCGTTCCACGCCCTTTGCCATAATTGATGACGGAACAATCTTCGGGCGTGAGCTAACCTCCGGTATTCGTGCGCGGCTTGAAGAGAAAGGCTTAAAGCCGGTATTTTCAGATACGTACAGGCCGGGCCTCGACAACCAGAATGCCCT
Organism: Phyllobacterium sp. 22552; assembly: GCF_052044585.1. Taxonomy (NCBI): domain Bacteria; kingdom Pseudomonadati; phylum Pseudomonadota; class Alphaproteobacteria; order Hyphomicrobiales; family Phyllobacteriaceae; genus Phyllobacterium; species Phyllobacterium sp. 22552. The sequence goes on along the minus strand of NZ_JBQENG010000001.1, from coordinate 703,564 downwards.
CGTCGGACGCCTCAAACGCGCTGGTGCCACTCAGGTGTTCGTTGGTGGGGAACGTGATGATGTCGCAGCAATTGGTCGTAGCGCCGCGATATTGGATTACCCCTTGACGATTATCGGAAGTGAGGCGCTAAACGCCTTAGGCCATGAAAATGACCTTGCAGTGGGTACGCTCATGATCGCGCCCCGTGCACCGCAAACATTGGAGAGCGCTCGCGCCGCCAAAAACGCCATTGAGCTCGCAGGCAAAGTTCCAGAGGGCTATACGATCGCTGCCTATGCCGCCGGAGAAGTTGCTTTGGGCGTGCTGCAAGCCGCAAAGTCTCAGGCGGGTTCAATTAACGAGCTGCTCCGCAAAACTACTTTTGAAACAGCGCTCGGACCTGTGCAGTTCGATGCTGCGGGCGAACGTATTGCCGACACTTATCGCTTGCAAAAATACGATGGAAAACAATTTGTTCCGGAGACCAATTAATGGCACTGCGGGCCGGAGCTCTCAATCTCATTACCGATGTTGGCGGCCTTAAGGTTGGCAATGCTTCAAGCGAACATGTGAAGTCGGGCTGCACCGTCATACTTTGCGACACACCGGCAACAGCAGCAGTCCAAATACTTGGCGGAGCGCCTGGCACGCGTGAAACGGATTTGCTGGAGCCGCATAATACGGTTGAAGCCATTAACGCACTTGTTTTGTCTGGCGGCTCGGCTTTCGGACTTGATGCCGCATCGGGTGTTCAAGCGGCGTTGCGCGAAATGGAAGTGGGTTTTGAAGTCGGCACTCAAAGGATTCCCATTGTTCCTGGAGCAATCCTTTTCGATATGCTCAATGGCGGCGACAAGAATTGGGGCCGATACCCGCCCTATCGTGAGATGGGATATGACGCGGTTCACACAGCATCGCGGAATTTTACCCTTGGCACGATTGGTGCCGGAACAGGCGCAACAGTGGCCGGCTTGAAAGGCGGATTGGGGTCCGCCTCAGCGGTTCTGGACAACGGAACAACAATCGGCGCTCTGGTGGCTGTCAATGCGCTTGGCATGGTTACCGTCGGAAATACGCGACACTTCTGGGCTTCTCCCTTTGAAATTGCTGATGAATTTGGCGGACTTGGCCTGCCCCACCCTCTCCCCGGCGAAGCCGCTGATATCCGTACGAAATTCAGTGTTGCAGAACACAACGCCAACACAACAATCGGCGTCATTGCCACAGACCTCATACTTACCAAAGCTCAGGCCAAGCGTTTGGCTATAGCCGCTCATGATGGTTTTTCCCGCGCGATATGGCCATCCCATACACCGTTCGATGGCGATCTTATCTTCGCTCTTGCTACAGGAACAGCGGGCAGAGCGCCGGAAATCGGGGAGTTCATTGAACTTTGTGCAACCGCAGCCTCCACAATGGCGAGGGCTGTGGCACGCGGTGTCTATGCCGCCACCCCGGCCGATAATGATCCCCACCCTGTCTGGAGTTCTCTGAGCTAAGCTTGTGCGGTAAAGCTGCACATGATAGGTCCGCGCCAACCATTTCCCTATCCGGAGACTACCATGAGCCGTCCGCTCGTTATCGCCCCGTCCATTCTGGCATCGGATTTTTCCAAGCTTGGCTCAGAGATAACCTCCGTGCTGAACGCTGGTGCAGATTGGATACATATTGATGTCATGGACGGACATTTCGTGCCCAATATCACCTTCGGCCCGGATGTTGTGAAAGCGATCCGGCCTCTGACCGATGCGGTGTTTGACACGCATTTGATGATCGCCCCATGCGACCCATATATTGAAGCCTTTGCCAAGGCGGGTTCAGATATCATTACGGTTCACGCGGAAGCAGGACCACATTTGCATCGTTCCTTACAAGCCATTCGCACCTTTGGGAAAAAAGCTGGCGTTGCGATCAATCCCGCTACGCCCGAATCCGCAATCGAATATGTTCTCGATAATGTTGATCTAATTCTGGTGATGACTGTCAATCCGGGCTTTGGCGGACAGAAATTTATCGCTGAAATGCAGGATAAATTGAGGAAAATCAAAACGATGATAGGCGGCCGGCCTATCGATATCGAAGTCGATGGCGGTATTACGGCAGAAACAGCGCCATTGGCGGTCACCGCCGGAGCCAATGCGCTTGTTGCAGGTTCAGCAGTTTATAAAGGCGGGACAGAAGCGCATTATAAAGCTAATATCGACCTGATACGGAGCTCGATTAAAAAGGGATCGTAATGCCATACCGCCAATTATCGAGATTGAGCCTGTTGGCCGTAATGGTTGCGATGCCAAACATGGCTCAGGCTGGCGATGCAGCAAAGCTTGATATTATTGGTTTTTCCAAAGATGGCGGCATTTTCGCCTTTGAAGAATATGGCATACAGGATGGCTCGGGCTTTCCATATGCAAACCGGTTCTATATCGACACAGCCACTGACAAATTTCTTGCAAAAACGCCGGTACGTATAAGGCTGGACGACGAGAATTCGTCCGTCGAAAAAGCTCGCAGCAAGGCGGAACAGGACGGTCAAAATCTGACATCTTTGCCTGATACCGAGCTACGCAAAAACGCTGGTCATACGGTTGCATTCAATCCCGTAACAGAGCTTTCTTCCGATCCATTCAAGGTGATCGTCAACCCAAGGCCGGTCTTTCCGGCACTTGATGCCAGCCTGACAATTACACTTCAGGAGATCCCTGCTCCTGCCAGTGAAACATGCAATAAAACGGGTGAAATCAAAGGGTTCCGGCTTACACTTGCTGAGTATAAGCCTGACGCCAAGTCCGAATTATTGCATGAAGACCAAGCTATTCCCACCAGTCGCGGTTGCCCTCTCGGCTATAGTATCGGCGCCGTCCAGACCTTTTATCCAGACAATGGCAAGCCCGTTGTCGCTGTCATGATTTCGGTTCGCGGCGTTGGTTTTGAGGGCCCTGACTACAGATGGCTGGCGGTGACGAAACAGCGATAATCCACACCAACCGATGCCAGCCGCAAACTGGCATTGAGTGATGCGCCCCGGTCTGATAGACCGCACAGAAATCCAAGACACACCCGCCGACAGGAAAACATATGATCCCGCGCTATTCGCGGCCCGAGATGGTCGCAATCTGGTCTCCCGAGACAAAATTCCGTATCTGGTTTGAAATCGAGGCACACGCCTGCGACGCACTTGCCGAGCTGGGCGTGATCCCGAAACAAGCTGCAAAAACGATCTGGGAAAAAGGCGGCGCGGCGACATTCGACATTGATCGCATCGATGAAATCGAGCGCGAGACAAAGCACGATGTCATTGCTTTCCTTACACATTTGTCCGAAATCGTCGGACCGGATGCGCGTTTCGTGCACCAAGGAATGACCTCATCTGACGTTCTCGACACCTGCTTCAATGTGCAACTCATGCGTGCCAGCGATATCCTTCTGGATGACCTGGATCGGCTATTGGCAGCCTTGAAAGTTCGCGCTTTCGAGCACAAGGATACAGTCACGATCGGTCGCAGCCACGGCATTCACGCCGAACCGACAACCTTCGGCGTAAAGCTGGCTCAGGCCTATGCGGAATTCGAAAGATGCCGCAACAGACTGGTGGCTGCCCGTGAGGAGATTGCAACCTGCGCCATTTCCGGCGCTGTCGGAACTTTCGCCAATATCGACCCACGCGTAGAAGAACACGTGGCTAAAGCATTGGGAATGCAGGCAGAACCAGTTTCCACGCAGGTTATTCCGCGCGACCGTCACGCCATGTATTTTGCAACCTTGGGTGTAATTGCTTCTTCGGTTGAGCGTTTGTCGGTCGAAATACGCCATTTGCAACGCACGGAAGTATTGGAAGCGGAAGAGTATTTTTCACCCGGGCAAAAAGGCTCTTCAGCCATGCCGCACAAGCGGAACCCGGTTCTAACCGAGAACATGACCGGCCTCGCCCGCATGGTTCGCGCTTTCGCACTTCCTGCAATGGAAAATGTGGCGCTTTGGCACGAACGCGATATTTCACACTCATCGGTTGAGCGCATGATCGGTCCGGATGCGACAATCACCCTGGATTTCGCCTTGGCCCGCATGGTTGGCGTGATCGAAAATCTGCTGGTCTATCCAGATAATATGTTGAAAAACATGAATAAATTCCGTGGCCTGATTCATTCTCAGCGCGTATTGCTTGCGCTGACGCAGGCCGGCGTTTCGCGTGAAGACTCCTATCGCCTCGTCCAACGCAATGCGATGAAAGTGTGGGAACACGGCGCAGATTTCCTTGAAGAACTGCTGGCCGATGCTGATGTTCGAGCTTCTCTTCCGGAGGAAGTCATTCGCGAGAAGTTTGACCTCGGCTATCATACGAAACATGTCGATACGATTTTTAACCGGGTGTTTGGCTCAACCAACAACAACTAAATTGAAGCTTCCGATTGAAAAAATGCAGCAAAATTTGCCCATTCTTCAGCAAGATTTCAGAAATCTCGCGCAATATCCTGGAAGAATTTCAATTTGACTGGTGGAAAAAGGCCTTTTGGCTAGCAAAAACGGCATAAATACTGAAAATAACAAAAAAGAGGAATTGAACGATCGTTCAATTCCTCTTTTTCATTCAAGCCAAGAATTGGACAAGACGAGCGCTCAACTATCACGGCCTTCAATCCCAAAAGGACCGTTCAACTTCGCGGCGAGCTTCGCGTTTTGAAATGCCGATATCCCGAAGTTGATCATCAGTCAGTTCACTGAGATGAATGCGGGTTCTCCGCTTCATCATAGCCAAGCTGAACCAGTTGAGCGCTGCCGAAACCCGATGGAATAGGCTATGGCGCGGCTCAACGAACTTGTTTGTCTTGCAACAGGCATCAATTGTGTCAATTGTACTCATTTTTATCACCTTTCAAGTCGAAATTGACTCGAACATTGTTCGATACTCTAATGAATTGACTCCGTTTGAATCGCAATATATTCATTGTCACCATGACAAATTGGCTTCCGAACCTCGAAACTGACATTGAACCCCAACAACGCCGCGGCCCGCTCTATATGCGGCTGGCAAACCGGATTGAATCCGACATAGCGCAAGGGGTTCTTCCGCCCGGCACCAAGCTGCCGCCGCAACGCAATCTCGCCTTCGATATTGGCGTGACGATCGGCACGGTGGGCCGCGCTTATAATCTCATTCGCGAACGAGGATTGGTCACGGGAGAAGTCGGGCGTGGCACCTATGTCACCAGCCACAAGGATGTTCCACTGGTGGAGCGTTCAAATCAGTCCACACCCTTTGGCGGAACGCGCGGCGCAATTATTGAGCCGGGTAATATCCGCCTCGACTCGACCGCTGCCATTGATGTCGGCCAATCTGAGTCGATAGAACGGTTGCTGCAAAACATTGTGCGACAATACCCCCGCGAGGTAACCAGCTATTCCCGCACCCTGCCCCAAGGCTGGCTTGAGGCTGGAAGCAAATGGCTCTCAACCGCAGATTGGGCGCCAGAGCCCGCATCAATCGTGCCAACACTTGGTGCCCATTCGGCAATTCTTGCGATCATTGCAGCGGTCACTGCCCCCGGTGACAAAATCGCTTTTGAGGATCTGACCTATTGTTCTGCCGCGCGCAGCGTCAATCTCATGGGGCGACGCAGCATCATCATGCACACACAGGCCGGATATGCGACACCAGACGATTTTGAGCGGCTTTGTGCGCAACAACACCCGAAACTCGTCTTCCTCATGCCGTCACTGCATAATCCCACAGCGACAACCATGCCTGAGGACTATCGCCACGCATTTGCCGATATCGCACGCCGCTATAATGTCTGGATCATTGAAGATGATTTATATGGTTCGGTGATGAAGCGTGAACTTACAGCCATCGCGCGTCTGGCGCCCGAGCGCACATTTTACATCGGCGGCCTATCTAAATCGGTCGCAGCTGGCGTGCGCGGCGGCTGGGTGGCATGCCCGCCAAACCTGGCGACCCGCGTTTACACCGCCCATAAAATGCTTACCGGCGGAATGCCGTTCACTATGGCGGAACTTGGCGCACAATTGGTCAATTCAGGTGAAGCGGATATAATCCGCAACAAGGTTTGCGAAGAGATCCAAGCTCGTGAAGCAATTGCGCGCAGCATATTTGCGGGATTGGATTTCAACTCACAGCCGCTTGCAACATTCCTCTGGGTAAAACTTCCCGATCCCTGGCTTTCTGCGACATTCAAGAATGCCGCCCTCAATGAAGGCGTGCTGATTGATGACGAGGATGAATTCAAGCCCGGCCGTACGGAAAAGACCTTTCATCGCGTGCGGCTTGGGATAACAGTGCCTGCAACCCGTGAGGAACTGACCCAAGGGTTTTCAATCGTCCGCCGCCTGATGGACACGGATAATGCGAGTTATGACAGCTATTCGTGAAGCCGTGCGGGATACTCGCATGGCTTTCATTAAGGTCTTTAAAGGCGCGCTCAGTTGAGTTCTTGCGCTAGTCCGATGAGAAGTCCTTCAGGACCGCGTATGTAGCAGAGCCGGTATATCTCTTTATATTGCACGACTTCACCTACGAGCTGCGCGCCGCGTTTATAGAGCCGTTCAAGCGTCTCATCGATGTCATCCACGGTGAACATGGCGCGAAGGTAGCCCAAGGCGTTTACCGGAGCATTGCGGTGGTCCGCGACAACAGCCGGTGCGAGGAAGCGGGATAATTCGAGCCGGCTGTGCCCGTCAGGCGTACGCATCATGGCAATCTCGACGTGCTGATCGCCGAGCCCTGTCACACGCCCTGCCCATTCTCCTTCGATCGTGGCCCGACCTTCAAACTCAAGGCCAAGCTCCGTAAAGAATTCAATCGTCTCTTCGAGGTCCTCGACGACGATTCCTACATTGTCCATCCGTTTGAGCGCCATGGGCCCAAGCTACCCAATCTGCAAGGTGCCGTCCAGCCCAACAACGAACACGTCATTCAACAGTGCTCGCGGGCAAGCCTATAAGTATTCAAGGATTTTCAATCGCCCTCATCAGGCAAACTTGTCTGTCTCTCCGCGCTCAGAGGGATGCAAATTATCCAACAGCATGTCGAGAAAAGCGCGGACCGCGACAGGCAAAGTGCGATCTTCCATTGTCAGTATATGCAATACGCTGTCAGTCATAACCTCGTCATCAACTGGAACAGCGATAAAGTCCCCCATGTCCGTACGCCCGGGCGTACGGATTGCACTGGTAAAATGTATGCAGTCGGCAGCGTCAGAAAAGCGTCGCAAGGCTGAAATGCAGTTGGTGGACATGACAGGCTCCACGACAAGCCCTTGCATGGCAAAAGCTGCATCGATCAGATGGCGCTGTGTTCGCCCCTTGTCCGGCAAGGCAACAGGATAGTTCAGCGTCTGTGTCATGGTCACGGATTCGAGGCTCGCAAGCGGGAGATGTTTTGGAATCAACGCGTGCATCGGACGGCGGACAACCTGCTCGATTTTTACGCCGCGAGGCGGCGCCAGATTAAAGGTCGTACCTATATCGGCTTCGCCGTCTTGAATGAGCTGCGCCACTTCCACCGAGTTTCCAACCCACAGATGAAAGGTTACGCCGGGAAAGCGCTTGCGGAATTCGGCGATGGCTTCGGAAAGAATATCGACGGCAAAGCCTTCATAGCTGGCCAGACGCACAAATCCCCGATCCGGCACCTGCAATGCTTTGATCTCGGCGGTGGCGCGTTCAGCATCAAGCATGGTTCGCCGTGCATGAGCCGACAGAACCTCGCCCGCCGCGCTCGGAACCATGCCCCGCGGCCGTCTCTCGAACAATTCGACACCCAATTCCCGTTCCAGCTTGGCAATTTGCCTGCTGATTGCAGAGCTTGCGACATTAAGCCGGTAGGATGCATCGGCAATTGAACCCGACTTTACGACCTCGAGAAAGTAACGAAGTGACGTGCTTTGCATGGCGTTCCTGCGTTGCCATTTTGGCAATGGTTTATACGAATTAAAGCGATTGTGGCATGTTTATGACGCTGATATCAACGTCAAAAAGGTCAATCAGGCCGTGTGGAACATTAAATTGGGAGTCTCGATGAACGCGTTTTCTATCGAAGCCATCAAATATGCAACGGAAACCCGGCACTACATTCATACAAATCCTGAACTGAAATATGAGGAGCATGGCACTGCCGATCTGGTGGCAAGCCGACTTCGCAGGTTGGGTTATGATGTTGTTACAGGCCTTGCCGAGACGGGTGTTGTCGCCACTCTGGATACTGGTCGTCCCGGCCCAACAATCGCGTTCCGCGCGGATATGGACGCATTACCCATCATCGAGGAAACAGGACTACCCTACGCCTCGAAAATCCATGGGAAGATGCATGCCTGCGGCCATGACGGGCACACGGCCTCGCTGCTTCTGGCCGCCGAAGGACTGGCGGAATCAGCTGACCGGTTTACAGGCCAGCTAAAGCTCATTTTCCAGCCAGCTGAAGAAGGCGGGCTTGGGGCAGCCCGAATGATTGAAGCGGGTGCATTGACGGGCGTGGAAGCCATTTATGGCTATCATAACCGCCCGGGATATCCACTTGGCCGTGTCTTTGCCAAATCCGGCCCAACCATGGGCGGTAGTTCGCTCTATGAAATATCAATTTCCGGCAAAGGCGGACACGCGTCGCGACCCGATCTTGCTGTCGATCCGATCTTCGTGGGAACCGCAGTGGTACAGGGCCTGCAAAGCGTGATCTCACGTCGCCTCTCGCCGCTCGAATCCGGCGTGGTCACCGTCACACAATTTCACGGTGGAAACAGCCACAACATTATCCCCGTCAGCGCCTCGCTGATCATCAACACACGCGACGGATCGCCCGCCGCCTATGCGGTGATCGACAAGGAACTGCGGCTGGTCGTAGCGCAGATCTGCGAAGCGCATAATGCGACAGCCATGATTAGCCAGCAAATGCGTATCCCCGCTGTTGTGAACAATGCGGAGGAGACCGAATTTGTGATTGCAACCGCCATAGATACCGTAGGCGCTGATAAGGCTGGCAGGATCGATACGCTTCCAACCATGGGCGCGGAAGACTTTGCATTCTATCTGGAACGCATACGCGGCTGCTTCTTCTTCGTCGGCAATGGCGAGGACGGCGCCTATCTGCACCACCCGCTTTACGACTACCGCGATGAAATACTTCCCGTGGCGGCGGGAATGTTTACGGCCATAGCAGCCCGACGCCTTGCGCCGCGCTGATTTATTTCTTCCATTCTGATTGAAGGATATTCGCATGCAGCGATTTCTCAGCATTATTGAACGGGCCGGCAATCGCTTGCCCCATCCATTCATTCTCTTTCTCATTCTCTGCGTTGTTGTCGCCATAGTATCCTGGCTGATGGCTATGGGTGGTGCGAGCGGCATCAATCCCAAAACAGGCAAGGAGGTTTTCGTACAAAGCCTCATTTCCGGTGAAGGCCTCGTATTCGCCCTCACCACCATCGCCAAAAACTATGTCATGTTCCCGCCGCTCGGCGTGATCCTCGTCATCATGCTGGCAATCGGCGTTGCCGACCGTGCCGGACTGATCGCCAGCCTGATGCAGATCAGTGTCATGAAAGCACCCCGGCAGTTGACGACATTCGTCATTTTCCTCGTCGGCATGTGCAGCCATGTCGCTTCCGATGCTGCCTATATCGTATTGATCCCGCTGTCAGCGATGATCTTTCAGGCTGTGGGGCGCAACCCGCTCGTCGGCGCTGTAACGGGCTATGTTGCAGTGGGCGCTGGCTACGATGCAAGCTTGCTGATTACGCCGGTTGACGTGATACTTTCAGGAATAACGACAAGCGCCGCTCATACGATCAATCCGCAGGCCTATGTCTCGCCGCTTGACAATTACTACTTCATCGCCTGTTCGGCGCTGCTGCTTTCGCTTGTGGGTACATTCGTCATTGAGCGGATTGTCGAGCCGCTGGCTGGCAAATATCACGGCGATGTGGTTCTCAATCTGGAACCTATTGGTGCAACTGAGATGCGCGGCCTGAAGCTGGCAGGCTGGGCAGCACTGGCTTTCGTTATTGTCGTGGTTGCCATTACCTTGCCTGCCGCCTCGCCTCTGCGCAATGAGACAGGGGGGTTGGTACCCTCGCCGCTGCTTGAAGCCATTGTCGCGCTGCTGGCCGTCTTCTTCCTGCTTGTCGGCTGGATATACGGCAAAGCCGTCGGCAAGATAAAGAATGCCCGTGATGCGGTTTCCCTGATGTCAGAAGCGTTGAAGGACCTTGCGCCGACATTGGTGCTATTCTTCGCAATCTCGCAGTTTCTTGCGTGGTTCAAATGGACGAATCTTGGCGAATGGATCGCGATCAGCGGCTCGCACGTGCTTGATGCCAGCGGTTTTGCCGGTACGCCCCTTGTGCTTGCCTTCATCATGCTGGCGACCGTCATGAGCGTTTTCATCACCTCAGGTTCTGCTCAATGGTCGCTGATGGCACCAATATTCGTGCCGATGATGATGCTGGTGGGTCTGGAACCAGCGCTGGTGCAAGCGGCTTTCAGAATATCGGATTCCGCTACCAACGTAATTTCGCCCATGAGCCCGTATTTTGCGGTCTGCCTTGCCTTCCTGCAGCGCTACCAGAAAGATGCTGGCATCGGGACATTGGCCGCGATGACGCTGCCCATATCCATCGGATTCCTGGTTGCCTGGACAGCCTTCCTCGTTTTCTGGATTGAAGTCGGGCTTCCGCTGGCACCGGGCGTTGGTCTGTTCACGAAATAAACGAACCCGGAGAGCGGATCGCAATAAACGCTATTCGCTCTCCAGCATTTCCTTGACCGCTGTTGCCAGTTGCTTCAGCGAGAACGGTTTCGGCAGGAAGCCGAATTTCGCATCTTCCGGCAGGTTCTTGGCAAAGGCATCTTCCGCATAGCCGGAAACGAAGATGAACTTGATATCTCCGTAATCCTTGCGCAGTTCACGCAACAAGGTCGGACCATCCATCTCCGGCATGACAACGTCAGACACAACAATGTCGACCTTCCCATCCAGCTCTTTCATGACCTCCAGCGCCTCAACGCCGCTTGACGCTTCATGCACCGTGTAGCCACGGGATTGAAGCGCGCGCAGGCCGCCCATCCGCACGGCGTCTTCATCTTCAACCAGAAGCACGGTTGCAGTGCCGGAAAGGTCGGTTGCCTTTTCGGGCTTCTTTTCTTTCTTCGGCGCTTCGATCTGAATGACTTCGCCTTCGGCATTCAATATTTGCGGCTCGGCACCTTCCACGAAGCGTGGCAGCAGGATGCGGAATGTTGATCCCTTGCCAAGCTCGGATTCGGCATGGATGGAGCCACCAGTCTGCTTGATGATGCCATAGACCATGGAAAGGCCAAGGCCTGTGCCCTTGCCCACTTCCTTGGTGGTGAAGAAAGGCTCGAAGATCTTGGCAATGGTTTCGGGCGTCATGCCTGTGCCGCTATCGACAACCTCGACCACCACATAATCGCCGGGCACGACATCGCGGTAATTAAGGCGGGCCGTTTCCGCCTCACCCATATTGCGGGTGCGGATGATCAAATCGCCGCCTTCAGGCATGGCATCACGCGCATTAACGGTCAGATTGACCACGACCTGCTCAAACTGGCCAAGATCGGCCTTGACCTGCCATAGATCGCGGCCATGCTCGATCCTGAGGTTGACCTGCGTGCCGGCAAGACGCGTCAAGAGCATCCGCACATCGGCAATGACGTCCGTGAGGTTGAGAACTTCGGGACGCAATGTCTGGCGGCGCGAGAATGCCAGTAGCTGACGAACCAGCGAGGCAGCGCGGTTTGCATTCTGCTTGATGTTCATAATGTCGGCAAAGGATGGGTCCGATGCGCGATGATTGGTCAAAAGCAGATCGGACGACATGATGATTGCCGTCAGTACATTGTTGAAATCATGCGCGATGCCGCCTGCAAGCTGCCCGACAGCCTGCATCTTCTGGCTTTGCGCCATGGTGGCTTCAAGCGCCTTCTGCTCGGTGGTTTCAACCACGGAGACAATGGCAGCCTCTTCAGCTCCATCCTCTCCACCGGCATCGAAAACGGGGCTGATATAGAACCGCAAATGCCGGTCCTCATTGCCCGGAATAACCGTATCGACTGGAGAAATTTCTGCTTTTCCGGCAAAGGCTGAGGCCAATGCACGATCAAACGCCTCGCGGTCACGTTCATGCACCACGGTTTCCAGCGGGATGCGCCGGTCAATATCATCCCGGTCGACCACGGGAGCAAAAAGGCCAAGGAAACGCGCATTGGTGCGCAATATCTTGCCGGTTGAATCGACAGCGGCAATAGCCATAGAGGCGGAATTGAAAAAGCGCGTGAACCTTACTTCCGCAGCACGCAGCGCCGCCGAAGTATCTTCGCCCTCGGCCCGATCAAGGACTATTGTGCGCGTCGGACCACGCTTGCCGTCGCGCTGTGCCTGAACCCGGTGGTAGAAGCGAACGGCAAGACTCTGGCCATTGGCCTTTTCCAGATCAAGATCGATAACGGTATTGCGGCTTGTTCCCGCTTCCGTCTTGACTGCATTTATCAGCGCCATTCCATTGCCGGCTACGATCTCGCGCACGGTCATGGAGCCGGGTGTGAAGCGTGTCAGATCAATGCCCAACCACTCGGCCAACGTCGCATTGATATAGATAATGCGGCCATCGGGATCGGCGGAAAAGAAACCGGCGGGCGCATGATCGAGGTGATCAATGGCCTCCTGAATATCCTGAAAATAGCGCTCCTGCTCGGCGCGCTCGGCGGAAATATCGGAAATCTGCCAGGCATAGACAGGGGCGGTCTGATCGGGAATGCCGGCAACGGCGCGCGCCTTGACGCGGTACCAGGTCGGCACCGGTTCGCGCGATGGATCAAGCGGGCGTGACAGGCGAATCTCTTCCTGTCCGGAAATTCCATCACGCAAGCCATTGGCAAGGCGGTAAATCGGATCGGATGCAGCTGGCTCTCCGGAAAGAATATGTTCGATCGGGCGCACATCATCCGAACTCGTTACGCCCGTCATCTCGGCATAGGCACGATTGGCATAAACAATGCGCCCCTTCTGGTCGCAGACGACCGTACCTTCCGGGTAAGTATCGACAAAGGCGCGGGTCAGCTCATCACTCGTGCCGCGTGGCGTAAATTGAATGACATTAATGGCCGAGCCAAACAGGTAGAAAACGCCGGTCATGGCAAGCAAACCAAGCAGGCCAAGCAGGAATTGCTGGCCGAGCTGGTCGCGATAGATGAAATAGAGGACGGAAATCCCGACCAGCACGATACCCAGCAGGATCAGGCGCAAGCCTGCCCTGTTCGATTTCGTGTTGGCGATGATCGGTTCCGGATAAAGATCGCTATTCGTTTCTCGAGACATATGTCTACTATTCGCTTCTTGAGACATATGTCTCAGGCCCCTTTTTCATCGCCCAACCAGCATGCTGCCGTTTGGCCTGCTGCTTGTGTCATACTTCTCGAATCGGTTGGATCATATCTTTCACCGGCGTTAAACCCTATCCTTTATCGGATAAGCTTTATTCCACGCCTTATAGGGTAAAACTGTTTTAAAATCATCAGGGTTGCGACTGTGAAGTCCACTCTGTAGTGTCACGCGAAATTATGCTGCGAAGCCCGTGTCGGGGAACAAGTTTTCGGGCTTGGTGGAATATTATAGAGGAGAGTTTGTCATGAATGCATGGCTTGCCACTATCGTCGGCGATACTGCCGCCCCCATTGTGGGATTCATTCTTCTGTTTGCACTGGTCATTGCGCTGCTCTTGCTTGTGTTTGCCGTGTTGCGGCGGGTAACAGGCGGCACGTTCGTGGCGGGTGGGCGCAACCGGCAGGTTCGGCTCTCGGTGACCGATGCCGCTGCTGTCGACAACCGCCGGCGGCTTGTGCTCGTGCGGCGCGATGATGTCGAGCATCTGATCCTCATCGGTGGGCCCAGCGATATCGTCATCGAGCAGAACATCCGGCAATTTGCCAAACAGTCCTCGCGTATCGAACCTGCGGCAACCACTTCCCCCGAACCTGAGCTAAAAACAGAGCGCAAACCCGTTGAGCCGCCGCGCGCCGAGCCGGTTTCTCCGGCACCACAGGCAACCGCGCCAGTGACACGGCCGGCACCACCCTTGCAACAGGCGCCGCAAGTACCGCTGCGCACGCCAACGCCAGCGCCACAGCCGACGCCGCCTCGCGATGTGAGGCCACCTGAGCCGCGCCAGCAGCCAGCGACGGCGCCTTTGCCTCCTATCCCGCCAATGGCACCCATTCCGCCCATTACAGCAACGCCTGAGCCTGCACGGCCACTGCCCTATATGCCTCCGACGGTCGCTGCGGCAGCAGCAATTGCAGCAGAAGTGGCTCCCACCATTACAGTGCCAGTGCGTGACGCCAGCAATGGCTGGGAACGCACCGCTTCGCCGTCTTTTGGCAGCGAAAGCAAGGCTGAGCCCGTGGTGGATGCACCGGAGCCGCCAATCGATGCGCCGGAACCCGTCAGGCAGTTTTCCGGCGAACAAAGAGCCAGCACAGCCGCGGCATTCCCGTTTGCCGCACGCAATGAAGCGGTCTACCGCGAGCCTTCACTCGACAATATCGAGCCTGAGGAGACTTCCGAGCCGGAGATCACGCTAAGCGACGCTGATTTTTCGGACGCTTTCGATCCGGAATTGGCGAGCGAACTCAATATCGCCCCCGGTGAAGAGATCGACAGGGAAGAGCAACCGAAAAAGGCTGACGATATCGAGGATGAGATGGAACGCCTGCTCGGCGATCTGTCGCGGCCGGATCGTTAGAGGAGTACGGTCCGATTGCATAAGAGCATCTGCGTGGTTCGAACCACGCAGAAATAAATCCGCAAAATAAAAAAAGCCCGGTTTCCCGGGCTTCTTTTTTAAAACTTAAGCTCAATCGTCGCGGTAGACTTTCTCGCGTCGCTCGTGACGTTCCTGAGCTTCGATGGACAATGTTGCGATTGGGCGTGCATCAAGCCGTTTGAGGCTGATGGGATCGCCTGTTTCTTCGCAGAAGCCATATGTTCCATCATCGATGCGCTGCAAGGCTGCATCAATCTTTGAAATCAGCTTGCGCTGACGATCACGAGCCCGAAGCTCGATGGAGCGGTCTGTTTCTGAAGAAGCACGATCAGCAATGTCCGGCAGATTTGCATTTTCCTGCTGTAGGATTTCGAGCGTTTCGCGGGCTTCCCGCAAAATGTCGTTCTTCCAGTCAATCAGTTTTTCACGAAAGTAGGATTTCTGCCGATCACTCATGAAGGGCTCGTCATCCGTGGGCTTATAGTCAAGATCGATAAGTTTATTCATCATTGAATCACCCTGCACCTTTTAGACGCGAGGAGGCCTATATAGGTCGTGTCCGATGAGCGCACAACTACAAAAAGACATAGCAAATCAATAAAGAAGCAGGGCGAAATCGCTTAAAATAGTGGCATTTAAGCCGGATAAATGGAATTTTCGCGACGTCAGAGCAGGGAAACAAGGCCAAAACTTGGCATTTCTCACCCTCAGAGCTCTACTTGCGGTTGCGCTTTGCCTCGCAAAATTGCACCTCGCACAGAATATTCGCAGGCAGGTTTTGCACACTTATTTGAGAAATGGTGCATTTGCCGCATGATCCAAAGCGGATATTTGCGTCAAAGAGTGAAGCATGGCACCTTTCCAGCCTGTTCCAGAACGGAGATAAGTAAATGAGTCTCGTCTACCTTCTCCGTCATGCCAAGGCGGTCTGGCCAACACCGAGTCAGAAGGATTTTGATCGTACGCTGGACAAGGATGGCACGGAAGCGGCCAAAATCCTCGGGCTGGAAATGAAGCGTGCACAACTGAAACCGGATGTCGTGCTGTGTTCAACTGCAATCCGCGCCCGCCAGACGCTGGAATATGTAGGGTTGGAGCCACCCTTTATATTACAGGAACTCGAAAAACTATATTCCGGCGGTCCAGACACCTATCTGATGGCCATTCGTATGGCCGGTCTGGAGCATGAGGGCAGCCAATCGGTTATGCTGGTGGGCCATAACCCCATGATGGAGGAAGTGGCCATGGCACTGTCTGGTCGTGGCGATCCCCCTACGCACCCGACATTTGTCTCCGGATTTCCCACAGCCGGTCTTGCGGTGATCGAGTTTGAGGAACCCTTGGCGGAAATTCGTCCCGGCAAAGGAACGCTGCGGGAGTTCTTTTCACCCTCGGAGCATTTGTGAGATTCGGATTGCACACACTTTGTGCGTGGTTCGCACAACAATCCTGCAAAACAACGTACCTTGAGTTTGACACAAGCAGCCCCCAAATGGGTCGCAGAAGAACGCCGCAATAGGATTGTCGATTGGGAACATTCACCACAGGACTGACGAGTTGGGCCGACGAGGCAAGAATTGCGCTGGATACGCTGACCGAGCGTACAACTTCCTTAGCCTCCCCCTCCGTCCGCATCGGCGTGACAGGGCTTTCCCGCGCAGGCAAAACAGTCTTCATCACCGCGCTCGTGCACAATCTGATCCATGGCGGGCGCTTGCCGCTGTTTGAAGCGCAGAAATCCGGCCGGATTGCCAAAGCCTATCTGGAGCAGCAACCGGATGATGCCGTTCCACGATTTCAATATGAAGACCACCTGAAAGCATTGATCGAGGACCGCATCTGGCCGGATTCAACCCGGGCGATCTCCGAATTGCGCCTGACAATCGAGTATGAATCCGCATCCGCATGGGGACGCATGTTTTCCGGCGGCAAGCTTTCTGTCGATATTGTCGATTACCCCGGCGAATGGCTGCTCGATCTGCCGCTACTCGGCAAGAACTATAATGAGTTCTCGCAGGATTCATTCGAATTGGCGCAGCTGGAAAGCAGGCGCGATCTGGCTGAAGATTGGCTCAAATCCGCAGCGTCAGCAAATGCATCTGCCGATGCCGATGAAATGACAGCGCAGAGACTGGCAAAAAGCTTTACCGCCTATCTGAAGGCGGGAAAGGCCGATGAAAGGGCACTCTCCACGCTGCCTCCGGGCCGTTTCCTGATGCCCGGCGATCTGGAAGGCTCACCCGCCCTGACATTCGCGCCCTTACCCGGATTGGGACAGGAAAAACACAAGTCCGGCTCGCTTGGCGCCATGATGGAAAGGCGCTACGAAGCCTATAAGACGCACGTGGTAAAGCCGTTCTTCCGCGAGCATATTGCGCGGCTGGACCGGCAAATCGTTCTGGTGGATGCCATGCAGGCGATGAATGCCGGTCCCTCCGCTGTTGCCGATCTTGAACGGGCATTGACGGAAATCCTTTCCTGTTTTCGTCCCGGCAGCACGAATTTTCTGACCGGGCTCGTACAGCGGCGCATCAGCCGCATTCTTGTTGCAGCAACAAAGGCAGATCATTTGCACCATGAGAGCCATGACCGGTTGCAGGCCATCGTACGCCGCCTTGTCGATCGCGCGATAAGCCGCGCTGATTTTACCAGCGCCAGCGTCGAGGTGTTGGCAATGGCCGCTGTGCGAACAACCCGCGAGGCAACTGTCACCCAAGGCAAAGACATATTGCCGGTCATCGTCGGGACACCACTGAAAGGCGAGACAATAGACGGCGAGAAATTCGACGGAAAAACCGAAACAGCCATATTTCCCGGTGACTTACCGGAAAAACCGGATTCAATATTTGAAGGACCGGAATCAGTATCTGAAGATCCTTCTATCCGCTTTGTCCGTTTCCGCCCTCCCAAACTGGAGAAAACGGCAGAAGGCTTTACGCTTTCACTGCCGCACATAAGGCTGGATCGGGCCATACAATTCCTCATTGGAGATCGCCTCGCATGAGTGAAAAACGCAAGCCAGCTTCGTTTCGCATGGACCAGCCGGAGGAAGAAAAAGCCTCTGCAAAGGCTGTCGAGGCAGCACCAGCGGCACAGCGCAGGCCAACAGCGATCAAGGATATTGCTGTTGTAACGCCCGCCGCGGTCGATGTGTTTGACCTTGATTCTGAGGCTGCCAATGAGCTGGATGCCCTGACCCCGCCGCCAGCTCTGGCGAATAGAAAGAAGTTTTCATTCGCCACAGTCTTTACCGGCGCAATTGGGGTGCTTGCATCGCTGGCGCTGGGCCTTTGGGCCGACAATCTTATCCGCACGCTTTTTGAACGTGCGCCATGGCTGGGCTGGGTGGCGCTTGGGGTCACGATACTCGGTGCCTTGGCGCTAATCGCTATTATTGTGCGCGAAACACTGGCCTTGCGCCGCCTCGCCTCAGTGCAGCATTTGCGTGACGAGGCAGCCAAGGCGGCGATGGAAAATGATCCGGTGCAGGCAAAGGCTGCTGTGGCCAAGCTCGTCAGCATTGCCGAAACCCTGCCCGCCACCGCCAAGGGCCGCGCGCTTCTGCACGACTTGCGTGATGATGTGATCGATGGGCGCGATTTGATACGCCTGACGGAAACCGAATTGCTGCGCCCGCTTGACCGGCAGGCGCGCGAAATGATCCTTGCCGCCTCAAAGCGCGTTTCGATTGTCACGGCTGTCAGCCCCCGCGCGCTTGTCGATATCGGCTATGTCATTTTCGAATCAGCGCGGCTTATCCGGCGGCTATCTGAACTCTATGGAGGCAGGCCGGGAACGCTTGGCTTCCTTAAGCTCACGCGCAATGTCATCGCCCATCTGGCCGTGACAGGAACAGTGGCAATGGGCGACAGCATCATTCAGCAACTGGTCGGCCATGGTCTTGCCGCCCGGCTTTCAGCCCGGCTTGGCGAAGGTGTGATCAATGGCTTGATGACGGCTCGCATCGGCATTTCAGCGATGGATCTGGTGCGGCCCTTCCCGTTCAACGCTGAAAAGCGCCCGGGAATTGGTGATTTCATCGGCGATCTGGCAAGGATCGGCGGTGTTAAAAAGCCCTGACCGGGCAATAGAAGCATTTCATATCCCCAAGTTTTATGGCATTGGCAACCATCTGTTAACCATTCCAACCCATGATTGGTTCGAAGCAGCCATTCCAATGATTAGAGTTTGAGTCCGTGTCGATGAAAACAAGCGCAGCAGTTGCCGCCCTGTCCCTGTTCGCCTGCGCGCTATTGGCGCTGCCGGCGCAAGCTAAGGATAAAGACGCGGAATTCTTCGAGAATGTCCAAGGCCAGTGGGTTGGCCCCGGAGAAATCGTGGCGGGCAAATATAAGGGTACAAAATTTACCTGCACGCTGGAAGGCTCCACACCAGCCGCCGCAACAGGTATGACGCTGGATGGCAACTGCCGTGTCGGTATTTTTAATCAACCGATGAAGGCAACGATCGCCCGCAGCGGCAATAGCTACAAGGGCACCTTCCTAGACGGTTCGGCTGGCAAGGGTCTCGACATTACCGGCGGCAATGTCTCAGGCAATCGCGTTGTTCTTGCAATCAACCGCAGACAGCTCAGCGGTGCCATGCAGGCGAAATTCAACAATGATAACAGCATGAATGTAACGATTTCCGTTCATCTGGAAGACCAGTTGATTCCTGTTGTCGGCATGTCCTTGAAGCGCGTTGATACAACTGCCGTGGGCAGCGTTGCTAAGAACTGATTGCACAATAGTCTACAGCCACAACGCTACTGCAGTCCGCCCTCTTCCTCATGGCGAGCTTGTCGAACCACGCACCTTTCTGTTCTGCTATTGAACGGACCACCAGCCCGCATCATCGCGGGCTTTTGTCATTCCGGTACTATCTGCCAGCGCCGCCCAATACAAAACGCTCATTCCCTCAATCTTCAGATCGGGGGCGATATCACCAAGCGGCACGAGCACGAATGCGCGTTCCGTCATGCGCGGATGCGGCAGGATAAGGCTTGAGCTTTCAAAGCGATCTATCCCCTCATAGGCCAGCACATCAATATCGATAATGCGCGGGCCCCAGCGCTCCAGCCGCTCGCGTTTCATTACCAGTTCAATATTGAGACAGACCGCCAGCAGGGATTCCGGTTCGAGCTCAGTCGCAAGCTCCGCGCAGGCATTGTAGAAAGAAGGCTGATCGCGCTTGCCCCATGGCGGCGTATTATAGACCGGCGACACGATGTTGACCGAGGTATCAGCCCGGCTATCCAGCGCGCGCAGAGCCTGCCCCATGGCCACGATCGGATCGCCAAGATTGCCGCCAAGACCCAGCCAGGCTTTACGCAAGATAGTCATGGGCGCTTGCCGCGATTATCCAGCATTGCATCGGCGAGGTTGAGCGTGCTGCGACTCATGGCGATGTCATGCACACGGAAAATATCGGCTCCGGCAAGCCGCAAAATAGCCGATGATGCAGCTGTCACCACGTCTCTTTCATTGGCTTCACCACCGGAAACAGCGCCGAGAAAACGCTTGCGCGACGTGCCCGCAAGGAATGGGTAGCCGAAGGCGGCAAGTTCTGAAAAGCGATCCATCAACGCAATATTCTCATCCGTATCCTTGGCGAAACCAAATCCGGGATCAAGCACGATCTGGCTATCCGATACGCCGGCAAGCCGTGCGATTTCCAGCGACCGATTGAGAAAGGCAAACTGATCGGCGATCACGTCCGGATCGCGTTCACGCTCGCGGCCCGTATGCATGATGACAAGCCCCGCGCCAGTGCGCGCAGCAAGATCAGCAATGGCGGGCTCCCGCTGTACCCCCCATACATCATTGACGATATGGGCTCCAGCCTCCACGGCAAGCCGCGCCGTTTCCTCGCGATATGTGTCAACCGAGATAATTATATCGTCCTGCTTCGCCAAAGCGTCGATGACCGGTAAAATTCGCGATTGCTCTACCGAAGGTTCAACCCGCGCCGCGCCTGGCCGTGTGGATTCGCCGCCCACATCAATGATCGATGCCCCATCTTCGATCATCTTGCGCGCGCCCTGCAAAGCTTGATCCAGCGAATAATGGACACCGGCATCGGAAAACGAATCGGGCGTCACATTGAGCACGCCCATAATCAATGCGCGTGGCCCCAAGGTCAAAGACCGGCCATGTGCCAGTTGCCATTCTCGATCCATTCCTACGCTCCCATTGATTATTCGCTGTCTGGTTTTTTATCACATTGCGCGGAACGTCAATTCATCTGCAAGGTTTTTGACGATACTGTTTGAATGATGCACACTGGCCAAAGAAAAGGAAAAGCTGAATGCATATTTTGGCCAGATTAGCCGCTAGCTCGATTGCGGTCGCTATTGCCTCCAGTTTCGTTGCTCCCGCCAACGCCGCAACCGTTCTGCGAAAATACCAGTATTTCACATTGAATGCGGATAATGCAGCCGAACTCGACAAGGAGTTGAGCCGCAGGGGACCAGTATTGGCGAAGACCGGTACACGGCATCCCGGCATGACGCGGATGCGCTTTGACAGCAAGGTGAAGTTTGGCTCCAATGGCAAGAACTGTCAGGTCGTCAATGCGGATATCACCGTGCGCGCAACTGTTTACCTGCCCCGCTGGAAACAGCGCCGCAGCGCAAAGCGGGATCTCGCGCTTGTGTGGGACACGCTTTCGGCGGATATCAAGCGGCATGAGGAAAGCCATATCGTCATTGCGCGCACCGCAGCTGGCAATATGGAGCGTCAGGTCAAAGCCCTACCCTGGCGTAGCGATTGTATGAAGTTGAAAGCCGATATTGACGCGCTGACGGCAAAACTGCTCAAGAAACATGATGCAGATCAGGTGCGTTTCGACCGCATTGAAACAGTCAATTTCGAGACACGCTTCGAGCGCCTGTTGACTTACCGCATGGTGAAGGAACTGTCTAAGCCTTGAGAAGGTAGTGCGCCACCATCAATAAAGTACAAACATCTCCGTCATCCTCGGGCTTGAACCGGGGATTTATCAGTCAATTTGTTGTGTAGCGCAACTCCGGGTCCTCGGGTCAAGCCCGAGGATGACGGAGAGTTTTGTGTTCAATAGTAAACTACCCCCTCAGTTCACCCCAAGTTTTTTCTGCAAACTGGTTGATGAGGTTGTGTATTGAAACACAACGCGCTCGCCGGGATTGACGATGCGCTTTGCCGCCTGGGTCATCAATGCAGCTTCGTGGAAGCCCGACAGGATCAGCTTGAGCTTGCCCGGATACCAGTTGATGTCGCCAATGGCGAAAATGCCGGGTTCTGATGTTTCAAAAGTCTCGACATTCACCGAAATAAGATTTTCATGCAGGTTCAGGCCCCAATCGGCAATCGGACCCAGTTTCATGGTCAGGCCGAAGAATGGCAGAAGGCGCGTCACAGGAATCTCGACCTCGCCTTCTGCCGCCTTGATGACAGCGTGGGTCAGTTCGCCATTATCGCCTTTGAGGCCAGACACTTGTCCCAGCTCAAAACGAACGCTGCCGCTTTCCACCAGTTCAAACATTTTCTTGACGCTATCGGGCGCAGCGCGGAATTCTGCGCGCCGGTGCACCACGGTCAGGCTACGGGCAATCGGCTGCAAGTTGAGCGCCCAATCCAGCGCACTGTCACCGCCCCCCACAATAAGAACATCCTGATCGCGGAATTCTTCCATGCGGCGCACGGAATAAAACACGCTCTTGCCTTCATAGGCCTCGATACCGGGAACCGGCGGGCGCTTGGGCTGGAAAGATCCGCCACCGGCTGCAATAACGACCACCTTGGCTTCGAACACTTCAGCATCATCCGTCTCGACGCGGAATGTTCCATCTTCGAGACGTTCAAGTCCCGTCACCATGCGATTGAAATGGAATTGGGGTGAAAACGGCTTGATCTGCTCCATCAGCTTTTCAGTCAGCTCATTGCCGCTGATGATGGGCCATGCCGGAATATCGTAGATCGGCTTTTCCGGATAAAGCTCTGCACACTGGCCGCCGGGGCGATCAAGAATATCGATGAGATGGCATTTCAGATCGTAAAGGCCAAGTTCAAACACCGCAAACAGGCCGACGGGCCCTGCGCCAATGATGACAACATCGGTTTTGATAATCTCGCTCATCGCAAATTCCTCATGCCGGACGGTCTGCATGCCGTGCAGATAGAAAAAGGGTAATGGCTGGCGTGTTCAAGACACACGGGCTGCCATGCGCGTAACGATTGCTTGTCCCAAGGTCAAGACAATGCCGCCGCTCAAGCTATGAAAAGCCGTTCTGCGGTTTGATTCTAATGGGTCAATGAGAAAATATCAGCCTGTGAGCTGCAATTATCGTCCTATGAGTGGCAATTCTATTGTGCGTGGTTCGACAGGGCTCACCATGCGGAAGGTGAGTTGGCTGCAGGCAGGTCACCGTGCCCGGCGCCATCTATTGCAAATACACCAACATTACTCATCCTGAGCTTGTCGAAGGGCGCACGACAGAACTGCAATAAATATCAGGACTGACGTTCCGGAACGTGCACCACAAGGCCATCCAGTTCATCAGAAACGTGGATCTGGCAGGAAAGCCTTGAATTGGGACGCACATCATAGGCGAAATCGAGCATGTCTTCTTCCATGGCCTCGGGTTCGCCAGTCGCAGCCTTCCATTCTTCATCCACATAGACATGACAGGTGGCGCAAGCGCAGGCGCCGCCACATTCCGCATCAATACCCGGAACAGCAAAGCGAATGGCACTTTCCATAACGGTAGAGCCGTTTTCGGCGTCCGCCTCGATGCGTTCGCCACCATGAGTGACAAAGGTGATTTTCGCCATGAATTAAGGCCCCAGTGATCAAGTTACCGCTGACATAGGGCTTTAAAGGCGTAAGTCAATTGTACTCCCTGACGCAGCGCAAACTTCAGCGTGTTATTGCCGCTATATAATCGCGCGCATCATCAATGGCAGGGCGAAGGTCCCTGACCAGTTTCGAATCGGCTGGAGCCTGCTCGACCGCCTCTGCCAGTTCAGCCACGCGAAATGCGCCAATTGCATTGGCCGAACCCTTGAGCGAGCGGGCAAGCCGGACGCGATCATCAGGATTTGCGTGGATAAGTCTGTCCACGATGCCGCAGGTCTGACGGGAAAACAGGTTGAGGATTTCGGTTTCGAGAGCGCGGTTGCCGAATGTTTCACGGGTAAGGTGAACAAGATCAATCGGGCGCTTTCGCGCTGGCTTCGATCGCTCGCCACCTGGCGAAGCAAATGCCATCGATGCCTGTTGGGCCATTGGATATTCTCCTGAACGCTTTTACATTTGAACTCACGAGCCTAAGCTGATGACGCTGATTCAAGGTTAAAACGGGGCGGAAATCGTGCTTAAATGGTGCCTTATGGTGAATGCCGGGTAAATTTTTGCCTACAATTGAAATTTTATGAGAGGCCCAAAAATTAACCTTGTGTTTAAACTTTTAAGCATTTCCTGAATCCATTGTTTCTTTCCAAACCATGTGCCAGTACATTAAAGTAGCGGCGTAAAGAGTATGGCGCGGTTGGCCCCACATGTGGCCACCGCCCAATATTGTGAGGAAAACATGGCCACAGCCCCGAAAAGCAAGGCTTTCAAAGCCGAAGACGAGCTCGGTGAAGCCCTTGAAAAGGCTCTAGAAATCGATTTCGACGAGTCAACGCTCGGGATGGATATGGATCTGTCTCCACTTGACGATGATCTCTTGTCCCTGAACGATCTCGAAGCCCAGATTTCACAGGCAGCGCAGGAGCTTGCCGCCGAGAAATTTGAGACACCTGCCGCGGCCGAACCTGTAAAATTGCCCGAACCTGAGGTAACAACGCCGCCTGTTGCCGCCATTCCATTGCCTGCGCCAAAGCCGCAGATCAAGGCTGCCAATCCCATTCCCGCAGCTCCACCCGCGCCACCAAAGGCTCCGGCTGTTCCATCGCAGCCCTCCTTCCGGCCAGCGAATGACGACCTGCTTCAAGCCGCCAAGACCACGCACTCCACCAGTTCCGTTGCGCAGCCGAAATCCTATAGCCTGATTACAGGGATCATCAGTGTTCTTTGGGCCGGCAGTGTCTTGGCACTTGGCAATGCTCTTTACGGTCCATCGCTCTGGTCGATCCGGTCCTTCTCTGATTTTGCCGCAGCGCCTTACGCAATTGGCCTAGCGGTAGCGATCATCGTTCCAATCATGCTTTTCTGGGCATTCGCGATCATGATCCGTCGTGGCCAGGAAATGCAGTATGCTGCGCGTTCCATGGCGGAAGCAGCAATGCGCCTGTCCGAACCGGAAATGCTCTCATCCGACCGCGTTGCTTCGCTGGGTCAGGCTGTGCGCCGCGAAGTTGCGGCCATGAGCGAAGGTGTCGAGCGCACGCTGGCGCGCGCCGTTGAACTGGAAACCTTGGTCCAGACCGAAGTGAACCAGCTTGAACGCGTCTACACCGACAATGAATACCGCATCCGTACCCTCGTTGACCGTCTCGGCGGTGAACGCGAATCGGTAATCGGCCACGCAGAACGCGTGCGCGCTTCTATTTCCAGTGCCCATGAGCAGTTGAAAGACGAGCTTTCACTGGCAGGCGATTCCTTGCGCGAACACCTTTCCAGCGCGTCCACCAATCTTAGCATGTCGATAAACCAGTCTGGTGAGTCGCTCATTGAACGACTGACACAGAGCGGACAGGTAATTTCCGAGCAGATCGTTTCCCGTTCGGACGACATATCAAACAAGATCAGCACTTCCGGCGAAGCCTTTGCAAATCTTCTGGAAATGCGCATTGCAGCTCTGTCCGAACAGACAGATTCTGTAACAATGAAACTGGCTGATACGCTCGACGGCCGCACCAACAGCATGTTGTCGCTGCTGGGCAATGCCACGCAGACGCTGGTTGGCGAATTCGACACACGTCTCGCCGGGCTCGATACAACAATCAACGAACGCGGACGCTCACTGCTTGCAGAGTTCGAAACACGCGCCCATTCGCTGGATGCCAGCACCGAGCGTCTCAATTCGGCCCTCGAAGCCCGTGCGCGCCAGATCAACGAACAGTTGATCGAACGCACTCGCGACATCGCCAAGACCTTTACCGATGGCCGCGCTTCGATTGACGGCATTGTCGATGAGACAAAAGCAAAGATCGGCAATGATCTGTCGACGCTTTCCGAGCAGGTAGGCAGCCTTCTTTCCACCAATGCGGCGGCTCTTTCCGACCGCCTTGTGGAAAGCCGTGAAGCGCTCGCTGCCAAACTTGCTGAAGAACGCGATGCCCTCGCCGCGACATTGATTCAGGAAACCGACCGCGCTGCCATCGTTATTCGCGATCAGGCAGGACAGATCGGCGATCACACCTCAAACCTTAAATCCATCCTAGAAAGCAGCACTGCAGCTATTGGTCAGATCATCGAAGGTCATGGCTCGACCCTCGAAGAGCGTACTGCTGGTCTGCGTGCATCGCTTGTGGATAATGACGCCCGCATCGGTGCCACGCTCGAACAACATGCCAAGGCAATTGAAAACCGTACTGCCGGCATTCATACGCTGCTTGAAGACAATGAAGCCCGTATTGGTGCAACACTCGAACAGCACGCTAAAGCAATCGAAGATCGCACAGCCGGCATGCACGCTGCCTTTGCGGACACTGATACACGCATTCGCGACACGCTGGACGAACATGCTCGCAACATCGATCTGCGTAGCGCCAATATTGAAACAGCGATACACGCCACCGACACACGCATTGGCCAGACACTTGATGCCCATGCCAAGATCATCGATGAGCGCACCATTGGAATGCGTGCGGCATTTGTTGAAACACATGCCAAGATTGCGCAGACGCTTGATCAGCACAATCGAAGCCTTGACGAGCGCAACCAGGAAATCCAGCTGGCTCTTTCCGGCAGCGATGCCAAACTTGGCGAAACGCTTGCTGCTCATACGCAGGCTATTGATGCACGCAACGCCGAAATTCAGGCCACGCTGCTTAATAGCGGCACACGTATCGACGGCACATTGAGCGGCTTTATCGACAGTGTGGATGACCGTACAGGTCGCATCGAGTCGGCTTTGACCAGCAGTGACGCGCGTATCAGCGATGTTCTGGCCTCGCATGCCAGCGCCATTGAAGAGCGTACGGCCGGTATCGGTCAGGCCCTGATCGAAAGCGACTCGCGCATCAGTAATATCCTTTCCTCGCATGCAAGTTCCATCGACGAGCGGACAGCGGGAATCGAGCAGGCGCTCAGCAATAGCGATCAGCGTATCGGCCAGACTTTGGCTTCGCACGCTTCTTCGCTGGATGAGCGTACAGCCGGTATTCAGGCAGCGCTTGAAAATACCCATGCCCGCATCGGCGAGACACTGGCACAGCATGCTAGCGATATTGAAGAGCGCACAGCAGGCATCCGTTCTGTGCTCGACAGCAGCAATATGCAGATCGGCGACACGCTGGCTTCCCATATCGGAACGCTGGACGAGCGCGCTGCCGCTATTCGCGCAGCCTTGGCCGAAAGCGATACCCGCGTCGGCGAAACGCTCAACGATCATGCGACCATTCTCGACCAGCGCATTGCAGCCATTCGCGCAGCGATGGAACAGGGCAATGCTGCTCTGGGTCAGACGCTGGACGACAAGGCAGGTGCTATTGGCGACCGTACGGTAGCCTTGCAGGCGGTCCTGCAAGACAGCGCAGACGTGCTTGCCAAGGCCTTCGAAAACCATGGCGGTACAATCGACGAACGCACCACAACCATGCAGAATGCACTGGCCATTGGTGTCGATAATGTTCGCAAATCGCTCGAACAGAGTGCTTCGGTTGTCGCCCGCACGCTGCGTGAGAAAATCACAGAAGCTGCTTCTACCCTTACCGGTGAAGCACAGAAGGCCGGCGAAGCTCTTGACGGCCATGGCGAGGCATTCAGCCAGCGCATGAATGAAAGCCTGGCGGAAACCGAAAAACGGCTTGGTCAGCGCGCAACGGAGGCCGCCGCCAATCTCGAGGCTTTGGAGGCCCGCTTCTCGGCAGCCACCAATACGACCGCATCGAAGCTTGCGGAAAGCACCCGCGAATTGAACGAGGTTCTCTCGGCCCGTTCGCAGGAAATCATCAGCATTCTCGACAATACGGCTCAGCCGCTGGTCGAAAGCCTTGCCGATAATGGCCGTACGCTCGCCTCGCAGCTCGTTGAAGCAACCACATCCGCAACTGAACGCCTGCGGGTTGAAAATGCGGCTCTGATCAATGCTATTGCCAGCCGTACCGCAGAGACAATCACTGCTGTTCAGGCGGCCAAGGCTGGTCTGACCGATGATGTGAGCAACCTTATCGACCGCCTCTCCTCTTCAAATGCGAAGCTTGGGGAACTCATCGATATGGCGACCAAGAACCTTGGCGACATTGACGGACGCCTGCTCGACACGACGACGGCCTTTGCGGAGAACGCCACGAAGGCTGCTGAATCCTTCGAGACCTCAACCCGTCTGATTGATGGCAATCTCGGCAAACTGTCACAATTGTCCAACAGCACGCTGACCGACATTGCTTCCATCGCCCAGCGGTTTGACGAGCACGGCAACATGCTCAACAAGGCATCGGAACTGATCAACGCATCGCAAACCAACCTCGCCTCGACTTTTGACGAGCGCCAGGAAGCTTTGCAGGCATTGGCATCAGGTCTCATCGCCAAGTCGGAAACAATCGAGAAGACAATGCGTTCGTTCGAATCGCTTGTTTCCTCGGCATTCGACCGCGCCGAAGGCCGTGCAAACCAGACAACCGAACAGATCCGCAATTCCATCTCCGAAGTTGTGGAACAGGCATCGCAGAAGTTTGCCAACGCGACCGATGAAATCCGTCGTTCTTCCGCAGCGATCCGTACGGAACTCGAACAGACCCGTTCCGAATTGCAACGCGGTGTGATGGATATGCCTGAAGAAGCCAAGCAATCCACGGCACAGATGCGCAAGGCTGTTTCCGAACAGATCAACGCATTGAAGGAACTCTCGGAAATCGTTCAGAAATCCGGGCGTCTTACTGACGTTGGCGAAGCACGGGCACAGCGCGCAGCGCCAGCCCGCGCAACAGCCGCAGTGGCAGCACAGCCACAACGGACCGAAGCGGTCGCTCCGGCACCGCGTCCTGCGGCGGCACCGACAGCATCAGCACCGGCTGCGCCTGCAATGCGCGGCACACTCGACACACGTGGCAATGCTGAACCGGCTCGTCCTGCCGGTAATGGCTGGGTGTCCGATCTCCTGCGCCGTGCTTCGACCGATGAAGCCGAGGCAGCGCCAAAGGCACCGGCAGGCCGCTCACCCGGTCAGGTTGTCGAGTCGCTCAATTCGCTATCGATTGACATCACCCGCGCCATCGACCACGAGGCTTCCGTTGAACTCTGGCAGCGTTACCGGGCTGGTGAGCGCAATGTCTTCACCCGCCGTCTCTACACGCTCAAGGGCCAGCAGACTTTTGACGAGATCAAGCGCAAATATCAGTCGGACAGCGAGTTCAAGCGTGCTGTTGATCGTTACATGGATGACTTTGAGCGCTTGCTTGAAGATGTCACACGCAATGACCGCGACAATACGACTACACAGGCCTATCTGACCTCCGACACAGGCAAGGTTTACACCATGCTTGCCCATGCGAGTAATCGCCTGCGTTAAGAGCCAATTGGTATGAAAACAAAAACGCGGTCTTCGGACCGCGTTTTTTGTTAGTATGCGTGGTTGATTGCTGAGATCAACTTAGTCTCGCATTCCGGTAGCTGCCTGGTTCGACGAGGCTCACTAGAAGGTGGTTGATTGCAGATTATTTGCCAAACTTGCAGGATATAACGCCCTGCAAATAGCAATCTTCCTCATGGTGAGCCTCGTCGAACCACGGACAAGTCAAATGCAGCTAATCTGGATGATACAACACTCAAGCCCCTTCCAGCTCTGACACCTTCCCGAACATATCCCTGTAGGCTGTGGGCGTGGTGGCCAATTGCTGGCGGAAGTGATGCCGCAGCGTAGCGGCAGTGCCAAAACCCGTGTGCAAGGCAATCGTCTCAATAGAAAGCGTAGAGTTTTCCAAAAGATCGCGTGCTTTACCCAACCGCTCGGATAATAGCCATTTGGCAGGCGTCGTGCCAGTTGCAGCTTCAAAGCGGCGCAGGAAGGTACGTGTACTCATACCCGCAGCTTTAGAGAGGCTGGCAATCGAAAAATCCTTATGAATATTGTTCCGCATCGTTTCCAGCAGCGGAGAAAGCCTCACTCCCTCATGGGCTGTGGGGACTGCCTGCTCGACAAATTGAGCCTGCCCGCCATCACGGTGGGGAGCCACAACAAGGCGCCGCGCAACCTTATTGGCGGCCTCGGTACCAAAATCGCGGCGAATAAGGTGCAGGCAAAGGTCAATGCCCGCCGCACTGCCAGCTGAGGTCAGAATATTGCCTTCGTCCACATAAAGCACATTCGGCGCAAACTCGATGTCCGGATAACGCTCGGTCAACAGATCGGCGTAGCGCCAATGGGTCGTTGCGCGCCGTCCCGATAAAAGGCCAGCGGCGGCAAGCACAAAGACGCCCGAGCAGATTGAAAGAATGCGCGCGCCCTTGGCATGGGCCTTTTGCAGAGCCTGTACCAACGGCTCCGGGACAGAATGTTCAACGCCGCGCCAGCCCGGCATGATAATCGTTCCAGCCTGCTCGAACAGGTCAAGACCGCCATCGGCAAGCACGCGCACGCCGCCTGTGGCGCGTAGCTCGCCCATTTCAATGCTGGCGACAGCAAATTTATACCAGTCATCGCCCATTTCCGGCCTTGGTAGCCCGAACATCTCGACCACGACACCAAATTCAAAGGTGCAAAGACCGTCATAAGCAACGGCGACCACAAGCGGATTATCAAGACGGGGCGGATTTGAGGCGTTTGACATGATATTGACGATATATGGCATTCTTGCCAACTACCAGCAATTTATCACCTGTTTTACTTCTTGCTCATCCAACACGAGGAGAGACAGAATGAGCTACGTAACCGAGATTGCCCCGGCCCCAGCCGATCAGGTCATTGATCATTTTTCCAGGCGTCTATCGCTGGAAACCGACTGCGCCGACGTGGCACAGGCGCTGAAGGATGGACCCGACTTCACCCTTTTGCATGTTGTAGGAACAAGCGCTGCCTATGAGCGTCGCCATATTCCCACTGCAATCCACCTGAATCACCGAGATATTTCAGCCGAACGCATGGCTGAATGGCCTCTGGATACGATTTTTGTCGTCTATTGCGCCGGACCCCATTGCAATGGGGCAGACCAGGCTGCGCTTAAGCTGGCGCGTCTTGGGCGGCCTGTGAAAATCATGATCGGTGGAATAACCGGTTGGGCCGACGAAGAATTGCCGTTTGCAACTGGACCGGAAGCTGGCAGCTTTAAGCAAGCAGCTTGATCACTCATCTGATCGAGTTGCTGAAACTGGCATCCGGTTCACTGCGTGGTTCGACGGGGCTCACCATGAGGAAGGTTCATGGGTTGCATGAACAAGATCACCGACATTAAAGGCTAGCTTTGCAGATCACTAATCTTCCTCATGGTGAGCCCCGTCGAATCACGCATTGAATGGAATGCCAAATAGCCGGTATTGAGCTTACGCTCTAAATAACCGAAAGGGTCCAGGTGACGATATCGCTGGTGGCAGTGTCGAAGGCGCTATCAAGCGCGGCAATATAGGATGCGTTGCCTGCGCCCCTTACGGGCGATGTCGAACGGAAGACCTTTGTCGCACGCACGGTGCCATTCTTGTCATTCAGTATCTTTACGGCAATCTCAACAACGGCCGTTTCACTGCCGGAAGCATCAATGTTGAAAGTGCGAATATTGCTGATCACCTGATAATCGATGGCAAGGCCATCGCCCGGGCGACCAACACCGCCAAGCCGTCCAGTGCTTTCAAATGCCTGTGCGAGGCGAGACTGCACAATATTGGGCAGACGATCCGCCCACTGCGCACCTTTCAAAAAGGAAATTGAATTGGGACCGGAACGAACAACGACATTTTCACCGTCGAGCGCTTTCAATGCGGACGGGGCAGCGATCAATATCTGACGGCCCTGCTTCCTTGACGAGGTGACTTCCGGCGATGGGCTGGAAAGATCAAATGTATCGAGCTTCTTGGAACTGGCACAGGCCGACAAGGACAAGGCGATAACCAACGCTGCAATTACTGTCTTCGATTTCACCACTTAACCAATCCCACGCGTAACAGTTCATTAACTTTCATGCGATGCGAATCCATCAAAGTCAACGGCGCGTCCGTCCGTCATATTCAGGAACATTGCCGCTACCGCCGAAAATCACCCGCTGCGGGTTTTTCTCAAGATCTGTAATAGCGCGCTCGATGCGTTGAACCGACTGCCGGCTCTCATTGACAAGAGACTGCACGTCACGCAATCCCTGCCCTGAAAAGCGGTTGAGATTGTCGGTGATTGGTCCAAGTCTCGCATTCAGATTGTCTGCTACGGAACGATAGGATTGCAGCGTCTGACGGGCTTCGCGTACAACGCTGCCATCCTCGTCGGAAAGCTGTTTGTCCAGTTTGGCCAATACGCCGTCCACACGCGTTGACGCATTATTCAGTTTTTCCATCATCTGCCGTGCTTCAGCCACGACAGCCTGAACATCTTCAGCACTGCGGCTGAACTTTTCGATGACATCGGAATTCTTTGCAAGCGCATCGGTAAACTGCTTGGTATTGTTGACCGTATCGACCAAAGGCCCCTTCACTTCCGTGATAAAGCTCTCAATCGATCCCACCGCGCCATCGACGCGTTCAAGGATGGTTTGGGCCTTTTGCAGAAGGTTATTCACGACAGACGGATCGGCATCAATGCGGGCAATGGAGTCTTCCTTTGCCGCTTCCACAAGCAGCATCGGTTCATATAGCTTTCCGCCCTTCAACTCGATAAAGGCCTGGCCGGTCAGACCAGCAAAGCCCAGCGTGGCTTGGGTGGAACGCGTAATAGGTGTTGTTGCATCGACTTCCGCCTGCGCAATCACAGCATCAGGATTATTGTCGTCAATTTTCAAGCGCCGGATTGTACCAACCTTGATACCGTTGAACAGCACCTGACTGCCGTCAGCCAAACCTGTTACCGAGCCGAGAATACGGATTTCCAAAGTTGCAGTCTCGGTTTTGTCACCATAACGCGCAATCCAGTAAACAAATCCGAAGGCCAGCATGCAGACAGCAAGCGTGAAAATACCGACCAGAACATAATTGGCTTTTGTTTCCATGAATTACTCTGCTCGACCCTGTTGTTCCGCTAGTGGTCTGATAAAATTCACTCCACTAGCCTGTTCTGCGGTGGTACATTTGGCGTTGGCGCAGCTTCACTACGCGGCGAACGCCGCCTGTTATCGCCATTGGATACAATTTGACGAGCACGCTTTCCACGGAAATATTCTTTCACCCACGGATCGTCAAACGCCAACATATCCTCAATGGTTCCTTCGATCAGAACCTTCTTATTGCCCAATACAGCGATTCGGTCACATACAGCGAACAGACTGTCGAGGTCATGGGTGACCATGTAGACGGTAAGCCCCATCGTATCGCGCAGATCCGCAATCAATTCGTCGAAGTCAGCGGCACCAATAGGATCAAGACCTGATGTCGGCTCGTCAAGGAAGACGATTTCGGGATCAAGCGACAAGGCGCGGGCCAAGGCCGCACGCTTGATCATTCCGCCTGAAAGCTCCGATGGAAACTTGTCTGCGGTATCGGGCTTGAGTCCCACGAGTTCGATCTTGAGCCGAGCTAGCTCGTCCATAAGCTTTTGAGGAATATCGAGATACTCACGCATCGGCACCTGAATGTTTTCAAGCACGGTCAAGGACGAAAACAGCGCCCCATGCTGGAAAAGAACCCCCATACGCATATCGACAGCGAGTTTGTCCTGCTCGCTCGCCTCGTCAATATCGTGACCGAAAATGCTGATCTTGCCCTTTTGCTTCTGGTTGAGGCCCAGAATCGTCCGCATGAGAACAGACTTACCCGTTCCTGACGCTCCGACGAAACCAAGGATTTCGCCGCGATAAACATCAAGATCAAGATTGTTGAGCACCGTCGAACGACCGAAGGAGACACTGACATCTTTCACAGAAAGGATGACGTCGTCAGCCTTTGTGTGCGTGCTCTGGTTGCTTTCTTTCGGATTCATGCGCCTCGATCTACTTTAAGCAGGCTTCTACCTGGGGCTTCAGTTTTAAAAATTGATGGACGCGTAGAAGATGGCGAAAATGCCATCGACCACAATGACGACGAAAATCGATTTGACCACAGATGCTGTAACCCGTTGTCCCAAAGATTCAGCGCTGCCACCAACCTTCATGCCTTCAACCGAAGCCATCACCCCGATGATCATGGCCATGAAAGGCGCTTTGATCAGACCAGCAAGGTAGCTGGAAAGATCGACCGCATCGCGCAAACGCTGGATAAAGGCATCCGGCGGAATTCCAGAATAGGCCCATGTGATGACCATGGCGCCGCCCAATGCCGCGAAATCCGCAATAATTGTCAGCAATGGCAGCGAGATCACCAATGCAACGAGACGCGGGAAAACCAGAACACCGACGGGATTGAGACCAATAACAGTCAGTGCATCGGTTTCTTCGCGCATTTTCATTGAGCCGATTTCGGCGGTGATCGCGCTACCCGAGCGGCCTGCAATCATGATTGCCGTCAAAAGCACACCGATTTCACGCAGCACCAAAATGCCAACAAGATCCACAACGAATATTTCGGCACCGAAGTAGCGCAACTGGAAAGCGCCCTGCTGCGCGATAATTGCACCAATAATGGTCGACATAAGCACAACCACCGGCACCGCGCCGATGCCCATACTGTCTATTTGATGAATAATTGCCGCCGGGCGAATACTGCTTCTGCTGCTGCCCTTCATCTGCGCGCCGCGAACGGTTGCGCCGAGAATGTGCATCGCCTTGATGAAATCATCGCCAAAGGCATAGACCATGCGACCAATCGATTCAAAGAATCGCGTTATCAAGGACGGGCGGTCAATATGAATGACTTCCGGAGGAGCAGCCGCAATATCGCCAACGGCCTCAAACAGAGCACCCCAGCTTTCGGACTGTCCTTCAATGGAAACTGTTTTGCCGGATTTTTCCAGCGCGGTGCGCAGACGCTCGACCAGCCAGGTTCCGGCAGTATCCAGCAATTCCACGCCGGACAGATCAATAACGGCGCTAGAAAACCCGTTATCAACTTCGATATCGCGCATGGTTTCGTCCACGCGGCGAACATTGCGTGTGGTCCATGCCCCTGTAAGTGTAACTGTAGCGCGATCCCCGTCCTTGTTGAACTCAACATGCGGAGGCGCGGCAGTAGAAGCACTTGAATTGTTTGCTCTATCGGTCAACATCAACAACACACATATCGAGTCTCCCGACCGATGTCACTGGAACAATTAAGGCGCAGATTATGATAATTAGCTTGGATATAGCGGTAGAACGATGGCCCATTGCCGGAACGTTTACGATCTCCCGTGGTTCCAAGACTGAAGCCGCAATTGTCGTGTGCTCGTTAAGTGACGGCGTGCACAGCGGGCGCGGTGAATGCGTGCCCTATGCGCGATATGGTGAGAGCATCGACTCGGTTTGTGCCGAGATTGAAGGTCTGCGCGATGCTTTGAGCAAGGGCGCGACACGCAACGATCTGCCGGGGCTCATTCATGCAGGCGCGGCACGCAACGCCGTAGATTGCGCCTTGTGGGATCTCGAAGCCAAGCGCCAAGGCACAAGCGTGACCTCTCTACTGGGCCTGCCAGAATTGCACGATTTGACCACCGCCGTGACTGTTTCGTTCGGTGATGCTGCAACAATGGCAAAGGCAGCGAGCGGCTTTGCCGACAGACCCTTGATCAAGGTCAAGGTTGGCGGCGAAAATGATGCAGAGCGGATAAGAGCCGTAGCACGGGCCGCGCCATCAAGCCGCATTATTATTGACGCGAACGAAGGCTGGACCAATGCCAATGTTCTGGAAAACATGCTTGCCTGCGCGCGGGCCGGTATTGCGCTGATCGAGCAGCCACTGCCCGCCGGAAATGATGCCATCCTCGCTGAAATTCCGCACCCTGTGCCCATTTGTGCCGACGAAAGCGCCCACGGCACGGATGATCTGCACAAATTGCTGGGGCGCTATGACAGCATCAATATCAAGCTGGACAAGACCGGCGGACTAACCGAAGCGCTGCGCATGCATAATCGCGCACGCGAACTTGGCTTTGGGATCATGGTCGGTTGCATGGTTGGCACATCCCTGGCCATGGCTCCGGCTGTTATCGTGGCTCAAGATGCCGATTTTGTCGATCTGGACGGTCCCTTGATCCTCAAGCAGGACCGGACGCCGGGACTCGAATTTAACGGAAGCCGGGTTTCGCCGCCCAAGCCGGAACTGTGGGGCTAGACCCAAATTTTCTAGGTCTCGCGTTGCTCAAGCCTCAGAGAAACAACGGCGAGGAACAGACCGATAGCTGCAAGGGCCACCATGGCGTAAAAGCCGTAAATGCCGGTCGCCGAGTAGAGCGGCCCTGACGCCATCGTGGCAATGGCCAATGACGTGCCGATGAAAAAGGTTGAAAGCCCCTGCGCCGTGCCGCCGCGCTCTTCAGGAATGGTCAGGACGATCATTTTTTGCATGCCGAGAAATGACAGGGCAAATGAGAAGCAGTGCAGGCACTGGACGACCAGAAAACCAGCAACGCCAAGTCCGGCGGGTTCGATCAAAGGAAAGGCGGCCCAGCGGAACATTGCCACGGCAGACCCGATCATCAGCACCTTGGCGGGATGGAGATTGCCGAATATGCGGCGGAAACAGGTGAACATGATCACTTCCGCAACGACAGAGATCGACCAGAATGCCCCGATTACGGTTTCTTCTATGCCGATCGACTTCCAGTAAATCGCCGAGAAACTGTAGCCATAGGCGTGGCTAGCCTGTGTGATGCCTGTCGCGATGAGAAATGTTACAAAGGCCGGACGGCGCAGCGCCCTGCCCGCATTTGCTATGTCGACATCGGAAAGTGGGGAAAGCCTGCGTGGTTTGCCGATTCTGGGTACGATAAAGCTCATGCCGCATGCCAGCACCAGCGCGCCGAGCAAAGCCCAAGGGATAATGTGCTCGCCCAAACGCTGGATGAAGATGCCCGCCACAAACGAAGTGAGCAGGAAAGAAATTGAGCCCCAAACCCGCATCTTGGCAAAATCGGCGCCGTAGCGGCGAACGCCCGAAAGGGCAATCGTATCTGCAACGGGTACCTGTGAAGTCCATGGCGGCGAAAGCAGCAACGACACAGCGAGAATACCGACAAAGCCGAAGGGTACGAAGTAGAACGCCGCGACGGCTACCGCCAATATAGTGCACAAGGTCAGAATATGCGCCCGGTCGTTGGAGCGGTCTGCCAGCATCGAAACCAGCGGTGCCGCGATGACCCGGACGAAAAGGGGCATCGACAATACGATGGAAATTTCTGTCGGAGTCAGCGACCGATATTCAAGCCAGAGCGGAAAATAGGGCAGATGCAACCCGTTCGACATGAAAATAGCGAAATAGGTCAACGCAATCCGCAACTCAAAGCGAGACGGTTTCCCTTGGCTTAAATCCGCAACGGCGGCTGTCATTCGGTGGGACTTTCGGAAAAATACGAAGCTGTTCAGGCAGAATCACAACCATGCGTTGCCTTGAGCTTGGCCATTATCATGAAACTTAGCTGGTTCATAGAAATAGCGGTCGGCTCATGCGCATAATTCATTGCGTTTTTTGGAATTGTATAGATTGAGTACCCTACCGCACAGAAATAGTCTGCCCAGATTTGACCGTATGACCGGGCACTTCGCGCGAGACGCCGATCCTTGTCAGGATACTTTCGAAAATATCGGCGCAGGCTTCCCAGCTGAATCCCTGCAACGTCGCTTCGGGGTCGACGCGGCCCATCGCAAGAGCAGCCAGAGCCGCCTCTCCCAAGTCCTCGGAGAGAACGCCAGCGCCGGTTGCGTTGATGACATCCTTAGATCCCGGCACAGGATAGGCCGCGACCGGCAGACCGGAGGCTATAGCCTCAAGTAGCACCAGCCCGAACGTGTCGGTCCGGCTTGGAAAGACGAAGACATCCGCCCCCGCATAGAAGCGTGCCAGCGCCTCACCTTCATGCTTGCCTGCAAAAACGGCCTTTGGATATTTGCGTTTCAGATTTTCGAGGTCGGGACCATTACCGACTATCAGCTTCGTGCCCGGCAAATCCAGCGACAGGAAAGCTTCGAGATTCTTCTCGATAGCGACCCGCCCCACACAGATGAAAACCGGTCGTTGCAAGTGCAGATCAACGTCTGGTTGCGGCCGGAACAATTCCCGGTCCACGCCCCGCGTCCACACCTTCAGGGTTTCAAATCCCCGCACAATCAGCTCATCATGGATTGACTGCGTTGGTACAAGACAGGATTCAGCAGCATTGTGGAAGCGCCGCAGCCAGCCATAGGACCATGACAGCGGGACCGGCAAGCGCTTGCGCAGATACTCAGGAAAACGGGTATGAAAGCTTGTGGTAAAACGCCAGTTATTCTTGATGCACGTGCGGCGCGCCATCATGCCCAGCGGACCTTCCGTCGCGATATGGACATAGGCCGGTTGTATGGCCTCAATCCGTGCCTTGACCGCCGATGGCAGTGTCAACGCAAGCCGGATTTCCGGATAGGTCGGGCAAGGCACAGAATGATAGTCGGCCGGGGAGATGATCGTCACCTCAAAGCCCCGCGCCTCCATCTGCTCGCGTACTTTCGTCAGGGTTCGCACGACACCATTGACCTGCGGATGCCAGGCATCCGAAACAATGACGAGCCGTTTAATCTCGTCACGCTGCATTCGCCGCCTTTGGTCGCTTATCGGCAATCTGGATCACTGGCGCGAAGCCTGCATGCTCGCTGATGAGATGTGTCCAGGATAGAAGTTCCATCCTTCCGTCAAAATGTTCCACGATAGCCGTACAGCTTTCCACCCAGTCGCCCGTGTTGATATATTCGATACCGTCTATCTGTTCGATGGTCGCATGGTGAATGTGTCCACAGATAACACCATCGGCACCGATACGCCGCGCCTCGTCGGAAACAACTGTCTGGAACGAACCGATGAAATTGACCGCTTTCTTGACGCGGAATTTTGCCCATGCGGAGAAGGACCAATAGCGCAGACCAAGACGGCGGCGCACCTTGTTCATCACGGTATTGATAGCAAGCGCTGCATCATAGGCCCAATCACCCAGATAGGCGATGTGGCGGGCATTGCGCACAACCACATCGAACTGGTCGCCATGAATCACCAGAAACTTACGGCCATCAGCCGTTTCGTGCATCAGGCGGTCGGTGACTTCAATGCCGCCGAAATGCGTGCCCTGGAAGTCACGCAGAAATTCATCGTGATTGCCGGCGACATAATGAATTGTCGCACCTTTGCGGCTTTTGCGCAGGAGCTTTTGCACAATATCATTATGTTCCTGCGGCCAGTGCCATGACCGGCGAAGACGCCAACCATCGACAATATCACCGACGAGATAGATGGTTTCGGCATCATGGTGCTTCAAAAAGTCCAGCAAAAAGCTAGCCTTAGCGCCTTTTGAGCCAAGATGGATATCGGACAGAAACAGCGTGCGGAACTTTTTAGGCTCGGCCTCGACCATGATGCGGATCTCCGTATCGCGCTGACGCAAACGCGTCTTCTGCGCGACACAAACCCGATTCATGTCACAGTCTTATGACGGCAAGGAAAAATGCAGATTCGAACGATAAAGACTTGTATCAAATCTATGTTCATTTATGCCTCAAGATAGATATCCGACGACGACCCAGACCGATACTCCGGAAGGAAGCAATTCATGGCTCAGGACAATACGCCCGGCAATTCAGAACTTGACGAAAGCGCGCTGTTTTATCACCGCTTTCCCACGCCGGGTAAGCTGGAAATTCAGGCGACAAAGCCGCTTGGCAACCAGCGTGATCTTGCCCTTGCCTATTCTCCCGGCGTTGCCGCGCCCTGCCTTGCCATTCACGCCAACCCGTCTACCGCTGCCGATTACAC
Organism: Phyllobacterium sp. 22552; assembly: GCF_052044585.1. Taxonomy (NCBI): domain Bacteria; kingdom Pseudomonadati; phylum Pseudomonadota; class Alphaproteobacteria; order Hyphomicrobiales; family Phyllobacteriaceae; genus Phyllobacterium; species Phyllobacterium sp. 22552. Next base: position 663,679 of record NZ_JBQENG010000001.1, on the reverse strand, counting down.
AAGCCGCGCCAATCTGGTTGCCGTTATTTCAAACGGCACTGCCGTGCTTGGCCTTGGCAATATCGGACCGCTGGCCTCCAAACCAGTTATGGAGGGCAAGGCCGTCCTGTTCAAGAAATTTGCGAATATCGACGTATTCGACATTGAGATTGACGCGCAGGAAATCAACAAGATTGTTGACGTTGTTGCTGCCTTGGAACCCACTTTCGGCGGCATAAACCTCGAAGATATCAAAGCACCGGAATGTTTCGAAGTTGAAGAGCAGCTTCGTGAGAAGATGAATATTCCGGTATTTCATGACGATCAGCACGGCACGGCGATCATTGTTGCCGCTGCGATCATCAACGGCATGGAGCTTGCCGGCAAAGATCTTTCCAAGGTCAAAATCGTGGCTTCTGGTGCCGGTGCCGCAGCGCTTGCCTGCCTCAATCTTCTCGTCAAGCTTGGTGCGGACCGCAAGAATATCTGGGTCTGCGATCTGGATGGTGTGGTCTATGAGGGCCGTAACACGCTGATGGACCGTTGGAAGTCTGTCTATGTGCAAAAGACCGATGCGCGCGTTCTTGCCGACGTTATCGGTGGTGCTGATGTGTTTCTTGGTCTGTCGGCAGCGGGCGTGTTGAAACCTGAACTTCTCAAGCAGATGGCACCCAATCCGTTGATTATGGCGCTTGCCAATCCAAATCCGGAAATCATGCCCGAAGTGGCCCGCGCAGCACGTGCTGATGCCATGATCTGCACGGGCCGTTCGGACTTCCCAAATCAGGTCAACAACGTTCTTTGCTTCCCCTATATTTTCCGTGGCGCGCTCGACTGCGGCGCAAGTGCGATCAACGAAGAAATGAAAATGGCGGCAGTCCAAGCCATCGCCGCCCTTGCCCGTGAAGAGCCATCGGATGTTGCAGCCCGCGCCTATTCCGGCGAAACACCGACATTCGGCCCCAACTACTTGATTCCTTCGCCGTTCGATCCGCGTCTTATTCTGCGCATTGCGCCAGCGGTGGCAAAGGCAGCGATGGAAACTGGCGTTGCTGAACGTCCCATTGAAGATTTCGACGCTTATCTCGACCGGCTGAACCGCTTCGTGTTCCGCTCCGGCCTTATCATGAAGCCAATCTTCACTGCGGCAAAAACCGCCGAGAAGAAGCGCGTCATCTATGCGGATGGTGAGGATGAGCGCGTATTGCGCGCAGCTCAGGTGGTGCTGGAAGAAGGTATCGCCATTCCAACACTTATCGGTCGTCCCCAGGTCATCGAAACGCGCCTTCAACGCTACGGCTTGAAAATCAAGATTGGACAGGATTTCGATATTATCGATCCGGAAGACGATCCTCGCTATCGCGACTATGTTGATCTGCTCGTTAGCCTGACAGGGCGACGCGGCACGACACCGGAGGTTGCTCGCACAATGGTTCGCGCCAGCGGCACCGTTATTGCAGCGCTTGCCATCGTTCGTGGCGAAGCCGATGCCATGATCTGTGGTCTTGAAGGTCGCTTTGAGCGGCACTTGCGCAATGTCGAGCTCATTATCGGCAAGTCAGAAGGCATCCGTAATTTCTCCGCTCTCAGCCTGCTCATCTCACAGCGCGGCGTGCTTTTCCTGACCGATACCTATGTGAATATCGATCCGACTGCGGAAGAGATTGCCGAAAAGACTGTACTTGCGGCCAACGAAATCCGGCGCTTTGGCATTGAGCCCAAAGCTGCATTGCTCTCACATTCGAACTTTGGCTCACGCGATTCTGAAAGCGCAGCAAAAATGCGCAACGCTTCAGAAATCCTGCGCGTAAAGGCTCCGGAACTTGAGCAGGACGGCGAAATGCACGGCGATAGCGCGCTTTCACAAATTCTACGGGAGCGCGTACTGCCCCATTCCCGCTTGACGGACGAGGCAAATCTCTTGGTTTTCCCTAATCTTGATGCAGCCAATATCACGCTCAATGTCGTCAAGTCGGTAACAGATGCCCTGCATGTCGGCCCGATCCTGCTGGGTGCTGCCAAGCCCGCGCATATTCTGACGCCTTCAGTGACATCGCGCGGTATTGTCAACATGACGGCGCTGGCAGTTGTGGAAGCTTCACAGCGGATTGAGTAAAACTTTCGTCTTATTGCTGCCGCATCAACATGGATGGTTTCGCCTATACTCCAAGAAGAGACCATCCATGCTCCGGACATCTTTTATCATCGTTGCCGCATTTGGCGCTGTACTGGCTGCGACTGGTTTCTCCCATGCGCAAAGCGATACATGCGTGCGCATGCAAGAGCGTCTCGACAGGCTGAACAGTGATCCAACGCTGGATGATTACGAGTTCAATCTGCGCCGGGATCGTATCGAGGCAGCGCTGGATGCCAATAATTGCCCTGTAAACAATTATCAGTATCGCGATCTGCCGCGGCTGGATGAGGAAGAGCCGGGATCCTACGAGATTTATGGAGGCCGCGAACCGCAACCTGTAGGGCCTGGATCAATCCCGGTCCCCATCGAAGGCGGTCAATACCAGACTATGTGCGTTCGCACGTGTGACGGTTATTATTTTCCGCTGACCTATGAAACCGGAGCGGAGAATTTTGCGCGCGATCAGGCGCAATGCCAGGCACAATGCCCCGGCGCGCAATTGTTCTTCAAGCCAACAGGCGAAGAGCGGCCGGAAGCCATGATTTCTCTGGGTGGTCAGGCTTACCGGGATATGCCGAATGCTTTTAAATTTCGCAAGGCTGGTGCTAATGCCACGCCGCAATGCACATGCCAGAAAACAGCCGGCAATTTTTCGACCATGGGCAATCCGCGTGAACTGGCGAAACAACCGCCAAAACCAGCTTCGCCGCCAGTCGCGCGGCCCGCACCACAAACTCCGCCGATTGCGCCAGCGCATCCGCAACAGCCAACAGTGACAAAGCAGGAGCCGCTTCCCGCTGCGACACCGCCCGCAAATCCGGCATTGACGGAACCTGTAAAGCCCAATGAACAACCGCCGGTTCAGACCAAGATTGAACCTTCGACCCTTCCAACAAAGCCAGTTGAAAAGCCATCATCCATCATTGAATTGGGCAAGCCCGCAGCGGCGCCCAACGAAGCGCCCCTGCCCAAACCGTTGAGCGTGGACAAGCCAATCGATCCAAACCGCAAGGTCAGGGTCGTCGGGCCAACGTTCCTTCCCGACCAAGGAGGGGCAAAAGATCCGCAAGCTCAGGACCGGAAGATCGCCCCGTAAGCGCAATACGCAAAGGCATGAACAATCCTTTGCCTTTACGCCCGCTCTGTACCTTCACAGCATCGGTCCATGATTTCCAAGTCTCATGGTTCCAAGGCTCGGATGGCAGAACATCGAAAGCAGCGCGCACGAAGTCGCGATCCTCATCGGCCAGAGGCTCATCGCTCGCAGGGCCATTTTTGACAATTGCCCACCACTGCGCGGCATCGGATACGAAAGTAAGATTGCTGCGCACAGCCAGCCAGAACGCCTCTGCATCATCACCTTGAATGCCAAGAGCAGCAAGCCTGTCTTTGGCATCGCTAAAGGGCATGGCGTGGATCAGCGCTCGGTTGAGCGCGTCCAGATCAGCAGGGTCAAACTTCGAGGATGATTTCGACGTGGAAGCCGGATCGAATATCGCCGCCAACGCATTCATATCGGGCATGGCGACAACATTTTCCGAAGTGCCCGTGAGCACGGCAAGGCTCGCAACCGCCATGGGTTCATAGCCGGCGCGGCGCAGACTGCCCACCGACAAAGCGCTAGTACGCTTGGACAAGCCCTCGCCCGTAGCAGTCGTCAGCAGATTGTGATGGCCGAGCTGCGGTGACTTTGCGCCCATCGCCTCAAAAATGGAAATCTGCACACCGCTATTGGTAACATGATCATCGCCCCGAATAATATGCGTGATGTTCATGTCGATATCGTCGACAACAGAGGTGAATGTATAAAGATAGGTACCATCTTCACGGATCAGCACAGGATCTGACAGAGATGCCAGATCGACGGTTTCCGGTCCGCGCACCAGATCATCCCAATGCACTTCCGTACGTACCGGGGCGAAAGGGTCGTCCTTGAAATTCGGCAGGAGAAAACGCCAATGCGGGCGCTTTCCTTCCGCCTCAAGCTTGGCTTTGTCTTCGTCCGACAGCTTCAGCGCGTCGCGGCCATAGACTGGCGGCAGACGTCGCGCGAGCCGCAGCTTGCGTTTCAAATCAAGTTCTTCGGCAGTTTCATAGCAGGGATACAGAAGGCCAGCGGCCTTCAATCTTTCGGCCGCTGCCGCGTATTCAGCAAACCGCTTCGACTGATATTCGACGCGAAAAGGTTTGATACCCAGCCATTCGACATCTTCGGCAATGGCTTCGACATATTCGGTCTTGGAGCGCTCGACGTCCGTATCGTCGAAACGCAGGACCATTTGTCCGCCATTTTTCAGCGCAAACAGCCAGTTGAACAAGGCAGTGCGTGTATTGCCAATATGGATATAGCCCGTAGGCGATGGTGCAAAACGTACGATTGGGGTCATGATCGGGGCATATCGGATGCGGCGATGAATGGCAATATGGGCCGCGTTTTCACGCGGCCCATATTGTTAGCTGTCCTGAAGCATGAGGCCCTTGGTCAGTTCCATCGCCTGCAATTCGAACAGACCGCGATAGATACCGCCCTTGAGCCCGATCAGCGCTTCATGGTTACCCTCTTCTGCGATGCGGCCATGGTCGAAAACCAGAAGCCGGTCGAGAGAGCGCACGGTCGACAGACGGTGAGCGATCACCAAAGTCGTCCGGCCAAGCATCAGCCGTTCCATTGCCTGCTGGATCAGCATTTCCGATTCTGAATCGAGACTGGAAGTAGCCTCGTCCAGAATAAGAACCGGTGCATCCGCAAGGAAAGCACGGGCAATGGCAACACGCTGGCGCTCACCACCGGAAAGCTTCACACCGCGCTCGCCAACGAGCGTGCTGTAGCCTTTCGGCAGATTGGTGATGAACTCATGCGCACTTGCCTGTCGCGCAGCTTCCTCCACCTCGGCCTGCGTTGCTCCCGGCCTTGCATAGGCAATGTTTTCCGCCAGCGTCCGGTGAAACAGGATCGGCTCCTGCTGCACGATGGCAATTTGCTGGCGTAAAGATGCCTGTCTGACATCGGCAATGTCCTGACCGTCAATGCGGATCTGACCGGACTGCACATCATGCAGACGCTGGATCAGCTTGACGAATGTGGATTTGCCCGAGCCCGAATGCCCGACCAGACCAACCCGCTCGCCCGCCCGGATCGTTACCGAGAACCGGTCATAGAGCGGCAGTCTGTGTGCGCCATAATGGAACGTCACATTGTCGAACTCGATCTTGCCATTGGTGATCTGGATCGGCTTTGCGCCGGGTCGATCATCAATGCCGAGTGGTTGACTCTGAATATCAACCAGCTCTTCCATGTCATTGACAGAACGCTGCAAATTGCGAATGTCCATGCCAACTTCGCGCAAATAGCCCTGCAAGATGAAGAACGAGGTGAGCACGAAGGTAATGTCACCCGCACTTGCATGGCCTTTGGACCATAGAAGCAAGGCAGAGCCAATCATTGAAGCTCTCAATACAAGAAGCATCGAGCCCTGTGTTGTGCCGTTGATCGTTCCGCGCCGCCAGGTACGCGCCGTACGGTCACGCCACTTCGCCACGACCTTGGCAAGACGTGCATCTTCGCGCGCCTCAGCACCAAAGCCTTTGACAACCATATTGCAGCTAACCGCATCGGCCAATGCACCGCCTAGCTTCGTGTCCCAACGATTGGCAAGACTTGCCATTGGAGCAACAAAGCCAAGTGACATCAGCACTGTAACAACAACGAACAGCAGTGAACCAAGACCGACAATGATGCCCATGACAGGCCAATACCAGGCCATAAGCACTGTCGAGCCGATAAGCATGATGATGGACGGAAACAGCGCCAACAACAGCGTATCGTTCAACAGATCAAGCGCCCACATGCCCCGCGTGACCTTGCGAACCGTAGAGCCGGCAAAGCTATTGGCATGCCAGTCGGTCGAGAAACGCTGAATACGGTAGAAGGCATTTGCAGCAATATCGGACATCATTTTCAATGTCAGCTTGACCACCGTCAAGAAAATGATGTGCCGCAAGACAATCGCCCCGAACGACAGGGCAATGAGCGTTGAAAAGGCTGCTATTGCAGCATTCCATGCCAGTTCGTCCTGCGGATTGCCTTTGACGATGGCGTCAACGAGCCGCCCCGAATAAAGCGGGGTCAACACATCGGCCAATGTCGACAGCAACACTGCGACAAGCGTTAGCGACAGGCGCAAAGGTTGTGCCTGCCAATGTTTCCAGGTGAATCCGAGAACGCTGCGGAAAGCTCCGCCCCGGATGGCGAGTCGAAAAAAAGCCATGACAATTGTCCGGTACGTAAGCACCGGCCTCAATAGGAATTGTAGAAGAAAGGTGCCGCGAGTAGGAAAGTGAATCAGTACGGCATTGTGGTCTGGCGACTTGACCGAATACGGACAAGGCCAATGTCGGCGATGAGTTCTTGACTTGTGAAGCCAATAGAAAAGCCAGAAGGCTTTTCGCCGTCACATATCAGAAACTGGCGCCGCCCCGTGGGGACATGATGAAAGCTGCCATTCTTAAACCTCCCGGTCGAAATTGCCGGAGATTGGCTTATAGATGAATCGCTTTGCGTCGCCAAGCGCCTATTTTTTGGGCAAATGGCTTTGATTGGCTGGTGCGGCCAGATTGCAACAGTTCGCTTACTGCCTGTCACGGAACCTGTTGGTGATCGGATAACGGCGGTCACGACCGAAATTTTTCTTCGTGACCTTCACACCCGGAGCCGACTGGCGACGCTTATATTCGGCAATGTAGAGCAGATGCTCGATACGCTCGACCGTGGCCCGCTCGTGCCCGCGCGCAACGATTTCATCCACCCCCATCTCATTTTCGACCAGGCATTCGAGGATGTCATCGAGAACCGGATAAGGCGGCAAAGAATCCTGGTCCGTCTGGTTTTCGCGCAGCTCCGCCGAGGGCGCTTTGCTGATGATATTGACGGGGATCACTTCTCCTGAGGGGCCAAGACCACCGGCAGGCACATTCTTGTTGCGCCATTCGGACATGGAATAGACCTGCATTTTGTACAGATCTTTAATGGGATTATAGCCGCCATTCATGTCGCCATAAAGCGTGGCATAACCGACGGACATTTCTGACTTGTTGCCGGTCGTCACAACCATGGAGCCAAACTTATTGGAAATAGCCATCAAGATTGTACCGCGGGCGCGGCTTTGCAGATTTTCTTCAGTAATTCCTTCCTTGGTACCTTCGAATGTCGGCCCCAACGCCCTGAGAAAACCTTCCACCGGCTCGAAGATCGGCACTATGTCATAGCGGCAACCGAGCAATCTTGCGCAATCCTCGGCGTCTTTCAGCGAATCCTTGGATGTGTAGGTGTAGGGCATCATAACAGCGCGAAGCCGCTCTTCACCCAGCGCATCAACGGCCAGAGCGGCGCAGATCGCTGAATCGATACCGCCGGAAAGTCCCAGCACCACGTCCTTGAAGCCATTCTTGTTGACGTAATCGCGCAGGCCGAGCATGCAGGCGCGGTAGTTCGCCTCCTCCCCTTCCGGGATACGTGACATCGGGCCTTCGCCACAGCTCCAGCCATCTTTGCCACGACGCCATGTGGTGACAATCAGCTGTTCCTCAAATTGCGACATTTGGAACGCGAGATTCTTGTCGGCATTGAAGGCAAATGAAGCGCCGTCAAAAATCAAATCATCCTGCCCGCCAAGCTGGTTTGCAAAAATCAGCGGCAGTCCGGTTTCAATGACCTGACGCAATGCCACCTGATGGCGCACATCGACCTTACCGCGATAGTAGGGAGAGCCATTCGGCACGCAAAGTATTTCCGCGCCGCTTTCGGCCAGCGTTTCGCAAACGCCCAGCTCGCCCCATATATCTTCACAAATCGGTATGCCGATGCGGATGCCCCTGAAATTGACGGGACCTGGCATCGGCCCCGGCTGGAACACACGCTTCTCGTCGAATTCGCCATAGTTTGGCAGATCAACTTTGAAACGCTCGGCAATAACCTTACCGCCATCCAGAACCATGACAGAATTGTGCAGACCTGTTTCGCGCCGCAGCGGCACACCAATAATGACACCTGGACCACCATCACCGGTATCCTCGGCAAAATCCTGAACTGCCTTCTCGCAAGCTGCGATAAAGGCCTTTTTCAGCACCAGATCCTCTGGTGGGTAGCCGGAAATGAACAGTTCCGTGAACAGCACAAGATCAGCGCCCTGCCGCGCAGCATCGGCTCTGGCTTCGCGCGCTTTGGCAAGATTGCCCTTGATGTCACCCAGAACCGGATTGAGTTGGGCAATGGCGATACGGAGAATATCAGGATTTTTGCTCATTATGAACATATATCGTTTCGTTGATGGAAAAACAATGTTGCCATGAAGCGTATCACAGGAAAAATACGTGCCAGAGCAAATAGAGCCAGACGATGGCAACAAGGATAACCGAGATCAGCACCGCGAGCGAACCGCAATCTTTAGCGATCTGGGTTTCCTTGTGAAAGTCGCGCGAAACTGCATCGCAAGCCGCCTCAATGCCCGTGTTTAAAACTTCCACCATAATCAGGAAGAGCAACGAGCCGGTTAGAAGCAGGAAAACGAGTACAGAGGGGGCTATAAAAGCGGCAATGGGAATGGACAGGAAAAACAGGACGAGTTCCTGTTGCACTGCCTTTTCATGCGCGGCAAGATGCTTGAGTGCCCGCATAGAATTGATAAATGCCATAACAAGCCGGTGCATGCCCTGCCCCTGAATATTCTAGAGAATTTCAGTTAAACGGAATCGCGGAAATATTCCAGATCGCCGAATAACGTGACAAGCGCAATGTGGCGATTCGTCAACCTACATCAATGCTTTGGCGGGCCACTACAACACCGCTGCTGCTTTTTTCGTACTGCGGCAGGCCATCGGCAATTTCGTAGTAATCGCCTTTGTCAGCAACGAAAATATGGACTTCACCCTCAAGACTTGTGGGACTATCGAAGGCTCCAGCCATAACTGAGATGTAGTCAAGCTCATTGTGCTTCCAGAACAGGACAGAGCCGCAATGTTTGCAGAAGCCGCGCCGGGCAAACTCACTGGCGGCATACCAACTGATATTTTCTTTTCCGGATATATCAATGCAGTCATCCTGCACGTTCGTCGCTGCGTAATGATGGCCGGACTGTTTACGGCATTGCGAGCAATGGCAGTAGACTATGCCACGAAGGGGACCGCGCGTTTCAAAGTGCACTTTTCCGCAAAGGCACGAACCTTTATGCAATTCCGTCATCAAATGGTCCTCCTTGCAGGACTGGAGAATAGCCGTGCGCAAGCCCGCCTGCTTTTACATTCACGCCTTGGCTGATCGTTTTGACGACAGCACCAGCAGGAGCGCACCAAGCAGAGCCGACAGCAAAGAGCCAAGCAGAACGCCGAGCTTCGTTTCATCCTGGAGCAAGGGCGAATTGGCGTAAGCGAGCAACCCGATAAACAGGCTCATCGTAAAGCCAATGCCGCAAAGGGTAGAGACGCCATACATTTGCATCCAATTTGCGCCGGCGGGACGCTCAGCCAGCCGCATTTTGATGGCAAGCCATGCAAAGGAAAACACGCCAAGCTGTTTGCCTACAAACAGGCCGGCTGCAACACCAAGCGGCACCGGATCGGCCAGATTGGAGAGCGAGACGCCGCTGAACGAAACACCTGCGTTAGCAAATCCGAATATCGGCACAATTGCAAAAGCGACCCATGGCTGGATGGCATGCTCAAGCTTGAGAAGCGGCGAATCTGCCTCGCCCTTTTCCCCTTTCATGGGGATAGTCAAAGCAAGAAGCACACCTGCAATCGTCGCATGAATGCCGGATTTGAAAACCAGTATCCAGAGAATTACACCAAGCACGACATAGGCCCAGAGCCTGACCATGCCCATGAAATTTATCGCCATAAGGAGAGCAAAAACGACGGCGACACCGGCGAGGGCCGGTATGTTCAAGCCTTGCGAATAGAACAGCGCGATAATGATGACCGCACCCAGATCATCGATAATGGCAAGCGCCGTCAGAAATACTTTCAACGACATAGGAACGCGTGACCCGAGCAGCGAAAGCACGCCGAGCGAGAAAGCAATGTCTGTGGCCGATGGTATAGCCCAGCCCCGGATGGTATCGCCTTCATTGAAGGCAACGAAAATCAGAGCTGGAACGACCATCCCGCCAACGGCAGCAAAGCCGGGAAGTGCTCGCCGCGACCAGTTTGACAATTGTCCGCTGATCATCTCACGTTTAATCTCAAGGCCGACCAGCAGGAAAAACACTGCCATCAGCGCGTCATTTACCCAATGCAGGACGCTTAATCCGCCAACATACCGATGAAGCAAATCAAAATATGTCTGACTGAGCGGAGAATTGGCGATGATCAACGCCAGCGCAGCAACCACCATGAGAATAATGCCGCCAGCGGCCTCGCTTGCCATGAATGAACGGAAGGATGCTGACAGACGGACTCGGCGGGGCGTTTTCGTGTTCATACCGCTTTGATAGTATTCGAAGTAAGAAAACTCCACCCCAAAGTGGTTTGTAATGACATGATTGTGAGAATAGAGTTTTCTGCGTTTATAAGGACGTCACTGTCGCGGATAGAACCTCAAAATTCCGGCTAGTTCCGAACTTGCATCCTTTCCCCTGTCGGAAGGATGACTGGTGCCGTCATTTACAGGCAGTTCTTCAAAATCAAAGGGGCTGATACCCGCAAGACATGCAGCATTAACGCCGTATTCCTGTGGATTTGAGCGGCGCTGGTGATGCGTATAGATCCCGCATTTTGAACAGAAATAATGCTTGGCTGTATTCGTATTGAATTGATAAAGTGTCAGCGCGTCTTCGCCTTGCAATATTATGATGTCACTAATATTGGCGCTCACGGCAACCGCACCACGCATCCGACAGTAGGAGCAGGTGCATCTGCGAGCACTGTGCAAGCCATTCTTCAGTCGCACATGGAACCGAACAGTGCCGCAATGGCAGGCGCCATCGATTTCGTTGATACTCTTGTCCATGGCACCTCCTGCGCTGTACCTTACCCCTAAAACAATAATGGCGGCCACGTGGCCGCCATTAAATTTTAAGTTAGCTTGATCAGCCGTTTGCAGCCATTTTCTGTGGCTGGCTGTCACGTTCCTTCTTGAGAAGCTCGGCAACCAGAAAAGCAAGCTCCAAAGCCTGATCGGCATTAAGGCGCGGATCACAATGGGTGTGGTAGCGATCCTGCAGATCTTCAGCAGAGATAGCGCGCGCACCACCCGTGCACTCCGTTACATTATTGCCTGTCATCTCAATGTGGATGCCGCCTGGATATGTTCCCTCGGCATTATGAACTGCAAAAAAGCCCTCAACCTCCTTAAGGATGCGGTCGAATGGACGTGTCTTGTAACCATTGGCAGTGATGGTATTGCCATGCATCGGATCACAGGACCAGACAACATTGCGGCCTTCCTTTTGCACGGCGCGGATCAGCTTTGGCAAATGATCGCCAACCTTGTCGTGACCGAAACGGGCAATCAATGTCAGTCGCCCAGCCTCGTTTGCAGGATTGAGCAGATCAATCAGACGCAAAAGATCGTCGGGCTCCAAGCTTGGTCCGCACTTGAGGCCAAGCGGGTTCTTGATGCCACGGCAATATTCAATATGCGCGTGATCAGCCTGACGGGTACGATCGCCGATCCAGATCATGTGACCTGACGTGCCGTACCAATCGCCGGACGTGGAATCCACGCGAGTCAAAGCTTCTTCATAGCCAAGCAGCAGCGCTTCATGGCTTGTGTAGAAGTCTGTCTCACGCAATTGCGCGTTTGTTTCAGCAGTAATGCCAACAGCGCGCATGAAGTCGACCGTATCGGCGATACGGCGTGCAAGCATGCCATAGCGCTCGCCTTGCGGACTGTCGGCCACGAAGCCAAGCATCCACTGGTTGACGTTCTCCAGATTGGCATAGCCGCCTTGCGCGAAGGCACGCAAAAGATTGAGCGTTGCTGCGGACTGACGGTATGCCATTTCCTGACGTGCGGGATCCGGAATACGCGATTGCTCGGTGAACTCGGTGCCATTGATGATATCACCGCGATAGATTGGCAGTTCAATGCCGTTCTTTGTTTCCGTGTCCGAAGAACGCGGCTTGGCGAACTGGCCCGCAATACGGCCAACCTTGACGATGGGCTGCGAGGCACCGAAGGTCAGAACAACTGCCATTTGTAGGAACACGCGGAAAAAGTCGCGAATATTGTCGGCGCCGTGTTCGGCGAAGCTTTCGGCGCAATCACCACCCTGCAGCAGGAAGCTTTCACCACGCGAGACAGCGGCGAGCTGCTTCTTCAGCTTGCGTGCCTCACCTGCAAAAACCAGCGGTGGATATGTCCGAAGACGGGCCTCGACATCGCTCAGAGCCTGAGCGTCCGGATAAAAAGGCACCTGCTTGATCGGTTTGCCTCTCCAGGAAGTCGGTGTCCAGTTCTTGGTCATTATTGCACCTGTTACTTGCTTTCCACTTTGGTAGCGTTTGTTTGAATTTTTCCGGTCATGCCGGAAGGCGCTCATATAGTCCAATTACGCCTGTGATACCAGTCCCGTTAACAATTACCCCGCTCATCTCTTTTGGTCATTGTGAGAAGTGCCCATCTATATTACCTTAACGTAAAAGTAAGTGTGGGAGGCTGCGATGCAGGAGATTGCTTTTAAGGCTGAAGATGGGTTTCCCTTGCGCGGCACTCTGTTCAGCGGGCCGGGGCAAAAGCCAGGGGTTCTGATCTCTTCTGCTGCCGCGGTTCCTGACAGTTTTTATCGGCATTTTGCCAACAGATTGCTTGAACTCGGCGCTTCTCACGTACTCACTTACGATTATCGCGGAGTAGCGAAATCACAAGTTCCCAAAGGCTGGAAGCCCCGCCTCCACATGAAGGATTGGGCAGTTCTGGACATGCCTGCGGCGCTGGACGAGTTGAAAAAAGCATCCGGTAACAAACCAATTGTCGGTATTGGCCATTCCTTTGGCGGGGTCGCGCTCGGCCTATGCAACCGTTCAGTTGATTTTGAGCGATATACCACCATCGCCTCGCTGTCGGGTTACTATCGCAACACTGCCGAGCCCATTGCCGTCTTTGCCAGAATGAACCTCCTGGGCGTGCCGCTCACATATCCGCTTGGACGATTGCCCAAATGGAGCGGAATAGGCGAAGCCCTTCCCGGCAGCATTTTCCGTGACTGGGCGCGTTGGTGCCGCAATCGGAACTTCTTATTCGAAGACCCAAAAGTTCCTGAAGCACGGCATTTTTCAGCAGTGGAGATACCGGTTCTGGGCGTTGGCATAAATGACGACCCTTGGGGAACGCCAAGGGCTGTTCGATTATTCCTCGAAAGGCTGGTGAATGCAGATGTTCACGAGCTTTGGTTATCACCGGAAAACCGCGCCGATCAGATCGGCCATCTTGGTTATTTCCGCAAAACCCGCGCTGAAACTCTCTGGCCAGACGTGATGGGCTGGTTGCTGAACGGGACGCTGCCCGCAAACGCCATAAAACGCGTTGGCGCTCGTGCAGCATAAGACCAAGGTCGTGCTTTAAACGGAGACAATTCCTTACTATCGTTCCATTATTTTGATTTCTCTTATTTATTGTACGTACAATATATGATAATCATTTGGGACGAACCGAAGCGTTTAAAAAACCTGTTGAAGCATGAGCTCGACTTTGCCGACCTGGACATAGAATTCCTTGCTGAAGCACAGGTTGTATCGGCAAATCATCACCGGCTAAAAGCGACGGGCCTATTCTATGGCCAGATCATCGCAGTTGTTTTTGTGGCTCTCGGTACCGAAGCGATATCGATAATATCAATGCGTCTGGCAAGTCGATTGGAGAGGAGAATATATGAACATTCCCAATAGGCGTGTGAGCCCCCTTAGCGACGAGGAAGAGGCAAAAATTCAGGCTGGCATTGCAAATGATCCAGATAATCCTGAGTGGACGGAGGAAGAACTGAAGAATGCGCGCCCATTTCGCGAAGTTTTCCCTGAATTGGCGAAAAAAATCGATGAGGAAATCGCCAAACGTGGCCGCCCGCTTTCTGCCACGACCAAACAGCCGGTAACGATACGTCTTGATCCTGACGTGATTGCCAAGTTCAAAGCGACCGGGAAGGGCTGGCAGTCCAGGATTAACGAAGTGCTCCGGCAAGCAAAAGTTTAATTTCCATCAAATTCAGTCGACGCGTTCGCCTTTGATAAGGCGATAGCTAGGCTTGTACATTGTAACAAGCTCCTCCGAAGCGGTCGGGTGAACCGCCATTGTCCGGTCAAAATCGTCTTTGGTGCAGCCCGCTTTGATCGGAATGCCCAAAAGCTGCGCCATTTCGCCAGCATCCGGCCCAAGGATATGGGCACCCACCACTTTGCGGCTCGCCGCATCGACAATGAGCTTGGTCAGCATCCTTTCTGTTGACCCGGAGAGCGTATTGCGCATCGGGCGGAACAAGGCCCTGTAGACTTCAACCTCGTCGAACTTCTTGGCGGCTTCCTCTTCCGAGAGACCCACCGTACCGATCTCGGGCTGCGAAAACACCGCCGTCGCGATATCATTGTGGTCAGGCTTGGTGGGATTATCCTTGAATGCCGTTTCAAGAAAACACATAGCTTCATGAATGGCCACCGGGGTTAGCTGTACGCGATTTGTTACATCGCCAACCGCCCAGATATTTCCCACAGTCGTGCGTGAATAGTCGTCAACCTTAATGGCGCCAATCTCATCAACTTCGACGCCGACCTGCTCCAGACCGAGCATTTTTGTGTTCGGCACACGCCCAATTGCCAACATGACCTGATCTGCAACAAGTTCGTCATCTGACGATAAATGCACGTCGAGGCGACCGTCAGTATTACGCTTGACCTCTTTCAATATTTCGCCACAGCGGATTTTTATGCCTTTGGCTTCCATCGCCTCGTGCAAAAGATGCCGCAGATCATGGTCGAACCGCGAAAGTATCTCCTTGCCACGATAGACAAGGGTGACGTCGACACCCAGGCCGTGGAAGATATTTGCAAACTCGACAGCTATATAACCCCCACCGGCGATTATAATGGCCTTCGGCAGCTGTTCCAGATGAAATGCCTCGTTGGAGCTTATGCAAAACTCGTAGCCCGGCAATGCGGCATGCGGGTTTGGGTGCCCACCAACAGCGATCAATATCTGATCAGCCGTAATGCGCTTACCGGTTTTGAGGATTTCAATTGTGTGAGCGTCGATCAGCACTGCTCGGCTGTCAAATATCTCGACATGCGAATTATCCAGCCCCTTGCGATACAGCCCTTCCAGCCGCGCAATCTCACGATCCTTGTTGGCAACCAGCGTGGCCCAGTCAAAGCTGACAGGTCCAACCGTCCAGCCATAACCAGCGGCTGCTTCAAAATGCTCTGGAAACTGCGAGGCATAAACAAACAGTTTTTTGGGAACGCAGCCGCGTATGACACAAGTTCCGCCCATGCGAAACTCTTCGGCAAGGCCGACCTTTTTGCCCATTGCGCCCGCAAGCCTGCCAGCGCGAACACCCCCGGACCCTCCCCCAATAACAAAAAGGTCGTAGTCATATGATGTCATGGGGAGCACTCCGAATCTTTGCCTGAGCAACTATATGGGACTTATCCAAACGATTTAAAAGCACAAAGCCCGGCTTGAACCGGGCTTTGAAATCAAGTTACCGTAGAGTTAGCTCACGGCTTGGGGGCTTCCGGTGCTGCGGGAGCAGGCGATGTTGCCGCCGCTGCTGCAACAACCTTTTCGGCAACAGCCTGAGCCAGATCGCGGGCTATACCGCGCTGCCAGATGCCGGCGGCCTTCAGAACTTCACGCGTAACAATCGGACCTTCCGAAAGGAGCTTTTTTCCAGCTGGAGAATTGTAAAAACCAGTGATGGCATTCAGGTCTTCTTCAGTGAAAGAAACAGCATATGCACGGGCTGCTTCGTTTTCGAGATCACCGCGACGCGAAGCCAAAACCAGAGCCTGTTCATCGACAGTGGTGCTGATGATCGATTCCAGGTTCGGGTCTTTCTGGATCAGCTCCGACTTCAGCTGCTGGGCAACCATTGGCAAAATTGTATCGAATTGATCGGTGGTCTTGATAGCCGTAACAGCGGCGCGTGCAGCAGCCAGATGTGATGGAGTGATCTCCTGCGCTTGTGCAGAATAAACACCGCTCAGCATGATTGCGATGGACAAGGGTGCAATCAAGCGGCGAAAGCCAGTTGCTCGGTTCATGAATTTATCGCTCCGTTTTTCGTTGTACGCGTCTCACCCGAAACATCTCCAAGCTTGCAGATGAAACAACCAATTCTAATATTACTGCGCGCCTAGACAGATGGGGCACGCTGCAATGTTTGAATACCGTCAGCACCGGCCAATATGGCTGTATGCGCCAGATTCAGAAACAATCCATGCTCCACCACGCCGGGAATGGCATGCAAAGCATTGGACAACGCTCTTGTATCCGGAATGCGGCCAAAAGATGCATCCAGGATCAAATGTCCACCGTCCGTTACAAATGGCTCTGTAACAAATGCATCGCCTCCCGTCACCCTTAATGTAAGGGCGCCCGACAGACCCAACCCCGCAGCCGCCCGCTCGATCGCCAGCTTTGTCGCGGCCAGTCCGAAGCGATTGACTTCGATGGGCAGCGGAAAAGCGCCGAGCACATCGACGAACTTTGAAGCATCGGCAATTACGATCATCCGGCTTGAAGCTGCGGCAACGATCTTTTCACGCAGCAGCGCGCCTCCGCCACCTTTGATAAGGCTGAGCTGTGCATCAATCTCGTCGGCACCATCAATGGTAAGGTCAAGCTGCGGCGTTTCTTCAAGCGTTGACAAGGGCACAGAAAGCTCGCGGCAAAGCGCTGCTGTCCGTTCCGAGGTGGGCACGCCAATGACAGATATTCCCTCCTCGACTTTCTTTGCCAAAAGGCGAACAAACTCTTCTGCCGTCGATCCCGTGCCGATACCAAGACGCATGCCATCCTCGACGTAGGTCAATGCCGCAGCGGCAGCTTCGATCTTCAGTGTTCTCGGATCCATGGGTGATGCGTCCTCTTGCAGCTTTGACATGCCATCTTTTTGCATTGACATTGGGCTCCCTAACACGTCAGTCAAAAGGGTCAAGACCAGTGGTGATCGAAAAGGGATGCGAATGTTTGAATCAGACCGCTGGCCTTTTGATTTTGGCCGGTTTGACACCCACAAAGCGATTGCAGGAATAAGATGTCTCAACCCATTATAGTATTCGACCTTGATGGAACGCTGGTAGATACAGCTCCTGATCTTCTCGACAGCCTCAATCATTGTCTGAATGCAGCAGGAATGCAAAAGGTCGACCCGGTGGCGCTGCGCCGCTATGTCGGTCAAGGCGGCCGCGTCATGATCGAGCGTGCTTTTGAGGCACAGCAAAAACTCTTGAGCCCGGAACAACTCGACTGGCTTCTCGGTCTTTTTATCGAGCATTATAGTGCAAATATGCCAGGACACTCCGCGCTTTATGAAGGCGTTGCACAGGCAATGGACGAGCTTGCCAATGCCGGTTACCTCCTTGCTATTTGCACGAACAAGTTTGAAGGTTTGGCCGTATCGCTGCTGGGCCACCTTGGAGAGACATCCCGTTTCGCCGCCATTACCGGTGGTGATACGTTTGCCTTCAGAAAACCCGATCCACGGCATCTCATTGAGACAATCCGGCTGGCAGGCGGAGACGTCGACAGAGCCGTGATGGTGGGCGACAGTCATACGGACATCAACACAGCCAAAGCAGCCGGAATTCCGGTGATCGCAGTTGATTTCGGCTATTCCGATATGCCGGTTGCGACGTACGATCCCAGCCGCGTCATTTCACATTATCGCGAGTTGAGCGTCGAGATGACCGGGAATTTGATTGCTGCCGTGAACGCATAGGCCAGAGGAAGGAACAAAGCATCGCGATGCGCGTTTCTGTTGTAGAATGATGCCGACAAAATTGGTTCGTCATTAGAACGAAGTGTTTGATACTTCGGGAAACTCTGGAGGAACGATGAAAAAGCTCACTTCAATTCTGACAGCAATGGCCATGTCTGTCGGTATGCTATCGGCGGGTGCCGTTCCGGCAATTTCCGCACCGCTTGCGCCTGTGGCTATCGAAACCAGCAATGCGAATGTGCAGACCGTGCGTGATCGCAGAACCATTTTTTACAACAAGCATCAACAATATATGAGCCGTGGTGATCGCTGGCGCGGCGACAGGCATTGGCGCGGCGATCGTGGCTGGAGAGGAGATCGCGGCTGGAGAGGCGACAGATATTGGCGCGGCCATCGCGGTTGGCGTCATCATCGTCCGGGATATCGTTATTATGACGGCGCATGGTTCCCGCTGGCCGCCTTTGGCACGGGCGTGATTGTTGGCAGCACTGTTAATCGCCCGGCATATCGTGGCGTCCGTTCGCACACTCAATGGTGCTATGACCGATATCGTTCATATCGTGCGTCGGACAATACATATCAGCCCAATTACGGTCCGCGCCGCCAGTGCAACTCACCCTATTAAGGTGGTGTGACTTGATTCTTTGGCCCGGCTATCACAGCCGGGCCCATTTCTAGTTAGCCGACATCAATGAAATGCCTTCATATTAGACGAAGGCTTTTTGCTCTTGCCCATAAGACATCATAGCTGCCTAGTTTTTAGCCCCTCTTATCCGTGGCGGATGTTAACGGAGGAATGTGCTTGCATTTTTCCCCGAACGCGCTTGAATGTCAGTTGTATAAAAGGGGATTTGAGTGAAGCCATTTGACGAGATGATCAAGACCGGCGACGAGGTCCGTCCGCCATATGACCAGCTGAAAAGCTGGCTCGATACGCAAAATCCAGGCCGACTGGCGCAAAAAGCACTCGACGCTGAGAATGTTTTTCGTAAAACCGGTATTACTTTCGCCGTCTATGGCGACGAAGAGGCTGCCGAGCGGCTTATTCCTTTCGACATTATCCCGCGCATTATAACAGGCAATGAATGGCGACGCCTTTCCCAAGGTATCGAACAGCGCGTGATGGCTCTTAACGCCTTTCTTGATGACATTTACCACCGTCAGGAAATCATCCGCGCCGGGCGCATACCCCGCGAATTGTTTACACATAATGATGCTTATCTGCCGGAAATGGTCGGATTCCGCCCACCGGGCAATGTCTATACCCATATTATAGGCGTCGATATCGTCCGCACGGCCGAAAACCAGTTCTATGTGCTTGAAGACAACGCGCGAACCCCTTCCGGCGTGTCATACATGCTGGAAAATCGCGAAACAATGATGCAGCTCTTTCCGGAACTGTTTCAGCAGATCAAGGTTCGTCCGGTAGAGACCTATCCGAAAATGCTGCGGCAGTCCCTGGCGGCTGTGGCACCGCCCGGATGCAACGGCACACCGACAATCGCGGTTCTGACACCCGGCATCTATAATTCCGCCTATTTCGAACACGCGTTCCTGGCCGATCAGATGGGTGTGGAACTGGTCGAGGGTGGCGACCTGAAGGTCGAAAATGGCAAGGTCGTCATGCGCACGACCGAAGGCAACCGCGCCATCGACGTATTGTATCGCCGCGTGGATGATTCCTATCTCGACCCCCTCACCTTCCGCCGCGACTCGGCGCTTGGCGTTGCCGGTATCATGGATGTGTATCGGTCAGGCAACATCACCATAGCCAATGCGCCGGGAACCGGGATTGCTGACGACAAGGCGCTTTATTCCTACATGCCGGAAATCGTCGAATTCTACACCGGGCGAAAGGCAATACTGGAAAACGTCCCGACTCATCGTTGTTCCGAACCGGACACGCTGAAATATGTCCTCGAAAATCTCAGCGAACTTGTGGTCAAGGAAGTGCATGGTTCCGGCGGCTATGGAATGCTGGTCGGACCGGCTGCCTCCAAAAAAGAGTGCGAGGATTTTGCACTCAAATTGAAGGCCAACCCCAAAAATTACATCGCCCAGCCAACATTGGCGCTATCGACCACACCGATCATGACGGAAAAAGGTCTCGCGCCACGCCACGTGGATTTGCGGCCTTTCGTGCTCGTTTCGGACCGTATCCGCATCACACCCGGTGGGTTGACACGCGTGGCGTTGAAGGAAGGCTCGCTGGTGGTCAACTCAAGTCAGGGAGGCGGCACAAAGGACACATGGGTGTTGGACGATTAGGTTCAATCGACTGCCGATAATTGCGGAAATAAGGGTCATCCATAAGGCCCCCGATGAATAAAAGAGGGATTTTATTAGAAAATGCTACTTGGGCGCACCGCAAACGGTCTTTACTGGATGTTTCGCTATATAGAGCGGGCAGAAAACATGGCTCGGTTGATCGATGCCGGGTTGCGCATGGCGCTGACCAAAACATCCGATGCACCCGAAGAATGGTCATCCGTATTGATGAGCGCCGGTGTGAAGATCGGTTACGACAACAAGTACAAGGAATATAACGCCAGCCTCGTTTCGGATTTTCTCCTGCGTGATCCGAGCAATCCCTCAAGTGTCATGTCCTGCGTCGAAACAGCCCGCTCAAATGCGCGCATGGTGCGTACCGCTTTGACCCGCGAAGCCTGGGAAAGCGTCAATGAAACCTGGATGGTGTTGAAGTCGACCTTGGCCTCAGCAGTTCCCGAAACAGACTTGCCACGCGTTCTCGACCAGATCAAACGTGAAACAGCAATCATTCGCGGCGCTTTTCATGGCACGATGCTGCGCAACGAGATTTTCAATTTCGCTCGGATAGGCACCTTTATTGAGCGGGCCGACAATACGGCGCGAATTCTCGACGTAAAATATTATGTGCTCCTGCCATCGATTTCCTATGTCGGTACAACGCTGGACAATTTTCAGTGGGAGTCCATTTTGCGGTCGGTTTCCGCCCATCGCTCCTATCGCTGGGTCTATGATATCGAATATAGCCCTGTGAATATTGCTGATTATCTGATCCTTAATTCACGCATGCCCCGTTCGCTGAATTTCTGCTATTCCAATATCGTCGACAATCTTAAACATCTGGCGATTGATTATGGTGCCCGGCACGAATGCCACGATATGGCAGAGGGCATCATGACGCGCCTTGAGAACAATGATATCCGCACGATCTTCGACAATGGATTGCATGAATTCCTGAGCGATCTCATCTATCAAACAACTGGCTTGAGCAGTAAAATTGCCAAAGCCTACAATTTTGATTGAAACCCATGCTTCTGAACATCCAGCATAATTCCCACTACCGCTACGATGCGCCCGTTCACTATGCCATTCAGCGGTTGCGCCTTCATCCGCAAAGCTCTCCGGGTCAGAAAGTCATCGACTGGACAGTAACCGTGGACGGCGCAACCCAGGAAGCAAATTACCGCGACGGCTATGGCAACCGGACCATGTTGATCAGTGTTGACCGGGGAACAGAAGAACTCGTGATCCGCGCCGCAGGACATGTTGAAACAGAAGACAGGAGCGGCGTTCTCGGCAAGGTCTATAATTTCATGCCGACCTGGCTCTATGAGCGCGAAACCGAACTGACGGCGGCTGGTGAGGCGATCAAGGATCTGGCAGCAGGATTGCCGGCAAAATCGGACAGGCTGGAAATATTGCATGAGTTGATGGGAGCGTTGAACCGCAAGCTGGTTTATACGCCCAACTCAACCACCATCAACACAACCGCCGAAGAGGCGCTTCGACTTGGGACCGGGGTCTGCCAGGATCATACCCATGTATTTTTGTCAGCCGCCAGACTTTTGGGTATACCTGCCCGCTATGTCTCCGGCTATCTTATGATGAACAATACGATTGAACAGACCGCCAGCCATGCTTGGGCGGAAGCACATATAGATGGGCTGGGATGGGTAGGCTTCGACGCCGCTAACGACCTTTGTCCGAACGAGACCTATGTCCGCATCGCCTGCGGGCTAGATTATCGGGAAGCAGCGCCTGTTTCCGGAATACGCTTTGGACCATCAATTGAATCACTTGCCGTCGAGGTCAATGTAGAGCAGTAATCGCTTTATATTTCGAACTTGGGATTCGCTATGACTTATTGCGTCGGGCTCAAACTGGACCGTGGGCTTGTGTTTATGTCTGACACAAGAACCAATGCGGGCGTCGACAACATTTCGACATTCAAGAAAATGTACACTTGGGCCAAAACGGGCGACCGGGTGATTACCCTTTTATCGGCCGGCAATCTAGCAACCACGCAGGCCGTTATCAGCATTCTCAATGAGCGGACGAAAACGCCCTCTGAACGCTCGCCTTCAATTTACGAGATGCCTTCGATGTTTCAGACAGCAAGGCTGGTCGGAGACACGATTCGCGATGTGATCCACCAAGTGGATAGTGGCGGTCAGCGGGCCGATTCTTTTGGAGCTTCGATTATTCTTGGTGGTCAGATAAAGGGCGGGGACCCTCGGCTTTTCCTTATTTATCCTGAGGGAAACTTTATTGAATCGACGCAGGACACGCCATTCTTCCAAATTGGCGAACATAAATATGGTAAGCCAATCATCGTGCGGTCTTACGATCCCGCGATGACTTTCGAGGAAGCGACAAAGCTATTGCTGGTTTCATTTGATTCTACGTTGAAATCGAATCTGTCGGTTGGACTGCCGCTCGATCTGCAATTTTACGAATCAGACAGTTTCCGTCTCGGGTTTGAGAAGCGTATCGAGCGCAATGATCCCTATTACGAGATCGTCTCGGAAGGCTGGTCGCAGGCTTTGAAACTTGCGTTCCAGAGCCTGCCGCCCTTTGAAATCAAATCGCGCGATTAAATTCGCTCAGAGATTTGCTGTTTGAATGGTGTCAGCCTGACGGACGGCCTGTGTCTTGAGAATAGCCTTTTGAAGATAGGCGTCGCGCTCATAGACATCATCATAATAATGAATTTGCCCAGTCGCCGCATCCGGCCAAGCTGTGAAGTAGGAGACGTAAACAGGAAGCTGTGATTTCACCTTCACGTTACGCTCGTTCTTGCCGAAATACTGGTTTAACTCCTCCACAGGCATTTCAAGCACTGCAGCTGCCATATCGCGTGGACGCTCCAAACGGATGCAACCATGGCTCAAAGCGCGCATATCCTTCTTAAAATATGACTTTGCAGGCGTGTCATGCATGTAGATGTCATGGCTGTTGGGGAACAATATCTTCAACTCACCAAGAGCATTGTCCAGACTTGGCTTCTGTCGGATGCCAACGCCGCCGCCGTTTGATGCAACCTGCCCCCAATTGACTGAACTTGATGGAACCACCCGGCCGGACTTGTCGTAGACTTCATAGCCGCTATTTTCGAGATAGGATGGATTGTTCAGGATTTTTGGCATCATCTCATTGAGAATGATGGAGCGCGGCACCCCCCAAGACGGGTTAAAAACCACCGTTTCAATCGTATCATTGAAGAAATAGGTCTGGTTCTTCGCAGACCCGACAACAACATTCATCGCCAATTTCTCAGCATTATCGTTGAAATATTGTGCGCGATATGCGGGCTGATTAATGAAGACATAGCGACTGCCAAAATCACGAGGCATCCAGCGCAAACGCTCCATCGAATAGAGAATCCGGTCGCGCTTGGACGCGCTGCTCTCGCCTTGAAGAGTTTTTATCGTGGCATTTCCAATAACGCCGTCCGCCTGTCGTCCCTGCGATTTTTGATAGTCCTTAACCGCCTCGACAAGACTTACATCATAGGTTTCAGCAGTTTCATTCGCCTGCAGAACCGCATCATGCTGAAGAAGATAATCCTTGGGTGCTTTTGCCCTGATGAGAGCAACCACATTCTTCAACTCGGCATTGCTTTCGCCAGGACGGATCAATGTGCCGGGCGCGATATGAATAGAAGGGGCAGCAGTGTCAGCTATGGCATGCAAATTCTGCTTAAGCTCGGCGTACCATTTGTTTTGCGGCTCAAATCCCGCTAAGACGGCGCTCGCATCGCCAGCCGACGCTAGCTGATCGATAACGTTGCGCGGCTTTACATTGTCCGTATTCAGATCGTGAAATCCGCTCAGGCGATTAGGATTGATGCGGCCATCCCCCTGATCCATCGCATAACGAAGGGCGCGGGCGGACAGTGAAAGTTCGAACTCGGCAAGCTCCTTCAATCGAGCAGGAATATCGCTCCGCTCATAATCATCTCCGGGTACTTTTACGGCATAGTCCTGAGGATCAAGCCCGCTTTCCGCAGCCTTTGCAAACAATGCAATAACGGCTTTGGCTTTCGGCGAAACATCATAGGATACAGTCCATATGGGGTTCTTGCCGGATGCATAATAAGCGACAATTGCATCAGCAATGTCCTTCTCCGCTTTCACATGCGCTTCGCGAAGATGATCGATCTTCAAACCGAACTGGTCCATCTCCATGGATGGCGCAACACCGGTGCCGACATGTGCGGAAGCTGTCAGTTGCGGGTCAATCTTCGTCAAATCGATCTGAACCAGCGCATCCGCTTTGTAGTCATAATTCTTGGGCGCAGTGACCGTTACACGCTTGATTGGCGCGCGTGACGCGGGCGCAGAATTCTGGTCTACGTTGACCCTTGGTTCTGGCGGCATGACAGGCTGGGATTGAACCCGGCGACCGGGGAACAGAAGCTCCATCAGATTATTGGCTGCCGAAGCTTGCGGCACGGCACTCGCCGTTGCCGACAACATTGCGGCCAGAAAGAGTGCTCGTTTTTTTGAGAAAGAAGTCATGGTGCTCGCCCAGCTGGAACAGTCTCGCCCGCAGTCAAAAGCGGGCTATCAATTTGGTGTCGTTCCAGTTTCGGCGCATCTTGTTTAGAATGTTTTAACAATGCTCCGCCGCCGGCAGATAATTCTCAGGCGACGCATTTTCGGCACTCACCCCGACTCAAAGATTAACGCGATTCACATCGAATTTCATTTTGATTCACTACACGACGAGTTGATCATAGGCATTCTTTTCCCAAACATGCAATAATGTCACAGTACAAGCGGTCGAAACATCGAATTGGGGGATACGATGATTGGAGTTTATCGCGTATTTTTAGTATGTCTTGGCGTTTTTTGTCTAAGTTGCTTCGGCGCAACAGCAAAATCAATGGATAGTAACCTTGGGAAAAGAAAACACCCAAACAACGGATACCAAATTCAGTCGACAAAATTTAAATCTGATTTTTCGCCAATTGCACGGAAAAGTGTTGCTTTTCCTTCCAAATATTCAGCCGGAACCATAGTCATACGAACCGGCGAACGGCGACTTTATCATGTGACAGCAGAAGGCCGCGCATTGGCTTATGGAATCGGTGTCGGCAAGACCGGCTTCACCTGGAGTGGAAGCAACAAAATTTCGCGCAAGGCCGAATGGCCAGGCTGGACACCACCAGCGCGCATGCGCGCCCGCGAAGCAAAGAAGGGACGCATCCTTCCCGCTTATATGCCCGGAGGGCCGAACAATCCTCTCGGCGCAAGAGCCCTGTATATTGGTTCGACAATCTATCGCATTCACGGAACCAACCAGCCGTGGACGATTGGTCACGCCATGTCATCGGGCTGCATAAGAATGGCGAATGATGACGTGAAACATCTCTATGCCAATGTCGGTGTCGGCACGCGTGTCGTCGTTCTGCGGTAGTTTATGAGTGTTTCCGGCTGACCGGATCGCGGCTAAGGCCTTTTTGCGTTAACTCGTCGAGATATGCCTGCCAGCGTGTGTCCTTATTCCGGCCAAGATCGATCAGATAGTCCCAGCTGAACAGGCCGGTGTCATGCATGTCGTCAAACGTGATTCGCACTGCGTAATTGCCAATAGGCTCCATCTTGGCAATCTCGACATTGATCTTGCCGGGGACGGTCACGCGTTGCTCGGGAGAATGCCCCTGCACCTCCGCAGATGGCGATGCCACGCGCAGCAATTCAGCGCTTAAATCATAACGCTCGCCATTATCGAATGTAACGACCAGCGACTTTCGATCCTTGCTGACGCGTAGTTCCTTTGGCCAAGCATCGGTCATTACTGATATCCCTGTTTTTATTTGGTGTAGGCGTTGTCGTTGATTGCTGCAAGCGCCAAGACGGCGCCTCTTAATTCCGCCGATCCTTATAAGCAAATGTGCGAAAACGTCTCAGCTATAAGGCATAGACGCCATTCGCAATAACTGGACAAGTCCTTGACGCCGCACTATCTCTGGGTGAGGAGGAAGCTCTTGAACCATTTGGCAACATTCGACCAGACGCCAACGCAGACAAGCATGATCGACCCTTTCGGGCGGACGATTAATTATCTGCGCGTGTCGGTAACGGATCGCTGTGATTTCCGCTGCACCTATTGCATGTCGGAACATATGACATTCCTACCGAAGAAAGAACTTCTGACGCTTGAAGAACTGGATCGTCTGTGCACTGCCTTTATCGAAAAAGGCGTGAAACGGCTAAGGCTCACGGGTGGTGAGCCATTGGTGCGCAAGAATATCATGCATCTTATCAGCGAGATCTCCCGACATTTGCGTTCAGGCGCTTTGGATGAACTGACGCTGACAACAAATGGCTCACAGCTCGCGCGGTTTGCGCATGAACTGGCGGACCTTGGGGTAAAACGCATCAATGTATCGCTGGATACGCTCGACGCTGCAAAGTTCAAGGCCATCACACGTTGGGGTGATCTTGGCCGAGTGATGGAGGGCATTGATGCTGCGCAGGACGCTGGAATCAAGGTCAAGCTGAATGCTGTCGCGCTCAAAGATTTCAACGATATCGAAATTCCGCACATGATCCGCTGGGCACATGGACGCGGCATGGACTTGACACTTATCGAAACCATGCCAATGGGCGAAATTGATCTCGACCGAACGGACCAATATCTTCCCTTGTCGCTGCTCAGAACAAGGCTGCGGGAAGAATTCACGCTGAACGATATTCCTTACAAGACGGGTGGCCCTGCCCGTTATGTCGAAATTCCGGAAACGGGTGGTCGCGTCGGCTTCATCACGCCGATGACGCATAATTTCTGCGAAAGCTGCAATCGTGTTCGCCTGACTTGTACCGGGACACTTTATATGTGCCTCGGCCAGGAGGATGCAGCAGATTTGCGTGCTCCCTTGCGGGCATCAGAAGGCAACGAGCTCCTAAGCAACGCTATTGACGAAGCTATCGGCCGCAAACCAAAGGGCCATGACTTCATTATTGACCGCCGCCATAATCGCCCGGCAGTTTCCCGCCATATGAGCGTGACCGGCGGCTAAAATTCCAAAGATTCCGCATGCACAATATTGCTTTCGTTGATATATCAATGACAGCGATTCTGGAGGAGAATCGTCCTGCCCAGCGGAAGTAAAAAATCTTGGCGCTATCTCCCAATTTGCGCGGAAGTCTGCACATGGCTATCGGCATGGCGTGCTTCACTTTCAATGACGCGACAGTGAAATTTGTCGCCGAAGAAATGAACATGGGCCAGGTCATGCTGGTTCGCAGCACCATAGCGACAGTGTTAATCGTGGCTCTGGCCTGGTATCAGGGGATGCTGATCCCGATCCGGCAGGCGCTTCATAAGATGACGATATTGCGCGTTATTGGAGAAGTCGTTGGGACAATCACCTTCCTTATCGCGCTCGTTCACATTCCGCTGGCGCTAACATCCGCCATTCTTCAATCATTACCGCTTCTGGTCACACTCGGTGCGGCATTGTTTTTCGGAGAACCCGTGGGTTGGCGTCGATGGGTCGCCATCATCATAGGCCTTGCTGGCGTTCTGATAATTGTTCGTCCCGGCCAGGAAGGAATGAGCCCCTATGTTCTGCTGATTGTGGTTACGGTGATTTTTGCGTCGTTACGAGACCTTGCAACCCGCAGAGTTCCCAAAACCATACCCGTGCTGATGATATCCGCTTTGACATCGGTCGGCGTTGGCGTCGCCGGTGCCGCGATGATTGTACCGCTGGGTGGCTGGACACCCATGTCGACCACAAATACGTTTCTGTTGATTCTTGCTGCCTGTTGCGTGATGGCAGCGTATCATTTTCTCATTCTTGCAATGCGCGAAGGTGAAATTTCGTTCGTTGCGCCGTTTCGTTATACGAGCCTTCTATGGGCAATCCTTCTTGGCTTCCTGTTTTTCGGTGATTTGCCCGATATGCCAATGATAATCGGCTCGATCATAGTTATTGGCAGCGGTCTATATACGCTTTATCGTGAGCAGATGGTGAGCCGCGCAAAGCCAGCAGCCACTGCGGCAGCGTCTTCACCCGACGGAGTCTGATCTTGAAAACAGCGGGTATCATTCTGGCGGGCGGACAATCGCGCCGCATGAATGGGTCTGACAAGGCTCTTCTACCCTTCGGCACGGGCAGACTGATCGACCATATTCACCAGCGTCTGGCACGCCAGCTACCGGTTCTAGCTCTCAACACCAATAATGATCCTGCACATTTTCGCGATCTTGGCATTCCGATTATCCCGGATGAAATTGCCGGCTACGCCGGTCCCCTAGCCGGGATACTGGCGGGAATGGAATGGGCTTCAACCCATAGCGATGGTTTTTCGCATATTTTGACGGTTGCGACCGATACCCCTTTCTTCCCGGATGATCTTTGTGAAAAACTGAGTCAGCAAATCGCCGATGCACCAGATAGGATAGTGATTGCATCGTCGGCCGGACGGATTCACCCTGTTTTTGGCATATGGCCGATTTCATCACGTGGTGAACTCCGTGCATGGCTGGCTGATGACGAAAACCGCCGAGTGATGAGCTGGATCGCTGCGTACCCACACAAGAGCTTTGAGTTTCCGTTGACAACGACGCAAACAGACCAGCCAATCGACCCCTTCTTCAACATAAATACGCAGGAAGATATTCTCGAAGCGCAAAAGCGATGGACGCCTTCAACATGACGACTCGCCTGTTCGGCATAACTGGCTGGAAAAATTCTGGGAAAACCACACTGACAGTCAAGCTGGTTACAGAACTGACGCGGCGGGGCTGGAAAGTGTCGACGATCAAGCATGCGCATCACGATTTCGACATCGATAAGGAAGGCACAGACTCTTATCGCCACCGCAAAGCCGGGGCTGGCGAAGTTGCGATTGTCTCCGGTCGCCGTTGGGCGGTGATGCACGAATTGACGAATGAGGCTGAGCCGTCGCTGGCCACCATCGTGGAGCGACTCTCACCCTGCGACCTCATATTGATTGAGGGATATAAACGCGAGGGACACAAGAAGATCGAGACACGGCGTCAGGAAGGCCGCTCCGGCGAGCCCCTGACGGCAGGCGATCCGACAATCGTCGCTGTTGCCAGTGACCACGCCTTAAATGATGAAACCGTGCCGGTTTTTGAACTTGATGACGTTAATGGGCTCGCCGATATGATCGAGCGTGAAACGGGACTTCGCGTTTGATGTGTTTGAATGTGTCTTTTCATCCCGTATGTGTGAAATAAAAATATAGAGGCCTCAAATATCGGGAATTTTTACGGTCGGATTCGTTAAACGGCACACGATTCCCGGTTGCTTTTCCTTGAAAACTAGTGGGAATATCGGTGTCAGGAGCAGTGACGTAAACTGCGACTTTGCTCGGAAGGCTGTCCAGAAAAAACAGGGGAACAGCCGGGCTTATAAAAGAGAGGTTCAAATAAATGCGTACAACCAAGCGTCTCGCAATCGCGATTTCTGCTGCAGCCCTCGCCTTAACCATGGGCGCAGCCCATGCACAGGATGCGCTGAAGATCAAAATCGCTTCCGAGGGAGCTTACCCTCCTTTCAACAATCTGACCTCGGACGGCAAGCTTGAAGGTTTCGACATCGATATTGGCAAGGCGCTGTGCGAAGAGATGAAGGCAGATTGCACTTTCGTCACGCAGGATTGGGATGGAATGATCCCAGCACTTCAGGCTGATAAATTCGATGCTGTTATCGCTTCCATGTCGATCACCCCGGAACGTCTGAAGCAGGTCGACTTCTCCAAGAAATACTACAACACGCCGCCAGCAATCGCTGTACCGAAAGATTCCGATATCAAGGATGTCTCACCGGAATCGCTGAAGGGCAAATCCCTTGGCGTTCAAGGTTCGACAAGCCACTCCAACTTTGCTGAAGCCAAATATAGCGGCTCTGACATCAAAATGTATCCGACTGCCGACGAGTATAAGCTCGACGTTTCAAACGGCCGTATCGACGCGGTTATGGATGACGTAGTTGTACTTAGCCAGTGGGTGGACAGTGATGCCGGTTCTTGCTGCAAGATCCTCGGTACAATTACCCCTGATATCGCGATTCACGGCCCAGGTGCTGGTGTGACTGTCAAAAAGGGCAATACTGCTCTGGCAGACAAGTTCAGCGAAGCGATTGCTGCGATCCGCAAGAACGGAAAGTACAAGGAAATCAACGATAAGTACTTCAAGTTCGACGTATATGGTGCAGAAAACTAAGATAAAAAGTTGATCTGACAGGCAGATGGCGGATAAAACTGCCATCTGCGAACTTACAAAAATGACGGGTTGGGGAATTGCCCGCGAGATATGAAAGTTGCCTATGGAAGGCTCAATAGCACTCTTGGGTTTTGGCGAAGGCGGATGGGGCCTGAGCATAGCCAGCGGAATTCTTGTCACTGTGACGCTGGCGCTTGCCACCCTCCCTTTGGGATTGGCGATCGGATTTTTCGTCGCCCTCGGTAAACAGTCAGAAGAACCTTCGGTCAAACTCGCCGCCAATATGTACACGACGATATTTCGTGGCTTGCCCGAGCTGTTGACGCTGTTTCTGGTCTATTATGGCGGACAGATCGGCGTTCAAAAAATCGGTCAATTGCTCGGTTATACCGGCGCCATAGAGATAAACTCCTTTATCGCGGGCATGTTCGCCTTGGGCACGGTCTTCTCATCCTATGCAAGTGAAGTTTTTCTCTCCGCATTTCGTGTTATTCCCAAAGGGCAAT
Source organism: Phyllobacterium sp. 22552 (assembly GCF_052044585.1). Taxonomy (NCBI): domain Bacteria; kingdom Pseudomonadati; phylum Pseudomonadota; class Alphaproteobacteria; order Hyphomicrobiales; family Phyllobacteriaceae; genus Phyllobacterium; species Phyllobacterium sp. 22552. The sequence continues at coordinate 632,660 of NZ_JBQENG010000001.1, read as the reverse complement.
ATGAAGGTGGCTATGCGATTGGTCTTTCCTATGGGCAAACCATGCGCAAGATTATCCTGCCGCAATTGATCCGTATCGCCCTGCCCGGTCTAGGTAATCTCTGGCTGATATTGCTGAAAGATACGGCGCTTGTGTCGGCCATCGGCCTTGCGGATATTTTGCGCCAGACTGCAGTGGCGGCACGTGTAACGAAGCAAGCCTTCCTGTTCTACGGAACCGCCTGTCTCATTTTCCTTATACTCGGCATCCTTTCATCATTCGTCATTAACAGTATTGATCGCTGGGCGGCCAAGAGCGGGGCAAAGAGATGACCGATAATGCAATCGCCCCCTCTGCAGCAGCAGTGCGCCGACCACCATCGCCGCCCAAGCCATGGACGAAAACACGCATTATCGGCCATGTGCTGGTAGGCCTTTGGACGGCTCTGATCGTCGGTCTGATATATTTTCTCTTCGTCGCCTGGGACAGAGAACTTATCGACAAATATGCTCCGACTTACCTGTCCGGGCTTTGGACCACAATAACCCTTGTCCTCGCATCAGTGATTATCGGCGCAGTGCTTTCCGTTCCGATTGCGCTTGGCCGGATGAGTAAAAATCGGATCATATCTTCCATAGCCTATTTCTATGTCTACTTTTTCCGCGGAACGCCGCTGATCGCTCAGGTTTTCCTGATCTATTACGGCCTTGGATCGTTCAGCAAAGAACTTCAGGCGATCGGGCTTTGGGGGTTCTTTCGCGAAGCCTGGTACTGCGCATTGCTATCCTTTGCACTAAACACCGCCGCCTATCAGGCGGAAATCCTGCGCGGCGCTGTTCGCAGCGTTGCACCGGGGCAATGGGAAGGCGCAGCCTCCTTGGGTATTTCCAAGTTTGTGACATTCCGCAAAGTCATCTTGCCTCAGGCATTGATCGTGGCTTTGCGGCCCTACGGCAATGAATTGATCCTGATGATCAAAGGCTCGGCTATTGTGGCGCTGATTTCAGTCTATGATCTTATGGGCTATACCAAACTGGCCTATTCACGCACCTTTGACTTCCAGACCTATCTCTGGACTGCAATCATATATCTATTGCTGGTTGAAGCTTTGCGCCATTTATGGGACTGGATGGAACGCCGCATCACCCGCCATTTGACTCGCTAAAACCCGATCACAAAGAGAATCTCATGCTCAAAATCTGGGGTCGAACAAATTCGACCAACGTCAAGAAAGTCCTGTGGGCTGCCGAAGAAGCAGGCGCTCCCTATGAAAATATCGCTGCTGGCGGCGCATTTGGCATAGTCAGTGATCCGGAATATCGTGCCAAAAATCCGAATGGACTTGTGCCGACACTAGAGGATGGCGACCTGATCCTTTGGGAAAGCAATACGATTGTCCGTTATCTGGCCGCTCAATATGGCGTTTCGGAGCTTTTTATTGCCGATGCGGGACAACGCGCAAAAGCAGAACGCTGGATGGATTGGACAACATCCTCGCTTGCGCTTCCGTTCCGTGATCTGTTCTGGAATGTCGTACGCTTGGCGCCAGACAAGCAGGATCTTGCGGCCAAGGAAACCGGTTTTCAAAACTGTAGCAAATTATTTGCGATGGTCGATGATGCTCTGGCATCACAACCCTATCTGTCGGGCTCAAAGTTCGGCATCGGCGATATTCCGCTCGGCTGCTTCGCCTATGCCTGGTTTGAAATGCCGATTGATCGTCCAGAACTGCCACATCTGAAGAGTTGGTATGAGCGGCTAAAAACCCGCCCCGCCTATCAGAAATCGGTAATGACTCCCCTCACTTGAGGAGCGTCATTACGGGTTCAAACGCCAGATCCCCTGCAAACCATCCTGATAAATGGCTTCATCCGTCGAAATCGTAATTGCTTCGATATTCGACCATCTCTCCGCAAAATCACGATAGTTGGACGAGAAAACATTGCCCGACTGACCAGTGGTCTGGATATAGGTGGACTGGTTGAGATCTGAGAGATCAAATAATCCGCGATAACTCGACCCATGGGTCGCGCGGTAAGGATTGCTCTCATCGGTGAACGTCGATTTGCCCCGATCCAACGTATAAGCGCCCCCCGAAGCAGGCACGGTAACATTGAATAATTTGTCGAGTGGACTGACCTGAGCAAAGGGGCGGTGGGCACTATAGGCATAATGCAATGCACCCCAGTTCCATTTTGCACGATCACTGCCAAGCCGCGTTTCAATATCCTTCAGCGCGTCGCCAAGTGAAAGCGCCAGCACGTCGCCGCAACTCTCTTTCTCGGGCGTGCGTCCATTGTCACACCAATCACGTCCCGGATTTTGTCCAAGCCAACGCATCATGGCATCGACGCGGCCCTGCCAATAGGACGGGAAAGCGTCGCCCAGATCGTCCTCAAGGATGCGTTTCGTCGCAAACCGCAGCCACGCATTGAACAGTAGCGGCTCGGTGCGCGCACGATCCTCGATGAAGTCCCATTCTTTCAATTGTTTTATCGCCGTCAGATCAACATCATCGCGGCCTTCAACAAGTTTGAGCATGGCAGGAGTCAGAACAGCATAGGCGCCTGCATAGACATCGCCCTGCACTATCCGGTTTGTTTCCAGCGTTTGTTGATTGGCGTTATAGATCAATGATTTGATCCGCTCCAAGCGCCATGGTTCATCCCAGTCAAAGGTCAGGAAGTGCGGATAGTTGGCATCAACCATCTTGGTATTGGCAGTGGCCAGAACATTATCCGCTGGATTATAGGCGCGCGGCAATTCCTCATAGGGAATATACCCTTTCCAGTCGTAAACGGCATCCCAACCGGGAGACGGCGCACGCCCCATAATCTGGTTAGCAGGGTCGCGGACAGGAATTCTGCCCGGCGCGATCATACCGATATTGCCGTCAACATCGGCGATGACCATCGACTGCATAGGCGTAACATAATCAGCCATGCCATTTTGGAAATCCGATACGCTTGCGAAATCCCAAAGCTTCAATCCGGCAGCGATTGTTTTATCGTCCCCCGCAAGCACAGTCCACGAAAGCGATGCAACCGTTCCCTCATCCAGATAGTGTTGAAGGCCGCGATATTCCGGCGGAAGAACTGGCCCGTGGCGTGTGCTACGGCGATCGAAACTGACGGTTTCACTGCCTTTAACGCGAATCTCCACCCTCTTCTTCTCAAATGGTCGAAAACCTTCGGGAGCCTGATACTGATCCGGATTGGCTGGATTGATCTTTTCGATGAAAATATCCTGAACGTCCGATCCTGTATTGGTGAAACCCCAGGCAACCTTGTCGTTACGGCCAAGCAGAACCAGCGGTGCGCCGGGAAGCGTGACACCAACAAGATTTTTCGCTGTTCCATTCGGCTGCTTCACCTGAAGATGCGCGAGATACCAGATCGCGGGTGCGGTCAAACCAAGATGCGGATCATTGGTCAGGATTGGCTTGCCAGTGGCAGTACGTGCTCCGCCAACCACCCAATTGTTGGATGCTCCGGTGGACATGATATCGCTCAGCGCAGCAAATTGTTTCTCCGCCTCAATCGCGCCCGTCTTGATCGTTCCTGTAGGCAGACCAAGCAATTGCTGCAAATTTGGCAATGGAGGCGGCGTATCCCCTTCGACAGGAGGCAAGAGATCCACAATTTCTTGCTCATTCATTCCGAGACGGGCAAATTTCAGTCGCAGCACCTCGTCATCAATATTGGCCGCAAGCGTAACCGACATCAGTTTCAGCGTTACAATGACATCTGCGGCTGTCCATTGTTCAGGGAAATGCTGGAGGATGACGAATTCCGGCGAATATTTCGACCCGAAAGAAGGCCCTGAACTATCTATGAATGCATTGATACCGCGCACATAGGCGTCCACCTTCGCGCGATCGGCTGGTGCCAGTGAATCCGCCGAGCTTTGCGCGGCTTCATAAAGACCAAGTGTGCGAATGAAGACGTCCGTCGCAATGGTCTTATCCCCGAAAAGCTCTGATAGGCGGCCTCGCCCTGCCATGCGGGTGACGTCCATTTGCCATAGGCGCTCCTGCGCATGCACAAACCCGAGCGCGCTGAAAACGTCCTCAACCGAGGAGCCGGTGATATGGGGCACAGCATGTTTATCGCGGGTGATGGTGACGGGACCGGACAGTCCCGCAATGCTTGTTTCACCGGTTGCCGGTGCTACCGAACCTGCGAGCCAGACATAAGCGAAGATAAAAGCGAGAAGAGCGAGAGGTATAAGTGAAAAAACAATCCAAAGCAGGCCTTTGATGATGCGCCGCAATATTCTAACCTCCGCAAATCGACCTGATTGAAGGCCATAAGACAGAGGAAATTACTGAATGGCAAGTGTTGCATTTATTGGTCTGGGCGTCATGGGTTACCCGATGGCTGGGCATTTGAAGACCCGGGGCGGTCATGACGTGACAGTCTTCAATCGCTCTGGGGAAAAGGCCGCAAAGTGGGCGGAACAGTTTTCCGGATCACATGCCGACACGCCTCAAAAGGCGGCAGAGGGCAAGGATTTTGTCTTTTGCTGTGTCGGAAACGATGATGATCTGCGCTCGGTAACGACTGGCGAGAATGGCGCTTTTCACTCCATGAAAAAGGGCGCGATTTTTATTGATAACACCACTGCATCGGCAGAAGTCGCTCGCGAGCTCAGCGCAGAAGCGATAAAGCGCGGGTTCCATTTTCTGGATGCGCCCGTTTCAGGAGGACAGGCGGGTGCCGAAAACGGCGCGCTTACCGTCATGGTAGGCGGCGAAGCGGCAGCTTTTGAAAAAGCCAAGCCAGTCATCGAATCTTACGCGAAAATGGTCGGATTGATGGGCGATGCCGGTGCAGGCCAATTGACCAAGATGATCAACCAGATTTGCATTGCCGGTTTAGTTCAGGGACTGGCCGAGGGTATCCACTTTGGCAAGAAGGCAGGACTTGATATCGAAAAAGTCATCGAAGTCATTTCCAAGGGTGCCGCAGGCTCCTGGCAGATGGAAAACCGGCACAAGACCATGAATGCCGGTAAATATGATTTTGGCTTTGCCGTTGATTGGATGCGCAAAGACTTGGGCATCTGCCTTGCAGAGGCGGACCGCAACCAGGCGAAATTACCGGTTACGGCGCTTGTCGATCAATTTTACAAGGATGTTCAGGTGATGGGCGGAAATCGCTGGGACACGTCATCCCTGCTCGCGCGACTGGAAAAGTAAGCCAGCCGCGCTTGGGTTGGATCGGTTTTGGGTCCAGTATGGCCGGCAACCGCTCTAAATTCCTTCCCGGTTTTCGTTGAGGCCTTCGATCCTCATATAGTCCAGCGGCAATTCGGTGGTGTATTTGATCTGCTCCATGGCGAAGGCAGACGATACATCCCGAATGTCGATCTTGCTGATCAGGCGCTTATAGACGGCATCATAGGCCGCAATGTCCGGCACCACTACACGCAGCAGATAGTCGACATCGCCGCTCATGCGATAGAATTCGACCACCTCGGGAAACTCCTGCACCACTTCTGAAAAGCGCTTGAGCCATTCATTATTGTGCGCGCCCGTACGGATGGAAACGAATACCGTCACCCGCGTGTTCACCCGGACCGGATCAAGAATAGCGACCCGGCGCTGGATCACGCCATCTTCTTCAAGCTTCTGGATACGCCGCCAGCAAGGTGTCGTCGATAGTCCAACTTTCTTGGCAACATCCGCCACTGCCAGCGTGGCATCCTCCTGAAGAAGGCGAAGTATTTTTCTATCGAGTCTGTCCATGTTTGCTTACCCCTTGGAATGGGATACTTTATGAGCTGATTAACGGCCGTCGTACAAGAAAATTATTCCAATCTTTTTCAATTGTAAAAAAATTTCATCCGAAAATGGATCAAATTAGATTCTGAACCGTCTGCTGAAGCACGGGCAGAACATCTTGTGCGAACCAGGGATTCTTTTTCAACCAACCACTGTTGCGCCATGATGGATGAGGCAAAGGCAGGATTGCAGGAATTGTGTGATCGTTAAAATATTCGCGCCAATTGCGCACCGTATCGGTCATGCTGGATTTGCGGCGCGAACCGAGATGATAGGCCTGCGCATATTGTCCAATGGTGAGGATCAATTTCACTTGCGGCATGGCCGCAAAAAGCCGGTCGTGCCAGACTTGGCGGCATTCCCGCCGGGGAGGCAAATCCCCGCCCTGCGCATCATAGCCGGGAAAGCAAAATCCCATCGGAACAATGGCAAATTTATGCGGGTCATAAAAAGTTTCAGCGTCAACGCCTAGCCACTGACGTAACCGCACGCCGGATGGGTCGTTGAATGGAACACCGGTATTATGAACACGAATACCGGGAGCCTGCCCGCAGATCATAATGCGCGCGACGGGCGACGGCACACAAACCGGGTTTGGTTCATGCGGCAAAGGCAAACCATATTGCGGATTGTCGCGGCAAATCCGGCAAGCCTTTATCGCCGCACTCAGATCATCCAAACCAATGGAACCCACCGCGAGCATCCAATATCAGGCCTTGGCGCTCGGACGACCGGAAACCGCCTCATGCCAGCGTTTCAAGTTCTGGAACTCGTCAGGCATGGTTATCTTGGCGGGTTTCAGAAAATCGACACTGACAAGCAATGTTATATCGGCAATTGAAAAATGTTCTCCGGCGATAAATGTATTGGTTGCCAATTGCTCATCCAGCAAAGCCATGAACTTCACGGCTTTGGGCCGATTTGCCTCACCCCATTCCGGAATTTGCGGGACTTCCCATTCCGCCATAGCCGGGTGCGTGTGCCGAAAGGCCGCCGAGACTGGCCCAAAAAAATTCAGTTCAACGCGGCGATTCCACATTTCGACACGTGCTTTGCCCAGTGCGCCTTCGCCAAACAGGGGCGGTTCCGGGTGCAATTCTTCAAAATACCGGCAGATCGCAACGGATTCGGTAATGACGGTGCCGTTATCAAGTTCGAGAATTGGCAACCTTTGCAAAGGGTTGAGCGATTCTATTTCATTCGAACGATGCCCCAATGCTCCCATATCGATCGGCACAAGCGGTATATTCAGTCCTTTTTCGGCCAGAAATATGCGCGTGCGTCTCGGGTTGGGCGCGCGACCTCCATCATATAATTTCACCAGATACCTCCCAATAATCCAACAACCCACGCGACGACCGTATCAATCGCTTCGGCGACTACGTTTCGCTCAGGTGGCGATGTTTCGGTAACACCATCATGCGTTCTGCGCCAATCCTGTGGTGTTTCAAATGCGTCGACCCATATGCCAACCCTGCGTTCACGAGCGAGCAATTCCGCATCGCGATAATCGCCATAGGCTATAGCCTGGCCCGTTTCGACCATAATACGGTTGACGTTAATTTGGCCAGCAAAACAGGTTGCCAGAAAGCGATCAAACTTGTCGCGCCCCTGTCCCTCACAACGCACGTCCGTCCTGGCAACGAGCTTTTGCAGAGCTTGCCGGGCGATCTGCCCGCAATTGCGTAGCGATGGCTGCCTGCCGCAGGTTTGATCAAGCTCCGGAGCGTCGATACCCTTTAGCCGAATATGCTGTTTCGAGATTATCAGCGTATCTCCGTCAATCACGTAGGCGTTACCGGAAAGGTCAATGGCCGGTGGTCTTTGATCAATGCGCGCTATGAGCAACGCTACCAATCCGAAGAAAATAAGCGTCAAGCAGATATCGAAAAATTTGCGAATGGCCGAGCGTGGCGCCGTTCGGTTTACAGACCATCGTCGAGAGGTGCGAAACCGCCCTCTCACGGCCTGCCCGCTTGATAAAGTTGTTTCATACTTACCTTTATCGCCAAGAATAGATTCGCTTTCTTACCGCAATCTACGCCGCTTTAATCATTTATGAACGGGCTTGCGGTGCAATGCAGCCACTGGACGGTTTATCACCGGGAATGAGGCTTATGGCACTACTAGACGCAAGCCATGCAGACAAGAACATAGTTGACCGGCGCAAGCAGCCGCGCAACCGCGATATGTCTGTGGTTGTTCGCAGCGCCCGGGAACGCCTCATGCAGCGGCCAAAAACAGAGCATTTCGAGCGGGAATTGCTGTTCATACACACGCGCGCGTTGATCATCAACGCCGCCACTATTCCCTTGCTTATCGCCATCGTCACCGTAACCAGCATTTTTGCCGGGTTCGGCCAGCAAATGATTATCTGGGCGTGCTTCAGCATTTGCCTTTATGCTCTGCTTGGCTTGCTTGCACGCCAGATCAATAGAACCAGCATTAGCGACGGTCACATTCACCAATGGCATCTTGTCTATCTGCTTGGCCACTTTGTGACGGGCATTGGCTGGACATATTTCATATTCCTCCAATGCGAAGTCTGCGGCATCAGCCAGTTTTCGATTATCAAAGCGGTGGTTCTCATTCTCGCAATGGCGATTACCGCCGTGTTTTCTTCCGCTCTGCGCTTGGCTGTACCGATTGCATTTACCCTCCCTATCCTCGCCTATATAAGCGCCGTATCGGATAGTCTTGGCGATCCTGCTCAGGCGACAATGGTTGTAATGCTGCTGGCGGGCCTGACGTTTTTCTATCTGGTTGCCACGCGCCTCAATTATTCAGTTGTTCTCACTTTGGCACTTCAGGCGGAAAAAGATGCACTGATCGCCGAACTTGAAACTGCCAATGCCATGTCTGACGAAGGAAGACGGCGCGCAGAGGAGGCAAATCTTGCAAAATCACGCTTCCTTGCCTCAATGAGTCACGAACTCCGCACGCCGCTCAATGCAATACTTGGCTTTTCGGAAGTCATGGTCAGGGAAGTATTGGGACCGATCGAAAACGCCACATACCGGGAATATGCCAGCGATATTCACGCTTCAGGTGAACACCTTCTCAATCTTATCAATGAGATTTTGGATTTAAGCCGCGTTGAAGCAGGTCGTCACACACTCAGTGAAGATGCGGTAATGCTGACAGAAATTGCCGATGAGTGCATTCGCATGATGTCTTTGAAAGCGCGTAACAAGGAAATTACGCTCATTGCACAATTCGAATCCGGCATGCTCCCCATGATGGGCGACGAACGCTCCTTGCGGCAAATACTGCTCAATCTCATGGCTAACGCAGTCAAGTTTACGCCGTCAAAAGGAAAGGTCTACGTGAAGATCGGCTGGACCGCCGGCGGCGGTCAATATCTTTCAGTTCGCGACACCGGGCCGGGCATACCCGCCGATGAAATTCCCATTGTCTTGTCCGCTTTTGGGCAGGGATCGATTGCCATAAAGACTGCCGAGCAGGGAACAGGCCTTGGACTACCCATCGTTCAAGCGTTGGTTCACGTCCATGATGGCGAGTTCCATCTCTTCTCCAAGCTTCGCGAGGGAACCGAAGCGCTCGCAACTTTTCCACGAAGCCGCATCGCCACATCTGCCGGGAAGAACAAGTCTTCGTCACAGTCCCAAAAAGCTGCCTAGAAGACTCCACTTCAACTTATTGTTATTTGATAGTGGGTTAGCGGGCCTGCATTGCTTGCTGCATTGCAACAATTCGGGGACCCGAAATTAATGGCCGTCAATAACCGCCCACTTTTCATACCAGCTCTAGGCTCAATCTATTCAAATTTCGGCACGCTCGCCGAAACGCTGTTGCGTGTAACGGCTGGCGCTTTGCTCGTCGTTCACGGCTCAGGCAAGATCGCCGCTCCATTCGGCTCTGTCGAAATGGTCGAAAGCCTCGGCTTTTATCCCGGTGTCTTCTGGTCGCCGCTCTTGGCGATAACGGAATTTTTCGGCGGTATTCTGCTGGTTCTCGGCTTGTTTACCCGTCCGGCAGCTTTTGCAACGACCATCGTTTTGATCGTAACCGTCTATTTCCATTGGGTTACTGCCGGACAAGGATTCTTTGGCGCGGAAAAATCCATTCTCTGGACATTCGTCCTGTTGTTTTTCCTCTTCCGTGGCGCCAACGCTCATTCGGTCGACGCCAAGATCGGCAAAGAGTTCTGATTGAAAGGCCCGTTTCGGCGGGCCTTTTCCATCAATTAATCGCGATTGCTGATGCCTGCCTGCTCAAATGTCGCCATGCCACTATGGCAAAGCGCTGCAGCCTTGACGATTCCTGCCGCTAGCGCAGCACCTGTGCCCTCACCCAATCTCATGCCCAGATCGAGAAGCGGCTTCTTCCCAAGCCGCTCAAGCACCTTGTGATGGCCAGGCTCGGCCGACACATGGCCGATCAGGCAATGATCAATCGCCTCGGGATTGGCGGCATGTAGAATTGCAGCCGCAGCGGTGGCTACATAGCCATCAATAATGACCGGTATTTTCTCAACGCGCGTCGCCAGGATCGCGCCCACCATGGCCGCCACTTCACGACCGCCAAGACGGCGCAACACCTCCAGCGGATCCTTGAGATGCGATCCATGCAAAGCGACCGCAGCACGTACGGCATCGGCTTTGCGCTTCATTCCCTCCCTGTCGGACCCGGTGCCCGGACCAACCCAATCTTCCGCCGCCCCGCCATAAAGCGCATGGAAAATCGCGGCAGCGATTGTAGTGTTACCAATTCCCATTTCGCCAATGCAAAGCAGATCAGTACCGCCTGCAATCGATTCCATGCCGAATGCCATGGTTGCGGCGCAGGTCTTTTCGTCCATCGCGGCATCTTCAGTGATATCGGCGGTTGGATATTCCAGCGCTAGATCAAAGATTTTCAAGCCGAGATCATTGGCAATGCAAATCTGGTTGATAGCAGCGCCGCCAGCAGCAAAATTTTCAACCATTTGGGCCGTTACAGACGATGGATATGGTGAAACGCCTTTTGCGGTAACACCGTGATTTCCGGCAAAAACAGCAACCAATGGCCGCGTCACCTGCGGCTGCGACCTTCCTGTCCATGCTGCAAGCCACTCAACAATTTCTTCAAGACGCCCCAGCGCGCCCGGCGGTTTGGTCAACATGGAGTCGCGTTTGCGAACGACTGCAACAGCCGCGTCATCCGGGCCAGGCAAAGTTTCGATAAGGGTGCGGAAGTCGTCAAATGGCAGGCCAGTGGTCATGATGTTCCTTGCGGTCAACTCTTCATGGCAAATCAGATTTACCCGTCCTATAAGCGCTGTATGGGAAAACGCAAAGGTCAACGTTCGGCGCAGAGTGTCGCGACCTGTCAACCAAGGTGTGCAACATGGACCTGATCACAGATATGATGCGCTCGCTGGCATTTCTTTCTCGCATAAGCGTCGCGTCAAGCTGGTTCGATAGATTTAGCGGGAAGCTGGCAGACAGTGTGCGCGGGTTTCCCTTGGCTGGAGTCGTTCTGTCTTTGCCTGCCGTAATAATCATTCTGATTTGCAATGCCTTTGACCTTCCAGAGAGTATTGGCGCAATCCTTGCTGTTACGGCGCTGATCGTGACCACCGGCGCACTGCATGAAGACGGCTTGGCAGATGTGGCTGATGGCTTTTTTGGCGGCGCGACGGCGGAACGCCGTCTGGAGATCATGAAAAACTCCACCAACGGTTCCTATGGCACATTGGCACTGATTCTGATGATCTTGCTGCGGATAGCGCTACTTGCAACCATCATTGATGAAGTCAGTCTGTTTCAAGTCGTTCTTATCGTGATCGGAACGGAAGCTACCAGCCGAGGATTATTGGTAAAATTCTGGCAAACCCTGCCCTCGGCGCGAAATGGTGGCGTTGCTGACAGAGCCGGAATACCCGATGCATCAGCAGCCAATTTCGCGCTCATTTCTGCCGCCATTATCGGGGTCATCACATTCGGTATTGCTGGCGGGCTTTTGGCGATTACCCTTGCTGCCACTTTAACTACTCTGGTATTTTTCGGGTTCAGCAGACTGTGCCGGGATAAAATTGGCGGGCAAACCGGCGATACGCTGGGAGCCATACAGCAATTGACTGCAATTACGCTGCAGCTTGGGCTTGTCATTGCCCTCTAATCACACCAGATTTGCTGTATGAGTATTGAGTCACCCTGCATTCTCGTATGCGCGATCGACATAAAGACCGGCTATTGTTTCGGTTGTGGACGCACACGCGATGAAATCGCCGGATGGATCATGATGTCTGCGGATAATCGCCACTCCATCATGGCCACGCTCCCCGCCCGCCTCGCGACGCTGGAACGGCGCCCGCGCCGGGAAACCCGTCGCACTCGCATGGCGCGGGAAAAGCAGGAGCAATAGAATGCGTGTGTTTTGGATCGCCATCGCTCTTATCGGCATTGTCCTGTTGCTACTGGTAACAAACAATGATGCTGGTTCGACATTCGGCATTGCCAATGATTCATTCGCGCGCCTGGCCTATTTTGGCATATTGGGCGTTGTTGTCGGGTCTGCGCTATTGGGTTCGGGAATTCCGCTCAGCCATTCCCTGCGCAACCTCGCCGTATGGATCGTTATTATTCTCACCCTCGTGACCGGATACCAATATCGCTATGAATTGCAGGATGTTGGCCATCGTATTACCGCGGGCCTGATACCCGGCAGCCCGATTTCCACGCGGGATGGAGACGGACTGGTTTCTGTAACGCTGGCCAAGGCAGAAAACGGGCACTTCGAAGTGCGCGGACAGGTTAATGGCGAAACCGTACCCTTCATGATTGACACCGGCGCGTCGTCCATCGTGCTTTCGGCAGATGATGCACGCAGAGCGGGTATCGATCCGGATAAACTTAACTACAGCACGCCCGTTATGACGGCCAACGGCCTTGCAAATGCTGCAAACATCACAATCGACAGTATAAAAATTGGCGATATCGAGCGGCGGAATATGCGCGCCATGGTAACGCAAGATGGCCGTATGGACGGCAGCTTGCTTGGCATGAACTTTCTTAACACACTCAGTGTTTTTTCAGTTCGGGGGGACCGGCTGGTCCTGACTGATTAGGCCGCTTTTTCGATGGCAGCATTCTGAACAGCCGCATAGGCGCGGCGTATGACATTGCTGGTCGCACCTGTCTGATTGGCTTCTGTTGACAAGATTTGCCGCCAGCGCCGCGCACCGGCAGCGCCATGAAACAGCCCGACCATATGGCGCGCTATGTGAGACAATCGCCCGCCAGCCGCTATATGCCTATCCGCATAATGGCACATATAATCAATAATGGCATCGATCGACGCCGGGCCGTTCTCATTGCCGTAAATGGCAGTATCAACTTCAGCGAGCATCATCGGGTTATGATAGACAGCCCGGCCGAGCATCACGCCATCAACATGATTCAAATGCTGAAGGCCTTCGCTGATGGTCTGAATACCGCCGTTTATCCCAATGAATTGATTCACATATTGCTGCTTAAGCCGGTAGACGCGATCATAGTCCAATGGCGGAATATCACGGTTTTCCTTTGGCGAAAGCCCCTTCAGCCAAGCCTTGCGGGCATGAACCCACAGAGCATCGGCACCAGCGTCGAACACGGCTTTCGCCAAATTGTTCAACGCTATCTCGGTATCCTGATCATCGACACCAATGCGGCACTTAACGGTAACCGGGACATCGACCGCCCGCTTCATGGCAAGAACGGCCTGCGCAACGATCTCCGGCGTTTTCATAAGGCAAGCGCCAAATGTTCCCGATTGAACCCGGTCTGAAGGGCAGCCTACGTTCAGGTTGATTTCCACATATCCCATTGCCTCGCCAATGCGAGCAGCTTCCGCCAGCTTGGCAGCGTCAGAGCCACCCAGTTGCAACGCAACCGGCTGTTCCTCATTCGCAAAACCCAGTATCCGCTCCCGATCTCCGTGGATGGCAGCATCGGCAACGATCATCTCGGTATAAAGCAGAGAATAGCGCGTGAACTGGCGATGCAGAGTCCGGCAATGCCTGTCTGTCCAGTCGATCATCGGCGCTACCGCGAAGCGGTTGGCGCCATAAGCACTGCTAACTGGCATTTTTTTCGCTGTCTGGTTTCGGATATGTTGTTATGCCTTCACATAATATCCTGAGGCACAATTGTCCACTCCAGCAGCTGTGTGGCTCAAACCTGTTCGGAGATTGCCGCTTTCACCGCCATCTTTCTCAGCAGCGCAACGAATTCGCCTCCGGCTTTTGCCACGTCCCCGGAATTGTCAATCATGATGGCGTCCAAAGGATCGCAAGGATTTGCACCAGCCCGCATCAAGCGACGTTGAATTTCGTCGGCACTTTCCCTGCCTCGCGCCGCGAGCCGCTTAGCCAATACCTCGTGCGAAGCCGTAATGTGGACTACGGCAAAATTTGCGTAGGTCGCACGAAGCTTCGGAACGATACCGCGCGAAACATTTGCTATTGCGACAACTCCCAGCCGGATTTCATCATGGACGGATTTAGGCAAACCATAGCATAGGCCATGCGCTTCCCACTGATGCGAAAAAGCACCCGATTGCAACGCCTTCGAGAACTCCGCCTCACTCAACGTATCATGATCCTCCGCATCGACGGACGATGGGCGAGTTACCACGCGGCGTACAAAATGAAATCCCGGCTCATCTTTTAACACCATTCGAGCATAGTCGATAATGGTATCCTTACCGGCACCACTTGGACCGACGACCGCAACAAATACGCCATTTCGAACGTAGTCAGCTGCAGGGTCAAGCAAGCGCTCTATTGAAGCAGAAGCTGTCATCACACCACTCTTCGGCCTTCCCGCCATACTGTACGCACCACCGGAATATGCTCATCGACGCGAACGCGAACAAGATCCGCGCGCTTGCCAATCTCGATGACACCACGATCTTCGAACCCTACAGCCTTGGCCGGATTTCTGGTCACAAGCTGGATAGCCTCGGGAAGCGTAATATTATCGACAGTCTCGCTCATGAAGAATGTCGATTGGATAAGGCTGAACGGAATGTAATCCGACGAGAGGATATCCAGATATCCATGCTCGGCAAGCTCTCGCGCCGAAACATTGCCCGAATGCGAACCGCCGCGAACAACATTCGGCGCGCCCATCAGCACTGAAAGACCCGCCTGTTTGGATGCAGCTGCGGCTTCAAGAGTCGTTGGAAACTCGGCAACCTGAATACCCTGCTCGACCGCCTCATCAACATGCGCGCCCGTCGCATCGTCATGACTGGCAAGAACGATACCGTGGTCACGGCAAAAATCTGAAATAGCTTTGCGGTTGGGACCGGAATTCGTCGCAGATTGCGCCATCCGCTTTTCGCAGAATGCATTAAACTCAACATCGGATAATTTCAGCTTACGCTGGTAGTAGGTTGCGTAGGTCTCAAGATTGACAAACTGCCTCTGACCCGGTGCGTGATCCATGAGCGATGCGAGACGAACCCGGTTGTCATTTTCGAAAAATGCAAATCCATCCAGGCAGTCAGCCGCCGACACCTCGCAGCGCAGATGAAAATAGTGATCAGCGCGCAGGCGATCCTGCTGCACACTGTCTTCTATTGCATCCGCCAGCTTACGGATTTCCTGCGGCGTCATTTCGGCATCTTCATCCATACCGACGCGCAAGGCATCGAGCACGGTGGTGATACCCGATGTGGCAATCTGCGCATCATGGGCTAGAACGGAAGCAATAGGATTCCAGCGGACCTTGGGGCGCGGCATGTAATGGCCTTCAAGATGGTCCGTGTGCAGCTCAATCAGCCCAGGAATAAGATAGTCGCCTTCGAAATCTTCCCCGCCCGATGTGGAGGTGTTCGAAATATCGGCGATTTTTCCGTCGCGGATAAGGACGGAACCGGGAATTACTTCATTCTCCAGAACGATTTTGGCGTTGTTCAATACAAGTTCGGCGGACATTTCAAGCGGTCTTTCTTATGTTCGTTCCTGCCAAGGGATGCAGGGAATGTACTTCGAATGGGGCACCGGGCTCCGCCTCGATAAACAATGCGATATTGTTGATCTCAACAGGCTCTTCGAGAACAGGCTCCAGAAATTCGCTCAGCATTTGAGCGATCTTTTCCCGGTCTTGCTCCGCAACGGGATTGGTAAGCGTCATGTGAAAACGGAAATCATCGAACACATAAGGATACCCCCACTGTTCAAGATTACGCCGCTCCGAAACACTCATTTTCTCAGGATTTCGCCTTGCGATTTCCGCCACGCTGGGCGGCGCGCGAAAACGATCAAATGCAACAACAATATCATTGGCCAACTGGTTTAGCTTCGCCACGGGTTCTTCAGGAACCAGAGCAAAGAAACCGTCAAGATTTGCAATCTTCAGCTTGGGAATCTCTACCGGTCGCATGGAGGACGCAAAATGCATCAAGGCGGACAGAAGCTCCCGTTCCTCCACCCCTTCGGCCAGATGAAAGGGTGCCTTGAGCGTTGCATGGAACCCATAACGCCGGGCGGATTCCGTAAGCTTCGTTACTTCCTCATGCGCCAGGTTGCGAATTTGTGGCGGACGCACCGGCTGCCCGGTAAAGGCATTTCGGCCAAGCCAGTTAGCCGCCACTTTCAACAATGGATCGCTGGAAGGCGGTGTAAAATAAATCGCATAGCGCATTTTGATTCCTCCGGAGCAGTGTCGCGTTACGCTCCGATTATGACAAGCCATTGAACGTCGCCAATTTCATTGTTGCTTTCCCATCAGGCGGGAGCGCAGTGCATTGGAAATGCTATCAAAGATAAAGATCACCGCGAGGATAAGCACGACCATATAGGCAACATTGTGCCAATTGGTATTGGTGCGCATCGCCTCCCAAAGTTTCAGTCCGATACCACCTGCGCCAACCGCACCGATAATGGTGGCCGACCGTGTGTTTGACTCCCAGAAATAAAGCGCTTGGCTGGCGAAAACCGGCAGTACCTGCGGTAAGACGCCATACCGCTGAACATTTACGGGCGCCGCCCCAACAGATTTGACGCCTTCGCGCTGCTTGTCATCAATGTTTTCCAGCGTTTCGGAATAAACTTTTCCGAGCGTACCCGTATCGGTGAAAAAGATAGCGGAAATACCGGCAAGCGGTCCCGGACCAAAGGCGCGCGTAAAGAACAATGCCCAGATCAGCATATCGACCGAACGGAGAAAATCGAAAAACCGCTTTGTGATCTGATTTGCAAAGAAGTTCGGCATGATATTGCGTGCGGCTATGAAGGCCAACGGGAACGACACAAGCGTTGCAAGCAAGGTCCCGACAAATGCCATGACAATGGTCTGCATGAGCTTGGTCCAGACATCGCCATGCTGCCAGGAGGAGTTGTACCAGATATTGTCGAATGCCAGCTCGGCATTGGACATTTCCGGCTTTATACGCTCGCCGCTGACAATCATGGATGCGACTTCGCCAAGGGATTTGTTCCAGAAGGGCGAAGCGGTATCGAAGACAAAATTCGCCCAGCCGAAGAAACGTCGGCTGACAACGACCCGCTCTGGAATAATATCGGCGGTTCCGGCAAAGCCGAAATTGACCGTGACCTGATCTTCCTTGAGCGATGCCCAATCAGGCAAAGCTCCCTGAGGTTTGGCACCATCGGGCTCAATGTGCACGAGGAGTTTCTCACTGCCGCGCGTAGCGATAACCTGTGTCGGGGTGATCTGAAGCGACTTACCCGTGCCGAATGTTATCGTGACATCATTGCCTTGCTTGATCGCCCAATCCGGCTTCGGATTGTCGCCAAGCTCGGAAAAGCGCGGATAGCTGATAGTTGTCCCCTCAGCGCCCATACGGACTGTTGTGCGGATCGCATAAGACACCCAGTCGCGAGCATAAATTTCAGCCCGCTGCCATTGGCCTGATGCAAGCACCGTGCCGATGGAAAAAAACCACCAGCAATAGATAACATAAAGCACGACACCAGCCCCTATGATCAAGGGCATGAAGCGCTTCAAAATCGAAGGGTTGAACACATCGGGGTAGCGGGCTTCGAAGTCAGCAACATTCAAGGAGGTTATAGCGCTCATGACTGTTTGCCTCCAAAAGCGAAAGCCTGATTGCCGACAAGGCGTCGCCGCAGCCAGGCAGAGAATTGATCGACGGCGATAATCGTTGCCAAAAGCAGCAATATGATTGCCAGTGTCTTTGCTTGATGACCACGCCCGATGGAAAGGCGCAATTCTTCACCAATGCCCCCGCCACCAACCGCACCGATGATTGTGGAGGCACGCACATTGATTTCCAAACGCAACAAAGCATAGGACATGAAATTCGGCATGACTTGTGGGACAATTCCAAAGCCAACTCGCTCGAACCAATTGGCACCAGCTGCGCGCAGGCCTTCATCTGCCTTCATCTCAGCATTCTCGACAACTTCGAAGAATAGCTTGCCAAGCGCACCGATGGTGTGAATGCCGACGGCGAACATAGCGGGTATAGGCCCCAGCGAAAGAATCGCGGCGAAGAACCCAGCGATGACTATCTCGGGAAAGGCGCGCAGAATTTCCATATAGCGACGCGCGGCAAACCTTATCAGCTTGCTCTTCACAAGGTTTTTGGCCGCAAGAAAACAAAGAAGGAAACCGAAAAACGCTCCCACCAATGTCGAGATGATCGCGATATTGAGCGTCTCCAGCATTTTGTAGAAATATTCGGGAATGTAGAGCCCACTGAAAATGTAAACCCGGCCCTCCGGGTAGTCGAATTTCAAGCTTCCATCGAAATAGGGTGATGGCAGATCGAACAAGGCGCGCCAGACTTCCCACCCATCGCGCGGAATCAAATCCCCAGCGAAATCGAAGAAATGTGGCAGCCGGTCAAAGAACTTGCCCGCATTTGACTCGTTTGCAAACCAAAGCGAACCCGAAACAGCAATGAGCAAGCCAATGCCGATCAACCAGGAATATGCACGGCGACGGCTGGCAAGTTCTTGCCAATGACGCTCGATCTCTATTCCTTCAGGCGTTAGTTCTGTCGAATTGGCGCGGCTCATGGGCTTATCCTTCCAGAGCATAAAAAATCACGGCCAGATCAAGTGATCTGGCCGTGAAAGGGTGATTGAATTAACCGCCGATCTGCGCCTTACGAGCGTCAATGATGGGTTGGTAGAATTCAGTGTTTACTTCTGTGTAGCCTTTGAAATCGCCGCCCATCGTTGCTGCAAAGCAGGCTGGATCTGACTTTGGAAGTTCCATCATGAAGTTTTTAAACTTTGTCTTCACGTCGCTGTCTAGCGAAGTACGGACGACTATCGGGCCATTTGGAATCAATGGTGACTTCCACAATTCCACAAAATCCTTCATGTCGATAATGCCCTTATCGACCATCTTGCGCAAATTGCCGGAGGTATAGCCTTCATCGAACTTGCCAACACCCGAACCGAAAGTCGTACCAGCATCAAACTTGCCATCTTTGACAGCAAGCACAAGATTTTCGTGTCCGCCACCAAAGCCGGTTTCGCTGAAGTAATCCTTCACAGAGGTCTTGATGTCTTTTGGCAGAGCCGTAACTGGAACAAGATAACCGGAGGTTGAGTCTGGATCAGCAAAACCCAGCTTTTTACCCTTCATGTCGGCTAACGTCTTGATGCCGCTATCTTTGCGGGCAACCATGATCGAATAATAGCCGGTGGCGCCGTCTGTCTGGACTGTTGTCAGGATTGGTTCAACAGCCTTCGGGTTTGCGAGATAGATTTTTGCGAAACCAGATGCGCCAAGCTCTGCATAATCCAACGTACCGCCGAGCAAGCCCTGGATAACGCCATCATAGTCCGTAGCAGGAAATAGTTTGACGTTCTTTACGCCAAGTACCTTTGGCAGCTGGTCTACAATGCACTGATAATTGCGCAGGCGATCAGCTTCATTCTCACCGCCGATAATGCCAACGCGGAATGTTTCGAGGTTTTCTGCACGAGCCATCGAACCGGCAAGCATTGCGCCGATTGCGATCGCACCAAGAAGGGCTTTTTTGAGCAACATTGGTCTCTCCTGTCAAACGTCTGTTTGAGTTTGTGATCTGTTCATGGTTGCCCGTGACGTGGGCTAGACGATCTCTCAGCGAGCGGCCAGAATAGCCTCAAGCTCGGGAATGGGTTTTGGCGCGCCGCGCGAAATACTGGTCGATGTAATAGCTTCTGAAAATGCGTCCTTGAGGCCGTCAGCACCGTAAATCCGGCGGGCAGCCATTTCCGTCAGGTCGTCCGGCCCGCCGTCGAATACGATTTTGCCTCCTTGCATCCCGATGATCCGCTGGCAAAAATGACGCGCCGTATCGAGCGTATGCAGATTGGTTATGACCGTAAGGCCTTCACGCTCATTGATATCACGCAGTGATTCCATAACCACTTGCGCATTGCGCGGGTCCAGCGAGGCGATAGGCTCATCGGCCAGAATGACTTTGGGATTCTGCATCAAGGCGCGGGCGATAGCGACACGCTGCTGCTGACCACCGGAAAGTGTTCCAGCACGCTGTAAAGCGGTTTTCGCAATATCCAGTCGCTCAAGAGCTGCGATCGCCATGGCGCGCTCTTCACGCGAGAAAATGCCCAGCAGACTTTTTATTGTTGAGCGGTGATTGAGGCGCCCAAGCAGAACATTGGTAAGCACATCAAGACGCGGCACAAGATTGAATTGCTGGAAAATCATTGCGCAATCACGCTGCCAGTTGCGTAGATTGCTGCCACGCAATTTCGCAACATCCGTGCCTTCAAAAATGATGGCACCTTCCGACGGATCGATCAGCCGGTTGATCATGCGCAGCAGCGTTGATTTACCCGCTCCCGACCGGCCAATAATGCCAACCATCTGACCCTGCGGAATTTCTACATTGACGTTGTCTATGGCGATATTATTGCCAAAGCGCCGCGTCACGTTTTCGATTTTCAGCATCAATTAACCTCTGTTGGCGTCAGCCTGTGGTAGAGGGTTTATGTGAACCTGCAATGGCAGTTTTGTCTCAGTTTCGTGACAACTTTGGGCTGTATCTAAACGTGATGTTTTTCCAGGAATTCCTGGATCTCCAATGTGCGGAAATCATCCAGCCCAGCACGTAATTTTGCATGATCCCAATCCCACCAGGCCAACCTTTGCAGACGCTCCGCAGTATGGGGATCAAATCGGTCCCGGATTTTTTTGGCCGCAACACCGCCAACAATTGTGTAGGGCGCAACATCCTTCGAGACGACGGCTCCAGCACCGATAACCGCCCCGTCACCAACAGTCACTCCGGGCAGGATTGTTGATCCGTGACCGATCCACACATCGTGCCCAATGGTGACAAGATTTGACCGACGCCATTCAAAAAACTCGTCGTCGACTCCCGCATCATCCCAATATTCGGCGGAACGATAGGTGAAATGATGCAGTGTCGGACGCCATGTCGGGTGGTTGGTCGCGTTGATACGAACGCTGGCTGCAATATTGGCGAATTTGCCAATCTTCGCACACCAGACGGCGCCATCCTGCATAATGTAGGAATAGTCGCCGAGCGTAGCTTCGCTTATGCGGCAACGCTCGGAAACTTCCGTGTAACGGCCCAGCGTGGAATCCTGAACCGTTGCGGTTTCATGCACCAAAGGTATTTCAGACAGACGACTCATGCGGCCGCTCCGGTTTGAGCCGAAAACGCCGTGACATCGATAATCCTGTCGGCGACTGCTTCGCGCACATCGTCATCGTGGAAGATGCCAAGCATGGCGACGCCCGCATTTTTCTTGTCGCGGATCATTGAAACCACCACATCGCGGTTTCTGGCATCGAGTGACGCCGTAGGCTCATCAAGCAACAAAATGGGATGATCCGTGATAAAGCCCCGAGCGATATTAACGCGCTGCTGCTCACCACCCGAAAATGTCGCCGGCGGCAATGACCACAACCGTTCCGGCAAATTAAGCCCCGCGAGAAGAGCGGCTGCCTTTTCGCGCGCTTCATCGCGATCAATGCCGCGTGCCACTAATGGCTCAGCTACAACATCAAGGGCAGAAACGCGCGGCACAGTGCGCAGAAACTGGCTTACATAGCCAATCAGATCGCGTCGAATGCCAAGCATTGTGCGCGCGTCTGCCGCCGCAACATCAACCAACCTGTCCCGGTAAGGCACGATGATTTGGCCGGTATCGGCAGCATAACTGCCATAGATCATCTTGAGAATCGAGCTTTTACCCGCACCGGAAGGACCACCCAGCACGGCGCATTCCCCTGCTTTAATGGAGAAGGAAACATTGGCCACAACCGGCAAGCAAATGCCGTCACGCAAATGCATGGTGAAGCTCTTGGCAACATCGGAAACAACGAGAGGTGTCGGCATGGTCAAACCTGTAGAATTGAGGAGACAAGAAGCTGCGTGTATGGCGCCTGCGGATCGTCCAGAACGCGGTCGGTAAGACCCGTTTCCACGACGTGACCGTCCTTCATCACCATCATACGATGTGAGAGAAGACGAGCTACGGCCAGATCATGGGTCACGACAATCGCTGCCAGGCCAAGATCGCTGACAAGACCGCGGAGCAGATCAAGAAGCCTTGCCTGCACCGAAACGTCCAGCCCACCCGTCGGTTCATCCATGAAAACGAGACGCGGATTGGTAACAAGATTGCGTGCAATCTGCAGGCGCTGGCGCATACCGCCGGAAAAGTCGCGCGGCTGATCGTCAATGCGGTCCCCTGCAATCTCAACGCGGCCCAGCCAATCGGTGGCTGTAGCGCGTATATTGCCATAATGCCGGTCACCAACGGCCATCAGCCGCTCGCCAACATTTGCGCCCGCAGACACGGTCATTCTCAAGCCATCAGCGGGATTCTGGTGAACAAAACCCCAGTCGGTACGCATCAGGAAGCGCCGTTCTGCCTCGCCCATGCGGTAGAGGTCACGGAAATGCCCGTCGCGCATGCGGTACTCGACCGTGCCGGCAGAAGGCGCAAGTCTCGTAGCCAGACAATTGAGCAATGTGGTTTTACCGGACCCGGATTCGCCAACGACGGCCAGCACTTCGCCAGGAAAAAGCTCAAACGAAACATTCTTGCAGCCGATACGGCTTCCGTAAAATTTCGATAATGCCCCAACCTTCAAGAGTGGTATATCGCTCATTCTGCTGCCTCCGCCTGTGGTGCCGATAATTCACCGCGATGCCCTGCGGCCTGCCGTTCTTCACAAAAATCCGTGTCGGAACAGACGAACATGCTGCCTCCTTTATCGTCGAGAATGACTTCATCGAGATAGCTGCCCTTGGCACCACAAAGAGCGCATGGCTGCGAAAACTTCTGAATCTCGAAAGGATGATCTTCGAAATCGAGACTGACGACCTGCGTATAGGGAGGAATTGCATAAATCCGCTTCTCCCGCCCTGCACCGAAAAGCTGCAAGGCTGGCGAGTTATGCATCTTGGGATTGTCGAATTTGGGTGTCGGAGATGGGTCCATCACATAACGCCCCTCGACCTTCACCGGATAGGCATAGGTGGTCGCAATATGGCCGTGGCGAGCGATATCTTCGTAAAGCTTCACATGCATGAGCCCATATTCCTCCAGCGCATGCATTTTGCGCGTTTCGGTTTCACGCGGCTCAAGAAAGCGCAACGGCTCTGGGATTGGCACCTGATAGACGAGCGTCTGACCTGCTGCTAGCGCAGTCTCCGGAATGCGATGGCGCGTCTGGATAATTGTTGCTTCTGTGGTCTTCGTGGTCACCGGAACATTGGCAACCTTTTGAAAAAAGGCACGAATTGAAACCGCATTCGTTGTGTCATCAGCGCCTTGATCGATTACTTTCAGCGTGTCCTTCGGGCCGATGATCGCAGCCGTTACCTGTACGCCGCCAGTACCCCACCCATAGGGCATGGGCATTTCGCGGCTGGCAAACGGCACCTGATATCCAGGTATGGCAATGGCTTTGAGAATAGCCCGGCGGATCATCCGCTTGGTCTGCTCATCAAGATAAGCAAAATTGTAGGTGGCAAGCTCGGTCATTTTGTCATAGCCTCAAAGGAGTTGGTTTGCGCAAAACCACGGAGTTTTGATCCTTTGGTTTGAACTGCAAAACGTAGGGATGCATGACGGGAGATATTGAGTTTTATCTTTTTACTGGTGTTTTTGTTTTCATCGTAGCGCTTGCCGCAATCAAGCAGCGCAACAAGAACCGAAAAAAATTGAATAACGATAGCGGCGACACTGGTGTTTCCGGCAGCAGCGACAGCTGGGGCGACTCCGATGGCGGAGGTGATGGAGGCGGTGGCGACTGAGTTCATTCTGCAGCCTCACTGATTTCGTTCTTTTGGCTTTCATGCCCACTACGCATACGGCGCACGAGATCGAGTTCCGCTTGGAAATCCACATAATGCGGTAATTTCAGATGCTCGACGAAGCCGGTCGACTGAACATTATCGCTGTGTGAGATGACGAATTCTTCGTCCTGCGCCGCAGCGGTAATGTCCTCTCCCAGCTCTCTTGCCCGCAATGCGCGGTCGCAAAGAGCCATGGACATGGACTTGCGCTCGCTTTGGCCGAAAACAAGCCCGTAGCCACGCGTGAATTGGGGCGGCTGCTTAGATGATCCCTTGAACTGATTGACCATCTGGCATTCGGTAAGACGAATGCGGCCAAGCGTTAGTGGAAAATCAAGTTCGGCGACTTCGAGTTCCACTTCAACCTCACCAATGCGAATTTCACCGGCAAAAGGATGGCTACGCGCGTAGCCGCGCTGGGTGGAATAGGCCAAGCCCAGCAGAAAACCCTCATCGCCGCGCGCCAGAGCCTGCAATCGCAAATCCCGCTCAAGCGGAAAGGTCAAAGGCTCGCGGGTCAAATCGCCCGTTTGAGCTCCCTCAGGCATATCACCATCAGCTTCGATCATGCCGTCATGGCCGAGAATATCGGTCACACGCGGCATATGTTCATGGGCCTCGATGCGTTGATCCGGCAGATCAACTGACCCATCTTCCGCAAGTTCAGGATCGAGCAAGCGGTGCGTATAATCGAAGGTCGGACCCAGCAATTGACCGCCTGGCAGATCCTTGAATGTTGCGGAAATGCGGCGTTCAATAGCCATCTGCGATGTCTCGACCGGCTTTGTATAGCCGAAACGCGGCAAGGTCGTCCGGTAAGCCCGAACGAGGAAAATCGCCTCAATCATATCGCCGCGAGCCTGTTTCACAGCGAGCGCAGCAAGCTCGGTATCGTAGAGCGAACCTTCAGCCATCACACGATCAACTGCGAGCGCCAGCTGTTCAACAATCTGATCGAGGCCGATAGCCGGAACGGAGCGATCACCACGGCGGCGGTCTGCCAGAAGCTTGTGCGCATTGCGAATGGCGGCTTCGCCGCCTTTAACAGCAACATACATGGCCTAAGCCTCCTTCTTCGAAATGCGGGTGGTTCGCGGCAAAGCGGCAAGCGCGCCATTGCCAGCAAAGATCAGGTCGATACCACGCGGAAAGACGCCACGATTTGCTGCCCATTGTTCAATAAACATTCTAGGAAGCTCATTCGGCGCAAAGACCGCATTATCCTTGATTCCAGGACCTTCGAGGGTCAATTCTTGCGAACCATCAAAACCGGTCACCTGCAAAATGATTGTGGTCGAACGATCCGGATATTCAGACGTGCCTTTGGCAAATGAATCAAAAGACGGCATGTTTTCGATGTCGCTGACCAAAGCAAAATCGGCCTGGGAAGGATCATTCGTGAGCTCAACGCCAGTATGGAACTTCAGCCAGCCGATAGCGTCCTGCGATGCTTTCACTGGCTTGTCACACCAGACGACCGCATCATGATCCAACAACGTGGCTGCAATCGAAGCTATCGCCGGCGATAAGGGCGATGGAGCAAGAGCCAGATCACCGACGGAAATGACACGGCCCGGATTGGCCATAGCGTCCATCAATGCCCGAAAAATCTCCTGCGAGTTTAAAACCGTGTCGGCGAACCCGCCTTCAAAAACCTGAGTTGCTGCGCGCATCAATCATCTCCTCGCACCATAGTGAAAAAATCGACCTTGGTTGCAGCGGTCTCAGCCCGCTTCAGTTCAAGCCCTTCATTCAAACGCTGCGCGATTGGAGCAAGCACGTTGTCTTCAACTGCTTGGCGATGGGCTGGCTCCTGCCAGATCGCATCAAAGACTGCAGCGAGCTTTACTTTCTCGCTTGAACGCCCGAGCGCGTAGGCATGACCGACCGCGCCATTATCGAGCCTTATGGTCGCTCGCGTCACGCTCGCCTCGCCCAGATTGAAAGCTGCGCCACCACCGCCGATGCGTCCACGCACCATGACCAGGCCGGTTTCAGGACCGCGCAGAGTTTCCACTGCTGGCTTGTTTTCCCAGCGCTCCCAGAACTGCCGCATTTCCTGCACGGTTGCTTGCGCCAGAAGCGCCATAGCCGCTTTGCGGCTGGAATCTGCAATCTCAGCTGTTACATCGGGTTCCTTACCCGTTTTCAAATTTGCATTGCGCATTGACACCTCACAGCAATTTGTCTATTTATATATACAACTAGACAATAAGCGTGGTTATAATACCCGTCAATGACAGGAGCATGACAAAGCATGCGTTCAAGCCATTTGATAACCAGGAATAGTGGCGTTGCTGTCTGGCGGCAGATTGCCGATCAGATCAGGGGCGATATTTCAGCGGGCAAAATGGCCAGTGGCGTGCGCATGCCGCCTGAGGTGGAGCTTGCAACCCGGTTTTCCGTCAATCGTCATACAATCCGCAGCGCAATAGCCGCATTAACGAAGGAAGGCGTGCTTCGAGCTGAACAAGGGCGCGGGACATTCGTCGCCAATGCCAAAAAGCTCACCTATCGAATTGGTGAACGCACGAGGTTTTCGGAAATTCTCTCAACACAGGTTCGCGAGACAAAGGGTGTGCTGCTTGGGTCGTCGCTGGAGGAGCCTACAGCGGAAGTTGCCTCTGCGCTTGGAATGCACTCCGGCATGGTCATCAGAATTGATACGATGCACACAGCAGATAACAATCCCATCTCTTGCGCCACATCCTGGTTCGATGCTGCGCGTGTGCCAAATATCATCGAGGATTATCGTGCGACCGGTTCGGTTACCGCAGCGTTTAAACGGGCAGGAATTGATGACTATCTGCGTCAGTCAACGATTATCGGAGCCCGGCATGCTGATGCTGAGGATCTGCGACACTTGAAGCTTTCGCCTGGCGCCATTGTTATCGTCGCAACAGCCGTCAATGTCGATATGGATGGACGGCCTGTTGAATACGCAACAACGCACTTTTCTGCCGACCGCATGGAAATTGCCATCGGCAGACAGTCATCTCTTTAGAGCAAACCTTGCTCCTGCTACCACATGGTTTTTGCGGCCCGCTCCGGCCATTCGCGGTCATAGGTATCACCATCAAAGCGCGCTTCGCTCAACGCGGCAAGGATTTGGCCCGGCGTCGGAAACTCCTTCGGAGAACGATGTTTTGATGGATTCCAAAGCTCCGACCGAATAAGCGCGCGGGCACATTGGAAATAGGCCTCTTCGACCTCAATGACGGTGACGGATCGTGGCGCCTTGCCGTCCACATTGAAACTCTCAAGCACTACCTGATCCGTTTCGATATAGGCACGGCCATTGACTCGAAAGGTCGTCGTCAAACCGGGAATGAGAAACAACAGAGCCACACGCGGGTCACGGACGATATTTCGCAGCGAATCAATACGGTTGTTGCCCCGCCGATCCGGCATCATTAGCGTTCTCTCGTCATGTACCCGGATAAACCCGGCTAGATCACCACGCGGAGAACAATCCAGCCCTTCCGGACCACTCGTGGCAAAAGCAACGAATGGCGATCCTTCAATCAGCAAGCGATAATCCGGCGTGATTCGATCTGCCACTTTGGCAGTCGAGGCTTCACTTACACCACTATAAATGGCTTCAAGTTGTTCTATCGACGTAATCCGCGTCATCATTTCCTCCTGCATTCGCATTCGCCGACTAACATGCCATGGCGAAACGATTATGACAGCCATCACTTTGGAAATGACATACAGACCGCACTAGTATATCAGTCGCGCGACCAATATTCGGGAGAGATGACATGGGTGGTTTTGCGGCAATCGGCGAGTGTATGATTGAGCTGTCCGGTGCTAATGGCGACCAATGGCGCATGGGTTTCGCAGGCGATACGCTTAACACCACCTGGTATGTGCGGGCGCTTACCAAAACCGAGTATCCCGTAGATTACGTCACGGCTTTCGGCGATGATCCCTTCTCGATGAAGCAGCGCGCATTCCTGAATGAAAACGGTATTCAAACAGCCAATAGTCCGATTATCGCCGGTGCGCGCCCGGGACTATATGCGATAAGTTTGACCGGGGCCGAGCGTTCGTTCACCTATTGGCGCAATGACGCGGCTGCGCGCCAGCTGGCAGATGACACGGAGGCGCTGGCACAAAGCCTCGCCGGACGTGAGATTGTTTATTTCTCCGGGATCACCATGGGTATTCTCAGTCCCAAAAACCGTGAAAATGTTTTGAACGCTGTCAAAAACGCACGCGAACAGGGATCTCTCATTGTCTTCGATGCCAATTACCGCCCTCGCCTGTGGGAAAATGCCGACACAGCCCAGCAGGTACTCAGCGATGCCTTTCGCGTCACCGACATTGCCTTACCCACATTTCCGGATGAGAACGCACTTTTTGGCGACGCAACACCTGATCACACGGCTGACCGGATAGCCGGTTTTGGCGTAGGCGAGATCGTCGTTAAAGATGGCACGGAGCCAGCGCTTGTAGTGGCTGATGGTCGCCGCACCAACGTGCCAGCAACCATTGCCAAGGCAGTTGATACGACCGGCGCTGGCGACAGCTTCAATGGCGGCTACATTGCCTCGCGCCTTGCCGGCTTAGACCCCGTCAAGGCTGCAGCCAGTGCCCATAGGGTTGCCGCTCGCGTGGTTGAATTTCACGGCGCACTTGCTCCCATGAGCGAAGCGCGCGCGGCCTTTGGCTAAGATTTTTTAAAACTGTACTTTGTCATTTGGCTGTATGTTTCGTCTGGCCGCAGGATCGCCTGCGGGAAGTACGAAAAATGTGTTGAATCTGGCCAAATCTGCGCTTCGAAACACAATGCCGCATAATTTTCATATGTTTTTCCGGTCAAACCAATGGCAGGCTTTCCGCCAAGCGTATTGGATGCATAAAGCTGCACACCCGGCTCGGTGGTGGACACGGTCATTTCCACGCCAGATTTAGCTCCTCTGGCCCAAGCGACCGGGCACAGCGGGCGCCGCTCGCTCGCCAGACAGAAATTATTGTCATAGATAACCTGCTTGCCGTTTTCTTCACGCCGTACTGGTCTGAATTCACGAAAATCATGCGTGGTTCCTGCCACAGGCAAAACGCGCCCATCAGGCAGAAGATCAGCATCGGTAGGCAGATAGGCCTGCGCATCTATACGTACCTGATGATCGAGCGCTTCAGTTGCGCCACCATCATCCAGATTGAAGTAACTGTGATGCGCGAGATTGCATAGGGTTGGCTTGTCTGTGACTGCATCCATACGAATGGCCAGAGTGCCCTTCGACTCAAGCATATAGGTGCAGGTAATGTTGAGATTACCCGGAAAACCCACCTCGCCATCGGGCAGATGAATTGTCAGCGTCACATAGTCCGGCCCAACGGCCACAACCTGCCACAAACGTTTTCCCGCCCCAAGCGTGCCGCCATGAATATTGTGCAAGCCGCGGAAATTCTTCTCCAGCTGATAGGTTTTGCCATCAATCGTCAATTCGCCGTCCCGAATGCGATTAATGGAACGGCCAATCGTGGCCCCGAGATAGGGCGAATAGGCGGGGTAATCGGCAAAGTTCTGATAGCCAAGCACCAGCGGACTTTCATGACCTTTCAGGCGCAGGTCCTGAATAACGGCACCCCAGGTCAGGACTTTCGCCGTCAGGCCACCGCCAACAATGGTAATGCAATGCACCGCTTCACCTGAATCAGTATGCCCAAAAACTTCCGTATCCATTTGACTTTAAAACCTTTTATAAGATTCATTGCGCAGGCAGCCTGATTCACCGGAATGCATCAGGTGAATGATGTGAGCTAAACAGCCTAAAGACCAAGCCCACCAATGCAGACATATTTGGTATCGAGATAATCTTCGATGCCTTGATGCCCGCCTTCCTTGCCGAGACCTGATTCTTTAACGCCGCCAAAGGGAGCTTCGACGGTTGTGATCAGTCCCTCATTGACGCCGACCATGCCATATTTCAAACCTTCCGAAACACGGAACACACGCCCAAGATCCTGCGTGTAGAAATAGCTGGCAAGGCCGAACTGCGTGTTGTTGGCAAGATCAATTGCTTCCTGCTCCGTCTCAAACTTGTAGATAGGAGCAACGGGGCCAAAGATTTCCTCTGTCGTGAAAAGCATGTCCGGCTTTGCATCGCCAATGACGGTTGGCTCAAAGAAGCTGCCGCCTAGCGAATGGCGCTTGCCACCAGTGACAATCTTCCCGCCCTTCTGTTTTGCGTCAGCGATAAATTCCTCAACCTTTTCGACGGCCTTTTCATCAATGAGCGGACCTTGTTCGGTGCCTGCTTCAAGCCCATTGCCGATCTTGAGCTTTGCAGTCTTTGCTGCAAATTTTTCAACGAAACTATCGTAGATTCCAGCCTGAACCAGAAACCGATTTGTGCAAACGCAGGTTTGTCCGGAGTTGCGGAACTTTGCCATGATGGCGCCGTCGACGGCCCGGTCGACATCCGCATCATCAAACACGATGAATGGCGCATTTCCGCCGAGTTCCATCGATACTTTCTTGACAGTATCGGCCGCCTGTTTGATCAAAATCTTGCCGATTTCGGTAGAACCCGTGAAGGTTATCTTACGCACGACGGGATTGCTGGTAATTTCGCCGCCAATCTCGCTGGCCGAGCCTGTCAGAATATTGACGACGCCCTTCGGAATACCTGCCTGCTCGCATAATAGTCCCCATGCAAGACCTGAATAAGGTGTCTGCGTGGCTGGTTTTACAACGGCTGTACAACCAGAAGCCAAGGCCGGGCCAATCTTGCGTGCCAGCATGGAAGAGGGGAAATTCCAAGGCGTGATAGCGCCGATAACGCCAACTGGCTCTTTGGTAATCATGATCCGGCGATCAGCCCAAGGTGACGGTACGGTATCACCGTAAGTACGACGCGCCTCTTCAGCATACCAAAGGATATAAGCGGCAGACATGCCAACCTCGCCCTTGGATTCGGCGAGTGATTTACCTTGTTCCAGCGTCAGCAATTCGGCGAGCGCATCCTGATTGTCCAGGATTGCATCGTGCAATTTGCGCATCAGCTTTGAGCGCTCCAGCGCCGATGTCTTGCGCCAGGTTTTGAAGGCTTCCGCTGCCGCGTCAATGGCGCGCTTCGTTTCGGCCCTACCCGAATTAGGCACTGTGCCAATGACGAGCCCCGTCGCGGGATTGATGACATCGATTGTCTTGCCCGAATCTGCCGCGATCCACTCGCCATTGATAAGATTGGCCTGCTTCATGAACTGGCTGGATTTCTGCAACATCATATTCTCCCTGTGTTCGAAGGGTTATGCTCTTTAGGTGGATTCCGTGAAGGATAACCATATTGCGCTGGGCAATCGAGCCTTGGGTCAAGGTCCGTAAGCACCCTGCTCCTTTTTGGCAAAAGCTGCAACGGCGCAGCTAGCCAAATATATAG
Source organism: Phyllobacterium sp. 22552 (assembly GCF_052044585.1). Classification (NCBI taxonomy): domain Bacteria; kingdom Pseudomonadati; phylum Pseudomonadota; class Alphaproteobacteria; order Hyphomicrobiales; family Phyllobacteriaceae; genus Phyllobacterium; species Phyllobacterium sp. 22552. The sequence goes on along the minus strand of NZ_JBQENG010000001.1, from coordinate 601,220 downwards.
GTAACAACTGAAACCCAGAATGCCAGTGTCACCGCAGACAGAGCAGTCGCCATAACCATTGAGTTAGATGCCAAAGCCTGCCCTGTTCCAAAGCGTGTGGCAATGAGATAGGAATTCACGCCTGCAGGCAAAGCTGCTGCCACGACGGCAATTTTTGCGGTAAACGGCGCTAGTCCCAACAGCCACACAGCCCCTAAAACAACTGCAGGCATCAGCAATAATTTTATGACAGACATGACGAGCGCTGCGGCAATATTTCCCGACACGCCAAATTTCTTCAGCCCCATCCCCATCGCGAACAGCGCAACCGGCCCCGCAACACTCGCCAGAGTTTGTATGAGAGCATCCGCTGTCTGTGGCATCGTCAGACCAACAAGCCGCCAAATCCATCCGGCTAATATTCCAAGCACGAACGGATTTCGCAGCAAGCTCTTGAAGAACGAAAGCACGACCGCCGCCAGATGGGCTTCTCCGCTGAATACGCCATCCCGTCGCATCGCGATTTCATGCAAGCTGATTGATGCTGCCATCATGATCGGCATGTGAATGGCGACAATGAGAGAGAGTATCGCAAAGCCGTTTTGCCCGAATACGCCAAGCACAAGCGGCATTCCAAGGAAAACCAAATTGGAGAAAGACCCAGAAACCCCGGCAACGACACCAGCGCGATTATCTCGGCCAAACATATATTTGATAGCGAGGTCCGACGCGGCCCAGGCCACAACGACACCGCTGAAATAGGCGATCCACAGCGACCAGGGCGCTGCGCCATGAAAGTCGGCCGTCACCATGGTTCTGAACAATAATAGCGGCGCTGCAATCATGAACACGAAATCGGAAAGACCATCGCCGACCCGCTCATCAAGCAATTTGAAATGCGCCGCCGCATAGGCGATAGCGATGACGCCAAAAACAACGATGATTGTTTGGATAAGACTCATGATCCTTGGGATAAGCCCGGAAGTTTCGAGGAGCAAGCCTGGAAAACGATCACTTTATTTTTGCGAGCAGAATTCCCATCTGCCTGATAAGGAGAATGAATGGCATATCGATCGAGTCTTTGGCTTTACTCCGGATTGGTTCTGACGTTTGGCATCGCCCTCGCATCCGTGCCCGCTCAGGCGACAGATGCCGCTTGGGCAAGAGTTCAGCGCGGAGGCTATACAATCCTCATTCAGGGCGGCGATGCTTCAGGCGCGCTCAGCCCATCATCTGATACTTCCGCGGATTGTGCCGCACGAACGCTCTCGGACCGGGGTCACCAGCTGGCGCAAAAGCTAGGCGCGCGATTTGCTGCCCGCGGTGTGCGAATCGACAAGGTTTTGACAAGCACCGTTTGTAATGCACGGGAGACAGCGCGCCTTTCCTTTGGTTCATCCCCTATGGAAATATTCGCCCCGCTTGATCCAATGGCTGGCGATGACACAGCAAGAGAAACGCAGCTTGAACAAATTCGAACCACGATCATTTCGTTCAAAGGCTCTGGAAATCTGGTATTGCTCACGGATCGTAACAATATAATAGCGCTAACAGGAGTGGCACCCCGGCCCAGCGAGGCTGTTGTTGCAGCTCCCGCAGAGGACGGAAAAACCATTCACGTTGCCGGAAGAATCATATTCGACTAATCACCACATGCTCTTGGGTCTTTCCCTCGCCTGCGAAAAAAGCTAGATACCGGCTCATCAGATCGCAGGGTCTTAGACGAGACACCTAAAACAAAAGGAAAATCAATTGTCCGATACATTCGACAAAGTCGCCGATATTATTGCTGAAACCAGCGAGATCGACCGCGACAGCATCACGCCGGAAAGCCATACAATCGACGATCTTGGCATCGACAGTCTGGATTTCCTCGATATCGTTTTCGCCATCGACAAGGCATTCGGCATCAAGATTCCGCTTGAACAGTGGACGCAGGAAGTCAATGACGGCAAGGTTCCGACCGAAGAATATTTCGTGTTGAAGAATCTTTGCGCCAAAATCGACGAACTGGTCGCCGCCAAGAAAGCCTGATCCGCAGACCAACGCGGGCGTAAGACATATCCATTAACCGGATGCACCGTAACAACGGTGTTGCGAGACAATGCAGAACAACACCGTCGTTATCACAGGTATCGGACTCATTTCCTCTTTGGGCGAAGGGGCCGATGCTCATTGGCAAGCTTTCAACGATGGAGCCAAGCCGCGCATCGATGGTGAAAGATTCAAGCCATACACAGTGCATCCGCTCGGTGAAGTCGATTGGAACAGCCAGATTCCAAAACGCGGCGATCAGCGACAGATGGAAACCTGGCAACGCATCGGCACATATACTGCCGGTCTTGCTCTACAGGACGCTGGCATCAAGGACGATGAAGCTCTCTGCGCAACAATGGATATGGTTGTGGCAGCGGGCGGCGGCGAACGCGATGTGACTGTCGACACGCAAATTCTGGCTGAAGCACGTGTACGCAACGATCTTGGCACAATGCTGAACGAAAAACTGTCGACAGAATTGCGTCCGACGCTTTTCCTGGCACAGCTTTCCAATCTCCTTGCGGGCAATATTTCGATTGTTCACAAGGTGACAGGATCTTCACGCACATTCATGGGCGAAGAAGGTGCGGGTATTTCCGCAATAGACACAGCGGTTTCGCGCATTCGTTCCGGCCAAAGCACCCACGCCCTCGTGGGAGGCTCCTATAACGCTGAACATCCCGACATGCTGCTCGGTTTCGAGCTAAACCAGATGTTGAAAACCGATGGATGGTCGCCGGTTTGGCAAAGGGAAAATTCCGAGGGCGGTGGCATTGTCACAGGCTCCGGCGGTGCCTTTCTCGTTCTCGAAAGTGCAGACCATGCCAAGAAGCGCGGTGTTCGCGCTTACGCTGCCATTGACGCTATTTACAGCTCACAGATTCGCCGCAACCGCGAAAACCTTGGCGAAACGATTTCCAAGCTTCTGGGTGCCGCAAGTGCGGATAAGGCAGCTGATCTTATTGTTTCCGGTGCAACCGGGGCAAAGAAAGTCACGTCTGCAGAAAAAGCAGCGCTGGAGGCTTTCTCCAGTTCAACAGTTCGTGGACTTTCCAGTAAAACGGGCCATCTGCGCGAGGCACAATTCCCTCTCGCTGTTGCCATCGCCGCATTGAGCGTTTTTCATGGGACAGCCTTTCTCCCGCTTGATAGTGAAAACGAGGCAACTGGTCCGGCTAATATTTCCAGTGCACTCGCGACTTCCGTCGGTGCGACGCGCAGTGAAGGCGTTGCCCGCCTGAGCAAGGTTTAAAGGATATTCCAATGTCCAAATATACTGATCATCTAGGTCGCCCCCTGGTTGCGATTACTGGTCTTGGTGTCGTCTCCTCGCTTGGACAAGGCAAGGAAGAAAACTGGACAGCTCTGACCTCGGGAACTTCCGGCATTCACACCATAACGCGTTTTGCGCTCGACAATCTGCGCACGCAAATAGCCGGGACTGTGGATTTTCTTGAAGAGAGCAGTCAGGGAGCGTCAGCACTTTCGCAGAAACTGGCTTCCCTTGCCGCTGAAGAGGCCATAGCGCAAGCCGGTTTTCCAATCGATGATTTCGGCGGGCCTTTGTTTCTCGCAGCGCCACCCGTGGAACTCGAATGGCGCAACCGCTTCGCGCTTGATGCACTGGTAAAGTCCGAAGGCGAACCCGGTTACGATCTATTGCTGGCAGCGTGCCGAAAGGCACCGCAAAGCGCGATGTTCAACACGGCCGAATTTGGCTTTATAGCAGAATGTATCGCCGACAAGTTCGGAACGCGCGGACTGCCCATCACGCTGTCGACCGCATGTGCATCAGGTGCAACTGCAATCCAACTTGGTGTCGAGGCTATCCGGCGTGGCGAAAGCGACCGCGTCCTGTCAATCGGAACTGATGGCTCCGTGTCGGCAGAAGCGCTTATCCGCTTCTCGCTGCTATCGGCACTTTCAACCCACAATGAACCTGCCCATAAGGCCGCCAAGCCTTTCTCAAAGGACCGTGACGGTTTTGTCATGGCCGAAGGTTCCGGCGCGCTTGTTATGGAATCGCTGGAATCTGCTGTCGGCCGCGGCGCCAATATTCTCGGAATCATGCGTGGTTGCGGCGAAAAGGCAGATGATTTCCATCGCACGCGCTCAAAGCCCGATGGCTCTCCGGCGATTGGTGCCGTGCGCGCAGCCTTGGACGATGCGGGGATCAAGGAAGATGCCATCGACTATGTCAATGCCCACGGCACTTCAACTCCGGAAAACGACAAGATGGAGTATTTGGCCCTCTCGACGGTTTTTGGTGACCGCATATCCTCGTTACCGGTTTCCTCCAACAAGTCGATGATCGGCCATACGCTGACTGCTGCGGGCGCTATCGAAGCCGTTTTTTCAGTTCTGACAATTCAGACCGGCACTATTCCGCCAACAATCAACTATGACAATCCCGACCCTGCAATCGTGCTCGACGTCGTTCCCAACATGAAGCGTGAGGCAAAGGTTTCAGCGGTGCTTTCAAGCTCCTTCGGATTTGGCGGACAAAATACGTGTCTTGTCATGACGGCAGAACCGAACTAATCCGGAACCTGAATTAGAGCAATTTCAAAATGCGGGATCCGGTTTTCCCGTCCGGAATTGCGCAACCCACAAATGAGCGGCTACCTGCCTTTAGCGGCGCCACTCAAGGAAACGGATATGCGTGCACTACAGCTGATCGAAGATCGCAAACTTGAAATCGTCGACGTCGCTCCTCCGCCTCCCCCTGGCCCCGGCGAAGTCACTGTTAACATCAAAGCGGTTGCGCTCAACCACATTGATGTCTGGGGTTGGCGCGGCATGGCCTTTGCCAAGCGCAAAATGCCTTTGACAATTGGTGCGGAAGCATCCGGCATCGTGGATGCTATCGGCCCGGGCGTCAGCAATCTGCTTCCAGGACAACTGGTTTCGATCTATGGCGCACAAACCTGCGGTCTATGCCGCCCATGCCGCGAAGGTCGCGATAATCTTTGCGAGCATGTCTCCGGCGTGCACGGCTTCCATCTTGATGGCTTTGCTCAAGAGAAGGTGAATCTGAAGGCTCGGCTACTGGTCCCTGCACCTCCCGGTGTTGACGAGATTGGCGCCGCAGTTGCTCCGGTCACATTTGGGACCGTCGAGCATATGCTCTTCGACAACGCGAAGCTCGAGTCCGGCGAAACCATTCTGGTCCATGCAGGCGGATCCGGCATTGGTTCGGCTGCAATCCAGCTTGCCAAAAAGATGGGCTGTACTGTCATCACCACCGTAGGTTCTGACAACAAGATTGAAAAAGCCAAGGCGCTTGGCGCGGATCATGTCATAAATTACCGCGAGGACCGCTTTGAAGGCGTTGTCCGCAAACTGACCAAGAAGAAGGGTGTAGACGTTGTTTTCGAGCATGTCGGGGCCGATACCTGGGCGGGATCCATGCTATCGCTACGACGCGGTGGACGGCTCGTGACCTGCGGCTCGACATCCGGTGTCTCTACCAGCATGAATTTGATGATGTTGTTTCAGCAACAATTGAAGCTGCTCGGTTCATTCGGTTGCCGCATGGAAAACATGGCTGATGCCATGCAGAAGATGGCGCGAGGTCTGGTTCATCCTGTCATCGATACTGAAGTCGGCTTTGATGACATTGATACGGCCCTGAAGCGAATGGAAGGCCGGGATGTTTTTGGCAAGATCATTCTGCGCGTCAACTGATCCCTTATGAAACTTGATAGAAAGCTAGCTCTGTATCGGTGGAGCCAGAAGTTGAAATCGGTCAACTACTGGCTTTCCGCAAATATTATATTCGGCATACTTTGGCTTTTGCGTCAGTTGCCCGCCAAGGCTGCGATGGATTTCATCGATGCTTCTGCGCGCAAAATCGGCCCGTTGATGGGCCGCCACCGTGTTGCAATGACCAATTTGCGCAAAGCCTATCCGGACAAACCGGAAGAAGAATTACAGCAGATCGCGCGCGACATGTGGGGAAACATGGCGCGGTTGACGGCAGAATATGTCTTCCTTGATGCAATCTTCGATTACGATCCGCACAGCGACAAGCCGGGATTGATCGAGGTACAGGGCCGCGAAATCTTTGAGCGCATCCGCGACGAAAAAGACCGGCCTCATATTTTCTTCACCGGTCACACGGGTAATTTTGAATTGCTCCCGATCTGTGCCGCAACGTTTGAACTGAACGTGACTGCCTTGTTCCGTCCACCGAATAATCCCTATGTTGCAAGGAAAATTCTCGGTGCCCGCCGCACGAATATGGGCCATCTTGTTCCGTCAAAAGCGGGCGCAGCGTGGTCACTTGCCAGTGTTTTGAATGCCGATGGCAATGTGGGTATGCTGGTAGATCAAAAGTTCCATCGCGGCATTCCAACGACTTTCTTTGATCGCCCCTGTAAAACCAATCCTCTATTGGCAAAACTTGCGCGTCAATATGAGTGTGATGTCTATCCCGCACGCTGCATTCGTCTCCCGGGGGGACGCTTCCGTCTGGAACTGGAAGAGAAGATGCAACTGCCGCGCGATGAAAAAGGCGCCGTTGACCTTGCCGCCACTGCACAGGCACTGAACGACAAGGTTGAAAGCTGGGTTCGTGAATATCCCGGCCAATGGATGTGGTTCCACAAACGCTGGAACAAATAGCGCCTTTAGTAGTAATTGGTCACCGCGTGTTTTGCCTCGGCAAAAAACAACCAGCGTTCCACAAATATCCCTAATAAGTGGCTGACAGCAGCGACAGCGAGTATTAATTGCGCTGGCAGGCCGGTTCCCAACACCATGGCGGATAGTAAAGCCGCTATAGGCAATACCACGCCGCTCAACCATGAAATGATCCACAGCTTGGCAGCGTGTTTGCGGGCAACGCGAAAACCCATCTCACGAGTCAGATAATTATCGAGTGAATGTGGCCTCTCAAACAGGCGCACCTTACCGATAAAACCGAGCCCGGTTGCGCTTTCCGGTGTTGAACGTGGCACGAGTGTCGCGATGCGATTGCGCCATACCATCTTGGCGACGAGCGCTGTCAATAATAACAACACGGCCAACAGCTCGAGTATAAGCATACCGGAGAAGGTGCTTGCCAGCAGAAAGCCGCCAGCCAGCGAAAACGATATAAAACAGAGGGGTGTAAGCCTTGTGTGCCAAGAGTCCACAGTCTTCAGCGACCCATAAATCATTGACGTGCAATAGACCGTCAATAGCGAACCGAGCACACTGATCAAACCCAGAGTCGCATCATACCGATTGGCAAAAATTGCCAAACCGGCGCTTAACGTCAAGGGAACAAAGGTAGCGATTGCCATGACACCTTCACGCGACAACCAACTGGAACGCCATTGGCTCAGCGCCCGCCAAGCGCGTTGTGGATTTCCTAAATGGAAAAGCGACGCGATCAAGCCTGTTGCAATGAGAGTTAGCGAGGTCAAGTAGGCTAGCTTTGTTGCAACCATGGCAGCATCGAAAAAGCCAAGGCCGAGCACAATGGCTAGGCCATAGCCCAATCCCGATAAGGTCGTGAAAATGATCATCGAAAACGCTGGATGCATCAGATTCTATCCAACGTTTTGTCGAGCCATGCAAAGAAGCCACGCGCACCTTCGGTATTTTCCGCAAGCGGAATAATCGGTGCAACATCACTCAATGAACTACGAGGACGTGGGGGCAAATATTTATTCGTCGGCCTTGTACCCTGTTCCGGCATCAGATCAAAACCACCCCGCTCTGCAACCATCATGGAGACATCGGAATTCGGGTCACCAAGATCACCAAAGTGCCGAGCATTGACCGGACAGGTTCTGACGCAGGAAGGAACACGATCCTCCTGCTTCAATGTCTCATTATAGATACGGTCAACGCAGAGCGTGCATTTCTTCATCACGCCGGCAGCCAGATCCATTTCCCGGGCACCATAGGCGCATGACCAGGCGCAAAGCCCGCAGCCAATACACTTATCCTCGTCCACCAGCACTATACCGTCTTCTGCGCGCTTGTATGAGGCTCCCGTTGGGCACACCGTTACGCAAGGTGCATCTTCGCAGTGCAGGCAGGACTTGGGAAAATGTACCACACGGGCTTCGCCCGCTTCACCGATGATCAGGCCACCTTCCGGAACAACTTCAAAGCTGTGAATGCGATTGAGAAATGTGCCAGATATATCTGCGCCATAGGCATGTTGGTCAGACAAGGCGCTGCCATAACCACCCGTGTTCCACTCCTTGCAACTGATGACACAGGCATGACAACCAACGCAAACATCAAGGTCGATAACCAGACCCAGTTTTTTTGAGGCAGGGCTGTGTGGCAGACTCGTCATTTCGCCCACTCCTGCCCATAACGCACTTCTTCCGGCGGCTCCTTTTGGCTTCCAGGACGCTTTATCGCCTTGAAATGCGGCTCGCTAAACCCTTCGCCAATTTCAGCTTTCTCAATCCGTACGCGCAGATCATACCACGCCGCCTGTCCGGTAATGGGATCAGAGTTTGACCAGCGCATGCCATCGGATTTCGGTGGTAGCAACTCGTGAATAAGATGGTTCAGCAAGAATCCCTTGGTGGCCTCGGGCGAATTTGGCTCAAGCGCCCAGGCTCCGCCACGCTTGCCAATTGCGTTCCATGTCCACATGGTTTTGCCATTCACGGCATCAGTACGGGCAACTTCACATTTGATCCGGCCATGATGGGAGATGATCCAAGCCCAGTCTCCATCACTCAACCCGATCTCATCGCAGATGACACCTGGCACATATAGCGGGTTTTTCGTGTGGATCTGGCGCAACCAGGCATTTTGCGAACCCCATGAATGGTACATGGCCATCGGGCGCTGGGTAATCGCATGGTACGGAAATTCCGTCGTATCAACACCCTGTTCTTCAAACGGGCGGTACCAATCCGGCAGTGGGTCGAAACATTCCAGCAGGCGCTGCTTGTATTGCGATGGCGCAAAGGGTTTTCGAATGCCTTCTGCGGAAAGCCGGAACTTCTGCAAGGTCTCCACATAGAGCTGAATCGTCACCGGCTGGGGAGTATCGAAGAAGCCCATATCGATTGCGAATTGCTGATACGCGGCATTGTGATGTTTGAAATACAATGCCTCCTGCGGAATGTGTTTTGTCCAGAAGGCTCCATTATCAATATAAATTTGAATTTGATCCTGATTGGGAGCGCCCCTGCCCTCGCTATCGGCTTGAGCGCCGCGCCAACCTGACAATGGACCAATACCCGGCTTGCGCTGGTGATTGGCGATATAATCGGCATAATCCTTGTAGAGCGCCTCACCATCCTCGTTCACAAAGCCCGGCAGCTTCAACCGAGCACCAAGGTCTATCAATACCGATTGGAAACCGCGTACATCCCGGTCAGGCTTGATGACAGGCCAGCGAATTGCATCACATACGGCCCCCGGTTCAGAAATAGGTCTGTCCAGTAGTGAGATACAGTCATGCCGTTCGAGATAAGTCGTATCGGGCAAGACAAGATCGGCATAAGCAACCATTTCCGATGAATAGGCATCGGAGTAGATAATTTTCGGAATCTTATATTCGCCGGTTGCCTCGTCACGCTCCTCCAGCATCTTGATCGTGCCACGCGTGTTCATCGACGAGTTCCAGGCCATATTCGCCATGTACAGAAACAGCACGTCAATCGGGTAAGGATCGCCCGCATGAGCATTGGCGATCACCATGTGCATCATGCCGTGGGCAGAGAGTGGCGCTTCCCATGAAAACGCCTTGTCTATCCGCTGCGGCTTGCCCTCAGCATCAACAAGCAGATCTTCCGGACCCAATGGATATCCGAGATGTGGGCCAGCCAGAGGTTTTCCCGGCGTCACATGTTCCGAACGACCATGAGGTCGGGGGTGCGCCGTGGCAGGTTTTGGATAGGGCGGCTTGTAACGATAGCCGCCAGGACAATCGATGGAACCAATGATCGTCTGCAACACATGCAAGGCGCGGGCCGATTGAAAGCCATTGGAATGAGCAGAAATGCCACGCATGGCGTGGAAGCTGACAGGTCGCCCAATCATGACCTCATGCTGCTCGCCCTTCATATCGATCCAGGGCTGCTCGACGATAATTTCTTCTTCGAAGGCTACGCGCGCAATCTCTGAAGCAAGCCCGCTAATTGTTGTCGCTGAAACCCCGGTTTCAGTTGCAACAGCTTCGGGAGCATATTTCGGATCGAGATATTTCTCCGCCATTAACCGCAGAACGCTGCGCACCTTGAGTCCATCTGCTGTCGTAAATTCAGCGTTAAGATCGGCAATATGGCCCGGCTCATCGAAACGCACGACAGCGCCTGTCTTTCGGTCTCTAATCAGCGCTTTTCCAAGATCATCGCGCAGAAATAGCCCATGATCCTCATGGCCCTCATTGTCGATTACCAGCCAAGGCGCATTAGTATACCGGGAAAGATAGTCCAGATCGATCTTACCCGTCCGGAACAGCTCATGGATAATGCTCAGGACAAGCAGACCGTCTGTGCCCGGCCGGATGCCAATCCAATTATCGGCGATAGCGGAATATCCGGTGCGAACCGGATTGACCGAAACAAAGCGTGCGCCCCGCTTCTTAAGTTTTGAAATGCCAATCTTGATGGGATTGGAGTCATGATCTTCCGCTACACCGAAGAGCACGAACAGCTTCGTTTTGTCCCAATCCGGCGCACCGAACTCCCAAAATGCCCCGCCGATTGTATAAATGCCAGCGGCTGCCATGTTGACTGAGCAGAACCCGCCATGGGCCGCATAATTAGGCGTCCCGAAATTTTGAGCCCAAAAGCTCGTCAATGCCTGGCTTTGATCTCGGCCCGTAAAAAAAGCGAGTTTCTGCGGTGCTGTATCGCGGATTGGTTGCAGCCAATCGACCGCCAGCTTAAGCGCTTCGTCCCAACTGATTTCCCTAAATTCACCCGATCCGCGCGGTCCCGCGCGGAGCAACGGCGCACGCAATCGCGCGGGCGAATAATGCTGCATGATTCCCGCTGAGCCCTTGGCGCAAAGCACACCCTTGTTAATCGGGTGATCGCGATTGCCCTCGATGTAGCGAACTTTTCCATCCTTCAAATGGACATCAATGCCGCAGCGGCAGGCACACATATAACAAGTCGTTTTGGCAATCTCGTCACCAACCGGCTCGGACAGGGCAAGGCGTGGTTCGGAATTCATGTCGTGTTGCCCCGATCATCATCAGCTTCACATGCTGTTTTATAAGAACAATTCCAATCTACCAAACACTCAAACGACATCTCACCAGGAAAGCGGCAATTTGCCATCGTTGCGAAACTTGCCTCTTGCCAAATCGGGATACCGCCTGATTTGATAGGCGAATGGACGAAAAGCTTTCCCGCGCGATTGATAAACGACGTGACGATCTGATCGCACTCACGCAAGAGTTGATACGCTTTCCGACGATTAATCCACCGGGCGAAGCCTACGCCCCCTGCGCAGAGTACATCGCACAACGATTGCAGAAGAGCGGTTTTGAAACGCAATTGATTCGCGCTGAAGGAACCCCTGGCGATACGGACCGATATCCACGGACAAATGTCCTTGCGCGCTTCGATGGTCGCACTCCTGGCCAGACCGTTCATTTCAATTCGCATATTGATGTCGTAGATACTGGCGAAGGCTGGACCGTCGACCCTTTTGGAGGTGTCGTCAAGGATGGCAAAATCTACGGTCGTGGCGCATGCGACATGAAAGGCGGTCTCGCCGCTTCAATTATAGCTGCAGAAGCTTTTCTCGAAGTCTACCCTGATTTTGCTGGCGCCATAGAGATTTCCGGCACAGTGGACGAGGAGTCCGGCGGCTTTGGCGGCGTAGCCTATCTTGCCAGCAAGGGGTTCTTTTCCAAACCTCGGGTTGATCACGTGATCATTCCCGAACCACTGAACAAGGATCGTATTTGCCTTGGTCATCGCGGCGTGTGGTGGGCGGAGATCGAAACCAAGGGCGAGATCGCGCATGGCTCGATGCCATTTCTTGGTGATTGCGCAGTCAGGCATATGGGTGCAGTTCTTGATGCATTTGAGAAAGAACTTTTTCCCGCCCTCGACCGGAAAGAAACCCGGATGCCGGTGGTTCCCGAGGGCGCGCGGCGATCGACGATGAATATCAACTCGGTTCATGGCGGACAAACCGATGATTTTTCGGGGCTGCCCTCGCCCAATGTTCCAGATTCATGCCGGCTTACAATCGATCGGCGCTTCCTGCTTGAGGAGGATATTGACGAGGTCAAGCGCGAGGTCACATCAATCCTGGACCGCCTTCAATGGGAACGGCCAAAGTTCCATTACAAAATTCGCGACATCATGGAAGTTCAGCCCTTGATGACCGAGCGCGACGCTCCTGTCGTAACGGCAGTAGCACAGGCGATTCGCTCTGTTTTCGGCAAAGAACCGGAATATGTGATTTCGCCCGGAACATATGATCAGAAACATATTGCACGCATCGGGCTTTTGCACGATTGCATCGCCTATGGTCCGGGCATTCTCGATCTTGCCCACCGGCCGGATGAATATGTCGGTATTGAAGATATGATCGAGTCAGCCAAAGTGATGGCACTTGGCCTGAAAGTGCTACTGTCCGGTTCGATTTAATGGGAGACGCTGAATGAATATCTGGAAAGCATTTTTATTCGGCACGGCAGTCGCCCTGCTCCCGGCAACCGCTTCATTTGCAGCGAAGACGGATCTCGTGCTCGGCATTGTATTGGAGCCGCCGCATCTTGATCCGACAGCCGGCGCCGCAGCGGCGATCGATGAGATCGTATATGCCAATATATTTGAGGGTTTGACGCGTATTGGCCCGAAAGGTGATGTCCTGCCCGCTTTGGCCGAAAGCTGGACCAAATCAGAAGACGGCAAGGTCTATACGTTCAAGCTGCATAAGGGCGTTAAATTTCACGATGGCACGACATTTGATGCGGACGATGTGAAGTTCTCCCTCGACAGAGCTCGAGGCGACACGTCAACCAATGCCCAGAAGGGTCTCTTTGCTGCGATAGATACGGTCGAAAGCGTCGATCCGCTGACTGTCAAAGTGGCTTTGAAACAACCGAGCGGTGATTTTCTCTATAATATGGCTTGGGGCGATGCGGTTATTGTTGCGCCGGAAAGCGCCGATACCAATAAGGACAAGCCAATCGGCACCGGCCCTTTCAAATTGGAAAACTGGGCAAAGGGATCGCAGATCGTCATCGCGAAAAATCCGCACTATTGGGGAACGCCAGTAACGCTCGAAAAAGCAACGTTTCGCATTATCCCCGATCCAGCGGCAGCAACAGCGGCTCTTTTGGCGGGTGATGTGCAGGCATTTCCGGTTTTCCCCAGCTATGAAACCATTGCTCAATTTCAGGCAGATCCGCGCTTCAAGGTCGTGATCGGCACGACCGAAGGCGAAACAGTGATGGGCATGAACAATAAGAAGCCCCCCTTCGACAACGTCAAAGTGCGTCAGGCAATTGCACATGCAGTTGACCGCAAGACGGTTATCGATGGAACCATGTTTGGATTTGGAACTCCGATTGGTTCATTCTTTCCACCACATCATCCGGCCTATTTGGATTTGACGGCAGAAACGGCCTATGATCCCGAACTTGCCAAGAAGCTTTTGGCTGAAGCTGGTTATGCCGACGGCTTCAAGACAACGCTCAAATTGCCACCCCCGACCTATGCACGGCGTGGCGGCGAGATTATTGCCGCTCAACTGCGTGAGATTGGGATAGAAGCCGAAATTATCCCGGTAGAATGGGCGCAATGGCTCGACCAAGTCTTCAAGAATAAAAATTATGACATGACAATCGTTTCTCACACCGAGCCAAACGATCTCAACATTTTTGCGCGCGATGATTACTATTTCAACTATGACAGCGCTCCGTTTAAGGAATTGATCAAGCAGATAGATGCAACTTCCGATGGACCAAAGCGCATTGAGCTTTATCAGCAGGCGCAAAAGCTGCTCGCAGCCGACGAACCCGCAGCATTTTTGTTTCAATTGCCAAAAACCGGCATATGGGACGTAAAAATCGAGGGCCTTTGGGAGAACGGGCCAATTCAGGCAAATGATTTGACCGCAGTAAAATGGGCCGATTAAAGATGACTCCTGGCTTTCAAAAAGGGATGGCATGCTGAGCTACGCGTCAAAACGCGTGGTTATTGGCATCCTTACGTTGCTGGCGGCATCAATCATTGTATTTGCCGTGTTGGAAGTTGTGCCGGGTGATCCGGCGCGACTAATGCTCGGTATTAATGCTACCGAAGACGCCGTTCGAGCCTTACAAGATCAGATGGGATTTAACCGACCCCTGATTTTACGATATTTCAGTTGGCTGGGCGATTTGCTGACCGGAGATTTTGGCAAGTCTTACACCTATTCGGTTCCGGTAATTGATCTCATTAAAGAGCGGATTGCGGTTTCCCTACCTTTGGCGCTGATTTCGCTCGCTCTTTCGACAATAATAGCCATTCCGATTGGAATATTCGCAGCATCAAGGCGCGGCAGCACAGCAGACACGACTGCGATGGGAATTGCGCAAGTTGGCGTAGCAATCCCGAATTTCTGGTTTGCTCTGCTCCTCGTCTATATATTTGCAGTTATGTTACGTCTTTTGCCAGCTGGCGGGTTCGCTGGATGGGAAAACGGCTTTTGGCCGAGCATAAAGTCACTGATATTGCCATCGGTTGCCTTGGCCCTGCCTCAAGCTTCCATTCTTGCTCGGGTAACCCGATCTTCTTTGCTAGATGTTCTCGGCGAAGATTATATACGCACTGCCCGTGCCAAAGGGCTGTCACGGCGCAAAGTGCTTTATCATCATGCGTTGCGTAACGCGCTAATACCCGTCTTGACTATACTTGGCATGCAATTTTCATTTCTCCTCGCCGGTACAATCATCGTGGAGAATGTATTCTACCTGCCGGGTCTGGGGCGCTTGGTATTCCAAGCAATCACTCAACGCGACCTGATAGTGGTAGAGGGTGTCGTCATGATTCTCGTGGCTACTGTGATTGCAGTTAATGTCCTCGTTGATCTGTCCTACGCCATTGTCGACCCGCGTTTGTGGAGCCGCACGTGAGCCGCAAATTCGAAAGTCTGATCGGCAACAGGTCATTTCTGATTGGAACGATCATCACGCTTATCGTGGCATTGATGGCTGGTCTATCGTTCTTGTGGACACCCTACAGCGTCTCAGCGCTTGATATAGTCGCGAAGTTAAAGCCGCCATCCGTTTCGCACTGGCTGGGTACAGACCATTTCGGTCGAGATATCCTGTCTATGATCATGGTCGGCAGCCGCGCTTCGATTTTCGTCGCGTTTGTTTCGGTTGCGATTGGCGCTGGTATCGGTGTCCCATTGGGACTTTGGGCTGCTGCCCGCGGCGGCATTGTCGACGAGATGCTTATGCGATTCAACGACCTCATTTTTGCTTTCCCTGCCCTTCTGTCGGCCGTCATGATCACCGCCATTTTTGGCCCTGGAGCCGTTAACGCTATCATTGCCATCGGCATCTTCAACATTCCAGTGTTCGCGCGTGTCGCGCGAGGAGCGGCGCTAGCGCTTTGGGTTCGGGAATTTGTTCTTGCCGCTCGGGCCATCGGCAAAGGTGAAGGCCGTATCACCCTCGATCACATCCTGCCGAACTTGGCCAATGTCTTGATTATACAGGGCACAATCCAGTTTTCCCTCGGCATTCTTGCTGAAGCAGGGCTGTCCTATGTCGGACTCGGCGCTCAACCGCCAATGCCAAGCTGGGGCCGAATGCTGTTTGAGGCACAAACCATGATCAGCCTCGCGCCGCACATGGCCCTTTTTCCAGGACTGGCCATCATAGTGACAGTGCTCGGGCTCAATTTGCTTGGCGATGGGCTTAGAGACTTTCTCGATCCCAAATTGCGCTATATGCGCTGATAGTGCGCTTGCTCTAGAAAAACAGGCCAACAATAAAAAGGGTAAGAACTGCTATCGCGAAGATCGCTGTTGTTGTGCTGAAAACATGTAAAGCATCCTCGATATTCTCCAAGCCCGCGTCCCGCCGCCCAGCACCATTCAACATTGGTTCATTTGCGATGACGCCGCCATAAATGCGCGGGCCCGCCAGCGCTACGTCGATTGCCCCCGCCATTGCCGCTTCAGGCCAGCCAGCATTTGGCGATCTATGCAAGCGAGCGTCCCGCATCATGACATCGAAAGACTGTTTGGCGGCCCGGTAACCGTAAACGACCCAAGCCGCACAAGCGATCAACAAACCAGTTAAACGCGCCGGTACCCAATTGGCAGCATCGTCCAGCTTTGCGGCAAAGCGGCCAAAATCGCGATGACGATCATTCAAATGTCCGATCATGGAATCAGCCGTGTTCAGCATTTTATAGGCGAATAGACCAGGCAGCCCGAGCAGTACAAACCAGAACGCGGGAGCAATGATGCCGTCCGAGGTGTTTTCCGCGAGACTTTCAATGGCAGCCCGACTGATCGCGGGCTCATCCAGAACGTCCGGATCGCGACCCACAATCATTGAAACAGCATGCCGTGCGCCAATCAGCCCTTCTTCGCGCAATGCTATTGCGACCCTCTCAACATGATCGCCAAGACTCTTCTGCGCCAAGAAAACAGCGACGATAATAGCTTCAATCAAACCACCAAAAGGCGGAATTGTCCGTAATGCCAGATGCACAAAGAAGCCAATGGCCGCGGAAAGCAATAAAAGTCCCAGCACAGCAAGAAAACCATCGCGCCGACGCCACTGGTCGGAATTGCCCGGCACATTAAAGCGCTTGTCCACATAGGAAATAGCTCTGCCAAACATAACAACCGGATGCGGTATTTTTTTCCACAACCATTCGGGGTCGCCAAAATAACGATCTGCCAGCAGGGCAAGAAACAGGATCAAGAGGTTGATTTCCATTATAGATTCTATCCTGTTGAATCAAAATATCAGTTCTGGATTGCACTCAGTGCCAAGGCAAGTCGCTTATGCAACCGGCTCGCTGCCAACTCATCGAGCGGGAGTCCGAACCGTAAGTGCTGCGGCGCATTATTAAATTTCCGGGTAAAGACACGCTGCTCGCATAATGTGTCATGAAGCCGATGCGCCTCATCGAATTGGACTAGAGAAAACAGCATCGTTCCGCCAATCTCGATTAGTTGAACTTCTGAAAGAACATCTGCGAGCAATTTGCGGCGAATTTTTAATCTCGAGGTGTACTCGCTCAAAAGCTTCGCATCAGAAAACGCATGAGCTGCTATGGCAAGCGCTGGCCCGGATACGGCCCATGGTCCAAGCCTCAGTTCCAATCGCTCAGCATATGCATGGGTGGTCAAAGCAAAACCGAGACGTAGTCCGCCAAGGCCGAAGAACTTGCCAAATGATTTGAGAACAATCAGCCCATCCATGCCTGCATATGCAGCGACGCTGCATTCTGGATGGGGGTCAGCAAAGGCTTCATCCACGATGAGATATCCACCTCTGCCATGCATTTCCTTGGCAAGATTAATCAAGATTTCCGCAGGCACAATCCGACCGTCGGGATTGTTAGGATTGACCATCACAACAATCTTTGCAGATCGAGGAATTTCGCCAATTTGAGTCTGATGGGAAACATGCCATCCAGCCTGTTTGAACGAAAACTCGTGCTCTTGATATGTGGGGCCAATGATCGTGACTTCACCAACTTGCATCAATTCCGGCAATATTTGTATCAGAGCTTGAGTGCCGGGCGCAGCGACAATACCAGCCTCAGCGCGGATGCCGTAGTAGCGCCGCGCTGCGGCAATTGCCGTGGCTAACAGCTTCTGATCCGGCAATCTGTTCCAGACTTCCGGCCCAATCTCGGGCAATGGAAACAATTCCGGATTAATGCCAGTCGAAAGGTCAATCCAATCCGACGGCGCACCGCCAAACCGCGCTACAGCGCCATCAAGGGCGCCTCCATGTTCAATCTGCATCATCCAACCAAATCAATTACATGCATATAGGAACCACTGACCGAACCGACGCGCAAACCAGCATCGCCCAGATCATTGTCCAAAGCATCGCTGACATGAAACAAGCGGTCTGCCTTTCCTTCTCTCACAATGCTCGCGTAGTGAAATTCATGTCCGGTCAAGGACGTCTGGAAAGGCGACCCTTCGACGGGCGTCAGTCGTCGATAGCCCAGATGCAGTTTGCGCTTTGCAAAGCTCGTTTCAACAGGCAATAGACCAAGCATTCTATGTGAAACTCCCGCAGCATCTTCGATGCTTTCGCCAAGCACCATATAGCCACCGCACTCACCATAGATTGGGATGTTTTTGGCCGCTGCCTGCTTCATCCCTTCGGCAAAGTGGCTGGCTGTGGCTAACTTACCCGCATAAAGCTCGGGATAGCCGCCAGGCAAATAAATCGCATCACTGTCCGCGGCAGGGACCTTATCGGCAAGCGGAGAAAAGAAGCTGATTTCAGCACCACGCCTGCGCCAACCATCCAGCAAATGAAAATAGGAGAACGCAAAAGCATTGTCCTGCGCCACCGCTATTCTCTGCCCCAGCGGAGGAACGCGCTTGACATTAGCCATTGATTCCAATGGGCCATATCGTCCCGCAATGTCGAGAATGCTTTGGATATCAATCCGTTCGGAGACCATCAAACCAGCATTTTCAAGGAAATTGTCGAGATCGCGGTGCTCGCCTGCTTGCACTAAGCCAAGATGTCTTTCCGGCAGCTGCAATTGTTCGCTTTTGGGTAATGATCCCAATACGGGAATCCCGACCAGCTGCAATGCAGAACGCAGCATCATTTCATGACGCGCACTGCCAACGCGGTTAAGAATAAGTCCTGCAATCATGACATCTCGCCGGAAATCACGAAACCCACTGACAAGTGCGGCAATTGAATGCGATTGGCGGGCACAATCGACAACCAGAATAATGGGCAGGGATAAATGTTTGGCCAGATCAGCGGCAGAGCCCTTGCCATCCAAAGCGCCGTCAAACAGCCCCATCATGCCCTCAACGATCAACGTCTTGTCGCCTTCTGCGTGCCTGGAGGCTAGCGCACTGATGAGGTCGGGCCGCATGGCCCAGGGATCAAGATTGACACAAGGCGCGCCAGCGGCAACCGCATGATAGGCAGGGTCAATATAATCCGGACCTGCTTTTGCGGGAGCAATATTAACGCCCAAATTGCGCAATGCCCGCAAAAGGCCAAGCGTAACCGTTGTCTTTCCGCTACCTGATGAGGGCGCGGCAATCAGGAAACCTTTCATCCGGCATCCTTCGCGCGCCGCGTACCGAGCGGGTCATTTGTCAGGACGCGACCTTCAAGCGCGCCTAGCCAGTCCAACGCACCACGCAGCCGAACGACCTGCCCAACGACCACTATGGCCGGAGGCCTGAGATCAGCAGCCTCCACATCAGACTCTGCTTTCTCCAGCGTTGTTTCAAGCACCTGCTGATGAGCGGTAGTGGCATTGCAGACGAATGCGACAGGTTCGTCAAAGGGGCGGCCCGCCTCCATCAAGCGCGAAGCTATAAGACCAATATGTTTCATCGCCATGTACATGACGATAACGGCAGAGCCCTGTGCAATGCTCTTCCAGTCCATCGAATCCGGAACAAGGCCAGTGGCATCGTGCCCTGTCAAAAAGGTAACGCTTTGATTGGTTTCGCGATGGGTAACGGGAATCCCGGCATAGGCCAGTCCGCCAATGCCTGCAGTTATGCCGGGAACAATCCGGAACGGCACGTCATGTTCGACAAGGGTAAGTGCCTCCTCGCCGCCTCTGCCGAATACAAATGGATCGCCACCCTTCAGGCGGAGCACCCGCTTGCCCGCACGGGCGAGCTCAACGAGCCGAAGAGAGATATCCCGTTGCTGCGGTGAAGGTTTACCACCGCGCTTGCCGGCATATTCCAAAACAGCGGACGGGCCAGCAAATGAGAGACATTCTTCGTTCACAAGCGCGTCATAGACAATCACGTCGGCCTGCTCCAGAGCATTGACTGCATGCAACGTCAAAAGTCCTGGATCACCGGGTCCGGCTCCAACAAGCCAGACATGTCCAATCTCAAATTTCGGCAGCTTATTCCGCTTTGCGCGCATCATTTAACCTCGTTCATCTGCGCATAGCACAATTTTTCTGTCTGCAAGAATGCACCTGTCGGAAAAATCATGCAACGATTGCACAAGCTGGTCTATAAGGTTGGAATGAATAACGAGCCTGAGACCGCCTTGCGCAAACCACACGAACCCGGCGGGGCCCCCTTGCGCCGCGGCTGGACAACCGGGGCATGCGCAACTGCAGCAACCAAAGCAGCATTGCTCGCGCTGATCACGGGTGAGTTTCCTGATCCGGTGGCAATCATTTTGCCTAAAGGCGAAGTTCCACACTTCCAGCTTGCCATAGAATCGATTGGTGAAGGCTACGCAATGGCTGGAATTGTAAAAGATGCGGGAGACGACCCTGATGTTACACATGGTGCAACCATAATCTCCACGGTGTTCCCTGCACCGCCGGGAAGCGGCATTCAGTTTGCCGCTGGCGAAGGTGTTGGCACAGTTACACTGCCCGGCCTTCCCATTCCTCCCGGGCAAGCCGCTATAAATCCGGTGCCCCGCGAGATGATGACAAAGATATGCGAAGAAATATGCGCAGAATATGATTTGCCAGCGGATCTGCTAATCGCAATCTCGGTTCCGGACGGCGAAGAACTGGCCAAGCAGACATGGAACCCCCGCCTCGGAATTGTTGGCGGCATTTCCATCTTGGGGACAACCGGAATTGTTCACCCGTTTTCTTGCGCTGCCTGGATACATTCCATTCATCGTGGCATTGATGTTTCTCGTGCAGCAGGACTGAAACACGTTCTTGCCGCAACAGGATCCACGTCAGAGGACGCTGCTCAGGCAATATACAATCTGCCTGAGATTGCACTTCTCGATATGGGGGATTTTGCCGGAGGATTGCTCAAATATCTGCGTGTGCACCCAATTGACAGGCTCACAATTGCGGGCGGATTTGCGAAACTGACCAAGCTTGCGCAAGGCGCTCTCGATCTTCATTCAGGCCGCAGCCAGGTTGATATGACCTTTCTGGCAGACGAGGCGGAAAACCTCGGGCTAGCCCCAGCCGAGAGAAACCGGATTCTAAATGCGAATACGGCCCAGGAAGTGCTTGAAATAACTCAAGAGCTTGGGATTGACCTTGCACACGCAATTGCCATCAAGGCGAAACAGACCGCAATTGATACACTGAAGGGTGCCCCTGTCGACGTGGAGGTTATTGTGACTGACCGCAAAGGGACTGTACTCGCCCGTGTCTGAAACAACAATTCTCATTCTGGGTGGCACGGCGGAAGCAGTTAAACTCGCATCCCGTTTGCAAGCACCGCATCTGCGCGTGATTTCATCACTAGCCGGCCGGACCCTCGCGCCTGCAAAAATTGCGGGCGAAATCCGCGTTGGCGGCTTTGGCGGACCTCAAGGGTTGGCAGACTATCTCAAGGCCGAAAACGTCAAGCTGTTAATTGACGCGACCCACCCTTTTGCCACGCAAATATCGGATAATGCTATTTTTGCCAGCACAACTGGAAATCCGATCGCATTTGTAAGACTGGAACGTCCTGCATGGCTTAAGAAACCTGGCGACAAGTGGGTTGTAGTCGATACATTGGCGCAGGCGGCAGATGCTATTCCATCAAAGGCACGGGTGCTGCTGGCGCTGGGCAAACAACATATCGCACCATTCTCCAAGCGAAACAGCGTGCACTTCGTGGTTCGCATGATCGACCCGCCTGAAGCACCGCTTGATCTTGTCGACTTCGAGCTGGAATTGTCTAAACCGGGGACCGTTGAAAGCGAGGCCAGCCTTCTTATCGCCAAGCGGATCACCCACATCGTCTGCCGCAATTCGGGCGGCAAGGCCTCCTATGCCAAAATCACAGCGGCCCGCGATCTGGGTATTCCTGTCATCATGCTTGAACGACCGCGTCGTCCAGAAATCCGCACATTCCCCGACGTGGAGAGCGTTATCGGTTTTGTCGGGCAGACATTGAATTCACTTGGAACCTGAACGCAATGTGTGGCTGTGGCTCTTATGATAAAGCGCTGAATCCCTGAAGCCGTCGGCGGATAATCCCCGCCCGACAAAGATCATCGCGGAGCGCATCAAACCAGAATCGGCAACCTTTTTGGCGATATCTGCAAGTGTTCCGTGAAGAAATTGTTCATCCGGCCAACCCACACGATAGGCGATAATGACGGGACAATCATCGCCATAAAGCGGGGAAAGCTCTTCCTCAATGCGTTTCAAATTACGGATCGACAAATGGATCACCATGGTGGCACCGGATTTGCCTAAAGTCGCAAGCTCCTCTCCTGCTGGCATGGCGGACGATTTCATCGAAGTCCGGGTGAGGATAATGGTTTGACACACCTCCGGAACGGTAAGTTCCTTTTTAAGCGCGGCAGCTGCTGCAGCAAAGGCAGGCACGCCCGGCGTTACGTCATACTCAATACCCAGCGCATCCAGCCGTCGCATTTGCTCGGCAACCGCTCCGTAAATCGATGGGTCGCCGGAATGGACACGCGCTACGTCCTTGCCCTCCGCATGCGCCAACTCAAACTCTGCAATAATTTCATCGAGATTGAGCGAAGACGTGTCGACCACGCGCGCGCCTTCCGGCACCTCCGCAACCATTTCCGGCGGGACGAGTGAGCCTGCATATAGACAAACAGGGCAAGATTGAATCAGCTTCAATCCCCGCACTGTGATAAGGTCCGGGGCACCGGGGCCCGCTCCAATAAAATGAACAATCATGATAATTCGCTATGGGATTGCGTTGTAAACTGCAAGTGCCGCGGTGGCGTGAGCTGATTTTGTCTTGCCAACTATTAGCTGCGCTTTAGATCCCGCACCCGCCAGCGCGGCAGCTTCAGCGACGCCGTGACAACCCACAAGCGCGAAAACTTGCGCAGACGGATTGAGCAAGCGCGGCGTTTCCACTTCCAACCTGGCGGCATCAAATGCGTATAAAGGAACTGCTAGGCGGGTGGCGACATAGACAATCGCTGGCTCGTTCATCCGCTGATCGATAGTGAATAGACCGGCTAGCCGCGAAATATCGCGTCCGGCGGTGGTTATAACGTGTTCTGCTAGAGCAAGCAGCTCGGCAGGATCACAACCGCGCTCACACCCAAGCCCAAGAGTATAGGTTTCCATTAATGAGACTTATGCAGCTCTTCCGGAGTTACGCCCAACATTTCCGCAGTCTTGCGGATAAGATTGGCTTCTTTGGGATCAAGCTCATTATCCGCATTTGCGATCGTAAGAAGATGGCGCAGCAGTTGCACCTTGCGTTCAAAAGGAACATCCGCAAAGGCCAGCGCCGCTTGGCTGCTGGTGGTCTCATAACCAAAGTCCTTGAGGTATTCAGCAACTTCTCCGAATTCGTCGGGCGAAATACCAAAATCGGTCGATGCTATCCGCATGATCGCAGCATACTCAGCCTTTTCAGTTTTTCCATCCGCCAACGCCACATGCAAAAGCAGCAAAAGTTCGGCTGTGAGCACCGGATCATCCGCTACCTTCTGGACCGCGCTCTTTGTGCCCAGAAACGCTGTGATCCGATCAAAAATGCTCTCGCTCATTATACCCCCGAAATGATTTGACGTAATTGATTGCAGCGCAACCCAGCAAATTCAAGTGCGTAAACAACACAGCGGGCGCCTAATCGCATCAAGCCATATAACTGTCCCGCAAAACCGCTCGCCAAACGCGAAAATCCAACTATTGTCCGCCTCGTTCAAACGAGTCTCCCGCCATGTCCGCCTTTTTCGACAATGTTCATTTGATTTTGATCGCTGCCGCCTTCGCGGCAGGCTTCATAGACTCGATTGCGGGAGGAGGCGGGTTGGTGACAGTACCTGCGCTATTGCTGGCCGGTATGTCACCAATAGAATCGCTCGGGACCAACAAGTTGCAATCGCTTTTTGGTTCAGCCTCCGCAACCGTGGCGTACGCGCAAAAGGGCCATGTCGATTTGAAAAAGCAGCTGCCGTCAGCCTTGATGGCAGCGCTTGGAGCGGTTGGGGGTGCTCTGCTGGCCGGGTTCTTGCCCGGAGACGTGCTGCGCGCGTTTTTGCCATTGTTGCTAATAGCAATCGCGCTTTACTTTGCTGTCAAACCCAATATGGGCGATGTGGACAGGGCGCAGCGCCTTACACCCTTTATTTTTGGCCTTTGCATCGTTCCCTTGATCGGCTTCTATGATGGGCTTTTCGGGCCCGGCACGGGCTCGTTCTTCATGCTTTCTTTCGTTTCCCTTGCAGGTTTTGGCCTGTTGAAAGCCACTGCTCACACGAAACTGCTGAACTTCTCGTCAAATCTTGGCGGATTCATAACATTCGCATTTCTTGGCGCAATCAACTGGAAAATCGGTTTATTGATGGGAGTGGCGCAGTTCATTGGTGCACGTATTGGCGCTGGCATGGCTATGAAAAATGGCGCGAAAATCATCAAGCCGCTTCTCATCATCGTATGTCTGGCCTTGGCAACCAAGCTTCTGCTTGACGGCGACAATCCAGTCCGTGTGTGGCTGTCGGACTTGTTCTAAAGTCCGACTTCAAGCGGCAATACCAGCCAGCCTTACATCATCAGAACTCGATACCCTTCTGTGCTTTGATGCCCGCACGGAAAGGATGTTTGATCATTTCCATTTCCGTCACAAGGTCGGCAAACTCGATTAGCTCATCCTTGGCATTACGACCTGTGATAATGACATGTTTCATGTGCGGCTTCTGTTTCAAGACGTCAATGATTTCATCGACGGGCAGATAATCATATCGAAGCGCGATATTCAGTTCGTCACAAAGCACCAACTCAGTTTCGTCATCCAATATCATCGCTTTTGCCTGCTCCCACGCATTGCGCGCCATCGCAATGTCACGCGCACGGTCCTGCGTTTCCCAGGTAAACCCCTCGCCCATGGCAGAAATCGTCACTTGCTCCGGAAACTTTTCGAGAACCCAGCGCTCACCCGTATCCCACGAGCCTTTAACGAACTGAATGACGCCGACTTTCATGCCGTGCCCCAATGCGCGGAAGACAACACCGAAACCGGCGGTGGACTTGCCTTTGCCTTTGCCCGTATTGACAATGACCAGGCCTTTCTCGTCTGTCTTCGTGGCCTGTATCTTGTCGCGAACGGCCTTTTTCTTACGCATCTTGTCTGCGTGCCGTTCGTTGATTTCCTCTTCGGTTAGATTCTGTAATTTTTGTGATTTTTCAGCCATTTGGCGTGTCCTTCCGAATCATAATCTCAAGCAGCAAGCTTACTCAGTTCAAATCGTGCCGAATTGGAACGTGGCGACCAGAAACCACGATCCACGGCAGCTTCCAGTTTCTCGGCCATATCACGCAGCGCATGGGGGTTTTTTTCAGCAAGAAAAGCCCTCACATCGTCATCCACCAGAAATGCCTGATAGACTGCCTCAAAATGGTGATCGCCCACAGCCCCTGTCGTAGCGGCAAAAGCAAACAGGTAATCAACTGTGGCAGCCATTTCAAAAGCGCCCTTGTAGCCGTGACGCATGACACCCGCAATCCATTTGGGGTTTGTCACGCGCCCACGCACAGTGCGTGCAATCTCTTCTTCCAGTGTACGGATGACTGGTTTTTCAGGGCGCGAATGATCATTGTGGTAGATCGTGGTCCGCTCGCCCGACACAAGCTCCACCGCAGCCGACATACCACCTTCAAACTGGTAATACTCGTCTGAATCAAGCAAATCATGTTCCCGATTGTCCTGATTTTGAACAACGGCATTTACCGTCCGCAATCGTTCTTCGAGAAGGCCACGCTCTGGCTTGCCCTCTTCGCCTGCACCATAGGCGTAGCCGCCCCAGACCAGCCACGCTTCGGCCAAATCATCGCGCTTCGCCCAATCATTCTCATCCATAAGCGCTTGCAGCCCCGCGCCATAGGCACCCGGCTTTGAGCCAAAAACACGGAATCCCGCGCGTTGTTTGGCAAGCTTTTCGTCGGCACCTTCGGCAATCAACCGCGCCTGTTCACTATGCATGCGCGCAGCAATAGGATTGTCCTGCTCGTCTTCGTCCAATGCTCCCACCGCACGAACGGCAGTATCAAATAATGCAATTTGATCAGGGAAAGCATCCCGGAAAAAGCCGGAAATACGCAAGGTTATATCCACGCGCGGACGCCCCAGCAAAGCAATCGGAATGATTTCATATCCAGTAACCCGGCGGGATGCCATGTCCCATACGGGTTTGACTCCAATCAGCGCCAGTGCCTGCGCAATATCATCTCCGCCGGTGCGCATATTCGACGTGCCCCAAGCGGTTAGACCAAATGATGTCGGCCATTCGCCATGATCTTGCGTATATCGGCGGATCAAAAGCTCGGCAGATTTTTGTCCCAATTCCCATGCGGCGGGTGTCGGCACAGCGCGCGTATCAATGGAAAAAAAGTTGCGGCCTGTTGGCAAAACGTCCGGCCGTCCGCGTGTTGGTGCTCCCGAAGGTCCCGGTGCTACAAAACGTCCGTCAAGTGCCGTCAAAAGTGCATTAATTTCTGCGTCGCCACATGCTGAAACAGCCGGATGCAGATTGTCGCGGATACCTTCCAGCACCGCCGTAGTCGTAACCCAATCTTCGGGGCATTCAATTTCACCCGCCACCAGCTTGGCCGCGAGGATTTCAATGCGCTCGACCGTGTCTCCGGCGATACGCCAAGACGCATCGGAAAGAGTTCTCAGGCCTCGCGGGCGCAAACCTTCCCATGGCGCGGCCATGTCACAATCAAGCGGGTCAAAGCCATCGAGTTTGAGATCCAAAGCAATCGCACGTTGCAGACTTTGATCAGATCCATGCCCCGAACCGCGGGGTACACGCGCCAAAGCCACAACCAAATCGGTTAACAGGCTGCCTTTGGGGGATTGCCCGAAAATATGCAATCCATCGCGAATCTGCATTTCCTTGAGATCACAGAGATAGGCATCAAGTTTTTGCAGAGCGAGATCATCTGGATCATGGTCATGAATGCCGGCATCCGTGTCGAGGCCAATATCGCGCACGAGATCGAGAATTTGTCCCTTTAGACGCACAAGACGACGCGGATCAACGCCCGAGGCTTCGTAATATTCGTCAACAAGCGCCTCGAGATCCTTTAACGGCCCATAGCTTTCAGCACGGGTCAGTGGCGGCGTCAGATGATCGATAATAACTGCCGATGAACGGCGTTTAGCCTGCGTACCCTCACCTGGGTCATTGACGATAAAAGGATAGATATGGGGAACAGGGCCTAAAACCGCCTCTGGATAGCATTCTTCGGATAGCGCGAGGGATTTGCCCGGCAGCCACTCCAGATTACCATGCTTGCCAACATGTACAATGGCATGGGCACCATACACGCTCCGCAGATAGGCATAGAATGCGATATAACCATGCGGCGGCACGAGATCAGGCGAATGGTAAGTCTCTTTCGGGTCAATATTATAACCACGAGCCGGCTGAATGCCGACAAGAGTTTCGCCGTATCTCGTCAAAGGCAGCGCAAATAGGCTATCGCCTGCAATGAAATACGGGTCGGCTTCTGGTTTGCCCCAACGCTCGACTACTGCAGCCTGAATCGATTGAGGAAGAGTATCGAAGAAGTCCTTGTATTCTCGCAGAGAAATCGTTTCGCGCACCTCGCGCCCATCATTCGCGGAATTGGTTGGTCCCGCCATCAAATGATTAATCAGAGCATCGCCATCGGCAGGAATATCGGCGACCGGATAGCCCTGCTCGCGCATTTTATCGAGTATATGCCGCGTTGCAGCTGGCGTATCCAAGCCGACGCCATTGCCAAGGCGGCCATCGCGATTTGGATAGTTCGCCATGATCAATGCCGTCAAACGCTTGGCAGGCTTTGTGGCGCGAAGACGAGCCCAGCCAGCAGCCAATGCTGCAACGAACTCAACCCGATCGGCCAAAGGCTCATGCGTAACAATATTTGCCTGAACCGCCTCATCGTAATGACGTGCGGATTTGAACGACACCGCGCGCGATAAAACCCGGCCATCTATCTCGGGCAGTGCAACATTCATCGCCAGATCGCGCGCTGAAAGGCCCTGATCAGAATTGCGCCATTGATCGACACTTGAGCCTGAGAAGATGACTTGCAGCACCATAGCATCGTCATGCTCAAGCACGGTGGGCTTACGCGACGCGCCGGGCACCGAAACCGCAAATCCAGTTGCATTCAGGACCACTGCTGGCGCGGCTTCATTAAAAATACCTGTCAGTGTTGCAACTGAGATTGGATCTTTCAGGCTGGAAACGAAAACCGGCAAGGGGTTAAGGCCCTTTGCCTTCAGCGCACTAACCAGTGCTTCCACGGGTTGCATTTGTCCGCTTTGCACCAGTGCCCTGTAAAAGCAGATAGCAACAATTGGAGCATCCGCCACCCAGTGTTTGCGCAATTCGGTTAGCGATGGAGCCGAGCTCCCCGGCCACCAAAGGCCCGCCTTTAACAATGGTGCAGCCTCTTGCGGCTTGTCTCCGCCATTGATCATTGCCGCGCAATAATCAAGAAAGCGATGCGCATTCTGCGCTCCACCTTCCAGCAAGTAATGCCAAAGAGCGTCGCGATCCTGACGCGTAACCGTCGAAAACCGGTCCAGACCCGGGTCGGGCTTGTCATCACCCGGCAGAACCGCCAAATGAACCTTATGATTTACAGCGCAGGCGTGGAGCGCTTCCAACCCGTAAGGCCAATAGCTTTCGCCGCCGATAATCCTGACAACGATAAGTTTGGAATATTGGGCTGTCCGCTCGATATAGGCATCGACGGACATGGGATGCGCAAGCGCCATCATATTTGCCAAGCGTAACGACAAGCCATTGCCAGCTTGCCGTTGGGCCATACCAAGGCTCGCAAGTTCTGTATCGGCAGCAGAAAGAAACAGCACATCTCCCGGCGTCTGGCCGAGATCAATTGCCTCGGTGCCTTCAGCAATCGTTCCTTTTTGGGCCAGCAGAAGATGCATTCAATTTCCGATCAGGCTGCAGCAGCATTAACAGCTGATGTAATGGCTGCTGAATCAATATCGTGCAGGCCAATAACAACGAGTCTTGTCTGGCGTTCTTCGCCCGGATTCCAGCTACGATCAAAATAATGCTCGATGCGTGATCCGACGGCTTGAATGACCAGGCGCATAGGCTTGCCGGGTACATCAACGAAACCTTTGAGCCGCAGGACATCATGATCGACGATCACATGCTTCAACTTCTCAACAAATGATTTGGGCTCTGCAACCGGCCCAAGCCCAACGACAAAGCTTTCAAATTCATCGTGATCATGCTCTTCTCCTGCCTCATGTTCCATCTCGTGATGGGACTTGCGGTTCGCAATATCCTCTTCGGTGCCAATACCAAGTCCAAGTAGGAGTTGATTGCTAAGCTTGCCAAAGCTAGCCGAAACCATGTTAAGTGAACGCGATGAGCGGCTCTGCACGTCACTCTTGACCCCGGCAAGTTGAGCTTCGTCAATAAGATCGGTCTTGTTCAGAACAATAAGATCGGCGGCGCGAATTTGATCCTCGAACAGCTCTTCCAGCGGGCTATCGTGATCAAGTGACTCGTCCTGCTCGCGCTGAGCGTCAACCTTATCGTGATCATCTGCAAAACGGCCCTCCGACACGGCGGCAGCATCAATAACGGTAACAACGCCATCAACGGTTACCTGTGTCTTGATTTCGGGCCAGTTAAAAGCTGCAACCAGCGGCTGTGGAAGAGCAAGACCGGACGTTTCAATGACAATATGATCAAAGCGATCAGGTCGATCCAGAAGCTTGGTCATGGTGGGAATGAAATCATCAGCCACGGTGCAGCAAATGCAGCCATTGTTAAGTTCGATCATATCTTCGTCGCGGCACGCTTCGATACCGCAGCCTTTGAGCAAATTCCCGTCAACGCCAAGATCACCAAATTCGTTGATGATCAGCGCGATGCGCTTGCCATTGGCATTTTCGAGCAGATTTCGGATCATGGTAGTCTTGCCCGAACCGAGAAAGCCAGTGATGACCGTTGCCGGAATCTTGTGACCCTGCATTTTGTTATCCCTTCATTTTGAGCGGCAGCCCTGCTGCCACGAAATAGACTTTTGCCGCAGCGGCAGCCACGGCTTGATGCAATCGGCCTGCGTGATCACGAAATTCACGTGCCATGCGATTTTCCGGTACTATTCCAAGACCAACCTCATTGGAAACCAGAACAATGGCACCCGCGAGATGGCTCAGTGTGTTTATCAGACGTGCAATTTCGGCGTCGATATCACGTTCGGCCATCATTAAATTGGTCAGCCACAGTGTAAGGCAATCGACCAGGATTGCCTTTTCGACACCAGCAAGACTTTCCAGTTTTCCAGCCAGATCAATTGGTTCTTCAACTGTAATCCATCGGGATCCGCGCCGCGCTCTATGATGCCCAATTCGCTCGGACATTTCATCATCCCACGCTCTGCCGGTGGCAAGATAAATAGCATCCCACCCGGATGATTCGATCAGACCTTCGGCAAAGGACGATTTGCCGGAACGCGCGCCTCCAAGAATAAAGGTAATTTCGCGTTCCAGCGGTTGCATTACTGCTCAAGCTCCGATGAAGCATAATTCTGAATTGCCCAGCCCAGTGCAGTACCAAGTACAACCCAGAAGAAGAGATTGGTTGCCAGTGCTGAGACGGCAAACTCTGAGGCAAGTGTCGGAGGCACCGCTGATGTCAGATCTTCTGCTTCCGGTGCACCATAAATATGGGGAGCGACAATCAATACAACACCAAGAAGCTTAGCCCAAGTCTGCTCACGCAGTACGATCAGATAGACGCCGCCCGCCGTCAGAATGACAGTTATCAGCCACCAGGTCTGCCGCATGGCCAGATCCGCTGCAGGCATAGCAGGCAATTCAGGGGCAAGGCTGAACGCCGGTGCAAAATTGAAGATGAAAAACCCTGCAAGCCCCCAATAGATTCCGTTCTGAAGGGTAATGCGACGACCGAGGAAAAGCGCCGCAGCACCAGTGATCAACGCAAAGCCTGCTCCAGCCACCAGATTGATCAACAACGTATTACCGAGACGACCAAATGGCAGTTCGGGACCCGCCTCTTCCGCATGTTCGTGCGGAGTAACCGCCGCAGATTCGCTCGCAGAGGCAGGCGTATCGTGAGAATGACCGCCGCCGCCCGCACTTTCATATTCTTCCGCATGCAATATCAGCGGTACATTTTTTACATACATGGCCGGTGTTAGAATTATTCCGGCAAACAGACCGGCTATGATTGTAGCCAGCAAATATTTGACCAACATGGAGTCCACTCCCCAATTCCAAAAGCGAGACGCCGGGCACCTGCAAAGGTCCCGGACCAAACAACCATCATTATTTCAATGCTTAAGGGTCGATAGCTGAATCAACATTTCAGCTATCAAAGACTCAATGGCAAGGAAATCCATATGAATGGCGGGTGTCGTGTGCTGTGTCATGCAGCGTTTCAGAATGTGAAAGACCGACGCCATAAATAATAAACACGCCGAGAAGCAATGACACAACAGCCGTCGTCAGACGCGATGCGAGTGGGAGAGAAATCGTATTAGAAGTACGAACAGTAGCCATAACAACCTCCGTGCAGGGCCAGAAGGGAAAATCCCCCTCGGTTTTGGGCACTATTACCCTGTGATTGGCAGGTCTCCTGGCTCGCGGGTCGCAAGATAAATGCCGCCTTCCCGGTTTCCCAGTGACTGCCGTCCGCTTTCGCGTTCAGCATGGCATATATCCTAACCGCTCTACAGTCGCGGGGTCGGCTGCGGTGGGATCGCCCTAATGGGTACGACCGTCGCATTCCCTTTTGATCCCTGGCCTTTGGCCAATGCGGGAACCAATCATCTGCTGAACGTTATTCACCAAGCGCTCTAAAAGTCAAACGAATCTGCGACACCTTGATCGCTGCCGACGCCGTCAGACACGTTTAAGCGCAAACAATGCCTCGATATCCAGAACTGACTCCAATTGCGCTGCAATGGAGTCGAGCGCCGCATCTACACCAGCGTGATAATCGAGAACGCCAGCAGATATTCCCATGGACTTTAAAAGTGCTGCCCGGAATGCGTCCGCGTTGAAAAGCCCGTGCATATAGGTACCGAATACTTTGCCGTCAGCGGATATTGCACCATCCGCTATGCCATCAATATTCACGGCTGGCCGGATGCAATCGGGGCCAGTCGTTCGACCAAGGTGAATCTCATAGCCCTTCAACGGTATGTCAAACTGCAATGAACGGGCTTGGACATTGCGCACGGTCTTCTCCGGCTCCATAACTGTATCGATATCGAGATAACCAAGACCTCTAATTTCCCTGATATTTCCTTCAATCCCTTGGGGATCAGATACTGTTTTACCCAGCATCTGGAAGCCGCCACAAATGCCGATAATATGACCACCTCTGCGTCTGTGCTGATCAAGATCGTGGTCCCAGCCATTTTCACGGAACCGTTGAAGGTCACCAATGGTGGATTTGGAGCCCGGAATAATGACCAAACCTGCATCTGCAGGGATTCGCTCGCCACTTTTGATCATGACGACCTCGACTTGCGGTTCAGCTATTAGCGGATCGAAATCATCAAAATTGGCAATGCGATCAAGCACTGGAACGGCAATTTTCAACGCCCGCCCATCACCTTTGACCAGCCGTTCCAATACAACCGAGTCTTCCGCCGGAAGACGGGAGGCATCTTTCAACCAAGGGACAACCCCGAAGGACGGCCAGCCCGTAAATTGTGTGATAGATTTCAAACCGTCATCGAAAAGCGAAATGTCGCCACGAAACTTGTTGATCAGATAACCGGAAATCATATCCCGATCTTCAGGCGAAAGAATTGCGTGCGTGCCGACAATCGACGCTATCACCCCGCCTCGATCAATATCGCCAACCAGAACCACAGGCACATTGGCTTTGACGGCAAAGCCCATATTGGCGATGTCCCCTGATCGCAGATTGATTTCTGCGGGCGATCCAGCTCCTTCAACGATGACTATGTCCGCATCGGCACGAACGATATCCCACGACTCCATAACCGCATTCAGCAATCCCGCCTTGTATTGCTGATAATCCTTGCCCTTCGCCTGTCCCCAAACTTTACCCTGGACAATGATTTGGCTGCCCGTTTCTGACTGAGGCTTCAGCAATACCGGATTCATGTGAACCGACGAGGGCACGCCACAAGCCAGCGCTTGCAACCATTGCGCCCGGCCAATCTCACCACCATCATCGCTAACAGCAGCATTGTTCGACATGTTTTGCGGCTTGAATGGAAAAACCCTCAAACCGCGATTGCGCGCCAGACGGCACAATCCCGCCACCAAAACGGATTTGCCAACGTCAGAGCCAGTTCCTTGCAACATGATTGCGTGTGTCATGGGCTTTGAGTAGCGGATATGTCTTTCTCTTCCTAGTCCCATGCAAGCCGTTGCGCGCTTACGCGCATCCGATAGAGTGACCGGTAGCAATATTCGGGAGGAACTATAATGGATGCAGTCGTTGATGCGGCGGCCGGTCAATTTGAACTCAATGATGATCAACTGGCAATTCAGGATATGGCACGCGCTTTTGCGGCTGATCGGGTAGCACCGAAGGCACTCGCTTGGGACCGCGACAAGCATTTTCCCGCCGATGTCATTCGCGAGACAGGTCCGCTGGGCATGGGTGGCATTTATGTGCGCGAGGATGTTGGCGGATCGGGTTTGAAACGGCTTGATGCCGTGCTGATATTTGAAGCTCTTTCAATGGCCTGCCCTGCCTTTTCAGCATTTATATCAATTCACAATATGTCGACATGGATGATCGACCTGTTCGGAACACAAGCTCAACGACAAGAATTTGTGCCCAAGTTGACGTCTATGGAGTGGCTGGGCAGCTATTGCCTGACGGAACCGAACTCCGGTTCCGATGCGGCGGCGTTGAAAACTACAGCTGTTCTGGATGGCGATCATTACGTTTTAAATGGTGCTAAACAATTCATATCCGGCGCAGGCGATAGCGATATTTATGTCACCATGGTGCGCACCGGCGAATCCGGACCAAAGGGCATTTCCGCACTGATCATTCCCAAGGATGCTCCGGGCCTGTCATTTGGCGCAAATGAATTCAAGATGGGTTGGAACGCCCAGTCCACCCGCACAGTTTTATTCGATAATTGCCGGGTTCCTGTAGCAAATCGGCTTGGTGCTGAGGGTGATGGATTTAAAATAGCCATGGGAGGGCTTGATGGTGGCCGTCTGAATATCGCGGCATGCTCCTTGGGTGGAGCTCAATCGGCACTCGACAAAGCGGTTGCTTATGCTTCCGAGCGCAAAGCATTCGGTAAGGCCATCAATCAGTTTCAGGCATTGCAGTTCAAGCTTGCCGACATGGAGACGGATCTTTCAGCCGCGCGAATGCTGCTCTACACAGCTGCCTCAAAACTCGATGCGAAGGCCCATGACGCGTCCAAGTGGTCAGCCATGGCAAAGCGTTTTGTAACCGATAAAGGCTTTGATATCGCCAATGACGCGCTTCAAATCCATGGTGGCTACGGCTATTTGCATGATTACGGCGTTGAAAAAATCGTTCGTGACCTGCGCGTCCATCAGATATTGGAAGGCACCAATGAGATTATGCGGGTGATCATCGCGCGGCATATGATCAAAAACTAAAACAAGATATTCAGGGAGAGTGCTGCGATGACAATAATCGCCTTTATCGGCCTAGGACATATGGGCAACCCCATGGCCGCCAATCTGGTCAAAGCTGGACATACAGTTCTCGGTTTTGATCTTTTGCCAGACAATTTGGCTGTTGCCACGGCCAACGGCGTGACAGTAGCCTCAAGCGCAGAGTTCGCTGTTGCTGATGCAGATGTGGTCATCACCATGCTGCCAGCCGGGAAACACGTTCTCTCAGTCTACGAATCCGTGACAAAAGCAGCAAAACAGAATGCGCTGTTTATCGATTCATCGACGATTGACGTCGATTCTGCGCGCAAAGCACATGAGATCGCCCACAAGAATGGGCTGCTTTCCGTTGACGCGCCTGTTTCCGGCGGTATCGGCGGCGCGGCGGCTGGCACTTTGACTTTTATGGTTGGAGGTAGTGCCGAAGCATTTTCCAAAGCCGAGTCAGTCTTGAAACACATGGGCGCAAAAATTGTCCATTGCGGTGATGCCGGGAACGGTCAAGCGGCAAAAATCTGTAACAATATGATCCTCGGCATTTCCATGATCGGCGTTAGCGAGGCTTTCACATTGGCGGAAAAGCTAGGACTTTCCCATCAGGCGCTTTTCGATGTCGCCTCCACCTCCTCCGGTCAATGCTGGTCGCTAACGACCTACTGTCCCGTTCCAGGACCGGTTGCCACATCCCCCGCCAATAATGATTACAAACCGGGATTTGCCGCTGCGTTGATGCTAAAGGATTTGAAGCTTGCACAGGACGCTGCGAAAAGTGTAGGCGCTGCGACACCACTTGGCTCGCATGC
The DNA here is from genome assembly GCF_052044585.1 of Phyllobacterium sp. 22552. Taxonomy (NCBI): domain Bacteria; kingdom Pseudomonadati; phylum Pseudomonadota; class Alphaproteobacteria; order Hyphomicrobiales; family Phyllobacteriaceae; genus Phyllobacterium; species Phyllobacterium sp. 22552. Next base: position 565,689 of record NZ_JBQENG010000001.1, on the reverse strand, counting down.
TGAAGCCATCTATGCGGAATTTGGTGCCGCGGGAAATGAAGGCTCGGACTTTTCAGCCATCATCAATCATCTTCGCACAACTCAGCGCAAAGATTGACCTCATATATGCGGAAATTCGCAAAATTTAGGTTTAATTAAGTTCTCGATAACCTCGCGGTAAGGATGTCCGGTTAAAACTTTAGGGGTGAGTAGATCAAGACCCTGCTCACCGCTCCGGATCAGGTATTGCGTACCGGGGTTGGATCTCCTGCCGAATTTATCAATCGACAGATACCACATCTATTTTGGCAAAAACCGCGCTGCTTTGTAATGAGCAGAGCGGTTTTTTGTTATTCGCACCAAAGTCTAATTCGAATGACAAAAAGCCGTCACCTGGCGAGGCAACGGCTTCATGCAAGCCAATGACAATTAGCCTGCCGAACGTGTCCAGATGAATGACAGAGCTGACACAACGCCGCTCTTGGCATTGGTGCGCGGTGTATCGCGCTTTTCAGTTGCATTCCACGCTATGTGGACGCCGTTATTCCGATTGAAAATGTAAAGCATTTCTGCACCTCGAAGAGAAACTGTTGTTGCACTCCAAATGCGCTTATTGCTTAAAGTTTGATCACGGTAATTCGTCATACCTTGTCGCATTTACGTTAGTAGCCACGTCAAAAATGCATGGCACCCATGAAAGTTCGCGTTAACTGCGCTTCCCTGCGGGCGTTTTCAACAGAAAAACCTCCGGACGGCGCATGGCGCTAACAGGAAAGTCGAGAACTGCCCACAGTGTCTGCATTTAGCGCGCCATGTCGTTGCAGCTAAAAAACCGTAACGGGATGATATCGGCACGTACCGACATCAACTTTTGAAAGAAAATCACTGAAAGCGTTGATCTTTCATCTATTGGTTTGTTACGATGCCATTATGAGCATTGTTGTTTTGGCACCTCATTCATTTTTCCGGCGTCGTTTTATCGATAGGCCTTGTCGCGATACACCGCATTTATTCAATCAAAGCATTGCATTCTGTCGGGATAACGATGCCAAATGGCACATAAGCGAATGACTGGTAATGGCAGTACCGGGTAAATTCGCATTCGGGTGAACTGTCAAAAAGAGTGGGAGACTAAGAACATGAAGAAGCTACTTGCTTCAACTATATTGGCAGCTGGATTATTCGGTTATGCCGGATCAGCTTCAGCAGCCGAAGATTGCGGTACGGTTACAATCGCAAACATGAACTGGCAGTCAGCTGAAGCCTTGGCCAACCTCGACAAGATAATCTTGACCGAAGGTTATGGCTGCGATGCAGAGCTTGTTGCAGGCGACACTGTGCCGACCTTTACCTCCATGATCGAGAAAGGGCAGCCTGATATCGCACCGGAAGGCTGGTTGAATGCTGTTCGCGAGCCGCTTGAAAAAGCTGTCAAAGAGAACAAGCTGGTCTATGCAGCGCCGGCCATCACTGAAGGCGGCACTGAAAGCTGGTGGGTACCCAAATATTTTGCTGATGCTCATCCGGATATCAAGACCATTGCCGACGCGATGAAGCATCCGGAATTGTTCCCCTCGCCTGAAGACCCTAAAAAGGGAGCCGTCTATAATTGCCCATCAGGCTGGGCATGCCAGATCACGACCGCTAACTTTTATAAGGCTTATGAGGGCGACAAGAATGGTTTCACACTTGTCGACACAGGCTCAGCAGCCGGTCTTGATGGCTCGATAGCGAAAGCTTACGAACGCAAAGAGCCTTGGCTTGGCTACTACTGGGGTCCGACAGCCATTCTCGGCAAATATCCGATGGTAAAGTTGGACAATGGCGTTCCATGGGATGAAAAGGAATGGAACCGCTGCAATTCCATCGCAGATTGCCCGGATCCAAAACCAAATGGTTGGCCGATTGCTGACATTTACACGATCGTCACCAAAAAATTCTCTGAACGTGCTGGACCAGCCTTTGAGTACCTGAAAAAGCGTCAGATTTCGACCGAAGAAACAAACAAGCTTCTCGCGTGGATGGTCGACAATCAAGCCACTGGCGAAGACGGTGCTAAATATTACCTGCAGAACAACGAGGCAACCTGGACGAAGTGGGTTTCCCCTGAAGCTGCCGAGAAAATCAAGGCTGCAGTTAAATAGTTGAATTGCGGCGGAGCAAGCTCCGCCGCAAGCAATCTTAATCAGGTTGGATGCCTCAGCATTCAGCCAGCAAGGTCGTATGAAAAAGCCAGGCTTTTTTTGACTTTAGAAGGGGTACCAACGCATGGATTGGTTCTACTCATTCCCGAACATGAATGATGAGACGCTGCGTAATTTGAAAAAAACGATGGATGAGGGCTTTAAGGCTTTCACGCGCGAATATGGCGACATCATTGAATCATTCTTTGAGCCCCTGCAGTACTTTCTGATTCAAGCAGAACGTTTCATGACAGGCACGCCTTGGCCCATCATGGTACTGCTCATTGCAGGCATAGCCTGGCTTGCCAGCCGCAACTGGAAGATCGTGGCCGGAACAATCCTTACACTGCTTCTGATCGGCTATTTCGATATGTGGAGCGATGCGATGAAAACCATCGCAATGATCTTTGTTGGAACAGTCGTATCCATCGTCGTTGGCATCCCTATCGGCATTATCATGGCGCGATCCGACAGTTTCCAGAGAATCGTTAATCCAATACTTGACGTGATGCAGACAATGCCGAGCTTCGTATACCTGATACCGGTGGTCATGCTGCTCGGTATTGGCAAAGTTCCCGGACTTATCGCTGTGGTGATTTACGCCATCCCGCCAATGATCCGCCTGACTAATCTGGGTATCCGGCTTGTGGATAAGGACGTGTTGGAAGCTGCCGATGCATTCGGTTCATCGAGCTGGCAGCGCCTGAAAAACGTACAGATCCCCCTCGCCCTTCCAACCATCATGGCTGGCATTAATCAAACGATCATGATGGCGCTCGCCATGGTGGTCATTGCTTCAATGATTGGCGTGCAGGGACTTGGGCAACCGGTGCTGCGTTCTGTCAATGGACAGTTCTTCTCCCTTGGTCTTTTCAACGGCCTTGCCATTGTCGGCATTGCCATCATCTTCGACCGCGTTAGTCAGGCCTATGGCAAGCGTCTTCAAAAACATCAGGAGGTCGTCCATGGCTGATCAAACAATTCAAGGCGCGGGAATCAAGATCAAGAATCTTTACAAGATTTTTGGCTCGCGCGGATCTGCATATGTCGAGGCCGTAAAAAACGGCATGACCAAAACAGAGCTCAACGAGAAGCATCACCACGTGCTTGGCCTCCGCGATATCAATATCGATATGCCCGCGGGTGGAATTCAGGTCGTTATGGGTCTATCCGGCTCTGGCAAATCCACTCTCATTCGCCACATCAACCGCCTGATTGATCCAACTGCCGGTGAAGTTATCATCGATGGTACGGACGTCTGCCAGATGAACGAAAGCGATTTGCGCCAATTTCGCCGGCACAAGACTGCGATGGTTTTCCAGAAGTTCGCACTGTTGCCCCACCGCACAGTTCTTGACAACACCGTCTACGGCTTGGAAATCCAAGGCATTTCCCGCGATAAACAGGAAGAACAGGCGCGCCGTTGGATTGAACGGGTCGGCCTCAAAGGCTTTGAGGACAACTACCCGAACCAACTTTCCGGTGGTATGCAGCAACGTGTCGGGCTTGCACGTGCGCTGACAAACGATGCGCCAATCCTGCTTATGGACGAAGCATTTTCAGCACTTGATCCGCTGATCCGCATGGACATGCAGTCTGTCCTTCTGGATCTCCAAAAGGAAATCAAGAAGACCATCGTTTTCATCACGCATGATCTTGATGAAGCGCTTCGCCTGGGTGACCGTATTGCCATTTTGAGAGATGGCGAGGTTATTCAACAAGGGACAGGACAGGACATCGTTCTTCAGCCTGCCGATGAATATATCTCCAGCTTCGTCAAGGAAGTTAATCGCGGACGCGTGATCATGGTAGACACCATAGCGACAACTACCGGCGGTCCCGCAGATGCGGGCCATGTCTCGGTTGCCAGCGGCACTACCCTGGAAGAAGCCGCCAAAACAATGACCGACGCAAACCAACAATACGCTACCGTGGTTGACGAAAATGGTAAGTCGTTGGGCGTTCTGAGCATGAATAGTCTTATTCAGGCAATGGTTACACCGATCAGTCATCTGACCGCCGCTGCTGCCGAATAATAAGCTTACATAAGGATCGCTCTGTTACGCACAGCGCTCCTTATCAGCATCGAATGTCGTTTACTTTGCCCAAGGGGTCGCTCACGCCACGCATCCTTTTTTCACCTCTGGCGATAGTGATCCTATCGCCCTTCAAGGGTGTCATAGAGGGCATGCATTATGAGCGAACCTGCGATTGAAATCGAAAACACTGGTTCATCGCGAGATCATGGTAGACGCGGAGGCCGATCCCGCCCACGCAGCATTGAAAGCGGCGCTTTCGACCAGCCGCCCCCTCGTCAGCTTAGAATTCCTCTGACACCGACCAAAGTGGTCTCCGATGATGAACTGGAATCGATACACAATGCTTCGCTGAGAGTCTTGCAAGAGATTGGCGTTGACGTTCTGCATGATGGTGCCCGGGAAATCATGAAGCAGGCCGGTGCTGACGTGCGCCCCGGCACTGCACGCGTCCATTTCGACAAGGATATGATCCTTGAATATGTGGGACATGCGCCATCCGAATTCACACTTCACGCGCGCAATCCGGCGCATAATGTCCGTTTTGGCGGCAATAACCTTATTTTTGCACAAATGGGTTCAGCACCAAATTGTTCTGATACAGACAATGGCAGGCGCTCGGGCAATCAAGCGGATTTCCGCAATTTCCTCAAACTGGCGCAGATGCATAATATCATCAATGCGACGGGTGGTTATCCGGTCGAACCCATTGATATCCATCCGTCTGTGCGACACCTGGAATGCATCCGCGATCTTGCGACGCTCACAGATAAACCATTCCATATTTATTCGCTCGGTAAGGAACGCAATGAAGACGGAATAGAGATTGCACGGATCGCTCGTGGCATCAGCCGTGAACAACTACAGGAGGAAGCCTCCTGCTACACGATTATCAATACCAACTCCCCGCTTAAACTGGATATCCCGATGATGGAAGGCATCATCCAGATGTCTGGTAACGGTCAGATCGTTATTGTAACACCGTTCACACTTGCCGGAGCAATGGCCCCGGTTACCATTGCCGGCGCATTGGTGCAGCAAAATGCAGAAGCATTAGCGGGAATTTCTTTCACTCAAATGGTCAAGAAGGGCGCTCCTGTCGGCTATGGAGGATTTACCTCCAATGTCGATATGAAATCCGGAGCCCCTGCCTTCGGTACACCTGAATACATGAAAGCGCAGATGGTCGGCGGCCAACTGGCCCGCCGCTACGGCATTCCTTATCGCACCTCCAATGTTTGCGCGGCCAATACGGTCGATGCACAGGCCGCCTATGAGTCGGTTTTTTCGCTTTGGGGAGCCATTCAAGGCGGCGCGAATTTCATGCTGCATTCAGCAGGCTGGCTCGAGGGCGGGTTGTGCTGCTCCTACGAAAAAATGATCCTGGATTTCGACCTCTTGCAAATGGTGGCGGAATTTCTGACCCCGCTTGATCTGTCTGAAGATGCGCTTGGCGTCGAAGCTATGCGCGACGTTGGACCCGGTGGACATTTCTTTGGCACGGCGCACACGCAATCGCGCTACAAAACAGCCTTCTATGCTCCAATCATCTCTGATTGGCGCAATTACGAGAGTTGGCAGGAAGCTGGATCCCCCACAGCGATCGAGCGCGCAAACCGGGTCTGGAAAGAGCGGCTCGCAACCTATGTCAAACCTACGATCAACCCGGCTATCGAAGAAGAAATCGATGCTTTCGTGGCCAAACGAAAGTCTGAAGGCGGCGCTCCAACCGACTTCTAATTGGCCGACTCAGTTTCTCAACATCTTGAATCATATTTATACCCAAGAGGCTTAATTGCATGAAATCGCACGTTAAAGCAGTTGTCATCGGCGGCGGCGTTGTCGGATGTTCAGTCCTTTACCATCTTGCTCGTGCTGGCTGGACTGATGTCTTGCTGATCGAGCGCTCAGAGTTAACATCGGGTTCCTCATGGCATGCTGCCGGCGGCTTTCACACACTTAATGGCGATCCAAATGTAGCCAAGCTGCAGGCTTATACGGTCAGCCTTTACAAGGAAATTGAAGAGCTTTCCGGTCAATCATGCGGCTTGCATTTAACTGGCGGCGTCATGATGGCCGACAGCCCGGAACGCATGGACTTTTTGCGGCTAGCGCATGCACGAGGACGCTACCTTGGCATGGATACCGAACTGATCACACCGTCCGAAGCCAAAGCCATGTTCCCGTTAATGGACGAAAGCAACTTTGTCGGCGCCATGTGGGATCCGGTCGAGGGTCATCTTGATCCATCTGGAACAACACACGCCTATGCCAAGGCTGCACGCAAACTCGGAGCTGAAATATCGCTGCGTAATCGCGTCGTCGAATTAACGCAGGAGGTTGATGGCACATGGAATGTGATTACCGAGCACGGAACGGTGAAAGCCGAACATGTCGTTAATTGCGGCGGCCTTTGGGCCCGTGAAGTGGGGCGTATGGTCGGACTGGAACTGCCCGTTCTCGCCATGGAACATATGTATCTCCTGACCGAAGATGTTCCGGAGGTCATCGAATTCAACCAGAGTACCGGTCGCGAACTCATTGGCGTCATGGATTTCAAAGGTGAAATCTATACGCGGCAGGAACGCAATGGCATTCTGCTTGGCACCTATGAAAAGGCCGCGCAGCCATGGTCCCCGGTCAATACGCCTTGGGATTTTGGTCACGAACTGCTTGCGCCGGATATTGATCGTATCGCCCCTTCCTTGGAAGTCGGGTTCAAGCATTTTCCAGGCATTGAAAAGGCTGGAATAAAACAAATTATCAATGGGCCGTTCACTTTTGCACCAGACGGCAATCCCCTGGTGGGGCCTGTCCCTGGACTGACCAATTATTGGACCGCATGTGCTGTCATGGCCGGTTTCAGTCAGGGCGGTGGCGTTGGTCTGGCACTCTCCAACTGGATGGTGCATGGCGAGCCCGGATTTGATGTTTGGGGTATGGATGTCGCTCGCTTCGGTGAATGGGCAACCTTGCGCTATACCAACGCCAAGGTTCGCGAGAATTATTCTCGCCGTTTTTCCATACGATTTCCCAACGAAGAGCTACCAGCCGCGCGGCCTCAACAAACCACACCGCTCTATGAAACGATGCTCTCGCAAAATGCCGTGATGGGTGATTCCTGGGGGCTGGAAACACCGCTCTGGTTTGCACCCAAAGGCACAGAAGCGAAGGACATCGTTTCCTACCACCGCTCCAACGATTTCGAGCATATTGGCAAAGAGGTGCGGGCAACGCGTGAGCGTGTAGGCGTTACCGAAATTGCCAACTTCGCTAAGTACGAGGTTACAGGCATCGGAGCGGAAGCCTTTCTTTCCCGGTTGATGACCAACACAATGCCGAAAAAGGGACGCCTTGTCCTGACACCGATGCTCAATCACGAAGGCAAGCTTATCGGCGACTTTACGATTGCAAAGGCAGATGACGAGCGCTTTGTTATATGGGGTTCATCAGCGGCCCAGCGTTATCACATGCGCTGGTTCCAAAAGCAGCAGCCAAAAGACGGTTCCGTTACTATTCATCGTTTTGATCAAACATTGGTCGGCTTGTCGATTGCAGGGCCGAAAGCACGCGATGTTCTCGCCAAACTTGTTGATGAAGATGTGTCCAATGCTGCGTTTCGCTTTATGGATTATCGGGAGATGGCCGTTGGGGGCGCGCCATGCAGGGTAAACCGCATTTCCTATACGGGCGATCTTGGCTACGAAATATGGATGGAACCAGCCTATCAAAGGCTGGTCTACAAGGCGATCAAGGATGCTGGCGCTGAATATGATATTGTCGATTTCGGTATGCGCGCCCTGCTCTCCATGCGGCTCGAAAAGAATTTCCCGACATGGTATCGCGAACTGCGGCCGATCTACGGTCCCTATGAGGGTTCAATGGATCGCTTCGTCAAGCTCTCCAAGAATGATTTCATTGGCAGGGAAATGGCAATGCGAGAAAAAGCAGACTTCGATGCTGGTACCAGCACGAAGTTACGCCGTGTCTCGCTTATCATTGATGTACCATCAAGTGATGATGCAGCAGATGTCATGGGCGATGAACCCATTTGGGCAAAAGTCTCCAAGGATTACGGTGTCGTTCAGGCCAGCCATGGCGTCGGTGCTCCGCGCTTCAATAAGGAAGGTGAAGTTGTCGCCAATGCTGGAGACATTGGTGCCGTACAAGGCGAATGGCGTGTGGTTGGCTGGGTAACATCCGGCGGCTATGCCCACTATGTAGGGCATTCCATGGCACAGGGATATGTGCCTGCAGAACTTGCTGCAAATGAGGACCAGGGCTTGTTCGAAGTGGAAATCCTTGGACGCCGGAGAGCCGCCCGGATCAATATCGAGCCACCATTCGACCCATCAGGTGAAAAGATGCGCGGGTAATTCCCGCGATGAAATGAAAGGCAGGCCTTTGCGCCTGCCTGTCCAACCAACAACGACAAGAGCACTGGCCGCCTCGTCATAGCGCTGGGCCAACTCCCATGATTTGCAATCTATGGCAGCAACGTCCGCACGACCGGTTGCTACGGCCTTAATAGATTTCCGGTGCCCACCCGTTTCGGAATGACTAATGAAGAGACCTAGTGTCTCGCCTAAAGCCTCAAGGTCGCGCTTCAGAGAAAGATATCCAGACATGGAATCGGGGCTGTTAAACGCGAGACGTTTTTGCCTGATTGTATCCAAAGGCAGATGGGGCTTTCCGTCGGGGGGAGCAGCTATGGCAACACCCTCACCGCGCCTCATTACAATCGGACTGGAATAAAACGCTTCCTTGCCGCCTTCTGTGCCGGAGTAGTCGTCCTGTCCCACAAGCCGGACATGTGGTTGCAGCCCTAGCTCCATCGGTCCCCAACAGGTCTGCGCCAATAAAAGAGCGGGATGACGCCAAAGCGTGGGAAGATCGAGTTCATCTGGCGGCAACGTCGCCGGGTCTGGGGCGATAATATTGCCTGCAGCATCTCTAATGCTCCCGGGAACCGCAGGCAGGTCGGCGTTGCGTCTTGTCAGGTGATCCGGTGCATCAAAGCCTTCTGCGCGAAGAATGTCACGCAAGAGGGACCATTGCGCATCCACTTCCACGCGTCGTTCCGGCCAATCATACATCGGCAAAGCCGCCACCAAAGTCATGCGCTATACTTAATCTTTCGGTGGCTCTGCGGGAATAGGTAAAGTTGAACCGCCCTGCATACTGATGCCATGACGCCGGGGACGAAAAGCCCGTGCTGTCGCAGGCTCACGTCTTAGCACGGGATGGACAACCTCTTGCTTCTTGCGGAATGCATAGGCGCGCAGAATTTCAAAATAGTTACGAAATACGTAGCCGCCATTCATCCGCTGCCATTCATCTCGTTGTTCATCATAGATTTGCGGCAGATCATACCAAGGTGCGGTGGGGCGCTTATGATGAACAAAATGCAGATTATTATTGAGAAAAAGCAGCGCCAATGGAGATTTCTCGACAATTATCGTCCGCCCATCAGGGCGCTCTGACCATTGATGTTCGCAATAGGTACGGATGGCGATGATTGATAATCCCCAATAAGCCGCGGTGAGCGTATAAATCCAGAGGGGAATATCAAACAAAGCCCAGACGACAACAAGCATGGGAATGAGACCAAGCAAGTGCAAAACCCATGCATTGCGTGTCTTACGTTCCCCGCCAGAGACGAGCTTGAACTCGCTTATAAGGAACCCGGCAACCATTAATGCAGGGCCAATTATAACCCGGCCGACAAGCGTATTGTTCCAGTTCAGCAAGATTTTCAAAGGCTTTGGCAGTTTGTTCCAATCACCCAGCGCGCGAAAATAGCTTTCCGGGTCATCATAAGGGTCGGTCAAGCGCTCATCAGCATGGTGTTTGAGATGCAGGTGCTTATAGCGCCTGAACGGGTAGAACATTCCAAGTGGTACGGAGACGAGCAGCTCGTTAATTGTCCCATTGCGTGTTGGATGACCGTGCAAGGCTTCATGTTGCAGTGACGAATGAAACGCGACTGCTAGGGCCATCAGCAAAAGCGCCAAAATCGGCATTGAGGGATAAAGATAAAGCCCTGCAAAAATCCAAAGCCCGTAACACAACACCATCAAACCAATAGTCGGCCATTCAATACGGTGCCGTTTGTGATTTGCGGATGAATGAGAGGTATGTCGTTCTGATTCCATGTTTTTCATGGTCTCACTGTCAGGAACTGTCAGCAATGATACAATTGTGACTAGGTGTTGATTTTGCGCACCAAATAATGCATTTGTTGTACATTATAAACAAATAGTGATGGCCAGATGGATAAGCGAGATCTTTCGCGCCTGTTTCAAACGCGGATAAAAAGCCTTCTCAATCGTAGCGGCGAGAATCAATCGGCATTCGCTCAATCGGTTGGAATTGACCGTTCTGCGCTGTCACAGCTCTTATCTGGCCAGTCAACGCGGCTCCCCAGGGTTGAAACCTTGCTCAATATTGCTGAGCGACATTCGGTTTCCCTGGATTGGCTGCTGGGCCTTAGTCAAGATGAAGGGATTACCGGCGAGCTACGCCCAAGCATGGAGATTGAGGAAGGGCCGGATAATTTCGAGCGCACTCTTCTGGTCCGCTGGCATGCTGAAGCAACCGGTAGCAAGATTCGCTATGTGCCAGCGCGTATTCCGGATTTGCTGCGTACCCCTGCCGTCATCGCCTATGAAACATCCATGGTTCATCGCGATCCGGCGGCGCAAATGATCGAAACGGCCTTTCGTCTCGATTATAACCGCCAACCCGGTACAGACATGGAAGTCTGCATGCCGTTCCAAACTTTGAATGATTTTGCGTCCGGCAACGGAATCTGGAGCGAATTGACCAAGGACGTTCGCGCTGAGCAACTTGGACATATGTCGTCGTTGCTGGAAGAACTTTACCCCTCCTTCCGTCTCTATCTGTTCGATGGGCGCGAGAAATTTTCCGTACCTTACACGGTTTTTGGACCTTACAGAGTCGCCCTGTTCGTTGGCGGTATGTACCTCGTCCTCAACACAACAGAATCTGTATTGACGATGCAGCGTCACTTTGACGGTCTGATACGCGTAGCGAAGGTCAACGCACACGAAGTCGCCGACTATGTTTCGTCCCTGATAATAAAATAGCCAGAGCGTCGGGCCTTGTCGCATATGGGAATTGACCACATATAAAGATTTCTTTATATCAGCATATCATACAATTAAAGGACAACTTCGATGAACCGTGCGAACCCGCTTGCCGAACTGATTGCTGAAAAGGGTGTGCTATTGGCTGACGGCGCTACCGGCACCAATCTTTTTGCTGCAGGTCTTGAAGCAGGTGAAGCACCGGAGCTTTGGAACGAAGCGCAACCTGAAAAAATAATCGCATTACACCAGGGCTTCGTGGATGCGGGTGCCGATATTATCTTGACCAACTCGTTTGGCGGCACGCGCCACCGCCTTAAACTGCACCATGCTCAAGATCGCGTTTTCGAGTTGAATAAGGCAGCGGCCGAATTGGCTCGAGGCGTTGCCGACAAGGCAAATCGGAAAGTTATTGTTGCAGGCTCAGTAGGCCCTACAGGTGAGTTGCTGGTTCCGCTTGGCGCTCTCACCGAAGAAGATGCGGTTGCTGCGTTCACAGAACAATTGGAAGGCTTGAAGGCTGGTGGCGTCGATGTTGCCTGGATCGAGACAATGTCTGCGCCCGGTGAAATTCGCGCAGCAGCGGAGGCAGCAGTCAAAGTCGGTCTTCCTTATGTCTATACGGGCTCCTTTGATACGGCCGGCAAGACTATGATGGGCCTGCCACCCAAGGAAATTCATGGCGTAGTAGACGGTTTGGCAGAACGTCCAGTCGCGGTTGGCGCCAATTGCGGCGTCGGTGCCTCGGATATATTGGCATCCCTGCTCGATATGAGCGAGGCCGATCCGTCAGCCACTATTGTAATCAAGGGAAATTGCGGCATTCCGGAATTTCGCGGCGCCGAGATTTATTATTCCGGCACACCTGAACTCATGTCCGACTATGCCCATATGGCAATTAACGGCGGTGCGAAAATCATCGGTGGGTGCTGCGGTACGTCATTCGAACATCTGGCAGCCATGCGCAAAGCGCTCGATAGCCATACACATGGACCACGGCCAACGGTGGAAGAAATTGTTGAAGTCATAGGGCCGATGCGCAACAAGCTCGCTGCCCATGCCGACAACACCCCCAAACGCGAGCGTCGTGGGCGGCGCGGTTAGAGCCTACGCAAACGCGGCCATGTGAAAGCGCTGCTGATCGGATACATATACGTGTTCCCGTCCAACGGGGCATGCCAGCCTCGCTTTGCATCCTCTATCCATGCATTCGAAACCCTCAGTCCAAAGGTGGTCCCGGCAGCGATCCACCGCAAAGCCGATCCCGTCAAAAGCTTGAACAGGACAGGCTGATAGACACGGTTTATTCAAACAGACATCACATGGATGAATGGTTGGAGACAGTTGCGAAGGCTCGAGAGCGCTATCAAACAGTAACGCACCTCTAAACGCCTGCCACAGTCCATATTGGGGATGAATCAGCAACCCGAGCGGAGAAGCGGAAAGCCCTTCAGCGCGCTTTGCCCACTCCTGGAATGGCTGATACGGCTGGTCGGAAGGGAAAACGGCAAAGGCCCCCACACGCGTGGCGACTTTGTTTAGTATTTCCTTTGACCAACTATCCAGCGGATCAGCCATATTTGACTGCAACTGCCGCCATTGACCGAAGTGCGGCCATATGGTCGAGCCGAAATGCCCGATCATTACCGCACTTTTGAAATCGGTATGTTCACCAAGGCTCGGCGCCGGTGTCTTGGCATCAAACATAAAACTACCGCGCGGAACAAGGCCAAAAGGCCTTAGTTCCGCAGCAATCCAATCCAACTTCATGTCAGCAGTCATTGCCAGACAACCTACCCCTTCACTGCCGAGGCCCAGACGTCTTTATGGATAAAATCGGCCACTTTAGCCCGGCCGTCTTCGGGCTTCTTTCAGGTGAATGCGTCGGGCATCGATGCCTTTTTCTTGGCAATAAACTCTTTGAGCGATTCATCGATTGCCGGATCAAGATACGGCGCCTCGTAAGTCTCCAGCCAACGGCGGGCAAGTTCGTTGGCGCGCTGGTCGGCACGCTTTTCACCCTCAGCAAGCCATTGCTCATAGGAATTGTTGTCAGCAATGTTCGAACGATAAAAGGCTGTTTGGAAATTGGCCTGTGTATGGTCGCAGCCGAGATAGTGGCTGCCGGGCCCAACCTGCCTGATGGCATCCATAGCTTGGCCGTTTTCGGAAAGATCGACGCCTTCGGCGATTTTCTGGGCCATGCCGAGCTGGTCAATATCCATCATAAACTTCTCGTAAGAGGATACTAATCCGCCTTCGAGCCAACCAGCGGCGTGCAGCACAAAGTTTGTACCCGCCAGCAGCGTCGAATTCAAAGTGTTTGCACTTTCATAGGCCGCCTGAGCATCGGAAACCTTTGATGCGCAAAGCGAACCACCCGTGCGGAACGGCAATCCGAGCCGGCGTGCAAGTTGCGCAGCGCCGTATGACACAAGCGATGGCTCAGGAGTGCCAAATGTCGGTGCTCCCGATTGCATGGAGATAGATGAAGCAAAAGTACCGAAAATGACCGGAGCGCCTGGACGAATCAACTGAGTAAACGCCGCCCCCGCCAGAACCTCGGCCAGAACCTGCGTCAGCGTCCCAGCCACGGTAACCGGGCTCATTGCGCCCGCAAGAATGAATGGCGTGACGATGCAGGCCTGATTGTTGCGTGCATATACTTTCAATGCGCCCAACATCGTCTCATCGAAAACCATCGGTGAATTTGCGTTGATAAGGCTGGTCAGCACTGTGTTCTGGTCAAGATAATCTTCACCAAACACAAGTTTGCACATGGAAATTGTATCTTCAGCCCGCTCGGGTGCAGTGACAGATCCCATAAATGGTTTGTCGGAATATTTGATATGAGCATAGATCATATCAAGATGGCGCTTGTTTACAGGCACATCCACTGGCTCACAGACTGTACCGCCCGAGTGATGGATCGAGGGAGCCATATAGGCAAGCTTCACGAAATTCTGAAAGTCGGCAATGGTCGCATAGCGACGATTGCCATCGAGGTCGCGAACGAAAGGCGGACCGTATACAGGGGCAAAAACTGTCGCTTTCCCACCAATCTGGACCGACCGCTCCGGATTGCGCGCATTTTGCGTATAAACTGAAGGCGCTGTTTTCAAAAGTGAGCGTGGCAAACCTTTTGGAAAATGAACCCGCTCGCCTTTGACATCAGCGCCAGCCTCTTTCCACAGTGCGAGGGCCTCTGCGTCATCGCGAAACTCAATACCGATCTCTTCCAGCACTGTGTCGGCATTGGCTTCGATAATCGCCAAGCCTTCCTCGTCCAGTACCTCATAGGTATTTATCTTGCGGGTAATATAAGTCAGTGATTTTCCAGGCCCGCCACCGGACCGTGCGGCACGGCGCGCGGCAGCTCCAGCTCCTGCGCCACGACCGCGGCGAACACCACCGCCTGTTTCCGCCTCAGCGGAAGCATCAACTGACGTATCCTCACTCATTTTCTTATCTCCTCAGCGCTTCGTGAGCGCAGGCTTTTCCTTCAACAGACCAAATCCTAACGGCATAGCCTGCAAGAGCGTTTCCGTGTGCGGCACCCAGTGGCGCATCGGAGACAACCAACAGTCGTTTTCGTCATTTACGAGGTCGCATTTAAGCAATGTGTTTTCAGCAACTTGCCCGATATGATAGAGAAACGCCAGAACCCTTGTTCACATCTGCATGAGGCGCGAAAGGAAGCATAGAAATGGCCGACGATGAAATCATTCTTTCGGAGCTTTCAGACGAAGAACTCGTCGAGCAAATGCACGATGATCTGTATGACGGCCTCAAGGAAGAGATCGAAGAAGGCACAAACATTCTGCTTGAACGCGGTTGGGTGCCCTATAGGGTCCTGACTGAAGCGCTAGTGGAGGGAATGCGTATCGTCGGCGAAGATTTCCGCGATGGTATCCTCTTCGTGCCGGAAGTTTTGCTGTCAGCCAATGCGATGAAAGCAGGCATGTTCATCCTCCGCCCTCTCCTTGCAGCAACCGGCGCGCCCAAGCAGGGCAAGCTGGTAATTGGCACTGTTAAGGGTGACATTCATGACATTGGCAAGAATCTCGTTGGCATGATGATGGAAGGCGCAGGGTTTGATGTGATTGACCTGGGCATCAATAATCCCGTTGAAAATTATCTGGCGGCCATTGAAGAGCACAAACCCGATATCCTTGGCATGTCGGCGCTTTTGACCACGACAATGCCGTATATGAAGGTCGTCATCGACACGATGAAGGAAAAAGGCATTCGGGACGACTATGTGGTACTCGTCGGCGGCGCACCGCTTAATGAAGAGTTCGGCAAAGCAGTCGGCGCGGATGCCTATTGCCGCGATGCGGCGGTTGCCGTTGAAACTGCAAAATCCTACATGAAGCGCAAACATAATCAGATGTCGGGCGCATAATTACGAAACGGCCGCATGATAATGCAGCCGCTCGTTCTCAGTAAAATGGGAGAAAGCGCCATATTGGCGCTTTAATTATTGAGCAGAATTTGCAACGCGGTGGCCTGCGTTCTGAGTTGCATTTACAGTATTTGCGGCATCGGCACCCACGCCCCGAATGGTATTTGCGCAGCCCGCTAGTGTAACTACAGCAAGAATAGCTGCAATCGGAGCAAAGTGTGATAGTTTCATGGAAATGTCTCCCGTTCTGATAAATTAAATCCAACGTTCGCATAACGCGATGGAGCAACATCGGTTCCATGAATGTTAGCCGAAACCACACAATTCAACCGGAGCCTGTACGGGTCATTGCTTGCGGAATGATTGCACGCGAAGTGCTTGCCATTCGCGAACAGTTTGGCCTCGATCATTTACAGTTGATATGCCTGCCGGCGGAGTATCACCACTACCCTGACAAAATAGCGCCATCTGTTGATCAAGCTATTCAAAAAGCCAAGGCCGAAGGTATAACAAACATCTTCATCGGTTATGCTGACTGCGGAACGGGCGGTTTGCTGGATCGGGTATGCGAAAAGCACGGTGTGGAACGAATTGCTGGCCCTCACTGCTTTTCATTCTATGCGGGTAACGACCTCTTTGCCGCACAATGGGATGATGACATGACATCATTTTTCATGACAGATTTTCTTGCCCGCCATTTTGACGCCTTCATGGTCAAACCCTTGGGATTGGATCGCCATCCGGAATTGCGGGACATCTATTTCGGCAACTACAAGAAGATGGTCTATATGGCACAAACAGACAATCCGGAACTGAGCGTAAAAGCTGAAAAAGCCGCAGAGTTCTTAGGATTGGCTTACGAGCGTCGGCTTACTGGCTATGGCGACCTGGTACCTGCACTGAAGGCGGCAGCCGGTCACTGAACGGCTTGCCTCCCCTAATGTCAGCGAGTTTAATTTCTCTTTGTTTTTTGATTCCAACAGGAATTTTCCATGCGATTTCCCATTTTGACAGTTCTTCTGATCTGCATCGCACATTCTGCTTTTGCGGATGGGACCATCAACAAAATCATCACGGCTTCAGACAAAGTTCGTCTCGCCTCGCATGAAACAACCAAAGCGCAGGCGTTGAGCGAAGCAAGAAAAGGCGGAGAACCGGCAGATATAGCCAAACTCAACGATATTCTTGCCGCGCCCACTCTCGGATTTGGTGAGAATTTTGACATGACCGGCAACTGGCAATGCCGCACAATAAAGCTTGGGAAAACCACGCCGCTGGTAATTTACAGCTGGTTCAAATGTCGTGTCACCGATGATGGATCCGGTTGGATGCTGGAAAAGATAAGCGGATCGCAGCGTACCAAAGGTCGCTTCTTCACTGATAGTGACACAAGGCTGATCTATTTGGGAAGTGGCTTTATTGCTGGTGAAAAGCCGAAAAAATATGGTTCTGGCGCTGATACTGACGAGGTAGGTTATGCCTACCGAATGTCAACGAACTCGTTCCGGATTGAGTTTCCCTCACCAGCGCTCGAGTCAATTTTGGATGTTCTGGAATTAAAACGTTAAGCCCTTTCGTCATTGCAATGTCACCAAGCTCACGCCATATGCGTCGAAAGCACAAGCAAGACGAGAACATGACTGCTACTCAAGCAAACCATAAACCAAGTCCTGAGGACCACATAGAAGAGATGCAAGCGGACAACGATCCGCGGCCTCTCTCTCAGGTTTTCAAGGATTTATCTCTTTCCGTTACCGCTCCTGTTTCATTCACCGAACTGGAGGACGCATTTACAGATCGCAGTTTTGCTGCGCTGTTGACGTTCTTTGCCATCTTGAACCTGCTGCCACTGCCCCCTGGCACTGGAATAGTCACAGGTATCCCCCTTGTGCTTGTGTCGGTTCAAATGGTCATGGGACGGGATTCCGTTTGGCTGCCCTCTTTTCTGCGCACAAAGTCAATTTCGCCTGAACGTTTCAGGCAGGTTTCCGACAAGATTGTGCCCAGGCTCCAATGGCTCGAGCGCTTTATAAAACCACGCAACTGGCCGTTTGGTCGGAAACAAGGCGACCGCTTGCTCGGTGCTTTTACTACTATTCTCGGCATGTCAGTCGTATTGCCGATGCCGCTTTCAAACTGGCTCCCAGCGCTCGCAACTGCAATTATCGGAATTGCCTTATGTGAACGCGATGGGCGACTATTGTTTGCAGGGCTTACAATAGGTGTTGTCTCAATTGCGATTGTCGCTGGTTTTGCCTTTGTCGCTGCCAGCGTTATTACCTATGCAGCAAGTTTTTGGCCCTTCTAAAATAAGTTGTCGCAAAAATAGCACCACGGTACGTCGCATTTGAGTGCCCGTGCGTCGTGAGATAGCTAGCTTAGCCCAATATTTTCCGGCACAAGGAACGTTGTCGGAGGACCTTTTGCATGGCTGATCTCATTGTCGTTTATTGGCGGGATATACCCGCCCAAGTGACCGTCAAAAAAGGCCGCCAGGCAGCAAAGCGTGAACTCCCCATTCGTTTTACTGAAGCTATCGACATGTGCGCGATGCGCATAGGTGCCAAAGATTCTGACGCTTATCTGGCCGAATGGCGTCGCGGCACGCCGGTGCCTGTCAGTGACGATCTTGAAACTGAGGCTGATACGGCCCTCGCCCGTATTGACAATGATTATGACCGGGAACGCCTTGTGGCGCTTGTAAAGGCAGGTGGACATGACAATTCATGAATTGAGAGCGAAGCCAATGACAAAAATCGC
Source organism: Phyllobacterium sp. 22552 (assembly GCF_052044585.1). NCBI lineage: Bacteria > Pseudomonadati > Pseudomonadota > Alphaproteobacteria > Hyphomicrobiales > Phyllobacteriaceae > Phyllobacterium > Phyllobacterium sp. 22552. The sequence continues at coordinate 547,217 of NZ_JBQENG010000001.1, read as the reverse complement.
AGCATCAATCGAAGTCGCAGCGCGCCAGGCTATCGAATCCCAAGATCTTCCGGGCCTTTTTCCGGCCGGTACGCGTGTTTATATCACTGACATGGGTAGCGATAGCGTTGATACGCTCACAGCGGCTGCAAAGCGCATTCATGATCTTGGATATAAGCCTGTTCCACATTTCGCTTCGCGTCGCCTTTCGACAAAAGCTGCCTTGGAAACCCGCATTCAACGCGCTGCGCAGGAAGCTGGCGTCACAGATGTCCTCGTCATTGGCGGTGGTCTTGAGCGTCAGGCCGGTGAATTTTCTTCCACAATGCAGGTTCTTGAAACCGGTTTTTTTGATAAGTATGGCATTACGGAAATGGGTGTTGCCGGTCATCCGGAAGGAAGCCCTGAGTTTTCCGAAGCTGTTGCTTTGGAGGCGCTTCGCCTCAAGAAGAATTTCGGTGAACGCACCGGTGCTCGTATTCGGGTAGTCACCCAGTTCGGTTTTGATGCTGATCGCTTTATCCGTTATTCGGAATCGCTGCGCGAGCATGGCGTGGATTTGCCAGTCCATCTGGGCGTCGCAGGCCCCGCAAAAATCACAACGCTGATTAAATATGCTGCAATGTGTGGTGTAGGTAATTCAATCAGCTTCTTGAAGAAGAATGCGCTTTCGCTAACTGCGCTCGCGACAAGCCATTCTCCGGAGGGTGTAGTTGGCCCAATCGAGCAGCACGCGATTGCCAATCCGGCATCCGCGATCAAGCAGATACACGTGTTTCCGTTTGGTGGCCTGAAGAAATCATCCGAATGGCTGGTTGATCGTGGTTCATGGAACTTGAACGCTACACCCTACCTAGCAGTCAACTCAGCGGCCAATTAAGGATTTCTGCATGACCCGTACGATCGTTGCCTCGGCAACCAGAGAGATCATCATAGGTTTCGATCAGCCTTTTTGCGTAATCGGCGAGCGGATCAACCCTACCGGGCGCAAGAAGCTTGCCGCAGAGATGGTGGCTGGAAACTTCGATACTGTCATCAGGGATGCACTGGAACAGGTAGCCGCTGGCGCAACCATGTTGGATGTGAATGCCGGGGTAACAGCGGTGGATCCGAATGCTACGGAGCCTGATCTTCTGGTCAAGACACTTGAGATCGTACAGAATCTGGTTGACGTGCCGCTTTCCATAGACAGTTCGGTTACGGCAGCTATCGAAGCTGCACTGCGTGTTGCCAAAGGTCGTCCATTGGTGAATTCAGTAACCGGTGAAGAGGAAAAACTAGAAGCAATTCTTCCGCTTATAAAGAAATATAATGTCCCGGTCGTAGCCATCTCGAACGACGAGACCGGCATTTCCATGGATCCGGACGTTCGCTTTGCGGTTGCCAAGAAGATCGTTCAACGTGCCGCTGATTTCGGCATTCCCGCCCACGACATTGTTGTCGATCCGCTGGTCATGCCCATCGGAGCTCTCGGCGATGCGGGACGTCAGGTATTTGCCCTGCTTCGCCGCCTGCGGGAAGAACTCAAGGTAAATACCACTTGCGGCCTGTCAAACATTTCGTTCGGTTTACCGCATCGTCATGGCATCAATGCCGGTTTCATTCCAATGGTCATCGGCGCTGGAATGACGTCGGCCATTATGAATCCCTGCCGCCCACAGGAGATGGAAGCGGTGCACGCTGCCAATGTTCTCAACGGCACTGATGCCAATTGCACCTATTGGATCAAAAAATACCGTGACCACCAGCCAGCAGGGGCAGGTGCAACTGCGGGAATTTCTGTCCCTGCCGATTCATCCGGTGGTGGTCGTCGCCGTGGTGGACGAGATGCGCGACGCGGCGTCGCAAGCTAGCCGTTTGCGTCAGACGCTCGGCCCGGCATAGATAGGTGGAGGCTACACCCTGCCCTCCACCTAATGAGTTTTGGAGTACCGATCTTGAACGCACCCGTTAAAACACCTGAAAGCTCCGCCAGAGAAGCACTCGTGCTTTTCATGCCTTCAGGAAAGCGTGGTCGCTTTGCAGTTGGCACTCCTATCCTCGATGCAGCGCGTACTCTCGGCGTATATGTCGAAAGTGTTTGCGGCGGTCGCGGTATTTGCGGCCGTTGTCAGGTCGAAGTACAGGAGGGTCGCTTTGCCAAACATGGCATTACCTCCTCCAACGATCATATTTCGGAATTTGGCGCCAAAGAGCAACGATACGCGGAAAAGCGGGACCTCAAACAAGGCAGGCGCCTGTCCTGTTCGGCGACGATCCTTGGCGATCTTGTTGTCGACGTTCCGCAAGACGTTCAAGTCAACGCACAGGTCGTACGCAAAGAGGTCGATACACGCGTGATCGAGCGTAATCCCGCTATCCGCATGTGCTATGTCGAGGTTGAAGAGCCCGACATGCACAAACCGCTTGGCGATCTGGACCGACTGAAGGCTGCGCTCGAAAAGGAATGGGGCTTTCACAATATAGACGTCGACACCTATCTTCTCGCCGATGTTCAGAAGATACTTCGCAAGGGCGAATGGGGCGTCACTGCCGCTATCCACCATGATGAAGAGACATCCCGCCCAACCATGATCGGCTTGTGGCCTGGCCTCAAGAATGAAGCCTATGGCATTGCTTGTGATATAGGCTCCACGACGATTGCCATGCATCTGTCGTCGCTTCTTTCAGTTCGTACCATCGCATCGGCGGGCACGTCCAATCCGCAAATCCGCTTCGGCGAAGACCTGATGAGCCGCGTCTCATATGTCATGATGAATCCGGACGGACGCGAAGGCATGACCACCGCCGTTCGTGGGGCGATAAATGAACTGATCGACAGGGTCTGCGCCGAAGGCGGAGTTGCCCGCGAAGATATTCTCGATGCAGTTTTCGTCGGTAATCCGATCATGCACCATCTTTTCCTCGGCATTGATCCGACCGAGCTAGGTGGAGCGCCATTTGCGCTGGCGGTTTCAGGCGCTGTGCATCTCAAATCATCTGACATTGGCCTTCCGATGAATCCCGGAACCCGTGTTTACATGCTGCCATGTATTGCTGGGCACGTTGGCGCTGATGCTGCAGCCGCCACTCTGGCGGAAGGCCCGCATCGCCAAGAAGAGATGATGTTGCTGGTTGATGTTGGCACCAATGCCGAGATCGTTCTGGGAAATCGTCATCGTACAGTTGCCGCCTCATCGCCGACTGGTCCGGCCTTTGAAGGTGCAGAAATTTCTGGTGGTCAGCGTGCAGCACCCGGCGCCATTGAGAGGGTTCGCATAGATCCTGTAACTCTGGAGCCTCGCTTCCGGGTGATCGGCACAGAACAATGGTCCGACGAGCCGGGCTTTGATGACGCTGTGGCGGCAAGCGGTATTACCGGCATTTGCGGCTCGGCCATTATTGAAGTCGTTGCGGAGATGTATCTGTCTGGAATAATTTCCGAAGATGGCGTGATCGACGGTAGCCTTGCTGCCAAATCACCACGCGTTATGGCAACTGGCCGCACGTTTTCCTACCTTTTGCATGAAGGTATGCCGACAATTACCATTACCCAGACAGATGTCCGAGCCATTCAGCTGGCAAAAGCGGCACTTTATGCCGGGGTCAAGTTGCTGATGGACAAGTTGGGCATTGATCACGTCGATCAAATACGGTTTGCCGGTGCCTTTGGCTCGTTTATCGATCCGAAATACGCCATGGTTCTCGGTCTGATCCCTGATTGCGATTTGGACAAGGTTCAAGCCGTGGGTAACGCGGCGGGTACCGGCGCACGCATGGCTCTGCTAAACCGTAACTATCGCCGCGAAATCGAGGACACTGTTACTCGCATCGAGAAAATTGAAACTGCTCTTGAACCGAAGTTCCAAGAACATTTCGTTTATGCAATGGCGATGCCGAATAAGGTCGATCCTTTCCCAAAACTGTCCAAAGCCGTTACCTTGCCTCCACGCAAAAATGTCAGCGAGGATGGCATTGCAGGTGACGCCACGCCGCGTCGCCGTTCACGTGAGGATCGCGCTGCCCGCCGATCACGTGATTAGCTTTGTTACTTTCGTAATTTCCGCTATCAAACAACCTCATATGAGTGATTCCGGAAATTACCACCTATGATAGCGTGTTTTGATATTGGTGGCTCAGCCATCAAGGGTGCGATAGCCTATTCGCCAGAAGATATTCGCCCTTTGCCCAAGGTTGCTACTCCCCTGCACGACTTCGATCTATTTGCCATGGCAATAGAAAAAATTGCGGCTGATGGCGGCGTGACTCCGACAAGTCTGATATCTATATCAATCGCGGGAGTTGTCGACTCTGACACTGGCGTGATCACTTGTGCCAATATCCCATGTATAAATGGCCGCCGGTTGGTTGCGGACCTTAGTGAGAAACTGAAACGGCCAGTGCTTGTGGCAAACGATGCTGACTGTTTTGCATTGTCCGAAGCTGTCGTCGGTGCTGGACGCAATCATCGGGTTGTCTTCGGCATCATTCTGGGAACAGGCGTTGGCGGTGGCCTGGTTATAAACGGCAAAATTCACGAGGGGACTGGAGGTTTTGCAGGCGAATGGGGCCATGGTCCTGTTTCGGCGACACTTGCAGGCAACCCGCCCATTGCCATACCTCGTTATGCGTGCGGTTGCGGTCAGATTGGCTGCGTTGATGCAGTAGGAGCGGCTCGCGGCATGGAACGGCTCCATGCACATATTCACGGTGTTTCGCTTGCCAGCACAGAGATTATTGCAGCTTGGGATGCTGGTGACGGGGCAGCAGCTCGAACGATTGACGTTTATGTTGATATTGTAAGCGCACCATTGGCAATGACACTCAACATAGTCGGAGCCTCTATTGTACCAGTTGGCGGAGGACTCGCTAATTCCCGCTCCCTGATCGGCAAACTGGACGAAGCAGTTCGCCGCCGCATCTTAAGACGGACTGACAGGCCGCTGGTAATTCCGGCAGAACTTAAGATTGAACCCGGCTTGATCGGCGCTGGAGTTCTAGGATTGATGGAACTGCCTAAATGACTGTTTTACTTGAAGTTTGCGTGGATAGTCCTGAAGGGTTGGCAGCGGCAATAAAGGGTGGCGCTGACCGCGTGGAACTCTGTTCCGCACTCGAGCTCGGTGGCTTGACGCCAACTCCCGGCCTGATCGGTCAAGCTGCTGCCTCATCAATACTTATCTACGCGATGATCCGGCCCCGTCCAGGAAACTTCGTTTTCAACGAAACTGATGTCGATGCAATGCTTCGCGAAATCGATGTTATTCGTGCGAGCGGTCTTTCAGGTGTTGTTTTTGGCGCAAACCTGATCAGCGGCGAGTTGGATCACAAGACGCTTGAACGTCTAATCCGGCAATGCAGCGGACTGGGTGTTACGTTGCATCGTGCATTTGACCTCGTGCCAGACCTTGAAGATGCCATTAATATGGTAGTCGATCTCGGATTCGAAAGAATCCTCACCTCTGGACGCGCGCCAACTTCTCGCGAAGGTATTGATGATCTGCAGCAGACGTTTGAGCTTGCTGACGGACGGATAAAAATCATGCCCGGATCGGGCGTCAACATCGACAATGCCGAGATGCTCCTTGATCGCATTCCCTTTGCAGAAATACATTCATCTTGCTCGGTTTCCTGCCCCATTGTCAGTGAATCGGCAAGGCGGCTTGGTTTTGAAACCGCCTCGCAAAAGCAGACTTGCCCGGATCTCGTTAGAGCTTTGAAAAACTATTGCCTCAGCAGGTAAGTTTGCCAGTACGTTCATACCCTTCGAAATAGACGCGAAGATGTTGAGCTACTGCTTTAATGTGGGCACCGGCATTCTTGGTGACGAGCATACCAAGCTTTGATTCACCAAGCTCGGGCAATCCGTGCTCTGGTCCAAGTTGAACCATATTGTCATCCAGAAGAAACTTCGAGAATGGTGCGACCGCTAAATCGGCAACGATGGCTGCGCGCTGGCCCATCGTATGTGCGCTCATATAAGCGACGCGATAATCGCGGCCCATGCTCTCCAATGCCTCAATGGCGTTGGCACGCCAGATGCAGCCCTCCTCCCACATCGACAACGGCAGTGGACTGCGTTCGTGGGCATTACCGCACTTGGCTCCGGCCCAGATAATCTTTTCAGTCATGAGAACTTCAATTTCATCATGCTTCGCCAATGTCTCATTGACATTGACCAAGGTCACGTCGAGACGCTGCTCATCAAGGCGCTTCCGTAGGTTGTTGCTCTGATCGATAACCACGTCGACTGTTACATCCGGGTGCGACTCAGCAAACCTCTTTAAGACAAACGGGAGCACCCTTTCTCCTACATCGTCCGGTGCTCCCAGCCGCACAACACCAGAAACTGTCGGAGCAATAAATTTTGCAACTGTTTCGCGGTTCAGTGAGAGCATGCGCTTGGCATAACCCAGCAATATCTCGCCACTTGGTGTTAACTTTACTGATCGTGCGTCACGTTCCAACAGAACATGACCGAGCACCTCTTCCAGCTTCTTGATTTGCATCGAAACTGCGGAAGGGGTGCGGAAGACTGCATTGGCAGCGCTGGAAAAGCTGCCAGTTTCGGCAATCATTGCAAATGTGCGCAATACGTCCAGATCCAGGATCGGAATCGGGTGATGCATTGGTGCTGACATGTCACATCCTCACAGATCAATTTTTCTTAATTATACCATTCTCTAATTTCGTTTGATTGAACATCAATTAGCGCCGATAGTCAAGTGTATCGAAAGGTAAGCATGAAGCACCTTTCTTTTCAAAAAGGAGAACGAAGATGAGTATTTGTGACGAAGGCTATAATAAGGGCGAGATTGGATTTTCCGAGCGTATTGCAGCTTCCATTAACGAGCACGTACACGGCTTGGCGCGAGCTGTTTTAAATGCACGCGATTCCGTTATTCGCAACCGCAGATTTCACGCTACGGAAAGTGCACTTGATTCACTGCCCGAAGGTATTCGGCAAGATATTGGCTGGCCTGATCTGTACGAGCGTCAGGTGCAGGAATGCAATGAAATGAAACGCCGGCCAAATTAAATGCGAAGCCAATTCAAAAAAGGGAGCAGATAACGAACTATCTGCTCCCTTTAATATTAGTTACACCTGCGCTTTTGCGACACAGGGCCAAGCCCTTCCATTTAGAATAGTTCTATGGTTGTATCTGAAAAAAAGCTCTAAAGACCACGCCCGCCGCCGGAACATGCTGGTTCAGGTGCGACATGGCCTTAAAGCCAGATACGGGAACATAGGTCAACATGGATCAAGTCGGTCTCACCAAGCGCTCTTTCGTATTTTTTCTGGTTCCGAATTTCTCTATGATCGCATTTGCGACTGCGATTGAGCCTTTGCGTATTGCCAATCGCATGTTGGGATATGAGGCATATCGTTGGCGCCTCGCATCGGTGGATGCAAAGCCGGTAACAGCATCAAATGGCGTTGAATGCGCCGCCAATTCCTCGCTTGAAGATGAGCGGCGTTACTTGACCGGCGAAGACCGTCCATCAATGGTCTTTGTTTGCTCGGGCGTTCACGTTGAAAAGTTCCAGAACAAGTCCGTTTTTGCCTGGCTTCGCGAGGAATTCAACCGCGGCGTCGCGGTCGGTGGACTATGTACAGGTGCGCATATACTGGCTGCGGCTGGCCTGCTCTCAGGCAAGCGCTGTGCCATTCACTGGGAAAACCTGCCCGGCTTTGCGGAAGCCTTTCCTAAAGCTGATGTTTATGCCGATCTTTTTGAGGTCGATGGCAATATTTACACCTGTGCCGGGGGCACTGCTGCGCTCGACATGATGCTCAAACTTATTGGTGATGATTTTGGCGATAATATCGTCAACCGCGTTTGCGAGCAGGCTCTAACCGATCGAGTCCGCAGTCCGCATGACCGCCAACGTCTGCCTCTCCGTGCGCGGCTAGGTGTACAGAATTCAAAAGTGCTTACGATTATCGAGCTGATGGAAGCGCGACTTTCCGAGCCACTTTCATTGATAGAAATTGCCGATCATGTCGGCCTGTCTCGCCGCCAGATTGAACGCTTGTTCCGCCAGGAAATGGGGCGTTCCCCTGCTCGCTACTATCTGGAAATCCGGCTTGATCGTGCACGCCATCTGTTGATCCAATCGTCAATGCCCATTGTTGAAGTCGCGGTAGCTTGCGGATTTGTTTCCGCCTCACACTTTTCAAAATGCTATCGCGAACTATATGGGCGCTCGCCACAACAGGAGCGCGCTGATCGCAAGCAGCTTATGGCTGCCTAGTCAGGTTAGCGGGACTCCCAGTCCTGCATCCGCTTTTGCCATATTCGCTCTCCGGACAAACAGTCGTATTCCCGCTTGTTCTGTACAACCGAGATAGGAGGCATATCTGATGAGCGATAATCCACCTTGTGCACATCGAATGCACCTCCCGCTAATTCGAGGACAAGCTTGCGTCTTACCGCCTCAGGAAATTGATCCCACGAATTGACGGGAATCATGAATGCACCGGGCCCGCCAATGACACAGTTTGTGTAATAGACATCCAAATCCTCGACGGCCCAATCGGAGTAAAAATCGCCCCGGGTCATAAGGGGCAATCCATTTATCGTTACACCCTTTGCGGTCGCATCATTTCTGGCTTCAAGTACGGGGCGTCCATTATTGTTTGCACCATCTCCAGAAACATCGATGACACGGCGCAACCCTTTAAAACCGTTATCATCGAAAAGGGTGGCGCCAAAGTCGATGACGCCTGAGATAGACGTCCTGCTTTGTGTTGTTGGGATAGGCGCTGCAAGTAGGGATGCGAACTTTTCAGCAGATTCTGTACTGTCCACCACCATCCATGGAACGATGACCCGTTGCATTGTCGAGCCTGCCCATTCGACATAGGTAATCGCAACCTTGCCATGAACGCCCTCCTGAATGGCGCGAACCACGTCTCTTTGCCGAAAAGCCGCAACGTAACCATCTCTCTGAATTTTTTGCTCAAAACTTTGCATCGAGCGCGATGCGTCAACCGCAAGAACAAGCTCTACATCCACATCAATTTCGTTTGATTGTGAGCGCGCCAAGGAACTGGCCAAGAGCGCCGCCAGTATCAGAAAACCGCAAAGAGCTTTCTTTTGTGATGACATATGGAAAGTGTACCGCAAAATGAAATAACGCAAAGCGGGTTTGTACTCGTTCACGCGCAGTTGAATGAACACAAAAGAAAAATGGCGCCAAACGGCGCCATTTTTATTTTCCAACGAAGGTTACTAAGCCTTCAGTCGTTCATTTTCAGTGTCGAAAGGTGATTCCGGAATGACCGTAGCCTTGTGAGTCTTACCGAGAATCTTGATTTCGAGTTCTGTACCCAAAGCCGAATATTCCGGCTTTACCATTGCCAGCGCAAGACTTTTACCTAAGCGCCAGCCGTAGGTACCGTGAGTTGCACGTCCAACGAGTTCGCCTTTGGAGTAAATTGGTTCACTGCCCCTTGCGTCGACATCGGATACGCCAGGTACATGCACCTCCAAGGTAACGAAGTTCCATTTCAAGCCGTCTTCACGTGCCTTCACGACAGCGTCGCGACCAATAAAGTCACCCTTGTTCGGATGAACAAACCGGTCAAGTCCACTTTCAAAGGCATTATACTCAATGGATAGTTCGCGTGGGATGAGACGGTAGGACTTCTCAACGGCCATTGCAGTCATGGCACGGATGCCAAATGGCTTGATGCCAAACTCTGCGCCGGCTTCAAGCAACATTTCGTATATGGCGCTCTGCTGTTCGATGGGGTGATGCAATTCCCATCCCAGCTCGCCGACGAAATTAACTCGGAGGGCATGAGCAGTCGCAGTGCCTACGCTTATTTCTTTACCGGACAGCCAAGGGAATGCTTCATTGGAAAGATCTGCACGTGTCAGCTTCTCAAGCACCTTGCGGCTGTTTGGTCCAGCAAGAACCAAAACCCCGTAGGTCGACGTGATGGGACGTAGCGATACTGAGCCATCGGTCGGCAATAGCTTATAGAGATAATCATGATCGTGGTTCTCATATGCCCCGGCAGAGACCAAATAGAATTTGCCAGGCACCCACTCATAGACCGTGAACTCAGAGCGAACGCCACCCTGCTTCGTCAGAAGATGGCAAAGTGCGATGCGTCCCTGTTTTTTGGGGATGCGGTTCGCCAGAATTGAATCAAGCCATTGGCGTGCACCAGGACCCGACACTTCCATTTTAGAGAACGCCGACATATCGAGCAGGCCGACATTGCTGGTAACGTTCTTGATCTCGAGGCCAACATGTTCGAAGTAATTCGAACGGCGAAATGACCACAATTCCTTTACTTTGCCGTTTACCGGCTTGGGATGATTGTGATTCATCAGGACGTCCGGCTTGTCCAGCTTTGCGACGTCCAGTTCATATTCTATCGGTGCAAACCAGTTGGCGCGTTCCCAACCATAGACAGTCCCGAACACAGCACCCAATTCCTTCTGGCGCTCATATGTTGGCGAGCGCTTCAAGGGGCGCGCTGCACCGCGTTCTTCATCCGGATAATGAACCGAGAAGACTTCCGCATAGGCCTCTTCGTTCTTTTCTTTGAGGTAACCCTCAGTTGCGTAGGGTCCAAAGCGTCTTGGATCGACGCCCATCATATCGATCGAGGGTTCGCCTTCCACAATCCATTCTGCCAACTGCCAGCCAGCGCCGCCAGCCGCAGTCACGCCAAAGGAATGACCTTCATTGAGCCAGAAATTTTTCAGGCGAGGCGCAGGTCCAATGATCGGCGAACCATCTGGCGTATAAGCAATAGCACCATTATAGACCTTCTTGATGCCAACTTCGCCAAAGGCGGGAACCCGCGCAATGGCTGTTTCAATGTAAGGCTCGAGCCTGTCCAAATCTTCCTGGAAAAGCTCGTATTCGCTGCCATCTGAAGGTCCATCGACATAGCAGACCGGAGCGCCGCGCTCATATGGCCCAAGCAAAAGCCCGCCATTTTCTTCGCGCATATACCAGGAACTATCACTTTCGCGCAGAACGCCCATCTCCGGCAAGCCTTTTGCTTTGCGTTCAACGATAGCGGGATGAGGCTCTGTAACAATGTATTGGTGCTCGACCGGAATAACCGGCACGTCGAGCCCCACCATTTTGCCGGTCTTTCGAGCAAAATTACCGGTGGCGGACACAACGTGATCCGCGGTAATATCGCCTTTATCGGTCTTTACCAGCCATTTATCGGACGGCAACTGTTCGATGCCAAGCACAGTTGTATAACGATAGATCGTTGCACCGCGATCGCGTGCGCCTTTGGCAAGCGCCTGTGTCAGATCAGCCGGTTGAATATATCCATCTTCGGGATGCTGAATCGCGCCCAAAATTCCGTCCATCTCCGCGAGAGGCCAAATTTCCTTTACCTGATCCGGTGTCAGTAGCTTCACCGGTACTCCGATCGTCTCAGCGACACCGGCATAATACATGTACTCGTCCCAGCGATCCTTGGTACGGGCAAGACGAATATTGCTGCAATTGGTAAAACCGACATTCATACCGGTTTCTTCCTGCAGCTCCTGATAGAATTTTACTGAGTACTTGTGGATTTGGCCTACTGAATAGCTCATGTTAAAAAGCGGAAGCAGGCCAGCCGCATGCCAGGTGGACCCGGAAGTCAGTTCTTTCCGTTCGATCAGGACAACGTCGCTCCAGCCTTTTTTGGCCAAGTGATAAAGTGTTGAAACACCCACCACACCTCCGCCGATAACGACAACACGCGCCTCAGTTTTCATTTCTAAACATCCTTTGGTATCGATCGAGGGGTTCGAACGGCATCTATGATTTTTTGCACTATGCCGTTCTGCGTGTCCATTGCTAAGGCCTGTTTGCGACATGCCCAAAACATGGCGCGACGCATAGTAAACACTGCCTGCCTTAACTAAAAAACTTGAAGATCAGCCATACAATTTAACGCAATATGGAGAACTGAAGGGTAGGGTCATAAGCTGTTAATCCCGGTGAAATGGTACAACGCTTTTTCGTTTGGACAAGATGAGCAAAGGCGAAGGGACCGTGATCCAATTTCAAGCCTTTGCGACAAAGCTGCCAGGCGAAACTGACGCGACCCTGATCATCAATTGTAAAAAGTGAACGAGCTGAAGCGAAAGCAAATGGTGGATTTGACAACGGGCAGGAAACAATCGGTTACGTGGTTTTTTTCGCCATTGAGTTTGCTGTTTCTAACTGCACTGGTTCTTTGCGTTCTACTGAGCTTACCGCTCATTATTCCCATCGGCCCGATGTACTGGGATACCTACATATATCTGGACGCAGCACAGCGGTTGAAGCTCGGACAAATTCCCGCCGTCGATTTTCAAGCCCCCGTCGGCGCTATGGAATATTATCAGTTTTATTGGTTGCAAACGCTTTTTCCCTCTGGGCAACCGACATTGCTGGCGCAATGGTCTGTCCTGATATCAGCAATGCCGCTGATGGCGGCAGTTATTGCCGTGGTAGATAAAGACAATCGCAAATTGGCGATGGCTATCCTAATACCTTTTCTGATTTTTGCGCTTTGTCCTATGAATACCCAAGCCTTTCATTCCTATCCAGGCGTGAGTGGGTTTGGCATCTACAATCGCCACACGTCTTTATTTCTCTACATCTTAACAAGCGCGCTTATATTTTTGCCGAGAGGTCGCACCTTAGCAATTATTGCGGCGCTGGCGATGCTTGCGCTTTTTTTCACGAAGATCACGGGATTTCTTGCGGGGGGAATGATTGGCCTTTTTGCCGTACTTACAGGCCGTTTCCTGCTACGCCATGTAATTCTGGCACTCGCGGTTTTCATGATTGTCTTAGCGGGACTTGAGCTCAATAACGGAATGGTCTCATCCTATATCGCAAACATCATTGCGCTGGTCAGTTTGAACGAAGGACTATTGATTTCACGTTTTCTGACGGTCTTTTCGAATAAACTCGACGTTATAATTGCTGCAGCCGGTCTGATCATCTTTTTGTTTTGGCTTGATTGGCGCGGCCATTCCCAAACAACAATGTCGCAGAAAAGCAGGTCTTTTCTCGACCGGGATTGGCTATGGGTCAGCGTCTTAATGGTTGCAGGGACATTCCTTGAGACGCAAAACACGGGCAGCCAGGAGTTTATCTTCCTTTGGCCGGTTTTGCTGGCGATAATTTACAAGTCGACGGCATTTGACGAAAAAAAACGGCTAATCATCTTTTGCCTTATCGCCTTCACTGCCATTCCCACGGTAACGAAGGTCATCCACGGCACTTTGCGTTTTGTCGCCGTTGCCCCCAATTATATCCCTGCCCCAGTATCCGAATTAAAAACAATGGGGCTGGTTTCGACGCGTGCAGATATAATGGACCGAGCTCTACTGCTGGAAGACCATTATACGCAAAACGTGAAGTCCTATCAGCAGCTAGCTGATGAAGGGCAATTGCCCAGCTGGCGGTTCTATGCCGAGCTTGACTATCAGATGTACTGGCTTTTATCGGTCGACCATGCGGTTAAAGCCATCAAGCAATTTGAGACTACAAACAATATACGTCTCAATAGCTTGATGAACCTTGATTTCACTGATCCATTTCCCTGGATATTGGATCGGGATGCCACGCGGCATATTCAAATTGGTGCAGATCCATTCCGCACAGTCGGGACGCTCACGCCGTTGGTAGAAGCTTCTGTGCGCGCCACAGACGGTGTACTACGGCCGACTTGCCCGACAACAACAGCGCGGCGTCATCTACAAGACATCTACGCCAAAGCGCTGGACGATCGGACAATCATCAAACTCAACGAGTGTTGGGATCTCTTGCTCAGATCAGGAATGAGGTTACCAACCCAATAGAAAAAGCCGGACAAAGCCGGCTTCCCTAAAGAATTATCGCGGCGGCTATTTCACTTGGGCTTTCACGAAATCCTTCACAATCCGCACAATCCCACGCGAAAGAACCTCATCCAGTGCCTTGATGAATTCATCGACATGTTCGCGCTCACAGATCAATGGAGGTTCCAGTCGGACAACATTGCGATTGTACTCGGTGAAGGCAACCAGCACGCCATGGTCGCGAAGTAAATGACTTCCGATAAAGCCAGGAAGCGAACCTTTAAGCTTATCATCGAGTACGGCCAATACCGGACGCAACACCATGGGAACGGTTTTGGAGAAGTCATGGAACTCCAGGCCAACCATAAGGCCCTTGCCGCGCACATCCTTGATCATAGCCGGATGCTTTGCTTTCAACTCTTCAAGCTTACTCAGGAGATAAGCGCCCGTCGCTGCTGAATTGGCGATCAGATTATCATCGTAGAGAATGTTTATCGCTTCGATCGAAGTTACGCATGCTTCCCCGATACCTCCGAAAGTGGCCATGGCATGGATCATAGCGGTCTTCGGCGTGCCATAGGCTTTCATATAGACATCGCGCCGGGCGATCATCGCCCCGACCGCCGCCTTGCCTCCACCCAGCGACTTGGCCAATGCGGTGACATCCGGAACCACGCCGGCATGTTCAAAAGCATAGAATTTGCCGGATCGGCCAAAACCACACTGAACTTCGTCGGCAACCCAAAGTACACCATATTGATCGCAAAGCGCTCGTAGTTTTTGCCAATATTCGTTCGGAGCCTGAATAATGCCGCCGCCGCCCTGAATCGTCTCCAGAACAATGACGCCAATCTCCGGATCCGACTTGAAAGCATTTTCTACGGCATTTATATCGCCGAAGGGCACGCGGATCGTATTGTCAACCAGCTTGAATTCGCCACGGTAAAGCGAACCGTCCGTAATAGACAGAACGCCCTTGGTCTTGCCGTGAAACGAGTTTTCGGCATAAACAATCTTGGGTTTCTTTGGGCCTGCCGCACGCTCGGCAACCTTGATGGCCGCTTCCATCGCTTCAGAGCCAGACGAGCCCAGAAATACCATATCCAGATCGCCGGGCGAACATGCTGCCAGATTATGAGCGAGCGCGCTGGCATATTGCGACATGAAGGCGATTGCAATTTCCTGCCGCTTCTCATCTTGAAATTTTTTGCGTGCTTCCACGATCTTCGGGTGGTTGTGACCGAATGCAAGCGATCCGAATCCTCCGAAAAAATCGAGGATCGCTCGCCCGTTCTGATCGTAATAATACATCCCCTCAGCCCGTTCGATCTTGATCTTGTGAAAGCCAAGCAACTTCATGAAGTGAAGTTGTCCCGGATTGAGATGCTTTGTGAAGATTTCTGTCATGCGTGGCAAAGTCATTGCCTTGGCATCATCGACTGACAACAGGTTCGGCCGGATAACCGACGTATCGGCTTTTGTCATTTCTTGAACGTTACTCATCGCCATTCCCCGTTAATGCGCTGCCATTGGCGCTTTGCCTTCTTTGACCAGCCGGTATTCTTTATAGGCCGCAATCAGCATGTCCTCGTCCCGATGCTTTGGAATCCAACCCAATTGTCTTTCCGCCTTCGAAACATCAAGCACGCACATTTCATCAGCGATCAGATATTGCTCGGGATCCATGATGGGCATGTTGATCATGTCGAAAAAATCCAGCGTGCGTTTCACTGCCCAAGCCGGTGTCGGCACAAGCAATGATTTAGAATCAGCGAACCTCACAAGATCGCCCAGAAGCTTGCGAACCGGTGGCGGGTTGAGTGAACCAAGATTATAAGCTTCGTTTGGAACACCTGCCTTCCAACCTGCATAGGCCGCATCCGCGCAATCAAACACGGAAATGAACTGATAAGGGTTTTTGCCAGAACCGATCATTGGGACAGGCAGATTGTAATCCACCAGCTTGAAGAGCTTTTCCAGGATACCAAGCCGCCCGGGACCGATAATCAAGCGGGGCCGAAACAAGGAGATGTTCATCCCACGCTTGCGCCACTCGGTCGCCAGTTCCTCTGTCTTCCACTTTGACAATCCGTATTCACCAAGTGGAGCAGCCGGATGTTCCTCGGTTTGTGGCCAAACATATGTATGGCCGTAAATCATATCCGTCGTGTAGTGCACCAGCTTGTTGGCGCCAGCCTTATCCAAAGCCTTGATGATATTTTCGGTCCCGTAATAGTTTACAGGGAAAAAGAAATCATGTCGCTTTGCCCTGACCTGTAACGGCGACAGCATTTTCGCTGACAGGTTGTACACCATGTCATCAGCTTTAATTCCGACGTTGGCAATTGCACTGGTGTCTGTGACATCGCATTGCACGAACTGGACGTCGCCGTAATGTGGCAGGCTGCTCTTAACGATATCGGCGACAAGCACCTCTTCGCCTTCTGCCGCAAGCTTTGGTGCGAGATGCCGCCCGACAAACCCGTCACCACCAAAAATAATATGTCTCATGCCTCGGTTCCACTTATGATGGTGTGTTTAGCGTTGACGATTTCTCAGCATCCAGTGCCGATCCGCTCTCGTGCCCGCCTTGTGCGATAAGGATTGTGCCCACCATAATGAATGCAATTCCCGCAAGCTTGTATGCTCCAAGCTCTTCCTTGAACAGCGCCCAGGCGATGACCGCCACGACGACGTAAGCAAGGCTTAGAAATGGATAAGCGTAGGAAAGATCAACCTTTGAAAGCACAAAGAGATGGGACGCCATGGAAATGACAAACATGAAAAGCCCGGCAAATACCCACGGATTGAATACAATCTGAAAGACGCGTTGGATAATCGTGTCGGCACTGAAGCTGATTGGTCCCAAGCTTATCATTCCATATTTTAGCAGGACCTGGGCAGCCGCGTTTGTCATCACCGTAAACAGAATGAACGGGATATACTTAGTCATTGAAATGTCCCCTTATGTCCCCCGATCGATAACAATCCTGTCTTGAGAACACACCAAGCACATTGTTAAAGTTTGATGCTTTCATCACATTGCTCCAGCCAAGGCAGTTCGCTGCCAAAAGTTCGAATTGATTTCTGGGTCCCGCTCCTGATCAAGTTCCTTCCAGCGCGGAAAGCCGGCTTTGAAAACCGCAGCGCTCATGCGTTGGTCCTTATAAGGATTGACCCGCCCCCCACTGGCAATTGTCATCCGGTCAAGTTCAGCCAGCAAGCCAAGCGTGCGGCGACCGCGATTGGGGAAATCCACGGTAAGAGTGTAGCCCGCTTGAGGAAAGGAAAGCATTCCAGGAGATTGAATATCACCGAACCTTTTCAGCACCGTGAGAAAAGAGCTTTGCCCGGCATCGCGCGTGGCTTTTAGCATATTTGGTATTACGGATGGTGCCGCGGCTTCAGGAATGACACTTTGATGCTGAAAGAGACCGGCTTTGCCGTACAGCCTATTCCAATTTAAAACCTGATCAAGCGGATAAAAGAAGTTTTGATAACCGCTCAGATGTGACTTCTGTTGACGGCCCTTCAGATTATAATAAGCGGCATTGAACAGCTTTAGGCTGGGGTAATTCAACGCGGAAATCGGGAGGTCGAATGGTACATTCAACCGGCCGGGTTTTGTACTCACCGCGAAATTGCCATTGTCAGCATGATTACCACTTATGAGTACGCCTCTGCCAGCATCAGCACCAGAGGCCAGCTGATCAACCCAGGCTACAGAATATTCATTGTCCGCATCGGCCTGAACGGCAAGGCTGAAATATTCTCCCAAACTCCTAAAGGGACGGATACGCTCAAGGACATCCAGAGACCCGACCTTCATAAGCTGAACCGTCGCAGCAAGAATGACGCCGGTCAGACCCAGACCACCGATTGTGGCGTCGAAAAGCCGGGAATTCGTTTCGGGCGCGCATGTGATCGTGGAACCATCTGACCTGAGAAGCTCAAAGCGCTCAACATGACAGCCAAACGTTCCACGCCGGTGATGATTTTTGCCGTGGACGTCGTTGGCTATCGCACCGCCCAATGTTACAAAGCGCGTGCCCGGCGTAACCGGCAGGAAATAACCGTGCTTTGCTCCGATGGTTATGATGCTGGAAAGCGTTATTCCGGCTTGCGCCGTCAGACGACCAGTGTTGGCGTCAAACTCAATGAGTTGATCGCTGGCACGCATATCGATCAGCGTTCCTTGATCATTATGGCAGGAGTCGCCGTAAGACTTTCCATTGCCAAACGCCAGAAAACCGCCCGGGTCATAACGCTGGTTTTCAAAAAGCTCTCGAGCTTGCTCAAGCGGAATAGCCACACGTTGACGTCTGTCGATCAACCCAAAACTGTTATAATTTCCAGTCACGAGCGCATACCGCCATAAAGAAGGAGAGCAGCTCCGATAGCTATTACAACCTGGCTGCGCCAATCCGATATGATAAACACAACCGGGTCGTCATGCATTTCACCTCTATATGCCAATATCCAGATGCGAATGTTGAGGTAGAGTACGATTGGGCACAGCGGCCAGATCATCCATGGATAAGCGTAAAGACTTACGACGGCGTCACTGTCCACATACAGCGCCAGAACGAGGGCCGCAGCGAATGCCGAAGCGATTCCGCATTGAGCAATAACTTCACGATCAGCGCGCCGGTATCCCCTGCCCGCAATGCGATTATTTTCCTCAACGACAGAATTTTTTAGTTCCACATATCGCTTCACCAGTGCCAGCGACAAAAAGAAGAATGATGAAAATGCCAACAACCAGAACGAGCCTTCAGTCTGATTGGCCGCTGCACCCGCAAGAATACGCAAGGTATAGAGCCCTGCGAGGGTGAAAACATCCACCAGCAACATTCGTTTTATTGAGATTGAATAGGCCGTGGTCGTGATCAGATAACCTGCTAGCACGGCACCAAAAGTCCAGTGCAGTTGCGATGAGAGCAAACCCGCTATCAGGAGAAGCGACGCAGCAACAACAAGGCCGAAACGAATAGAAAAAGCACCGCTGGCGAAAGCACGGTTCTTCTTGCGGGCATGCTGTCGGTCAAGCGGAAGATCGAACAAGTCATTGATAATGTAGATTGCCGAGGCTGCTGCGGAAAACGCAAAGAACGCAAAGACGGAATTTACGATTACCTGCCATTCCATCAACATATGGTCTAAAATGGCTGGAACAAATATCAGCGTGTTCTTCATCCATTGGTGGACCCGAAGCATCTTCAGGAATGTTTTGAAGTTGGTTTTGGGTGCTTCGAAGAGCCGGGTAGAATGCATTTGTTGCCATTTGCGCGCTGCCCGATCCGGGGCGACCACGATGACCTCGCTCGCTGCATCGAACACCGGCAGGTCAGCACGACTGTTTCCGGCATAAGCGAACTTCACATTATCGTAGGTTTCCAACAAAAACGCTGCTTTGTGTGCCGTCAGGTTGCGGTTTTCATCGGTCGCATAAACCGCATCGAATATCCCAAGATGCCCGGCGATACTGTCTGCGAAGCTGCGTGCCGAACCGGTGGCGAGCACCAGTCTGCGGCCTTGATCGCGTTCCTGCCTTAGATATTCAACAAACTCAGATCGATAAGGCAATGTTGAGGGATCAATAGTAACGCGCTGCGATATCTGATGTTTTAGATTTGCTTTCCCTTTGAGTAACCAAACCGGCAAAAGAAAAACGTAGAGCATATTCTTCTTCAGTAACTGAAACACACTTTCCCAAAGAAGATCGGTCGCTATCAGCGTGCCATCAAGGTCTACGACCAAGTCCAAAACTTTGTTACTCGAAGGAGAATCTATCACGACAAATCCCTGGAGTCCTGCACGTGCGGGACATTTACATTATTCATTGGTGCAGTGCTTACCGTAAAAGATAAAATGAACAATGAACTTATCTAGCAGGGGCGAGTTCTTCGGGGAAAGTAATAGCGACAGTAAATCAACAATTAAAAAAACCGGCTGAAGGACTCAGCCGGCCTATAAAATAGTTATCTGATTTGTAGAATCTACTTGATGGTGGCTTTGCCGCCTTTGATCTCGACGGTTTCACCGCCGGTCAATGCCTCACGGTCGCCATTGGAAAATGTAACAAAGCAACCATTGCTGCAAAAATCGACAGTCTCGCCAGCTCCCACCTGAAGCTCGGTCTTGCTCGAACCTTCCGTGACAACAATTGTCTGAGCAGATGAATCGCCATTTGTGATACTGGCGGCAAAAGCCGACCCGGCAGAGATGGCACTCATAAGAATAGCAATAGCAACCTTGTTCATATCCATTCCAGTGTTACCACCGTCCCTGTTACCAAGAGTCAAACTTACTCTTTCACAAACAGTTATAGCGGCAACAAACTGAACGGCAACTGAACACTCCGTTATTTTGCCTTCATTCTGCCAAGGTCTAAACAGGTTTGGGTTTCGGCTTCTTGGCCTCAGACGTGATCTCGGCCTTGATCCTGCTGGTCAATGCTTCAATCAGAACATCTGCCTCTTCCAGATTGAGCTTCACGTCCCGTGCCGGGTAGGGAATTTCTATCCCCTCCTCGGCAAAACGATCAATCATCGCGAACCGGATATCGTTCTGAACGGTGCCGGAGTTTGACAGATCGGCAAGATGAACGCGCAGTTCAAAATCCATCGTAGAAGATGTTAATGCCTTGAAGGCTACGAACGGTTCGGGGTTTTTGAGCACGAGAGGTTGTGCCCGTGCGATTTCCATCAACACATCATAAACGCGTTTAGGGTCCGACTTGTAGGAAACGCCAACCGCAATTTCGACACGGCCCAATTTGTTGCGATGGGTCCAGTTGCCGACATTGCCATTAATAAACGAAGAGTTCGGGATAATTATTGACTGGCGCTGGAAGGTTTCCACCTCGGTTGCGCGCACGCTGATCTTCTTCACAATACCGCCAACGCCGGCCGTTTCGATCCAGTCTCCTACTTTGAACGGACGCTCGGCCAGAAGGATAAGACCGGAAACGAAGTTGGACACGATCGCCTGCATACCAAAACCGATACCCAGTGATAGACCACCAGCAACCAGAGCGAGACTTGATAGATTGATACCAGCGGCTGAAATACCAATTACACCTGCTATACCCAGGCCCAGATAACCAACTGCGGTGCGGATGGAATTGCGCACGCCGGAATCGAGCTTGCCACGCGCCATGACTTTTGTATCGAGCCATCCCTGAAACCAACGCGTGAAGGCATAGAACATTGCAAACAGCAAAATGCCTATGGCAATCGCCACAAGCGAGATGTTGACTGATCCGATCTGAAAGCCAGTGGCGACATTGAGGAACCAGGCCGTCATTTCGCTCCACTGGAAGCCCCACAACAGCAATATAACCGGTATGCCCAACAGGAGGACAAACACATAAATAACAATACTGGCTGCAAGCCCAAGCTGGTCCAGCGTTGTTTCATCCATACCAAAACGGGTTTGAATAGCCCTACCAAACACTGTGCTTGACAGAGCATTTTCGTCTGACACGGCCCGAGCGGTCAGAAAACCGAGATACATTGTAACAACGACTGCACCATTTATAACGACTTGTTGCGAAACAAAGCGCGCAAGCCCGATATAACCAAGCAGGGCAGCAACAACCGGCAATAATGCGATAATGTATAGAGAGTAGCTTATGGTCTTAGGCCATGGCTTGACCTTACCCGTTTCCTGATCTTCCAGCGGTTTTAGCAAGGCGATCGAAAAGATGAGAAGACCAACCAATATTGTGGCAAAGAGGCTTTTGGCCACTGTCAGTGACAAAGGCGATGTTGCGATCTGGTTAATTGTGTCCGCCAGATAATCCAAGCCCGTGATGGTGGCGGTTGCCGTAATGAGAACCATCAATATGCGGCCGGGCCGAGGAGCAACCCGCACAAGCCGCCAATTGGGCGCGCCCGGACAGATAACCGCCTGAGCCAAGGCATGAACAAAATAGACGATCCCGATAACGCTGAATAAAGTGTAGAAAAGAGAAGCAATATCTTCTCTGAGGACATTGAAATAGTCGAGAAAGAAATAGGTGGTGGCAAGGAAAACCACAACGGTTAGCGAGCGCATAAGGGTTGACCAGAATGCCACTGCCAACCGGCTAAGATATGAGGGAGCCTCAACCGTTGCATCGCGCAAATAAAGATGACCCAAGACTCGCTGTCCGCCAATCAACAGCACCAATGCTGTTACGGCAGCCATTGCTGCGGCCGCCAGCATGGATTGCCATTTGAATGCGATAACAAAACGCCACCATGATGATATGCGCTGGTTCATCGTTTGCAGTTCGCGGCCGTAAGCTTCCGCCACTTCACTCCCCAGCGAATAATTTATATCGACGCGTTGAGACAGTGTGTTCGCAAACAGCTCCCGCCTGGCATCGCTGATAGCATCAACCATTTTGTTAACGGCGATCAACTGATCCTCGGTTTCTCCAAGAACAGCATTGATTTCCGCTTTTTCGGTTGTCAGTCTTGTCCGCTCGTCAGTGACAATCTGCGCCTCGGCCGGTTGCCCTTGTGCGGGAGGCTGACCCAATTGTTCCAAACGCGAGTTGATTTCAGTCAATCGAGGACGAAATGATACGCCGATCTCGAGAAGCTTTTTTGCCGTCGCTTCCAAGTCAAGACGTAGATCGGCCAGTGCAGCATCTGCATCCGCTTTGTCCTTGAACTTCTGCTGATAACCGGAGATCTGCTTTTTTAGATCATCGATGAGGGGACGCTGTTCGGCAACAATGCCAGAACTAGCAGCGGCG
Source organism: Phyllobacterium sp. 22552 (assembly GCF_052044585.1). NCBI lineage: Bacteria > Pseudomonadati > Pseudomonadota > Alphaproteobacteria > Hyphomicrobiales > Phyllobacteriaceae > Phyllobacterium > Phyllobacterium sp. 22552. The sequence continues at coordinate 524,699 of NZ_JBQENG010000001.1, read as the reverse complement.
ACTGGCTGCTCAGCAGTCTGGGCCCAGGTCGAATGTGTTTGTAAGGCGACGGCCAGAAACATTGCGAAGGCGAGAATAATTTGCCGAAATGAAGAAATCACAGGTTCAAATCCATGCAGGGAGAGTTTCATTGTCGACTTGCCCCCTCTTCTCGGCACAATCAAGGCGTGATCAAGAAAAACGGGGTCGGTTCCATGACAGTCATCGCCGCTATACTGATGATTGTACCCGGCTGACAATAGCATATTGTTAAAACCGCGGTTCGCGTCTTTGCAAAAGCCTACATATCCTGTCTTCTGTTTGTACGCGATTCACGCCACCATCATAATAATAACTCCAGCGATTCGCTTATCGGACATGAAACAATGATTATCAAATGCCCCTATTGTGGTCCGCGCGACGTTATTGAGTTTACCTATCAGGGCGACGCGACCCGCAAGAGGCCTGATCCAAGTTCGACAGACCAGAACCTATGGAATGCTTATATTTACGATCGTTCCAATCCGGCAAAATCCCATCGCGAATTCTGGCTGCATACGGGCGGTTGCCGTCAGCATCTGGTCGTTACCCGCGATATGTCGACCCATTCGATTTCATCGGTTGGCTTTGCACGCGACAGTAAACACGCGGGAGACCAGTGATGACAAGTTCGCGACTTCCAAATGGCGGGCAGATTGAGCGCGCTAAATCCGTTGGATTTACATTCGACGGCAGGGCCTATAGCGGCCATCCAGGTGACACGCTCGCTTCGGCATTGCTTGCCAATGGCGTCACGCTTTTCGGACGCTCTTTCAAATATCACCGTCCGCGCGGCCTACTTGCAGCAGGCAGTGATGAACCTAATGCGCTGGTCACAATCATTTCAGGCGATGTTCGCGAGCCTAATGTGCGAGCCACCGAGCTGGAAATTTTTGATGGCCTTGCCGTTCAAAGCCAGAACCGTTTTCCGTCGCTTGAACATGATCTGATGGCCGTCAACCAGCTGGCAGGCCCGCTTCTCTCAGCAGGTTTCTACTATAAAACCTTTATGGGCCCGGCGATTGGCCCGTTGAAAAGCACTCGCTTCTGGATGTTTTGCGAACGGTTTATCCGGCGCGCGGCGGGGCTTGGAAAAGCAGGCATCGCCGCTGATCCAGACCGCTACGAGCGAATGAATGCATTTTGCGATGTGCTTGTAGTAGGGAGCGGCCCCGCAGGCCTTATCGCCGCTGAAGCCGCAGCCGCAACCGGAGCACGGGTTATTATTGCGGAAGAGCGACCTGTCGCTGGTGGCTCTCTATTAGCTTCCGGCGAAATCATTGACGGACGTAATCCGGCAGTTTGGGCACGCGAAAAAGCCGAGGCCCTTGCAAATCTCCCGAACGTTCGCTTTCTGACCCGCACCTCTGTCTGGGGATATTATGACGGAAACGTTTTAACTGCTGTCCAGCGCGTTTCTGATCACAAGCCAAACCGAACCAAGGGACAACCGCGCCAACGTCATTGGGTAATTCGCGCGGGTAAAACCATTCTCGCAACAGGCGCGTTTGAACGTCCAATCGTTTTCCCCGGCAATGATTGTCCCGGAGTCATGCTGGCCGACGCTGTACGCCGCTTTGCTGTCGAGTATGGCGTGGCGGCGGGAAAGAACGTTGCCTTCTTCACCAATAATGACAGCGCCTATGACGCAGCGCGAACATTGTCACTGGCTGGCATTGCAGTAACCACTATTGTCGACGTCCGTCCCGACATATCTGGCGCTTGCAGGGATATTGCCAATATTCTCGGTGCTGAATTGCTACTCGGATCGGCCGTCACCGGCACCCATGCTGGAAAATCCTTAAGCGCTATAACTGTCCAGCATTTCAATATGACGACAGGACGGATATCTGGTGCTCCACGGGAGATAAAAACTGACTGTCTGGGTGTATCCGGTGGGTGGTCGCCGGTCATTCACCTTGCTAGCCAAGCCGGTGGAAAACCCGAGTGGGATGAGGATTTACAAGCTTTCCTCGCGCCAGAACCCAACCAGAACTGGGTCGTCACCGGGTCAGCTGCTGGCTACATGGATACAATCAGCGTTCTTTCAGATGCGGCCACCAAGGGCTCGGCCAAAAGCAGACTTGTTCTGCCGAGTGTGGAGGCACCCATGCTGGATAGTTCTCCTGCACCAGTCTTTGAGATCGAACCAGCCGGAAAATCGCAGAAAGCTTTTGTCGATTTTCAGCATGACGTAACCGCAAGTGATATTCGCCTCGCCTATCGCGAAGGTTTTCATTCGGTCGAGCATCTCAAACGCTATACCACTCTTGGCATGGCAACAGATCAGGGCAAGACTTCAAATGTCCCCGGCCTTGCCATCATGGCCGACATTCGCGGCATCTCAATTCCTGATGCTGGCACTACGAGATTTCGTGCGCCATTTACGCCTGTGTCCATGGGCGCCATCGCTGGAGAGCGCTATGGTGATCTGCGCCCCCATCGGCTGACTCCAATGCATGATTGGCACATCTCGATTGGCGCCAAGACCTACGAAGCCGGCCTTTGGCATCGTCCCATGATCTATGGTAGCCACGGCGAAACCATTGAGCAGGCATATACGCGCGAAGCCCGCGCCGTGCGTGAGGGCGTTGGCATTGTCGATGTATCTACATTGGGCAAGATCGATATTCAGGGGCCCGACGCGGCGGAATTTCTCGACCGTGTTTATACCAATATGTTCTCGACGCTTCCTGTCGGAAAGGCGCGCTACGGTCTCATGCTGCGTGAGGATGGTATCGTTTTTGATGACGGCACCACATGGCGTCTTGGCGAAACCCAATTTTTGATGACAACCACGACGGCCAATGCCGGTCCGGTCATGCAACATCTGGAATATTATCTCGACTGCGTATGGCCGGAACTGCGTGTCCATGTCACATCCGTAACCGACGTTTGGGCTGGAGCCGCTATTTCAGGCCCCAAATCGCGTTCCGTGCTCGAAACATGCGTTACCGGAACCAAAGTGGACAATACGGCCTTGCCATTTATGGGTATTGTTCATGGTCGCATTGCCGATATTCCGGTGATGATCTGCCGTCTGTCGTTCTCTGGGGAACTGGCTTACGAAGTCTATTCTGGCGCTGGGCATGGAACGCGTATTTGGGAGGCGCTTATAGCTGCGGGTAAACAATTCGACATTGTCCCCTATGGATTGGAAGCACTTGGAACATTGCGTATCGAAAAGGGTCACGTGACGGGCGCGGAGATCGATGGGCGAACCACAGCACATGATCTTCATCTTGGCTGGATGCTCTCAAAGAAAAAAACCTATATTGGCTCGGCCATGATTAATCGACCCGGCCTGAAAGACGAGCATCGGTTATCACTTGTCGGTCTTATTTCGCTCGATAATCAATCAATCAACGGGGGTAGTCACATTGTGTCAGATAAGACACCCCGCGAACCCGCCGACAGCTTCGGTCACGTAACGGCTGCGTGTTATTCGCCGGCATTGGGCAAATACATCGCATTAGCACTGGTCAAACATGGAACATCGATGATCGGAAAACGAGCCTTCGCTACCGATCTCCTGCGCGACAAGCACGGCGCGGTCGAGATCGTGAGCCACCACATGTTCGACAAGGATGGGAGCCGGATGCATGGTTGATCTTCAATCACCGCTTGGGGCCACGTTTATCCCGGGAGATCATGGCAATGCTGCTGGCGGCGTTGGCATAACATTGCATGAGCGGACCAACATTTCTCTCATTCAGGTGACCGCCTGGAACAACACCATTCCAACGGTTTTAACGGCAATTGGCAGTGCGACCGGTGTTATCGTTCAAAATAAGCCCGGGCATGGCCGGGTTGCTGGCGAAAAATCTGTTTTTGGTTTTGCGCCAGGACGTTTCATGGTTACGGGAGCAACTCCAGATCTCGAGCAGCGCTTGCGCGCTGCCATTTCGACCGATCTTGGAACAATCGTTGCGTTAACGCATGGGCGTACGGTTATTCGTATAAGCGGATCGCGCGTGGAATGGGTGCTAGCCAAGCTGTTTGCACTGGATTTCTCCGAACATGCTTTTCCTGTTGGAACCGGCCGGGCAACATTACATCACGACATTCATACTCTGATCCAACGTATAGACGAAAATAGTTTTGATCTTTACGTTTTCCGCTCTTTTGCGCGTTCCTTCTGGTTAACCCTTGGGCACGCAGCCGAAGAGGTCGGCTATCGTGTGGAATAGTCTTATTTGAATGCAAAGACATCTTCGTCGGGGTGACCATCTCCGCTTATCAGCCCGCGGATGACCTGTGATGCAACCATGGAAAATGTGATGCCGTTACCGCCATATCCGAGAACTGCATAGCATCGATCCATTCCGGGAATTGCGCCAATAAAGGGCAATCCGGTAGTGCTTGAGCCAAAACTTCCTGTCCAAGCGTAATCGGCTTCGGCTATTGATTTGGGGAACATCTTTTTGAGTTTAGTCAATAGAGTATGAGTTTTGGATGAGAGCTTGGCATCACGTTTTCTCTCGTCTTCGAATTCCTCATCTTCACCCCCAACTATAACTCGCCCGTCCTGCGTCGTCCGCATGTAAAGATAGGGATCGGAAGCCTCCCAAATGAGGCAGCGTTCTGGCCATAGCCTTTCAGGTTGCGGCACAGTCGCAAGTGCCCATGTCGAAATAATACGGTGTCCTTTTTTTGGTATGTGCGCGGGTAGTTCATAGCCGGTCGCTGATACAAGATATTTGCAGCGGATTTTCCGACCTTCAACGGTTGTCGCCAGAACATCGCGCGATCTTGGCTCAACATTTGCCACTTCAACAGGAGCATAAATGTGAGCTCCCCTATCAATTGCCTTTTTCAAGTAGCCAAGGGCAAGCTTACGGGGGTTAGCCTCGATATTATCAAAGCTCATAAGTGCTGCCTCACGGTCTATTCCAAATCTTGTCTGAAGGTCAGCTTGGGGGAGGAATGTCGTCTCAATACCTGCTCGCTGGCGGGCAAGAAATTCCCGATGCAGCCCCTTCGCATCCAGCACATCACCAGCGATGTAAAGCGAATCCCTATTCTTCATTTCACACGAAATGCCCAAATTTCGAGTTCGCTCTCGCATCGCATCGACCGCCAGTTTCGAGCATCGCCATGCGCGTTCGGCGTTATTTAGGCCGATGCGCTTTGCCAATTTATGCAACGGCATATCAATCTCGAATTGTAACAAGGCTGTGCTCGCCGGTGTCGAACCCATCACTGGTTTGCGACGATCGAAAATTGCCACACTATAGCCAGCCTCCGTAAGATTCTCGGCTATAAGTGCACCGCTTATCCCCGCACCGACAACGGCGATATCGACACTGATATCATCCATTAAAGCATCAAATTTCACGCCTGTTGCGGGTTTACCCAACCAGATTGGCTGGCCGGTTCTCAAACGCCGATGCTGTGTTGTCATGAAAATTCCCGAACAATGCAGTGCTCGTTCGAAACGTCCGACACCAAGCTTCGTTCCTAGGTCAACGTGCTTTTGGATGCTTTTCCTGTTACGTAGACTTCTGCAACACTTCTGTCGTCACCCATCGTTTGCAACAACATCAGCTCTTCGACCAACGTCTCTATCGTCTCCATCCGCACGCGCATGGCGGATGTGGCGCGTGCGTCAAGAACAACGCAATCAGCCTCCGCACCAGGTTTGAATGATCCGATAACACCGTCCAAAGATAAAGCACGAGCGTTGCCAAGCGTCGCCTGATAGAAGGATCTGAGCGGATGGTACCGCTGCCCTTGGATGTTTAGTATCTTATAGCCCTCATCCATTGTGCGTAGCATCGAATAGGATGTACCTCCTCCAACGTCCGTGGCGAGTGCATTCCGGACATTTGATTTTTTCAATCGGCCAAGATCGAAAAGCCCGCTACCAATAAAGAGATTTGAGGTTGGGCAGAAGACTGCAACTGATTTGCTATTGGCGATGGCACCAATCTCGGCATCGGTCAGGTGAATGCAGTGACCAAGCAATGTCTTGGGACCAAGCAACCCGTAATGTTCGTAAACATTGGTATAATCACGGCTCCAGGGGAAGAGCTCTGCAACGAAAGCGATCTCAGCCATATTTTCGCACAAATGCGTCTGCACGTGCAGTTGCGGAAATTCACGCACCAGCGCGCCACTCATCTCGAGCTGTTCGGGTGTCGATGTCGGTGCGAACCGTGGCGTTATAGCGTAAAGCTGACGACCCTTCCCATGCCACTCATTGATCAGAGCCTTGGTCTCGTCATAACCCGACTGCGGCGTATCCAGCAGACCTGATGGCGCATTGCGATCCATCATCACCTTGCCCGCGACCATACGCATATTGCGCTTATGCGCCTCAGTAAAGAAGGCTTGGACGGACGCTTTATGCACAGAACAATAGGCGGCGGCAGTCGTCGTCCCATGCCGGATTAGCTCATCAAAAAAAGCGGAGGCTATTCGTTCCGGATGTCCTTGATTTGCAAATTTTTGCTCCTCGACAAAGGTATATTTATCGAGCCATTCTAATAATGCCCCGGCATAGGATCCTATCACCTGCATCTGGGGATAATGAATATGGCAATCAATAAAACCTGGCACGATAAGATGCGGGTGATGGTCTACGACTTCGACATTTCGTCCCTCGCCTGCCCGCAAAGCTGAATAGTCGTCCAGTGCAACTATTTTGCCATTTCGTATCAGCAGACCACCGTCTTCTATATATGCGTACGTATCCGTGCTGGCTTCGCCTTCCAAAGGTTCATCGTGGAAAGTCAGGACCCGTCCGCGGAGCAATATTTCAGTCATTTGCCGGTTTTCTCAATGTTCCATCACGATACCACGCAACGATTTGCGCACGTTCATCATCGGTTATCCAGGTCAGATTACCGGGAGGCATTGCATGGCTCACCCCGGCCTGAATGTAAATCTCGTTGGCATGGGTCGCGATCAGTTCGGCTGTGTCGAGGCGCACGCCCTTTGGGGGCAGCACAATACCTTCCCAAGACGGCTCTGCGGCATGGCACATTGAACAACGTCCCATGACAGTATCCCGAACGTGCTCGAAATTACGTGCTGCAAGAAATGGTTGAGCAGCGCGAGAAACCTTTTCCTCTCCAGTCAGCACTTTGGGCACAGTCGACAGCCAGATGACAATTATGAAAAGAATGGTTGTTGCAAGCCACGTCCAATGCGGATTGCCCTTTCCCGCATGTTTGGAATTGAAATAGTGCCGGATAAGAACACCCATGATGAAGATCAGCGCGGCAATAACCCAATTAAACTGCGTGGAATGCGCAAGGGGGTAGTGATTGGACAGCATCAGGAAAATGACTGGAAGCGTCAGGTAATTATTGTGTGTTGATCGCTGTTTTGCTTGTTTCCCAAGCTTTGGATCAGGTGTCTTTCCAGCGATGAGATCAGCAACAACGATTTTCTGATTAGGGATAATCAACAGGAAAACATTGCCTGACATAATTGTCGCGGTGAAAGCGCCGAGATGCAGAAAAGCAGCCCGTCCGGTAAAGAGATGCGTGTAACCCCAAGCCATAAAAACGATCACCCCATAAAGAACGATCATCAGTGCGGTATCGTTGGAGGCAAGCGGAGAACGGCACAGCAGATCATAAATCAGCCAGCCGATAAAAAGCGAAACAAGGGATATTAAAATCGCGACGGGCGTCGACACATCCAAGACATTGGGATCTATCAAATAAAGATCGGCACCCGCATAATAAACGATGCAAAGCAATGTAAATCCGGAGAGCCAAGTGGCATAGGATTCCCATTTGAACCAGATCAGATGCTCAGGCATATTGGGCGGCGCGACCATGTACTTTTGAATGTGATAGAAGCCACCGCCATGGACCTGCCATTCTTCACCATTTACCCCTTGGGGCAGATTGACGTGGCGTCGCAGACCAAGATCAAGAGCAATGAAATAGAATGACGACCCTATCCACGCAATGGCTGTGATCACATGTAGCCAACGGGCAGCAAAACTGAGCCATTCCCAGAAAATCAGATAATCCATCGACACCCCACACGTCCCATACCGCGCTACAATGCGGTCGTTCGCGAGCCGATGCAACTGGTCCGGCTATCGGGAATCGTGGAAAATAATCCCTAACGTATTCCGCTGTCCCCAACGCAAACGGCTTACGCCGTGACGCATATTCACGCGGTAATATCCTCGCGAGCCTTTCACCGGGCGTTGACTGACCGGAAAGATCACCGCATCGCCCTGTTTAAGAGAAACGACTTCAGCACGCGATTGCATCCGTGGGCGCTGCTCGGTCAGAACGAACTCGCCTCCGCTGAAATCATCCCAAGGTTGTGACAATAGAATCGCAACCTGTAGCGGAAAAGTGTGTTCACCATAAATATCCTGATGCATGCAATTATAGTCGCCTTCGCGATACTGCAGAAGAAGTGGCGTGGGGCGGTCTTGCCCAGCCGCATGGCATCTTTCAACAAAGGCCTTGTGCTGATCGGGATAGCGAATGTCGATGCCCATCCATTCGTTCCAACGATTTGCGATTTTTGCCAACGGTGGATAAAGCGTGGAGCGCAGTTCCTGGATGACATCCGGTAGCGGGTAGTTGTAATATTTATACTCGCCACGCCCAAAGCCATGTCGCGCCATGACAATGCGCTTCCGGAACTGGTTATCATCTTTATATGCGATTGCGATCTGTCGAGTTTCTGCTTGAGACAGCAGACCGGGGAGCAGCGCGCAGCCGAAATCATCGAGTTCAGTTTCGGCCGCGGCCCAGTTTATTTTGGAAGTATCCAATTTATGTAACACGTAAATCTCCTCAGTTCTTATCCGGGAGCAGCGTGCCGCATTGTGGATATTCTTCCACCCGTTTCCTGCTGAACGCCATATTTTGCTGGCATTTACACATTACACGACGATTTTAAGTGACTCGGGGAGTCAGACTTCATAAAGAAGGACGCAGCGAGGTGCTTTGCACCCCGCTCTGTTTTTACGGGATAAACCATGAATTTGTTTGGAAATAGGAAGACGGGAACACGCGGCACTGCTCCGCTCCTGATTTCTATTTTCTGGATTCTCTCCACTCTTAGCGCGACATTTGGTGCTGGCTGTGTGGTCGATCGCGATGCAAATATCTCATCAACGGATATTCGCACCCCCATAAAGAACACGACACGAATCGCTCGTGAAGTTGATAGCTCATCCGTGCCAGCCCAGCGACCGTTGCGGGTCGTTGCTCTCGAAACGCTGCATCTGAAGATAAAAAGCGGATTGCACGCTGACGCCGGATCACAAGACGGACTTTTGCCCGGAGAATCGCAACTCGTTATAGTTCAAAAAGTTGTGGCAGAGCCAGAACAGCTTGGGTCCAGTCGAATACTGGATTATCATTCATTTTTCAGCGCTAGAGCGCCGCCGCTCACCGCTTGATATCTCCGTTTCTCATCAGGGAAATGATGAACCAAATTCCGGCAGCCGTCAGTCAAGGCAGCGTGCCCCGCTTTTCGTAATGGAACACAGATATGCGCACTTCTAGATGGGTTCTTTGGACCTATATTTTTATTATCCTTGCGGGCATTGTTCTTGCCTTCCCTAATATGTTCACCAAGGCACAGCTTGATGCGATGCCGAACTGGCTTCCTAAAAAACAGGTTGCGCTCGGTCTCGATCTTCGCGGCGGCTCCTATCTTGTCCTGGAAGTCGACGCTGCCGCGCTGAAAAAGGATCGCATTCGTTCCATCCTGGATGATGCCCGCGGTCGTTTGCGCACAGCAAAAATTCAACCACAATCTGTTCGGATCGCTGGCGACAGCGTTGTCGTTACAATCACCGATCCTGCACAGCGTGATGCCGCGACGACAGCACTTCGCGAGCTGACGACACAGGTTGCGCAGATCGGATTTGCGGCGCCGGTTAGCGACATTGATATCGCAACCAATGACAACCAAATCCGCCTCACGCTTACTGATGCGGGCATGAAGGATAAGCTCGACAATGCGCTGACCCAGAGCTTGGAGATCGTTCGTCGACGTGTTGACCAGGTCGGCGTTGCCGAACCATCCATCCAGCGCGTCGGTTCAGACCGTATCGTTGTCCAGCTTCCAGGGCTACAGGATCCAAGCCAATTGCGCGCGCTGCTCGGCAGCACTGCCAAAATGACGTTCCATATGGTTGCCGACCGCAACACAGGGGAAGCACCTCCCCCGGGCGTTTCCATTCTTCCTGACGCTAAAGAGCCGGGCGTGACTTATCCCGTCGAAGATCGCGTTGCACTTAGCGGTGAACGCCTCACGGACGCACGCGCCGCTTTTGATCAGCAGACCAACCAGCCGATCATATCCTTTCGGTTTGACAATATTGGCGCCCGTCAATTTGCCGAGATAACAAGCCAGAATGTCGGCCGCCCCTTCGCGATTGTACTTGACGGGAAAGTCCTGACAGCGCCTGTCATTCAGGTACCGATCACCGGCGGTTCAGGCCAAATAACCGGCAATTTCACCGTTCAGGACACTGTTACTACTGCCGCTCTTCTTCGCGCCGGCGCTCTGCCTGCACCTCTGACCGTCATTGAAGAACGAACTGTTGGTCCGGATCTTGGCGGCGACGTCATCAAGATGGGCCTTTTGACCGGTTTGATTGGCTTTGCGCTTGTCGTCGGCTTTATCTTCATTCTTTATAGTGGCTGGGGTCTGATCGCCAATTTTGCTCTTGCACTGAATGTTATTCTGACATTCGGAATTCTGAGCTTGATCGGTGCAACGCTTACACTCCCCGGTATCGCCGCTATCATCCTTGGTATCGGCTTTGCGGTCGACGCAAACATCCTTATCAACGAGCGTATCCGTGAGGAGGCGCGCAAAGGCATAGGCGCGATGGCCGCAGTGGATCGTGGCTTTAAGCTTGCCTATTCGACCATTATTGATGCCAATGCCACGCATCTTATCGCAACCTTCCTCCTGTTCCTTTTCGGCACCGGGCCTGTACGCGGTTTTGCAATTACAATGATCATTGGCGCGCTCGTGTCCATGTTCACAGCGGTTACGGTGGTTCGCATCATCACGATGGCTATCGTTCGCCGCCGCAAGATGAAGACAATTCACATCGAGCACCTGTTCAAGCTTGTGCCAGAAAACACCAATATCTCTTTCATGAATGCTCGATTCTTCGGCATTGGTGTTTCTATCTTTCTCTCCATCGCATCCATCATTCTGTTTATCCATCCCGGCCTCAATTATGGTATCGACTTCAAGGGCGGTATCCAGGTCGAAGTCACCACATCCAAACCAGCGGAACTCGCTTCGATGCGCGAAAAGCTGGAAGGATTGGGACTCGGTGAAGTCGCATTGCAGCAAGCTGGCGGCGATAGCCAGGTCCTGATCCGCGTGCAGCGTCAGGAAGGTGGCGAAGAGGCGCAGACTGCAGCTGTAACAAAGGTCAAAGCTGCTGTTGAAGAGCTTGATCCGGGTGTAAAGATTGAGCGTTCCGAAGTTGTTGGACCGAAAGTCAGTGGAGAACTGGCGCGTTCAGGTATTATCGCGGTTGTTCTCGCCAGCCTTGCAATGCTGCTTTACATTTGGTGGCGTTTTGAATGGCACTTTGCCTTGGGCGCCATTGCGACCCTGATCCTCGACACAACGAAAACAGTCGGCTTCTTTGCCCTGTTGGGTCTCGATTTCAACCTAACAGCCATCGCGGCATTGTTGACGATTATCGGTTATTCCGTGAACGATAAGGTGGTCGTCTATGATCGAATGCGCGAAAATTTGCGAATCCACAAAAAGATGCCTCTGCGCCAGATCATTGATCTGTCGATCAACCAGACCTTGGCGCGTTGTATCTACACGTCCTTGACCGTCTTCCTCGCCATGCTGCCAATGGCAATCTGGGGCGGAAAAGCAGTAGAGAACTTCGCGCTCCCTATGTTGTTTGGCGTCATTATCGCAACGAGTTCATCGCTGTTTATCGCAGCGCCAATCTTGCTCCTTCTCGGGACATGGTGGGAAAAGAACCATGCCCATCGCATCGGTTCTACTGACAAGGCAGTCACCCAAGGCTGAAAGCGCGCAATTTAATATTTGTCGCTAAATATTTGCGGCGCATGGAAAAAATCGTCTTTCCTGCGCCGCAAAACAACGAAAACGGTTTGCAAGCCGGACCCGGTAGGCAATACTGTTACAAACAACGATCAATCAATTGATACGAGTGTCTTTCATTAACAAACCTCAAGGGGGAGAAGCCGACATATGCCTCATGAAACGCCGCTGATTGCGACCATCGTCATAGGCCTTGTACTAGCCTTTATTTTCGGTGCGATTGCCAACCGTCTGCGTATCCCTCCCCTTGTCGGTTACCTTGTTGCCGGTGTTCTCGCTGGTTCACACACTCCCGGTTTTGTTGCCGATCAAGATTTGGCAGCCGAACTCGCCGAAATCGGCGTTATTCTTTTGATGTTCGGTGTCGGGCTGCACTTCTCTCTTAAAGATCTTCTTTCCGTGCGAGCGATCGCCATTCCCGGTGCCATTGTCCAAATTCTGGCCGCAACGCTTCTCGGACTGGGACTTGCCTGGATTCTCGGATGGAGCCTTCAAGCCGGATTTGTTTTTGGTCTGGCCCTATCTGTTGCCAGTACTGTTGTTCTCCTTCGCGCAATGCAAGAGCGCCGGCTCATTGAGACAGAACGCGGTCGCATTGCTGTCGGCTGGCTTATCGTTGAAGATCTCGCCATGGTGTTGGCGCTTGTTCTGCTGCCTGCAATTGCTGGTGCACTTAATGGCGGCGACACGCCCAGCGGGCCAATTCACGCCAATAGCGATCCCATAGCAGCCTATTTCAATCTCGGTATTGGCGGCGTGATCGCTCTGACACTCGGTAAAGTTGCGGCGTTCGTTGCCGTTATGCTGATTGTGGGCCGTCGCGTTATTCCGTGGACCCTCCATGCCATTGCCCACACCGGCTCACGCGAACTTTTCCGGCTTGCAGTTTTAGCAATTGCGCTTGGCGTGGCTTTTGGCGCAGCAAAACTCTTTGGCGTATCGTTTGCACTGGGTGCGTTCTTCGCCGGCATGATCATGAGCGAGTCTGAATTGAGCCACCGGGCCGCTGAAGAATCGCTGCCGCTGCGCGATGCTTTCGCGGTTTTGTTCTTTGTTTCGGTCGGTATGCTGTTCGATCCGATGACAATTATAAACGACCCCCTGCCGCTTCTTGCAACGCTGGCGATCATTGTCATAGGCAAATCGCTGGCTGCCTTCTTCATCGTGCTTGCATTTGGCTATCCAACCGGAACTGCGCTTATCATCTCTGCCAGTCTCGCCCAGATTGGCGAATTCTCCTTTATTCTGGCGGAACTCGGTGTCGGTCTGGGCATGCTTCCAGAGGAAGGGCGCGACCTCATTCTTGGCGGCGCCATTCTTTCAATCCTCGTGAATCCGTTGGTTTTTGCAGGGGTAACCTATGTAAAACCTTGGTTAGAAAAGCGAGCGCCCGCAGCTACAGAACCGGCGGCGGAGGCGGATACTCCGAAAGCAGACGAAACGGATGTAGAGGAAATTCGTCCCACATTGCTTACCGACCACGCTGTGCTGGTTGGTTATGGGCGAGTTGGCAGTCTGGTCGGAGATGCGCTGAAAGAGGTCGGAAAGCCATTCCTTGTTATAGAAGACGCCGACAAGACAGTTGCCAAATTGCGGGACGATAACATTGAAACAATCGTCGGGAATGCTGCAAACGGTGATATTCTCGCTGCTGCCAATCTAGCCGGTGCACGGCAGCTTATTCTCGCTATCCCGAATGCGTTCGAGGCAGGACAAATCGTAGTCAAAGCCCGCGCCGCCAATCCAGTTATCAGCATACTTGCCCGCGCTCATTCCGATGCGGAGGTTCAGCATTTGCAGGATCTGGGTGCTGACGCCGTGATCATGGGAGAACGCGAGATAGCGCGAGGAATTGTTTCGCATATACTGAGTTTGGATGAGCCAAAGCCAGAGGGACCACTGACCGAAACCTAAAACTAAAAGAATGATGATTACGAAGGCCGGGCAGGAAAGACAATGAAACTTAAAGATTACATTTGGCCGGTCGTAGGGTTGGCCGCAGTCGGCATATCTGCATGGCTTCTTTACAAGGAGTTGCGTAGTATTTCGCTGGATGATGTGGTCGACAGCCTTAAAGCTATATCGATGCATCGTTGGGTACTGGCTGCTCTAGCGTCGCTAGTGGCTTATGCTGCCCTTGCTGGTTACGACCGCATCGCGCTTTTGCACCTTCGCCGCAAGATTTCATGGGTGTTTATAGCCCTTTGTTCGTTCACGACCTACGCCTTATCCCATAATATAGGTGCTTCCGTGCTTTCGGGCGCGGTCGTCCGGTACCGCGCTTATTCCTCGCAAGGAATGAGCGGGCCCGAAATAGCGCTCCTGATTGCCTTTTGCTCATTCACTTTTCTAGTTGGCGTTATGAGTTTGAGCGCCATCGTGCTTCTGATTGAGCCGGAAATTCTACAGCGGTTCAATTCGGAATTACCGCTTTCACTAAGTTATATTCTCGGTCTTGGTTCGCTGTCGCTTATCTTGCTTTACGCTTTCGGCAGCTGGCTGCACTTTAAGCCGCTACGCATTCGCCAGTTTACCCTTGAATATCCCCGGCTCACTGTTGTCGCGCAACAATTAATCGTAGGACCGCTGGAGCTCATCGGCGCGGCTGCAATTATTTATTTCACATTGCCAGAAGCCGGAAATCCCGGATTTATGATTATCCTTGGCATATTTCTTGTATCCTTTTCTGCCGCACTGATATCGCATGCACCGGGCGGATTAGGCGTGCTTGAACTCGTCTTTCTGACGGGCCTCCCGGACATGAATCAAGCCGACGTGCTTGCCGCTCTCATCATATTCCGTCTGTTCTACTTGTTGATTCCATTTGCTCTTTCGCTGGTGGTTGTGCTCGTCTTCGAACGTTCGCAATTGCTCCTGCGCTGGTATAAGAAAGAAGAATGAACATCGGACCATTTTCAGGTTGAGCGATTTCACGTAGGAAATATTTTCCAGATAAGCCACAAATTGGTGCGCAGTTTCTTCAAGAGCACAGCGCCCCACTCTATTTTGAAGGCAGGCTTCAACGTGGAGTGCCACAATGACAACATTGATTATTCCGGGATACCGCGGCTCCGAAAATGGCCATTGGCAACGCCAGTGGTTGCTTGAGGATGAGACATCGCAGCTCCTTGAACAGGATGACTGGGACAATCCGGATCTATCCCAATGGCTTCATGTATTGGAGGCCGCTCTTGCCGAAACGCCCGGTGCCATTCTTGTGGCCCATAGTCTAGGATCTATTTTGGTGGCTCACCTTGCGAGCAGGCCTTCAGCTGCGCATGTAGCGGGCGCTGTGCTCGTGGCACCTGCAGACGCAGAGCGTATGGCCGCTTGGGACAAAAAGTTTGCAAGTTTCGCGCCCTTGCCGCGCCATAAACTGAGCTTCCCTTCTGTGGTCGTGGCAAGCCGTGACGATCCTTATATGTCTTTCAATAAAGCACAGGCCCTAGCGAATATCTGGGGTTCCGGTTTCGTTGATATGGGTAATTCAGGGCACATTAATGTTGAAAGCGGTTTCGGCTCGTGGCCAGAAGGACATGTCCTGGCAGATTCAATGCGCAGGCCTCACCAGAGTTTTCGCGCACAACGCGCTGCCTAAACCAATTGCTTGCGTTCAAGCAGATATTTGAGAACTAATGTCACGACAGCAATCAGCGCCAATGTAGATGAGGCTGCAAATGCACCAGTGACATTATAGTCATTGAATAGCAGCTCAATTTGCAAAGGCAGCGTGTTGGTTTGCCCCCGAATGGCGCCGGAAACAACTGAAACGGCACCAAACTCGCCCATCACGCGAGCATTGCATAGCACCGCACCGTAAAGAAGAGCCCAACGAATATTCGGCAATGTAACGTAAAAGAATGTTTGCAAGCCATTGGCGCCAAGGGTGATTGCTGCCTCCTCATCTTCGCTACCTTGAGCCTGCATCAGGGGAATAAGCTCGCGTGCAACGAATGGGCTTGTAACGAAAAGGCTGACCAAAAAGATGGCGGGAACCGTAAACATAATTTTTATGTCGTAGTTCTCCAACAACGGTCCAAGCAGGCCCTGACTCCCATATAGGAAGAGATAGGTCACACCCGCAACGATTGGCGAGACCGAAAAAGGTATCTCGATAAATGTAATCAACAACCCTCGTCCGGGAAATCTAAAGCGCGTAACCAACCATGCCACGCAAATCCCGAACACCATGTTGATCGGCACTACGACGATCGCTGTCAAGACAGTTAGCCAAATCGCGTGCAGAGTTGCGGGTTGGCTTATCTGAGTCAAATATACCGTCATACCCTCCCGAAATGCGTAGGTGAAAATAACGAGCAGCGGTACGCCGATAAGCAATATAGACAGCAAAATCGCGGAAATTACCAAAAGCCGCTGGGACAATCGCACGGGCTTTTTGCCGTGTCGCGATGACGGCTTCAGGCTCCCGAAGGGCGCAGCAAGATTAGTTACGTTCTGCATATTTCAGCTGCCAGGCCTGTATTGAGTTTGTTACGAAAAGCATGACGAACGCTATGACCAACATAACTGTCGCTATGGCTGCAGCTGCGGGATAGTCATATTCATCAAGCCGGATAAAGACGAGAAGAGACATTACTTCTGTTTCAAACGGCAAATTGCCCGAAATAAAGACGATGGCACCAAACTCTCCCAAGCTTCTTGCAAATGAAAGGCTGCAACCAGCGACAAATGCCGGAAAAATGGCGGGCCAGATAATGTTTGCGAATATCTGCCAGTTTGTGGCACCCAAAGAGCGGGCAGCCTCTTCTACATCTGTTGCCACATCTTCCAAAACGGGCTGAACCGTCCGGACAACGAAGGGAATGCTGGTAAACATCATCGCGAGCGCAATTCCCAAAGGTGCATATGCGATTTTGATACCCAGCGGCTCCAAATACCGTCCGAACCAGCCATTGGCGGAAAATACGGTGACCAATGCCAACCCAGCAACGGCCGTGGGCAAAGCGAAAGGCAAGTCGACCACCGCATCAAGAAGTCGTTTTCCGGGAAACTCGTAACGCACCAATACCCACGCTAGGAGCATCCCAAAAAGCGCATTCAGCAAGGTGGCCAACAAAGCTGCACTGACTGTTATGCGATAGGTTGCGACGGCCCGTTCAGAAGAGATGATACTCCAGAAATCCGCCCAACCCAGATTGAAGGATTTGTACAGCATTGCCAGCAATGGCAGAGCCACAATCAACGTAAAATAAAATAACGTCACTCCAAGAGTGAGACCGAAACCGGGCAAAATTCCGCGCTGACTGGACTTGGAAAACAATGACATGCGAGGTTCTTAATTCATCCAGACTTTAACGCAAGTGATCTGTTGCAACGAAAAACGACGCGGATTGGCTGCCGCGCCGTCTGTATAGAGATTTACCTTTGATTCAGCGCTTGGTGAATACCTTATCAAGAATACCACCTTCAGCCAGATGATCTGTGGTGACCTTCTTCCAGCCTCCGAACACATCCTCGACAGTCAAAAGACGGGTTTCTGGAAACTGCGAGGCGTATTTGGCTTTGACTGCTTCATCATGCACACGGTTATAATTCTGCGCGAGGATGTCCTGGCCTTCCGAGGTGTAAAGGAATTTCAGATAGCTTTCAGCAATTGCACGTGATCCGCGCTTATCCGCAACTTTATCGACTACAGATACTGGAAACTCAGCTAACAAGCTTACCGGTGGAATGACCGCTTCGTACTTGTCTTCGCCAAGCTGCTTTCGAGTGCCCAGCACCTCTGCCTCGAACGTGATGAGCACGTCGCCAATCCCGCGTTCAGCGAAAGTTGTGGTGGCAGCGCGACCGCCAGTGTCAAACACCGGAACATTGGAGAGCAACTTTTTCGCGAATTCTTGAGCCTTTGCTTGATCCTTATTGTTTGCCTCAAGCGCATAGGCATAGGCGGCCAAGTAAGTATACCGACCATTACCGGATGTTTTCGGATTGGGGAAAACAACCTTTACATCATCACGAACAAGATCATCCCAGTTCTTGATATTCTTTGGATTACCGGCCCGCACGAGAAAAGCAGGAAGGGAATAATATGGCGATGAATTGTTGGGAAGGCGTGATTGCCAATCGGCTGGGATCAAATTTCCCTTATCGTGCAACACTTGCACGTCGGTCACCTGATTGAACGTTACAACGTCAGCCTCAAGGCCTTCAAGAATGGAGCGCGCCTGCTTCGATGAGCCCGCATGCGACTGGTTTACCGTAATGTCCTTACCTACCTGTACCTTGTAAGCAGCGCTAAAAGCTTTGTTGATCTGCTCGTAAAGTTCACGGGAGATATCGTAAGAGACATTGAGAATTTCCGTAGGCTCTTCTGCCGCTTGTGCAGGAGTTAAAGCAAAGCTCAGCGCCAAAGCCGCAAAAGCAACCAATTTTTTCATGAAATTCTCCCAGTTGGAGGCGATAATCGCCCAATCTACTTTTCAAGCCACACCCAATCCGCCTGCTCTCCGGCTTCACGGACAATTATTCTAAGACTGTCGGTAAAAACGGGCGGAAGGAAGGGTTACCTTTCCAAGGAACCGCAAATAATAGAAACAAAATACTATGAACTGGGAAAATCAGGGCAAACGACGGCGATGCTCCAGGTCGCCCGCATTAATTGATATACTTCGGGTCTCAGGCTGTCGGTTTACCAAAAACCACGATGCTGCCAGCACCACAGAAAATCTTCCTCGCCCGAGTTGCGCCGCTTCTTCACAGGAGCTTTATCATCGGCGCAATTCTCAGAATTACGAGCATCGAATTTGATGTTATCAGACGTGAATACCTCACGCCATAAACGCTCCGCTCGATTGAAGATGTTTGAGACTTCACTATACATTGCGACCTCCAAAAATAACTCGGCTGTAAAGTGGCTTACCATTGACGGGCAATAGAACGACAATGATGACGCCTTGAAATTGTTTGTCAATAATCACGACTGATTTAATCGTGTATCAAAATGGCTTCACAAAGGTATTTTCCAAAGCAAAAACCTTAATGAATTATTATTTTTCAGAGCATTACGTGCCATTATTGAGACATTCGGGCGCCGCAAAAAAACTCACATTTTTTACGTTTTTATACTAGGAAATGTTTATCGAAGGGCTATGACTGCACCCAGAAGGTTGTAGGCTAAGAAGAATGATATCGCAAAAAGCCAAATATGCTCTCCGCGCGCTTGTCGTCCTCGCACGCGCCGACTCTGAAAAAGCTTTATTCATTTCGGATATTGCAGAAGAGCAAAATATTCCAAAGAAATTTCTCGAACAGATTTTGCTAGACCTAAAGCGTGAAGGCATTGTCATGAGCCGAAGAGGCAAGATGGGTGGCTATCTTCTTCTGAAAGGTGCGGACGACATTACTTTCGGCGAAATTCTGCGCCTGATAGACGGTCCCATAGCGTCCCTTCCGTGTTTGAGTAAAATTGCCTACCGGCGCTGCGAGGACTGCAGCGATGAAGATACCTGTGAAATCCGCCATGTTTTCAACGAAGTTGCGAATGTAACACGCGGGGTACTCGACAAAACGACCATTGCCGATTGTCTGATCTATGGCGAAAAGGGGAAAATACCCGCCATTCTTGATATGTAAAAGGACGATGTGGTGGTCGCTGAAGATCAAGATACTCTTCGATTTTATTCAGAAGAAGCTGAGACCTATGCCAATCGCATTGAACATAGATCATACGAACGATTGGATTCCTTTCTTATTCGTCTTACTCGCAATTGCTCCATTCTAGAACTTGGTTGCGGCGGCGGCGATGACAGTGCCCGCATGCTCGCTCTAGGCTTTGACGTTACACCTACCGATGGCAGCTCAGAACTTGCCTATCAAGCTGAGAAACGTCTGGGCGTTCCTGCAAAAGTATTGAAGTTCGATCAAATCAAGGATCGCAGCAAATTTGATGCTGTGTGGGCCAACGCCTGTCTTTTACATGTTCCGCGACCAAACCTTGCCGCTATTCTTCAGCGTATCGAGCGAGCGCTTAAATCAGGCGGTTTGTTTTATGCCAGTTACAAGGCTGGAAAGCAGGAAGGGCGCGACAAGTTTGGGCGTTATTATAACTACCCCTCTCCTGAATGGCTTAGGCAGGCTTATGGCTCAAGCTGGTCTTTGGTCGAGATCAAGAATTATATGGGGAGTGGTTACGATAATGAGCCGACGGAATGGCTCGATGTTATTGCTACAAAGGCCAGGTAATCTCCCTATGTAAATACAGCCTTGCCTATTACAGGCGTTGACGGCACAGCCATATCGCGCGGCTCCAGCACGACCGCTTGATAAGCTTGATGGCCAGCCTCAACAGCTTTGGCAAAAGCCTGTGCCATTGCTGGCGGATTGCCTGCCTTGGCTACCGCTGTATTGAGAAGGACCGCATCAAATCCCAATTCCATCACAGCCGCTGCATGCGACGGCCGACCCAAGCCAGCATCGATAATAATCGGAACCTCAGGGAAATGCCCGCGTATCGAGCGCAATGCATGCAAATTGAGCGGTCCCATGGCTGAACCAATAGGCGCGCACCACGGCATGAGAACATCGCAGCCCGCTTCCAGCAACCGTTCAGCGATGACCAGGTCATCGGTTGTATAGGGAAACACCTTGAAGCCATCTTCGCTCAAAATCCTTGCGGCTTCTACCAAAGCGAAAACATCGGGTTGTAGAGTGTCGTGATTACCAATGACTTCAAGCTTGATCCAGTCTGTAGAAAAAACGTCACGCGCCATATGCGCAGTCAGCACAGCTTCTTTCACTGTGTGACACCCGGCTGTATTAGGCAACACACGCAATTTCAAGGAACGAAGCAAGGACCAAAATCCGTCGCTAGTTTTCGTGCCAGCCATTTCGCGGCGCAACGACACGGTTATGATCTCTGTTCCTGAAGCTTTAATCGCATCTATAAGAATTGCAGGAGATGGATACTGCGCCGTACCAAGCAAAAGGCGAGACGATATTTCGGCGCCATAAAGTTTCAACATTTCACCCACCCTGCTTCGGGGTCAAAATTTCGATGCGATCACCATTCTTTAGAGTGTGATTCTGCCGCTCGTTTGCTCGTACAAGCTCACTATTGACTGCTGTTGCGAGCCACTCACCCTCAAATTCAAGCTCTAACAACAGCGCTTCAAGAGTTTGCGCCGAGACATCATGCGCTTGTCCGTTCACGGTGAGTTTCATGGCGTATACTCCTTTCTTTCAGGATCATGTCGGCAGCCTGCTTTGCCATCGCTGGCGCAAGCAGAAAACCGTGTCGATAAAGTCCATTAATGCTGATGCAATTGCCCGTTTTAACCACGCGCGGCAGATTATTTGGGTAGGCTGGGCGAACGCCTGTTCCGGTTTCGATAATTTCGGCTTCACCAAATGCCGGGTGAACACTGTAGGCAGCGTTCAACAATTCCATCATTGAGCGCGCCGTTACCGGTCCATTTGCATCGCTCTCAATCATTGTCGCGCCCACCATGAAAGTGTGGTCCGGTCGGGGCACAATATAAAGCGGGAACCGCGGGTGAATAAGCCGTATGGGTCGTGACAGTGATATGTCTTTGCTGCGCAAGATGAGCATTTCGCCACGCACGCCCCGCAAATCAATATCTGGAGACGCGATTCCAGTACAATCGATAACCCATTCAAAGCTGGAAATTTCAGCGGCGCTCATCTCAGTTTCGCAGCGGGCGCCTAACCCAACGAGTTTTGCCTTTAATTCCGTTAGAACCTGACGTGGCGCCAGATGCGCCTCACTTTCAAAGAACAATCCCTTGCGGAAAGCCGCCTCGCCAAGATCGGGTTCCAAGAGCGAAATTGCTTCCTCACCAATGCGCACAAAGCCCGACGTCCGCGCGCCAAAGCGCTCCAGTTCTTTTACATCCCGCGGTGTGGCCACCACCAGCGTTCCCTTGCGACTCACGGATCCGGGAATTACAGACTCCCACCAATTGGCCGCGTTCATTCCAAGATCAATGACAGCCTGTTCAGCGCTTTCGCGCTCACACCAAGGTGCGAGCATGCCACCGGCATACCAGGAGGCCGCAGAATTTTCGCCGCCAAAGGGGTCTAGTATCGTCACTTCGGCTCCACGTGCTCGAAGCTCATAAGCAACTGTGAGGCCGGCAACGCCGGCCCCTTTCACCAGAATATTCACCTCATTCCCCGGCATTGAGCGGCATATAGAGCTCGCCGCCTGTGCGGAATTTCTCCGCCATCGCTGCCATGCCTTCTTTTTGAGCCTCCGCACGAATGTCGTGTGAAATGCGCATTGAGCAAAACTTCGGCCCGCACATTGAGCAAAAATGCGCAACCTTATGCGCTTCTTTCGGCAAGGTCTCATCGTGGTAGAGTCTCGCCGTCTCAGGATCCAGAGAGAGATTAAACTGGTCCTCCCAGCGAAACTCAAAGCGCGCACGGGATAGAGCATCATCTCGAAGCTTCGCCGCCGGATGCCCCTTGGCCAAATCCGCCGCATGTGCAGCAATCTTGTAGGTAATAACGCCGACCTTTACGTCGTCTCGATTGGGCAATCCCAGATGTTCTTTAGGCGTAACATAACAAAGCATCGCCGTGCCAAACCAGCCGATCATTGCAGCACCGATGCCAGAGGTAATATGATCGTAGCCGGGAGCAATGTCTGTCGTCAGCGGTCCAAGCGTGTAGAATGGTGCCTCTCCGCAAACAGCAAGCTGCTTGTCCATATTCTCTTTGATCTTGTGCATCGGCACATGACCGGGACCTTCGATCATAACCTGGCAATCTCTGGCCCAAGCGATCTGAGTCAGTTCACCCAATGTTTCAAGCTCAGCAAACTGCGCCGCGTCGTTTGCATCGGCTATTGAACCGGGACGCAATCCGTCACCGAGTGAAAAACTGACATCATAAGCACGGCAAATATCGCAGATTTCCTCGAAATGCTCATAAAGAAAGCTTTCCCGGTGATGATGCAGGCACCACTTTGCCATGATTGAACCGCCTCGCGAGACGATGCCCGTGAGACGATTAACCGTCAGTGGAATATAATGCAGTCGGACACCGGCATGAATAGTAAAGTAGTCGACGCCCTGCTCTGCCTGTTCGATCAGCGTATCTCTGTAAACTTCCCAAGTCAGATCTTCAGCGATACCGCCAACCTTCTCCAGCGCCTGATATAGCGGAACAGTTCCGATGGGAACCGGCGAATTACGGATAATCCACTCGCGAATATTGTGGATGTTGCGCCCGGTCGACAAGTCCATCACCGTATCGCCACCCCAGCGGATAGCCCAAACCATCTTTTCGACTTCCTCCTCCATCGACGATGTGACGGCGGAATTACCGATATTGGCATTGATCTTCACGAGGAAATTCCGACCTATGATCATAGGCTCAAGCTCAGGATGATTGATATTGGCAGGTATGATGGCCCGCCCCCTGGCGATTTCCTCCCGTACGAATTCCGGTGTCACATGATCCGGTAACGATGCACCGAATGACTCGCCATCCCGAACCTGGTTCCGTGCGGCTTCCCGACCGAGGTTCTCCCTTATGGCGACATATTCCATTTCAGGCGTAATAATTCCCGCACGGGCATAAGCAAGCTGCGTTATCGCTTTTCCGTCGTAAGCGCGGCGTGGCTGATATTGAACAGGAAATTCTCTTGTAAGCCGCTCGCCCGTGGCGAAGCCATTGTCAGCTGACTGGATTATTCGCCCCTTATAGGAATAGCTATCGGCCTGTTGACCGATTTTCCATGCCTCACGAACACGTGCGATCCCTTTATTGATATCGATACTTGCAGTTGCGTCAGTGTAGGGACCGGATGAATCGTAAACCGCAAGGTTTGGCTCACCAGCGGTGGGATGAACCGCAATTTCGCGCAAGGGAACGCGAATATCAGCATGTATCTGCCCTGGTTTATAAATCTTGATTGACGCGGGAAGCGGCCCGGTTGAAACTTTCGGGGCCTCGGTAATTTTTGTTACAGCAGTCATCGTCAGGTTCCTTTGCGTTATTGCAGGAAACCCAGTTCTGAGCCGGAAGGATGAAAGAAGCCTCGCGAATCCAATCATGGATTCAGTGCGAATGCACTATGCGCGATAACCTTTGCACCGTCCCTACGCCAGTGTGAACTGGATCAGGTTCAACGGGTCACTGCGCTTGGCTATGCCTGAAGCAGTATCTCAGCCCCTTGTCGGGACTCCCCTGGTGAATGGCCTAAAGTGAACCGCCTGACGTATTGCTGTCAAGCGCTTCATAAAATTACGAAGCGCGAAGCGGTTTCAGAGCGCCTGCCCATTTTGCAAGTTCAGTCAAAACCGTGCTGGCGCTGGTAGTTATCAGTTCATTTGGCGTGAACACGCCATCATCGTTGATAAACTGCTGGTACGAAGGAATGGGAACGCTTTCTGCAAGCGAAACCATACGGAGTGCCGAGATCAACCCTTTGACCGATTCGGTAGCACGCAAACCACCGGAAACACCGCCATAACTTACAAAGCTTACAGGTTTGTAGTTCCACTCATTCCATAAATAGACCAAGGCATTGATGAGCGAAGGTGGCGCGTTGTAGTCATATTCAGGCATGACAAAGATGTAAGCGTCGGCCGGCTCAATCGCCTCACTCCACTTCTTTGTATGCGGATGTTCGTATTTTTTCATGCGGGGATGATTCGGTTCGTCATAGACCGGCAACTTGAAATCAGCCAAATCGATAAGCACAGGGTCGAACTTGCCATCCTGCTTGGCGAATTCGTTGAACCACTTTGCTACAGCAGGACCACCACGCCCGGGCCGCGTGCTTGCGATTATAATATTGAGCCTGAGTGCCATAGTATCATATCTCCATAACTGCGATAATCGATAAGTAAAGACATTGACCCATCGCACAAGAAGGCACTTTTTTGAAACTGCCCGGAATGTCTGCGTAGTCCCACAAAAAACGAAACCCGCTATAGCGATTTGGCCATGCGGGTTTGTCGTCACAATGAAGGGCGTTAAAGCCCGTCAGATATTAGCGATTATTATTATAGTCGTTACCTGCTGGCGCGCCAGGGCGTGCAACACGTTCTTTTTTCTTTGGTCCAGGCAACAAGCCTTCGCGTTGAGCCTGCTTGCGGGCAGCCTTGCGGGCGCGGCTAACGGCTTCTGCTTTTTCGCGAACACGACGTTCAGAAGGCTTTTCGAAAGCCTGACGGGCCTTCATTTCGCGAAATAGACCTTCGCGCTGCATCTTTTTCTTCAAGACCCGTAGGGCTTGTTCAACATTGTTATCACGGACGAGAACTTGCAATCGTTTTCCTTACCCATGCTTGCCTCGTCTTGCAGTACCAAAACTGGCCACAATCAGACAAGCGTTTGAAGAATTGCCACAACGGCAATCCGGAGAAGCGCGGACTTTATTCATTCCCGCGCCAAAAATCCAGTGCACCCAAGCAATTAAACTTGGATACGCAATCTTTAGATTGCAGCCGTGATGATGATTTCAACCTTATATTCCGGTGTTGCAAGCTTGGCTTCACCTGTCGCGCGTGCTGGAGCATTGGCCGGATCAACCCATGCATCCCATACTGCATTCATTTCGCCAAAGTCCTTCATGTCATCAAGCCAGATGATGGCCTGCAACAACTTCGACTTATCTGTGCCTGCCTCTTTGAGCAAACGATCAACCGAGGCCAGGACGTCTTTAGTCTGTTCTGTTACGCTCTTGCCCGGACCACCTACCTGACCGGCCAGATAGACTGTATTACCATGGATCACGGCCTGGCTCATGCGAGGGCCTGCTTCAATACGACGAACGCTCATGAAAATCTCCTGTGGAAGGTTTCGGACAAGCCGAGGCTTGCTTGGTGCAAGAAAAAAGGGCCATACGGCCCTCGTTTCAGAAAAATGGTGGGCACAGTAGGGATCGAACCTACGACCCGCTGATTAAGAGTCAGCTGCTCTACCAACTGAGCTATGTGCCCGTCAGCCGCTTCCGCGACGACAGTGAGCGCTCTATAACGGGGCAAATCTTGCCTGTCCAGCCCTTCACCAAACTTTATCGCGCTGATCGGCAAGAAGATGAAATTTTCGCTCTCAGACAAACAACTTGCCCTCTGCCACCTTGATCGCCACGCCACCGATTCGTGCGCTTATGATTGCCTTATCCTTAATATCGAGTTCTAGCTCAAGTTTCGACAGCCGGCCCATCTCATAGCCTTGTTCAATAGAAAATCGCTGTACGCCATCAAGCGGTTCATCGAACAAGTGAATTGCACCGGCAAACGCAGCTGTCGCTGAGCCGGTTGCAGGGTCTTCATAAGTTCCTTCGTCACTGACAAACATACGCGAATGAAAATCGTTCTCATGCCCTACGGTTTCACGGCAGTAAGCATAAACCGGCAATTGCCTATGGCCAATTCGGGGTGCTATCCGCTGCATTGCAGCCTGATCGATCCGTATTCGAGCAGCTGATGCAAGACCACGTATCGGCACAAGTAAAAATGGTACACCGGCATCCCAAATGCTGGGAACATGGTTTTCAAAACCAATCTCGTCGCGCTCTAACCGCAGTGCCCGCGCTATAGCAACCTTGTCGTAGTTGTAGTCTACCCGTTGCGGCAATTTAGGGAGGTCAAATTCCGCAAAAGCCCCGTGTTTTCCCAGTCTTACGCCGCACCGAACAGGTCCAACCTGCTCTTCCAAAATAATAAGCGCATCTTGATCGCTTTCAACTTCACCAAAACGATTTTGCGCAAGTGACACAGCTGTCCCAACCGTAGGATGCCCGGCGAACGGCATCTCATAATCCGGCGTAAAAATGCGGACCCATGCTGTATGAGCGGCGTTTTTCGCCGGCAGCACGAAAACTGTTTCCGACAGGTTGAACTCACGGGCGATACGCTGCATCGCCTCATCATCAAGGCCCTGCGAATCGTGAACGATTGCCAATGGATTCCCTTTCAGGACCTCGGAAGTAAAGACATCATATATTTCATAACGGCGGAAGGTCATGGGCGTTGCCCCTTTTTCAATTTGATGAAAAATAGACCAACCCTAAAGTGGCGCAAGTCAAACCTTGTAACGGTTACATTTGGCTGAAATGCCAGTCGCCGAACGCGCGGAATGTAACAGGTGTTGTATCGGTCATATCAGCCGATGAAGCCACTGCAACAACATCGTCGAGCTCCGAAATAAGTTCTGCAGCGATATGGCGACGTATGCGCGTCAACAATTCTTGGGAACACAAATCAAAATAATAGCGACGAAACAATGCAATGCTGCGATCCGCGGTAACGAGATAAATATTGCTGTCAAAGCCCTGAGCATCCGCTAAATCAATAGCAGTCTCCTCCAAAACCTCACGCCTCATATTCCCTTCAATATCAATAATTTCGTTGCGCACATCACCTTCATCAAAGGAACCGGCCGGAAAATAGACACGCCCTGCCGCCGCCGTTGAACTGGCCATTCGACCGGCGATCAGCTTATTGTCGTTAGAGACGATCACGCCTACTGCATAAACGTGCCAAGGCTTCAGTGATGTCCGATTCTTCTTCCAGTGCATCATCGTTTTGAAACGCGTGCGTTTATAGACCGCTTCGAAGGCATCACCGTTGACGTGAGCCTGCTCAGCCATAAAGAAATCGCCATTGAAAAGAGTAGGATTGGCTCTAATTTCCTCTTCCCAATTTGCCCCAATTTCAGACTTGTTTTCTAATTCATAGGTGAGCGAGCCACTTTCTATCCGTATCGCGGCATGTTTGAGCTCAATCACCGTCTTCTCGGGAGAGGCTTTCATTGTTCAAACCATGTCAAACGTAACTACGACAGGACAATGATCGCTGGCCTTGGGGCGATCCCAGCCAATACGAGGAAAACGTTCAAACTTTTGATCAGGTGGGAATACTGCCCGGAATGGCTGTCCTTGTCTGATGATGTCGGGAACAGCTTGCATGTTATTCTGCGCCAAGGACGGTGACGCCAAGATATAATCAAGCTGGCACAAGTGCCGTTCATTGGGTCCTCGCGTGTGATAAAGCGTCCAGCGATCCATTTCGGGGCGTCTTTCTACCAGATTTTCACAAAAGCCACCCTCAAGCAGGATGTTAAGACTGCTTTCCATCTCTTTAACCGGCTCGAACATGTACCCAACCAGCGTGTCCCCCTTGATAAGAACACGCTCTCGATAATCATTGAAATCACCACAGATGACCCAGCTCTTATCAGCTGATCCCCCACTGCTGGCAAATTTGTCTTCGATGATACGGCGCACGGCCTTTGCCTCCGCAACTCGGACGGGCATGGAAGCAGCCCGCCCATCCATGCCGTTGCGAGGCGTGCCCATGGATTTGAAATGACTGACAAAAAGCGTCAACGGCTTTCCACCGATGCGCACGTCGATCTCTAGGCAGTCACGCTTGAATATTCGCTGGTAGGATTCGATACCCAATAACGCCAGGTCAGCGCTATAAATACCAAAATCATTATATGTGAGATGGGCATGACTCGTCATCGCAACAAATTCGATCGGTAAACCGTCACGTGTCTGATCTCGCATCAGGACAGCAACGTCGATGCCACGGCTGTCATTTCCTTCGACCATATATTTGTGGCGATAGCCCTCACCCACCATCTTGAACAAATAGCCGAATTCGAAAGCATTCAGCGCGCCGATATTGTCCACCTCCTGGAGGCAAAGAATATCCGCGTGAGTTTCGGCGATCGCCAATGCGGTCAGCTGGCGTGTGTCATCGGCATAAGCAATAGCTCGAGCCTGTTCGAGTTGCCGGTATTGCGCCTCATCATCTATCTGAAAGAGCTGCAAGGCTCTGTCTTTGTTAAGATTATTTTTGAAACCGGAAAAGTCGAAGCGATTCATCAGATTTTCAACGTTGAAGGTAGCAATGCGAACTGACATGCAAATACTCTGGATTAAGATCAATGACGCTCTATGCGCTCATAGCCTACCCGCATTACCCCGTTGCTGCCAGTAGCGATTGGCATCACAAGCGCCTATATCAACCTTATGAATAACCGGAAGCTTGAAACAATGAAATTTCTTAAGATGGCGCTGGCTCTTCTGGTTTTAGAAATGGTCGGCCAGATGCCGACTGCTTTCGCGCGAGAAATCCAGACATATCGACCGGCTCCGCGAGGGCTTGATGTGGTGCCGCGATCCCCAACGATCCTGCGCAATAATAGTCCGTATCGGGATAGTCTGCGGGATTGTTCGACAGGAAACTGCTACAATGGACGAGCTAACCGACCGACCGGAAATAACGGTCCTACGCAGGCTGAGAAATGTCGCGCGGCCTATCAGTCCTATCGAGCTTTCGACAATACCTATAAGCCATATAACCGTCCGCGAGAACGATGCAATTTGTAATGTAAATTCAGTGGCTTCGCCGGATCTAAAGACACAAAAAAGCCACCGGGTTTCGCCGGTGGCTTTTAAAATTATGTTCTGATCTTCTTAGTTCTTTGCCTTATCGACCAGCTTGTTGCTACCGATCCAAGGCATCATGCCGCGCAGCTTCTCACCAACTTCTTCGATCTGGTGTTTGTCATTGTTGCGACGGATGGCCTTGAAGCGCGATGCGCCGGCCTTATACTCCTGCATCCAATCGGAAGTGAACTTGCCGGTCTGAATGTCGGTCAGAACGCGCTTCATCTCTGCTTTTGTCTCAGCCGTGATGATGCGTGGGCCGGATACATACTCACCCCACTCTGCAGTGTTCGAGATCGAATAATTCATGTTGGCGATACCGCCTTCATAGATCAAATCAACGATAAGCTTTACTTCGTGCAAGCACTCAAAATAGGCCATTTCAGGCGCATAACCACCTTCAACCAATGTTTCGAAACCAGCGCGGATCAGCTCAACGAGACCGCCGCACAGAACAACCTGTTCACCGAACAGATCGGTTTCGCATTCTTCACGGAAATTGGTTTCGATAACGCCCGAACGACCGCCACCAACGCCACAAGCGTAGGATAGAGCGAGATCATGTGCGTTGCCGGATGCATCCTGATGAATAGCGATGAGGCATGGTACGCCACCGCCCTTCTGATACTCACCACGAACCGTGTGGCCGGGGCCCTTTGGCGCGATCATAACAACGTCAACAGTCTTCTTCGGCTCAATGAGACCGAAGTGAACGTTAAGACCATGAGCAAAAGCGATCGCAGCGCCATCGCGGATGTTATCGGCGATATGGTCCTTGTAGATATCGGCCTGCAATTCATCAGGCGTTGCCATCATCATAAGGTCGGCCCATTTGGCTGCCTCGGCAACGCTGACGACCTGAAATCCGTCCGCTTCAGCCTTTTTCGCTGTTGCTGAACCGGGACGCAGAGCAATGCGCACATCCTTTGCACCGGAATCCTTCAGATTGAGCGCATGCGCACGCCCCTGCGAACCGTAGCCGATGATGGCGACCTTCTTCGACTTGATCAGATTGATGTCCGCATCACGATCATAATATACGCGCATTTTGTTATTCCTTCCTATGTTTCAATCAGTATTGTTTTCCAGTCGCTTGACCGGTTTTTCTCAAGGTTTGTATAGAACCAGAAATTGTTCAGTGGCCCGTTTTGCGTCACGCTCAATAGCTGCCTCGCCCAACTCGAAGCGATCTCCTAGCAGCAGACGAATTTGCACATCGCGAACCACCAGACCAAAAAATGTACGGAATGCCTCATCGGTCTGTTCGAACTTAAGCAACCCTGCTTCCCGCCCAAGCAGCAGAACGGGCTCGAGCCTGCGAGCCATGGCAAATGGACCATTCTCCAGAACGATACCGCCAAGATCGCGACCAAGTCCGTGCTTGTCTGTGCCGGCATGCGTGACAGCAACGCGGTTCAATGCAACTGAGATTTTACCCGACAAGACCCGCAGCCAATCGGCCGCGAAACGCTCCAAACCAGCTACCAGCGCATCGCGATCAAATGCATTGCGGCTGACGGGGACTCCCCTGACCTTGGAGGCTTGCCACTGGACCGTAGCCGTCAGCAAGCCATCGCGGTCGCCAAACCATTTGTATAAGCTTTCTTTCGAACAGCTTGCACGGCGCGCCACGCTTGTCATTGTGAGTTTGTCGCCAGCTTCAACCAGAAGCGCGAGCGCAGCATCAAGGACGTCTTTCTGACGTTCCGTTAATGCCGTTTCGCTGATTTCCAGTTCTGCTTTCAACACATCCTCCAACCGTACCGTACCGTACGTTACGGCTTGGCTTTTAATACATGTCCCAGGGTTTGACAAGCGTTAGGCCGAAAATTCAGCTCCAGACTTTCTCACGCAATCCGATCGGTCCAAATGGATCTATCAGCGTGCCTGAAACCATTGCTGCCAATAATTGCGGCGCTGGCGGAATGCCAGAAATTATTGGTACCAAGCGGTCACGGATGAAGGGCAATATTCTGGAGTCTGATTGATAAAATGGCGTGAATGCGCGCGACAATGCTTGGAAACTCCGTATATGCCCACGTCGCGACGATGCATATAGCGACAATGCTGTTGCAAGGTCAGATGAAGAATGCAGCGCATGAGCGAGAGCCTTGGCATCCAGCAAAGCCATATTTGCACCCTGCCCCAATTGGGGACTCGTCGAATGTGCTGCATCGCCAATAACCGAAAGGTGACGCCCGATTGGGAAAGGGAGTGTATGATGGCCATAACGCGCCAATGCCATATCATCGAAGCTGCCGATCTGGTCGAGATAAACCGAACATTCCGGCCAAAGTGACAATATATTGTCTTTCCATTGCGTCATTCCGGCACTACGCAATTTTACGTTTTCGTCTGGCTTGGTACTCCAGAAGAAGGCAGCGCTCTTCTCGTCAGCAACGCTTGCTTTGCCTATCGGCAGCACGCCAATCATTATTCCTGCTTTGCGATAACGCTGTTGCAGCGAACGCTCATCAAAAGCATCCGGATGCCATTTGAGCGAGGCCCAATAAGCCCCATAAGCCAGCGGCTTCGGGTCCCGGCTCTTGTATGCAAATTTATTTATTTTCGATCTCGATCCGCTGGCATCAACAATCAGATCAAAGGCCCCGACGCGGCGGCCAGTATCCGTTATGAGCCAAGCGGAACCAGCTCCGACTTCCATTGAAACAACATCAATATTCGTCTCAATATCGATAGCTTCGCGTAGCACTGCATCGTAAAGCACACCAAACAAAGCCGCCCGGTGAACCGCAATGCCATAACGCCCACCCTTAAGCGCAGAGTATCTCACGTCAAGAACAGTGCGGCCAGAATGTGCATCCGCACCATAAAGTCTGTCGATGCGACTACCCAAACCCCGGATCATCTCAAACAACCCGAGATCGTCAAGAACCGTCAGTCCCGTGGGTTGAAGGATAAGACCTGAACCAACCGCAGAAGCCGATTCAAACCGTTCAAACAATGTAACATGATTGTCCGAACGCTTAAGGTAGAGCGCGGCGGCCAATCCAGCCGGTCCTGCGCCAACAATAGCGATCTGTAATTTTTTCATGCGGACCAGTTTGCTAATGCGGGCTAAATATTGACCTGCGTTCCAATCTCGACGACGCGTCCTGTTGGTATCTGAAAATATTCAGTCGCATCGCTGGCGCTTCTTGCCAGAGCAATGAAAAGACGGTCCTGCCAGCGTGGCATTTCAGAGCGCGCCGAAGCCTTCAAGGACCGCCGGGACAGGAAGAATGAAGTCGTCATAATATCGAACTTCCATCCTTGCTTACGACAAATCGCGAGCGTCCTGGGAATGTTTGGTCGCTCCATATAGCCGAACGTCAAGGTTACCCGCATGAACAGGTCGTTGATAGGTTCTATCCGCACCCGCTCACTCTTTTTCACCAAAGGCGATGGAGCGGTGATTACGGTCAGGATCACATTGTTCTGATGCAAAACCTTGTAGTGCTTAAGACTGTGCATGAGCGCTGTTGGCGTGCTTTTCGGATCGCCAGTCAGGAAAACCGCAGTGCCCGGGACCAGGGTAGGCGGATTTTCAGCCATTTTCTTTGAGATCAAAGCCAGCGGAACTTCGCCCTTGCGAGTTTTCTCGAAGAGCTTCCGGCTGCCGCGAACCCAGGTAAACATGATAAGAACAACCAGGAAAGCAACGACCAAAGACGCCCAGCCTCCATCTACGACCTTAATCAAATTGGCGCTTACAAAAACAAGGTCGATGATGAGGAAACACGCGGTCAGACTGGTTGCCAACCACAAACTCCATTTCCAGATGCGGGTCATGACAATGAAAAGCAGGATTGTCGTTACTAGCATATTTCCAGTAACGGCAATACCGTATGCGGATGCCAGATTTGAAGAGCGCTCGAAGCCCAAAACAAGCAGTATAACAACAATACCGAGAAGTGCGTTGACCTTTGGCAGGTAGACTTGGCCTGACTGCTTCTCTGACGTGTGCTCGATATTCAGGCGCGGCAGAAGGTTCAACTGCACAGCCTGACGGGACAATGAGTATGCACCCGAAATAACGGCCTGGCTGGCGATAACAGTGGCCATAGTCGCCAACACAACCATCGGTAAGAGTGCCCAATGCGGGAACATCTCGAAGAATGGATTTTTTGCTTCATCCGGATAAGCGAGGATGAAGGCGCCCTGCCCAAAGTAATTGAGCAGCAAACACGGGAAAACAACCCACATCCACGCGGTAGCAATCGGCTTGCGTCCAAAGTGGCCAAGATCGGCATAAAGCGCTTCCGCACCCGTCACGGCAAGGAACACAGTTCCAATCGTGGGGAAAGCGGTACCCGGATTATCCATGATATATTCGAACGCATAGTATGGGTTAACAGCCGCAAAAATGCTGAGATCATCGGCAATGTGCAGCAGCCCGAAAAAACCGATCGCAAGAAACCAGATCAACGTAATCGGTCCAAATATCTTTGCTACGCTCGCTGTCCCAAACCTTTGGATGGAGAACAAGGTCAGGAGGATGACAATCGTTATCGGGACGATAAATGGTTTTAAGGTTGGCGTTACTATCTCAAGTCCCTCGACGGCCGAGAGGACAGAGATCGCAGGCGTTATCACGGCATCCCCGTAAAACAGGGAAGCGCCAATGATACCAAGCCCCAAGATAAGTTGCGGCCGTGATTTAAAGCTGGACCGGGCTAGGGCCATCAAGGATAGGATACCGCCTTCGCCGTCATTATCTGCGCGCAATACGAAGGTGACGTACTTGATGGTAACAATGACCGTCAATGCCCAAAAAATCATGGATACGACGCCGAGCACGTCAGTACGGCTCAAGCTGCCATCAAGGGAGGCAGCATGCAACGCTTCGCGAAAAGCATAGATCGGGCTGGTTCCGATATCGCCATAGACAACACCAAGCGCGCCCAGAACGAGAACTGGAAAGGCTTCCTTGTGATGCGGTTCTGGCTCGTAACTTACCGAACCGTTATCGCAATCATCGCCGACCGCTTGCTGGTCATTCATAAAAGTTTTCCCTCGCTCCTACAGCGTGGGCGGACGAGTTAGTCGTGTTGCACCGCAATATCAATCGCCATTTTAACATATCTCATCCTTTGCGTTATGCAAAAATGCATGACAGCAGATTAGCATGCTAAATCAAAGCATTATACCTTGAGCGCATTGAGAAATCTTTCCACAGAGCCCGCCATCCCATGTATTAAAGCATCCGCTGTGAGGCCGTGACCAATGGAAACTTCGGCAAGTTTTGGCACTTTCTTCACCAGCGCAGGTAAATTTGCTACCGTCAGATCATGTCCGGCATTCACCGCAATACCCGCTTTCGCTGCTGCAGATGCCGTAACGCCCAGCTTCTCAAGTTCAATTAGCGCGCCGTTTGGATCATCATACATTGAGCCATAAGGGCCAGTGTAAAGTTCAATTCGATCAGCGCCAAGTTCTTTTGCGGCCAGCGGCGTCTCCGGATCCGGATCAACAAAAAGGGAGACTCGCATGCCGCGGTTTTTCAAATCCCGAATAATAGGCGTCAGAAATTCTGCGTTGCGCTCCAAGTCCCAACCATGATCGGACGTCGATTGGGCTGGATCATCCGGCACCAGCGTCACCTGTTCTGGTTCATTCCTGGTAACCAGTTCGAGAAATTCACTGGTTGGATAACCCTCAATATTGAACTCTGCTTCAGGAAACTCATCATCAATGAGGGCACGAATTTCCGGAAGGTCGGCAAACCGGATATGCCGTTCATCGGGCCGGGGATGCACCGTTAATCCGGAAGCCCCCGCAGCCAATGCTATACGGCCGATACCGATGACATTTGGCCAAGGCAGATCACGGCGGTTCCGCAACATAGCAATTGCGTTCAGATTAACAGACAAAGATGCGGTCATGAAAATATCCGGAGCAGTGTATTTGGGTTTTGTTGTACATGAGTTTGGAGACGCTAAACATGCTTATTTTACGACAGCAGCTCAGACCTCAAGCACCCGACTTAACGGCCTGAATTTTATCGGACAACAGTCAAGCGCTCGGCTGCACGGGTGATGGCCGTATAAAGCCAGCGATCCCGCGTGTCTCGAAATGCATAGCTCTCGTCAAACAGCACAACTTCGTTCCACTGCGAACCCTGTGCCTTATGAGTAGTCAACGCGTAGCCATAATCGAAATCATCGAAACGCTTCTTTGTTTGCCACGGTATCTCTACATCGGGATCGTCAAACTGCGCTTTCAGCAATTTTATTTTCGCGACACCCCGTCCTGGCTCTTCATCTTCCGGTGCAATCAGCAAGTTGATACCAGGTTTTACTGTTTCGCGTGAAGAGGTCATCACCTTCCAAAGCGAACCATTGAGAAGCCCCTTGGCTGGATCGTTACGCAAGCAGACCAGCTTATCGCCTGCCTGCGGAAAGGCAGCCGAAAATCCCTTGAGCTCTCGCAAGCGCTGATTATACCGTTTGCGAGTCCGATTAGTTCCGACCAGAACCTGGTCAGCCCCCAACACCAATTCCTGCGTCACTTCAGATTTGGAGATCACCTTAGCAGCACCATAGTCACCAAATTCAAATTCACGCCCCTCACGAACGTCCAAGGCCAACCGCAAAATTGGATTGTCACGCGCTTGCCGATGAATCTCACTCAATAGAAAGTCAGGCTCATGTTCGGTGAAAAAGCCACCGCCGGATATGGGCGGCAACTGTCCCGGATCACCCAAAACAAGAATTGGCGTTCCGAAACTCATAAGGTCCCGCCCCAATTGCTCATCAACCATCGAGCACTCATCAACGACAATCAATTTTGCCTTTGCTACAGGACTCTGCCTATTGAGAGAAAAGGTTGGCGCGATGCTGGTTTTGCCTGTCGTTTCGTTTTCGACAGCCTCTTCACCGCGCGGCCTATAGATAAGCGAATGCAGCGTGCGCGCGTTCTTGGCGCCCTTGGAACGCAAAACCTGCGCAGCTTTGCCCGTAAACGCAGCAAATTGAACATCGCCTTCGATATGTTCCGCAAAATAACGCGCAAGTGTTGTTTTGCCGGTGCCGGCATAGCCAAACAGCCTGAAAATCGGACTCCGTCCGCTCTTCAGCCATTTTGAGACGGCCTGTAAGGCCTCATCCTGTTGTGGTGACAGTTGCATGATCCTGAGAGACAGGATTCGTAATCAAAGGGCAAGAAAAATGCTGATAAAGGCCATTAGACTATAGATTATCAGGATTCCCGGAACGGATCTGTCCTTCGCCGGCAAGGCCAAATTGCTGGTCCAACATACGAAAACGGTCGCCCTTGACCTGCAACTTCCAGCAAATTTTCTTTTCCTCACCTTCATAAGTGAAACATAGGCTACCTTGGTCCAGCGCCCACTCCCCCGAATATGACATGCCCTTTGTTGCGAGCTCGTCGGGCTTGCAGCATTCGATCATCTTGCCGCGTGATGTGCCGTCAGCGCCAAGATATTCGCTGAAATTAAAGGGCGGCTGCGCTTTGACTTCGCCGGTAAGCGTTGCCCCTGTGACGATCTTACGGAGCTCTTCCTCATTAGGCGTAGGCCAAATATCTGCCTGTGCAAGGGCCTGCGTTACCACAAGTCCTCCAACAAGGGCAGCAAGAACAGAAATACTTCGCAATACTGTCAGCATAGTTTTCATACCCGATCAGGATCATTTTCCAGCCTGATAGGCTGCCCATGAGGCGTTGCCAAGGCAGCGCGTTGCCAGGCACGCGTCAGCAAATCTATATCCGCTTTTGGCGCAACCTTCTTTTCCGTTATGAGCGATTCCAACGCAGCAAGCCAGCATTGATAATAGTCGCTAGGGTCTTCCAGCTCGTCCGACTGTTTTAGTTGGGACGATAAAGCCTGTGCCCACTCGGCCCAGCTGAACAATCCACGCTCATGTAGCGCGACCACCATTGCAAATGCTTCTGCCTGCCAAGGTTGCGCAAAAACCGTTGCTTCTCCTCCAGGGGCGGCGGAATTACCGATCAGATCATGCAAGCTCAATATAATCCTCCCAAGCGTCAATACTGATGGTCAACAAAGGATCTGCGGCAACACCCCAAATTTCTGAAGCTTGAAACACGACGGTATAGACATATTGAGGGTTTTCCCCTTGGCCATGCGCGTTCGTGTCAGGAAACACGAAACCATCGCGAACAGCTTCGATGATACCGGTCTTGCCCCGCGCATAGCGTGGTAGGCGCGTATGAGTCTTAGGATTTAGATTACGGGTTCGCACTCGATCACCCGCTTGGAAACGAGGCTCGGACTTCATCCCCCTGTCGCATGGACCACCTTTAGCGAGCACGGAGGGTACGCTTTCTGCTAATAAGACACGTTTTGGAGTCGCGCCCTTTGTTAAAAACCGCGCCATTCTCAATTCGTCATCTGAAACGAACCCATGTCGCTCCAGGAGAACTTCCAAAGCCTTGATCCAAATTTCATAGTAGGATGACGAATAATAATCGGCTGGATGCAGGCTTTCTCGAGCATGACGGCTTTCATCAATGTTCCAATGCCCCATGCCACCCGCAGCAAGCGTGATGCCTAACGCCCTTTTTTCCCATTCTGCATGAAACAATGGCTCGTTGACTTCAGGGGCAACGGGACCAAATCCCATCTGCCCGCCAAGATCGTGCGGCCCGTTCATGTGTGCCCCGGCGTCAAAGGCAGTCCGGTCCCGATCATTGAATCCCGCGTAACGAGAGCGGCCAGTTGCTCATCATTCAGGTCATCGGAACCTTCAGGGCGCAGTGGCACCACCAGGTAGCGCAGCTCAGCTGTTGAATCCCACACCCGTATCTGGGTGGTTTGAGGCAGAACCAGATCAAATTCGGCGAGAACACCGCGAGGGTCGATCACGGCTTGTGATCGATAAGGTGGCGATTTGTACCAGACTGGAGGTAATCCAAGCACTGACCACGGATAACAAGAGCAAAGTGTGCAAACGACAAGATTATGTGTATCGGCCGTATTGAATACAGCCTGCATATGCTCGCCTTGCCGACCGGTGAATCCAAGTGAAGCGATAGCCGCCGTAGCGTCCCGCTGGAGCCAGTCTGAAAATTCAGGATCGCTCCACGCTTTTGCTACTACCTTGGCGCCATTTCTTGGGCCGATCTTGGTTTCATAAGTCTCGACTATGGCATCTATCGCCAAGGGATCGATCAAACCCTTTTCGGTCAGGATCGTTTCCAGCGCACGCACTCGCGCAGCCATGGGGTCAAGCTCATTATCATGGTGATGGTCGTCGTGATCATGTGGCATGGCAAAATCCTATGCACCTAAAGCCTTAGATGCAAGATCACTTCAACATAGGCCAAAGACTTGCCACCAAGAGAACGGCCATAATGATATTGAACCATTTGAGTCTTACTGGATCGGCAAGCCATCCGCGCATGATCTGGCCAAATGCGGCCCAGCTCGATACAGATGGTATATTGACGACAGCAAAGGCTATGCCGACTATCATCATCGTCGTGAAATAGGCATCCGGCGAGGTATAGGTCGCCATGGCTGTAACGGCCATCACCCACGCCTTGGGGTTGATCCATTGAAAGGCTGCCGCTTCCACAAACGTCATTGGCCGAGCCCTGCTATCAACATTGCTTATGGAGCGAGACATCGCAATTTTATAAGCAAGATAAAGAAGATAGGCTCCGCCTGCGAATTTCAGGACGGTATAAAGCACAGGCATGGTTTCAATTAGTGCGCCAAGTCCGCAGCCGACACCAATCAATAGGGTGAAGAAGCCAGAGCCAATGCCGAACATATGCGGAATGGATCGCCTGAAACCGAAATTAACGCCTGAGGTCAGCAGCATTAAATTGTTCGGTCCCGGCGTTATCGAGGTCACGAAAGCAAAAAGAAGTAGTGTCAGGAAAACATCGAGCGCCATTTAAGAACCAGTCAATGAAAATCCAATATTAAGATCTGGCCTGCCACCGCTCAATATCCAACTTGTCAGGGATACAATTTACCCCTGACAAAAAGAGAATTGATCCTCTGACAGATCACATTCCCAAAGGACCACGGTTCATTGCAGCAACACCGGTCCGGCAGATTTCAACAAGACCAAGCGGCTTCATGATCGCAATAAACTGATCGATTTTCGAACCTTTGCCGGTGATTTCAAAAATGAAGTGCTCGGTTGTGGCATCAGCAACTTTTGCATGAAAAGCATCTGCAAGACGTAATGCTTCATTTCGGTGCTCGCCAAGCCCAGCAACCTTGACCAGTGCCAGTTCGCGCTGGATTGGCCCTGCTTGGCCGAGTTCATCAGCACGGACAGAGAGGTCCACAACACGGTGCACCGGCACGATGCGCTCTAGCTGATGGCGTATCTGGTCAAGAATATGCGGCGTCCCTCGTGTCACAATGGTGATGCGTGACAGATGTTGCTCATGCTCCGTTTCGGAAACCGTCAGGCTTTCGATATTGTAGCCCCGTCCGGAAAAGAGACCGATGACGCGTGCGAGTACACCAGGTTCATTATCCACAAGGACGGACAAGACAGTCGTAACAGGTAGTTCAGTCTCCTTGGCGATGAAATATGCCGAGCCGGAGGCTAGATTTTGAGCGTTCATTCTATTTCTCCGGGTTCTTAAACGAGCTGTCTGCCCTTGGCATCAATAGCGTTTGCAACGGCTTCATCGGTGGCTTCGTCAGGCAGAAGCATCTCATTGTGGGCTTTGCCTGATGGTATCATCGGGAAGCAATTTGCCAGATTGGCAACGCGGCAATCGAAAAGCACAGGCTTTTTGACATCAATCATTTCCTGAATAGCGTCGTCGAGATCGCCAGGCTTTTCACAACGAATACCATGGCCACCATAAGCTTCCGCCAATTTGACAAAGTCCGGCAATGCTTCTGTGTAGGAATGCGACAAGCGATTGCCGTGCAGCAATTGCTGCCACTGACGAACCATACCCATATATTGGTTGTTCAAGATGAAGATCTTGATCGGCGCCTCATATTGAACTGCCGCGCTCATTTCCTGCATGGTCATCTGCACAGACGCATCGCCAGCAATATCGATAACCAACGAGTCAGGATGGGCGATCTGCACCCCCAGCGCCGCCGGCAAACCATATCCCATCGTGCCAAGCCCACCGGATGTCATCCAGCGGTTTGGCTTTTCAAAGCCGTAGAACTGCGCCGCCCACATCTGATGTTGTCCGACTTCCGTCGTAATGTAGGTGTCGCGATCCTTGGTCAGAGCATAGAGGCGTTCAAGCGCGTATTGCGGCAT
Organism: Phyllobacterium sp. 22552; assembly: GCF_052044585.1. NCBI lineage: Bacteria > Pseudomonadati > Pseudomonadota > Alphaproteobacteria > Hyphomicrobiales > Phyllobacteriaceae > Phyllobacterium > Phyllobacterium sp. 22552. Next base: position 483,995 of record NZ_JBQENG010000001.1, on the reverse strand, counting down.
GATAACGTCCTTGTTGCGGGTATAAGACAAGGATTTCCGGCTACGCCACTTGTCAATTTGCAGCCACCAATCATCAATCGCCTTCGCGTCAGGTTTGGTGGATGAAGCACGCAACAAGCGGATCATATCCTCAAGCACCGAGGCAACGTCACCTATCACTGGAATATCGACCCGAACGGCTTTGTTGATTGATGATGGATCGATGTCGATGTGAATCTTTTTCGAATTTGGTGAGAATCCGCTCAGGCGCCCTGTAATGCGGTCATCGAAACGAGCACCAATATTCACCATGACATCACAGTCATGCATGGTCATATTGGCTTCATACGTGCCATGCATGCCGAGCATTCCCAGCCAATTCTTGCCAGAAGCCGGATAAGCGCCAAGCCCCATCAATGTCGATGTGATGGGGAAATTCGTCAGCTGTACCAACTCGCGCAACAATTTGCTTGCTTCATCACCGGAGTTGATAACGCCACCACCCGAATAAATCACCGGGCGCTTTGCCGTCAGCATCAGCGCTACAGCCTGCTTTACGGCTTCGAGGTCTGCCTGGATGGTGGGACGATAACTGGTCCGCGGACTGGTTTCAGGAGGTGTATAAATGCCCGTAGCGAACTGAACGTCCTTGGGAACATCAACCAGAACTGGACCAGGACGTCCGGTGCGAGCGATGTGAAACGCTTCGTGCAATATACGGGAGAGATCGTTTACGTCCTTCACCAGCCAGTTATGTTTGGTGCAAGGACGCGTAATTCCAACGGTATCACATTCTTGAAAAGCATCTGATCCGATCAAACTGGTTGGAACCTGTCCGCTGATGCAAACAAGCGGAATTGAATCCATTAACGCATCTTGAAGTGGGGTAACGGCGTTGGTTGCACCTGGACCGGAAGTAACCAGCATGACACCGACTTTGCCGGTGGAACGAGCATATCCTTCAGCCGCATGACCAGCGCCCTGCTCATGGCGAACGAGAATGTGGTTGATCTTGTCCTGCTGAAAGAGTTCATCATAGATCGGAAGCACAGCACCACCGGGATATCCGAAAATATCGGTCACGCCCTGATCGATAAGAGCCTGCACGACCATTTCGGCGCCAGTCATCTCACGTCGTTGCGAAGTTTTACTGCTATCCTGTTTATCTGCTGTCATCGGTCTCTTCCCGTCTATTCTGCGGCGCAAAGCCTTTCAGAAGGTGCTTTCGTTTAACTGAGATGTAGAAAATAAAAAAGGCCCCCGAGGGAGCCTGTGTTTCGCGCATGGGAGCTTTCGCCGGGTGCTTACAACACCCTGCCCATACGCGGTCCCACGACAATAAGAACTGTTTTCATGGTCGCGGACGATAATTTAGTGATTTCAATCCGTCAACCGGCAAAGTGCAAATCAAGTCAGGTGATTGCGGTCACGGCGATTTAGCATTGGGTCGCTAAGGTATTTTCAATTCCTTGCATGCAAAATAGCCATCTGGCCTCTGTCATCCGACGGGCAATCTAATTGGGACAAACAGCCGATGAGCGCTGAAGCCATGCCTACCGGAGAACCGCGGCCATTTGTTCGCAACAGAGCTGATGGCCACATTATTGAATGCAATGGCCGGACAGCTGTCATTTATGCCCAAACAGGTCCGTCAATAGGTGCTTCCGACGATTACTGGACCGTCGGGCAACTTATCTCCATTCAAGTCGACAACGCCCGGATAGTCGGGCTGATATTCAAAGTTGATTTGCCTGAAACCCGATGGGTTTCAGGTTCGGATCAGGATGTGCATGTGCACGTCGAACTTGTCGGACAGGTCAACACGGATACGAATGACAAACTGACATTTTCGTCGGGCATCGCAAACTATCCTCATATGGGGGCGATAGCGCATCGTATTCGCGCAACTGATCTGGCCACGATTTACACCGCAAGTCTCAAGAATGCAGTTTCAATAGGACATCTATCGCAGAACGCATCAATCTCTGCCCTGATTTCCATCGAAAGTTTGATTACCCGCCACTTTGCCGTTCTTGGCAGCACAGGCGTCGGAAAATCGAGCGCAGTTTCGCTTCTTTTGCGCAAGATCATCAAGCAGCGCCCAGAACTTCGAATCCTGATCCTTGATCCACATAATGAATTTGCCAGCGCATTTCCCAAAAATGCAATCTCAATAGACCATAATACGTTTGATATGCCCTACTGGTTGTTCAAACTCGAAGAGTTTGCGGAGGCCGTATTCCGGGGACGCCCTGTCATCGCCGGTGAAGTAGATGCCTTGAGGGATTTGATCCCCATGGCCAAGGAACAATTTGCAAATTCAGAGCAACCCGTAGCTCCTTCACTCCTAAAAAGAGACCGGGATTACACATCAATGACGGCTGATACGCCGGCACCCTATCGAATAGCTGACCTGATCAAGTTGATTGATGAACGCATTGGCCAACTCGAAGGCAAGGCTGATAGACCAGTCATGAAGGCTTTGAAACAACGTCTTCAGGCATTGATCGCTGATCCTCGTTATCGGTTCATGTTTACCGCCCCAACGACAATGGACACTATGCGGCAGACCATCAGTCATATTTTCCGCATACCGGCAAATGATAAACCTATCTGCGTTTTTCAGCTGGCCGGATTGCCATCAGAAGTCGTGAACTCTGTTGCGTCCGTATTGTGCCGAATGGCCTTTGATCTGGCTGTTTCAAGCGATGGCACCCTGCAGACATTGGTCGTGTGCGAAGAGGCGCATCGCTACATTCCAGCAAACCCGGACGCCGGATTTTTGCCAACCCGGCAAGCGATCGCCCGTATAGCAAAGGAAGGCCGAAAATATGGGGTTTATCTAGGTGTGATCACGCAACGTCCGGGAGAACTCGATTCCACGATTCTATCGCAATGCAGTACTGTTTTCGCCATGCGGCTGGGAAACGAACGCGATCAGGAAATTATTCGTGGCGCAATCACCGGCGCTTCACAAAGTACAGTCGGCTTTCTGTCATCAATCGCAAATCGTGAGGCCATTGCCTTTGGTGAAGCAGTTCCCACGCCGATGCGTATGATATTCGAGACAATAGCCCCGGAAGACCTTCCTGCGGCAAATATGACGAAGAAGCAAGAATTGGCAAAACCAGACAGTCAGCACTTGAGTCTTGATAGCGTGCTAATGCGAATGCGCCAGCTCAATGCCGCTGACGGCATGGCGAAAGACGATATAGACTCGGCATTTCAAACATTTGAGTCCCCCTTGGCCGCACCCAAACCGCAGCCGGAAAAGATTCAATGGCGCAGTACGGAACCGGTCGTGCGGACGGAACAAAGCCAGCCCACTGTTGAAGGCTTTCGCGCAAGCGATCTGATCCGAACATTCCGCAACGATAAAACCTGATAAATCAGGGATATGGCACTCTTTCCCAATCGTCGCCAAGTTGATTGCGAAACCAGGTCATTTGCCGTTTTGCATATTGCCGCGTGGCAATTGTCGCAAGTTCCGCAGCTTGCTCGGCTCTTATTCTTCCGGCCAATACTTCTGCTATTTCCTTAACGCCAATGGCGCGCATGGCTGGCAGTTCTTGTGAAAGTCCAAGCGATAACAAGGACTTGACCTCCTCGATAGCCCCCTCTTCCATCATTGCTTCAAAACGCTTGGCAATACGCGAACCTAGCCACTGCCGATCCGGTTCAATAATGATCTTTCTGGCAGTTGCAGCATTAATCAACGCCCGGCCAGTTTCCTTCTGCCATTCAATGATGGAGCGGCCTGAAGTATCGAAAACTTCAAGCGCACGAACAATTCGCTGACTATCCGTCGGGCGAAGTGATGCGGCAGCCAAAGGGTCTTTCAGCACCAGCATTTCATGGAGTTTTTCCGCTCCCAGTTCACCATCCTGCTTGCGCCAAAAAGAGCGGACAGCCTCTGGGATAGCCGGCATCGTTGAAAGACCGCCGAGGAGTGCACGAAAGTAAAGCCCGGTACCGCCAGCAAAAATCAAAGTCTTTTCAAAGAGTTCCGGAGACTTCAAAAGTCCCTCGACATCGGAAAACCAGCGCCCTGTCGAATAGGCTAAGGAGGGCGAGACGTGTCCATAAAGATAATGAGGCACTCGCTCCAACTCAGCTTTGCCCGGACGCGCGGTCAGCTGTTCCAGCACATTGTAAACTTGCATGGAATCCGTATTGATGATTACGCCATTCAATTCTTCGGCTAAACGAAGCGCGAGCGCTGACTTGCCGCTGGCCGTTGGTCCGGCTATCAGGATTATCTGTCTGTTCAAATCACTGCCCAAATGGAAATCGCCCCATGCCTCTAATGGCTACGCTCATTGCAAATCCTGCCGCATCCAATCTTACACCATCATTGGGGATTAAAGCTTCGGCTGCAGTCAATGCAACAGGTCTTTATTGGCTGGCCGATGGAATTGCCTGTGACATCACCTTGAAAGACACCAGCGACCTTGACGAAGCCAGAGGCCTACTTGCTCGCGCGCTGGACGGTGAACCAATTGATATTGTTATTCAAAATCAGGATAGCAGGCGCAAAAAAATTCTGATTGCAGACATGGATTCAACCATGATTCAGCAGGAGTGTATTGATGAACTGGCCGAGGAAGCCGGGTTGCGCGATGAGGTAGCGGCAATCACCGCGCGAGCCATGAATGGCGAAATCGAGTTCGAACCGGCATTGCGGGAGCGCGTTGCCCTACTGGAGGGCCTGTCATATTCGGTCATCGATAAAGTGATCGCAAGCCGGATTACACTGATGCCGGGCGGACCGGAACTTGTCAGAACCATGAAGAAACACGGCGCCTACACCGCTCTCGTTTCCGGCGGCTTTACCGTATTCACACAACGTATCGCCGAGATGATCGGGTTTAACGAAAATAGCGCTAACATATTGATAAACAATGGAGAAACGCTAACAGGCAAAGTCCAGGAACCCATTCTTGGCCGCGCTGCGAAGGTGGCCGCATTAAGCAGCATTTGCGAGCGTTTTGGCTTTGTGCCGGAAGAAGCGATCGCAGTGGGCGATGGCGCTAATGATCTTGATATGTTGCAACTTGCAGGAACGGGTGTCGCTCTTCATGCAAAACCAGTAGTTGCCGAACAGGCCAAGGTTCGAATCGACCACGGGGATTTGACCGCTCTGCTCTATATTCAAGGCTACCGAAAGTCCGACTTCCTTATCTAAGTGCACTCGCCTACCCGCAACTATTTTTCACGCTCTGGTAGAAAAATTTCAGCAAAAATCGAGCATTTTTCAGCAACTTTCAGGAATTATGCTTCGAAATGAACCTGTATCGGTAAAAACCTCGACCGATCAGGGCACTTTCGTACGCAGATTGCGATTCCCAGTGCTCAGTCCATTTGCAAAGTTACAAATCGCAACTCGCCCGTCTTGGATGCGAGCATGAGGAGCGCATTCTTGCGGCCCTCATCGCGCAGTTTTTCGATACGTGCTGCAACATCCTCCGGAGTCGAAACTGTCTCCTGTGCAATATCGACAATTACATCCCCCGCTTGTATCCGCTTATTGCCTGCAACCGAGTCATCCTGGACTTCTGTTACGAGCACGCCCTCGACTTCTTTGGAGATCCCGAATGACTTGCGGGTATCTTCGTCCAGCACGCCCAGGGTCATCCCCAAGACATCAACGCCCTGAATGGCGCCGTCTTCATCCTGATCAGAATCAACAGGTTTCTTGGGAGCTTGTTCACTGTCCTCCAGACGACCAAGCGTGACCTTTACTGTCTGCTCCTTGCCCTTACGAACAACGACGACATCCACTTCCTTGCCTACGGGGCTTTCAGCAACAACGCGCGGCAGATCTTTGACAGTTGCCACTTCTTTGCCATCGAAGCGAATAATCACATCACCTGCAAGGATGGAGCCATTGGCGACAGGACCGCCATCAATGATACCGGCAACCAATGCACCCTTGCTGGTGGTCATCCCTAGACTTTCCGCAATATCGTCCGTCACGGGTTGAATACGCACACCCAGCCAGCCGCGACGAGTTTCACCAAATTCCCGCAATTGGGCAATCACGCCGGACGCCAATTCGGCAGGAATGGCAAAGCCGATACCAATTGAGCCACCGGTAGGCGAGATAATCGCGGTATTGATACCGATGACCTGTCCATACATATCAAACAGCGGCCCGCCGGAATTACCGCGATTGATCGCTGCATCGGTCTGGATAAAATTGTCATAGGGGCCAGAATTAATATCGCGGTTGCGTGCAGAAACAATTCCGACTGTCACAGTGCCACCGAAACCAAAGGGATTACCGATTGCCATAACCCAATCGCCAATGCGCGTTTTCGAAGAATCGCCAAATTTCACAGCAACAAGCTTGTGCTTCTTCGGATCAACCTTGAGAACGGCAAGGTCCGTCTTGGTATCTTTACCGACCAATTCGGCTTTCAGTTTCGAGCCATCACTAAAGTTGACCTCGATTTCGTCTGCATCAGCGATCACATGATTATTGGTTACGATAATGCCCTCTTGGGCATCAACGACGAAACCTGAACCCAATGACTGGACCTGACGGGATGGATTGTTTTGCCCCGGTTGTTGCTTACCGAAATAGTCATTGAAGAATTCCTGAAAGGGCGAGCCCTCGGGAACTTTCGGCATCGGGATCGGACCAGAATCCCCGTCCTGTCCCTTAACGGTCTGCGATGTGGAAATATTCACCACAGCGCCCAGGAGACCCTCGGCAAGATCGGCCACAGAAGCCGGGCCCTGCGCTCTTGGCTGCGCACTATTGGGAACAGTTGGCGCCTGCGTCTGCGCATTTGCCACCGTGACGAGTGCCGGTGGAAATCCGGTGGCTGCCAAGGCAGTCAATGCAATTGCGGCTGTAGCAGAACGGAGTGCTTTGCGGGCAGTGCTAAAAACCATGACAACAGGCCTTTTCAATAAGGTCGGAATATTTCAGGCCAGCAGAACCACCACTATGGTCGAAAGTATGGCCGGACAGGGCAAATTTTATTTATATAGAGCCAATTCTGTTTCACGGATAACGAGACAATCCACGCGGAAGGCAGCGAGGTCGATGTCGTTCCATCGAACGAACTGCCTGACCCGCAGAATGACTCTCTGTAAACAAAACCTGCTCTAGCTATTTCAACGTTTATTTGGTTGGAGTTCAACTCAAGATTTGCTGATTGAGATCGACAGCAATATTCAGCTCTAACCGCGGACCAGCCAAACAACGGCCACGCCAATTGCAATCGATGCAACGCCAGCTACACGCAGGAAACCATCGGGTTGCTCGCTGACATCGCGAGCAACCCGTTTAGCTACAATTGGAAAACACCCGTAGAGCAATCCTTCAAAAACAAGGAACAGTCCGACGGCATCCAAAAAATCAGTCATCAGCCGATCCTGCCCCTATTGAGGGGCAGGTGTTGTTGCAGCAGGCGCAGGCGGTGTGGAACCGCTAACTGGCGGCAATGCTCCACCAGCATCCTGGAAGTAACGGAAAAACTCGGAGTTAGGTGAAAGTACCATCGTCGTTCCGGTGTTTTCCAGTGCAGTGCCATAGGCCGACATTGACCTATAGAAAGCAAAGAAATCGGGATCTTTCGAGAATACATCCGCGAAGATACGGCTGCGTTCCCCTTCACCCTGACCGCGGATAATTTCCGATTCCTTGCGGGCTTCGGCAACGATCTCAACCACCTGACGATCGGCAATCGCCTTGATCCGCTGTGCAGCTTCACGGCCACGCGCACGCAGACGTTCAGCTTCAGCAAGACGCTCGGCGCTCATACGGGCAAAGGTCTGCTGGGATACTTCCTGAGTTAGATCCGTACGGCGAATACGTACATCGGTGATCTGCAATCCAAGCGATTCAGAGTCAGGACGCAATTGTTCACGCACCTCAAGCATCATGCCTGCACGTTCATCCGACAAAGCAGCTTCAAAGCCGCGCAAGCCGTAAACGCCACGCAGGGCTGCATCAAGACGCGTGCGTAGGCGGGCTTCCGCCAGAGTCACGTCGCCCGAAACGGTCTGACGGAATTTACGAGGATCGGTGATGCGATAGACGAGGAAGGCATCGACTTCGTAGAACTTGCCGCCCGAAACCTGAACACGGATATTATCGAGTTCAAAGCTGAGAGCACGATTTTCGATCATCTGAACATTATCTGCTTCAAGAAAGCCGAAAGGCATTTTGAAATAGATACCGGGCTCGGATTCCACATCGACAATTTCACCGAAGCGCAGAACGATGGCCTGCTGACCGGCGCGTACAACAAAGATTGACGCATAAACAAGAAGCGCAGCGAAGAGGATTACACCGACATAAATCGGGAGACGATTCTGGTTCATCACTGTGCTCCTCCGGTCGCGGGTTTCGCCTGTTTGCTCAGTTCCGGCAATGGTAGATAGGGAACAACGCCCTGCCCGTTCTGATCAACAATGACCTTGGTAGAGTCTTTCAGCACACGCTCCATGGTTTCAAGGAAAAGACGCTTACGGGTAACTTCCGGCGCCTTGACATATTCATCGTAGACTGAGGTAAAGCGCTGGGCCTCACCCGCTGCTTCCTGAACGATACGGTTTTTATAAGCCGCAGCATCTTCACGAATCTGCGCGCCCTCACCGCGAGCCTGACCAAGCTTCTGGTTGGAATATTGATTGGATTCCTCAACGAAACGATCTTCGTCCTGTTCAGCACGCTGAACTTCGTCGAAGGCGTCTGCAACTTCGCGCGGTGGAGCTGCATCTTCAATTGAAAGAGCATTAATAGCAATGCCAGCGCCATATTCATCAAGCGTTTTCTGGATAATGTTGCGCACGTCGTTGGCAATGCCTGCGCGATTATCACGGAAAATATCCTGAGCTGGACTGCGGCCAACGATCTCGCGCATAGCGCTTTCAGAAACCTGCTGTACCAGATTTTCCGGATTTTCGACCTTGAACAGATAGGAAACCGGATCGGAAACACGATAAAGCACCGAGAACTGAACATCGACGATGTTCTGGTCACCCGAAAGCATCAGGCCTTCCTTGGCGCCGCGTGTACCTTGTCCGCCAATATTCTTCTGCTTTTCAACAATCTCCACCTTTTCGTAGGATTCGATTGGCCAGAAGTGGAAATGCAAGCCAGGCTCGGAAATATCGGTCTTCGGTTTACCAAAACGCAGTTCGACTGCACGTTCGTCTGGCTGAACAGTATAAACAGACTGGAAAACCCAGAAAGCCACAAGGGCAAGTCCGATCAGGCCCCAGATAGCTGGACTACCGCCGGTGCCACCGGGGATTGCTTGCCGCAGACGGTCTTGACCGCGGCGGAAAATGTCTTCGAGGTCCGGAGGCGTCTTGCCTCCACCGCCACCTTGCGGTTTTTGACCCCAAGGGCCACCACCACCGCCATTATTATTACCGCCACCGCCCCAAGGGCCGCCGCCACCGTTCTGATTACTCCAGGGCATTCCTACCTCTTAATTTGAACGAAAATCACCACCCTGTGGCTACCCCTCGCAGCACATGCCCCTAAAAACCGGAATCGATTTTTAGAATGGGCCATGCGCTATTTTAACGCTCTACTGAGACCTTTGCGTCGCCATTCTGACACGGGACGCAGTAGCTCAACATCCCGTTTATAGGGATGGCGAGGTTGGCTTTCAACGCACACCGATGCTTTTCTGAGCCTTTTGCTGAAAAACCAAACAATTATCGTCAGTTATCACAATATTTTCATAATATGAGGCGTGTCGGCAAGCTTAATGGCGACGCTCGTAGACGACATAGCGTGTCGGATAGTTGTCTTTTTCCCCAGCGGGAAATTCTTCGCTGGACGATTCCGACCAGATGGCAGGATCGATCTCAGGAAAATGGACATCGCCTTCCACGCTCGCAAGCACCCATGTCACATACAACCTGTCAGCGCGGTTGAGGCATTGCCGGAAGATCTCGCCGCCGCCGATAATGCAAATCTCATTGACCTGATCAGCGCCCGCGTGGCTGCCCGCAATCAGCAGCGCTTCGTCAACGGACCTGGCCGAGACTACCCCCTCGACATTGAAAGCTGGATCGCGCGTAATGACGATATTTGTGCGTCCCGGCAAAGGCTTGCCAAGCGAATCCCATGTCTTGCGACCCATGATGATGGGCTTGCCCATGGTAATCGCCTTGAACCGCTTCAAATCCGAAGATAATCGCCATGGCAGATCATTATCCCGTCCAATCACACCATTCTGCGCAATGGCAACTACAAAGCTGATCATTCAGTCTTATTCCTCTTCAGAAGCAGTATTTCCAAATCGCGCTCGGGCCAGAAATCTTCAGCAGTCATCTCAAAGGTTGTGGGACCGGTTTTTCTGACATTCTGCCCACAAAAACTGATCAGATTCTCCGTGTCGCCCTTATCGATCGTAAGTTTGAACTTCTTGATGGGGCCTGCCCAATTACCACCTGTGGTAAGGATATATGATATCCAGTTTTCATAGAGCACGGTTCGTTCGGGCCCAGCCTTCTTGACGATTTTTGCAACGCTTTGATTGAAGCTCTTGTCACGGCAATACTTCTGCGCGTGGTCAAAATTGGGGCCATGGGTACTGTTATCATCGGGATCAAAATTCAGGCTGACAGTTCCGCCGACACTGGGCTTGTAGCGATGCGATACACGCACATCCTTTCCTGCCGGAAAATGGCCCACCCACCAATAGGTCGACTTGAGCAACCAGCCCGGTGCAAATTCAGAATCATCACTATTTTGGAGAATACCGCGTTTCAGCCAATCCTGTTTTGTGGCGGTATCCAACTTGTCAATCGCCGCTTGGACCGAAGCATTTTGCGGTGACACTGGAATTGCACTCGAAATGAGGGCGTCAGTAACATCAAGACCGCCGGCCAAGCCACGCTGTTGCAGCTCGGGCTTGATCGGCTTGCCATCAATGGCGACTGTAAAGTCCAGAAAATTGTCCGAGCCCATATCCGGAATGGCAATATCGGATTCGTAACGGGGTTCGAGATCAGGCATGGGGAAAGCAATAATGTTCTCCACATCGCCATCCGAATTGTTTCTGAACACATAATCGACGCGTATCTCGTTTTCCGAAATGAACAGGTCTTCCTGTTCCATGGAAATGATTGAATTGCGCGTGTAGATCAGACCGCCAGTTCCCACCGATGCGGTTGTATCATTAGCCAGACCTGGCGATGAAATCAGAAGCAGCAATGTCTGAAGAGCGACGAGAGACAATCTGACAGTCATTTTCACTCTCCGCGAAGATGGTCCAGAGCATTTTCAACTAAAACGATGTCATGAATCGCTCTAGACGGCGATGGGCGCCTTAATGGCCGGCTCAGCGACGTAATCAACGAGACGGAAGTCATCATATTTAAAAGCAAAGAGATCAGTCACATCAGGATTGATCTGCATAATAGGCAATGGACCCGGCTTGCGCGCAAGTTGTAATCGCGCCTGCTCGAAATGGTTTGCATAAAGATGCGCATCGCCCAGAGTGTGAACAAAATCACCCGGTTTCAAACCTGTCACCTGAGCGATCATCATCGTCAACAGCGCATAAGAGGCGATGTTGAACGGAACGCCCAGAAAAATATCGGCGGATCGTTGGTAAAGCTGGCAGGACAGTTTGCCATCAGACACATAAAACTGGAACAGGCAGTGGCATGGCGGCAGCGCCATCTCGTCTACAAGCGCGGGATTCCATGCCGAAACGATCAGACGCCGTGAATTGGGGTTGTTCCGTATGGCACTCAGTAGCCCGGCAATCTGGTCAATATGCCCGCCATCCGGTGTCGGCCATGAGCGCCATTGATAGCCATAGACGGGGCCGAGATCGCCGTTTTCGTCAGCCCATTCGTCCCAAATCGTTACGCCATTATCACGCAGATAGGCAATGTTGGTGTCGCCTTTCAGGAACCACAACAACTCGTGGATAATCGACTTGAGATGCAGTTTCTTCGTGGTGAGAACGGGAAACCCTGCGGCCAGATCAAATCGCATTTGATAGCCGAAAACCGAACGCGTGCCCGTGCCCGTGCGATCACCACGGTCGGCACCGTTGTCAAGGACGTGCTGTAGAAGATCAAGATAAGTGCGCATCGTTTCTCTTTAGCAGATTCGACTGACTAAATAGTAAAACTTGTACGTGATCCACAGCACTGCAAACAGAAAAGCCCTGCGGATTCCCACAAGGCTTTCTCTTTTGAGGCGGAAAGATCAGATGCTACCCAACGCTCCAAGAGCCTTAGCGGTCAGATAGTAAAATGTAACGCGGCTCTTGGTGCGGTCGTCCTTCATTGTTGCGCATACGGACTCGATTGCGGCATCGGCTTTGGCCACATCTGTCAAGCCAAGCTTCTTTTCCACCCAATTGGTACGAACGCGCGCCAATTCTTCAGGATCAGAACAGGATACCAGTGATGAATCCCGGTTGCGTAGAGCAATGCCGAGATGTTTGACGATCTTTGCAACGACAGCTTCATCAGCCGCAGCATCGTAATGACGGACATCGGTTAGATAGTCACTCATGTAAAAATCTCCTGATTGCTAGGCCCAATGCGCTGCATTGCAACCTCCCCTGACAATGAAGACATGGCGCGCTGCGGAAAACAGGCTGGCCAATGTCCACGCTAGACAAAAGGAACATTCCTCAGCAATACCCCCAAGTCAATCACTCTTTGGCTCGGCCGATGTCAGGCTTTATCGCGAAACCGCTTTCGAAATCGTCCGCCAAAGGATAGTACAGCGGCATCAAATGACAGGAAGGCACCGCCATGGATACTGTGGAAATTACGACGCGCAGCGATTTTGCCATGTGGGCGATTGAGCGCGCGCAGGAGATAGTGCGATCCGAAGGGTCCGCTCTTGCCCTCGCCGCGCGCGATATGGATGAGGCCGGATTGAAAGAGTCCGGAGCAGCGCTGGGCAAGGCCATTGCCGATGCTATGCTGGAAGTCTTTGACGGCCTTGTCCCTGAGTAAGCGTGCAGAGCTATCAGGCCGCCGATCTGCCCATTTCCAATTCACGCGTGCGACCAATGCGTGTCATCAACTCTTCGAACATTGCATCGCGCTTCAGCTGGACTGCATAGTGGCGGTGCAATTCGGAAACCAGCCTGCCTTTACGGCCCAATTGTTCATCGGCATAGCCAATCATCAATGAGTTCGGCCAGGCCTGAGGCCGGATTGTTCGCAGTCTTTCGAAAAGCCGATCTTCAGCCTCATCCGGACTGGCTTGCGCCATAAGCGTCAGCATAGCGGCAGTCGAGCGTGAAACGCCCATATGGCAATGCACAAGCAGGTGGCCCTCAACGCGATCTTCTGCCGATTGAAGAAGGCGAGAGCCGAAGTTGAGTATTTCCGTCACATGATGTTGCTGAGGTAGAACACGATCTGGCGCAGGGTCGATAATGTCGTGAAATTGCAGGATTGTGCGGTCATGGACACCATAGGACTGAAACGCTTCCAGCTCTGGCCAGTCGGGATCAACGATTGAAAGCACATGGCTGACGCCGCGCTCCCTTTGGCCGGGAAGTTCATCGATACCGCATATTGTAAGCGTGGATATTTTCAACGTCTGCATGATCTGACCGCTTTCTGGTGACTGTTGGCTCTGCTTATAAGGGAACCGAGCAGTCGCTGCTACACTTGCATCAACCGGAAAATCAATGATTTGCGCGTTGATTTAATTATGCGGCACACCTATATACGTTCCGCTGGCTTCGGCCAGCTATGGTGATAAACGGACGATGAAATAAGCCCATTGGACCCGGGGGCGGTACCCGGCGCCTCCACCACAATGCAGCAGAACAACGCTGCCTTGTGGCGGGGGCGAAATAGGATCGACAAGGGTGTAAAGATCGAACTTTTGCCCGGCATTGTACCACCGTTATCGGGCTAACTCAGTAGTTGCAAACGACAACTATGCGGAAGCACGTATCGCTGCTTAATGCAGTGCTATAGCTTCAAATCAAGTCCTAGGGGTTCGCACTTCTAGGCGGGGTTCGGAGGTACCTGGCAACAGAAACCTCCACTTTCCTCTCCTTCAAAACCTTTAAAACGCTCCTTCGCATTTCTGCGTTGTGACCTCCTGCTGCCTTTGCGCCTGCAAAGTCCCGCTTGACGATCGCGTTTGTCAGGCGTATATAACCATTAAGTTAAATAACCGAATGGTTCTACAGCAATGCAAACAGACCGCCTCGACAATATTTTTTCTGCGCTGGCCGACCCTACCCGCCGTGCGATTCTTGCGCGGCTTTCACTCGGAACAACTTCGGTAACGGAACTGGCAGAACCTTTCGAAATGTCAGGCCCCGCTATTTCAAAACATCTGAAGGTTTTGGAACGTGCAGGCCTGGTCATTCGTGGCCGGGAAGCGCAGTGGCGGCCATGCAGCCTCAATGCTGCACCGCTGAAGGAAGTCGAGACCTGGATCGAACATTATAAACGCTTCTGGGAAAACAGCTTCGACCGGTTGGAAGAATATCTGGAAGAGCTACAGGTGGAGGACAAGAAAAATGATTCAGAACAATAGTGCCGAAATAGCAAACACTGTTGCCGGGCGGGTCCTGACTATCAATCGGGTTTTCAATGCCCCACGTTCCCTGGTTTTCAAGGCGTTTACCGACCCGAAGCGAATGCTGCAATGGCTTGGGCCCCGGGACTATCCCGCAAGTTTCGTGGAAGCGGATGTTCGCCCCGGTGGCAAATGGCGGGCATGCCTGGACTCGGCGGCAAATGGCGAGGAACTTTGGCACGGCGGAATCTATCATGAGGTCGTACCAGACGAACGGCTCGTCTTCACATTTGCATGGGATCAGGAAGACGGAAAAGCAGGCAGGGAAACACTTGTCAAAATCGATCTCGAAGATTTGGCCGGCAAGACCAAAATGCAGTTTCAACAGTCCGAGTTCGACACAGTGGAAAATTGTGAAGGCCACCGGCAGGGTTGGAACAGCGCCTTCGACAGGCTGGAAGAACTGCTCGCCTGAAATCAGCAGCGACGAAGCAACAGCAACAGGAGATGATCATGCAACACCAGATCGTATCACGAGAACAATGGCTCGAAGCGCGCACTGCACTGCTCGAAAAAGAAAAAGCCTTTACCAAAGCGCAAGAGCGCATGAGTGCGGAAAAACGCGCGCTGCCTTGGGTAAAAATCGAAAAGGATTATGTCTTTGATGGCCCTTCAGGAAAGGTAACGCTCTCTGATTTGTTCAACGGACACAGCCAGCTTTTCATCAAGCATTTCATGTTGGCACCCGGTCAGGAAAAACCATGTTTCGGTTGCGGCCTCGTTGTGGATCACGTGGAAGGCATTTTACGGCATCTGGCAAATAATGACGTGTCTTATGTCGCCATTGCGCGGGCGCCAATTGCTGAAATCGAAGCTGCCCGTAAATCCATGGGCTGGAACTTTCCCTGGGTGTCGTCTTTCAATAACGACTTCAACTATGATTTTGACGTGTCATTTACTGCGGAGGAAAGAGAGAAAGGCACGGCATTCTACAATTATGAATATGGCGACCCGGGGATCGACGATTTGTCGGGCGGCAGCGTGTTCTACAAGGATGAAGACGGCCAGATCTATCATACCTATTCAGCATTTGGCCGCGGTGATGAGCAATTCCTTGGTGTCTACGCCTATTTCGACATCATGCCAAAGGGCCGCAATGAAAATGGTCCGCATTTCAATCTTGGCGATTGGGCGCGGCTGAAAAACACCAATGGCCGGACCAGCAATCCGCCAGCGCCAATCCACGAGCAAGCCGCTGCATGCGCTTGTTCGACACATAGCTGACTTTGCACCATGTGCTGCACACTCATTGCACTGTGCATCGCAATGGCAACCGCAACCCGGGCGAGTTTGAAAAACATTCTCGCCCGGCGGCTGCGCCTCCTTGCCTATGCCATCGCGTCCATCACCGTGATTGTGGGCTCAGCTTTCGCGGCAGAGCATGTCCGGCACTATTTCAACAGGGCCGCCAATAATGAGCGTTCTGTACTGGCTGAAATTCTCGCGCAGCCCATTTGCAGCGGCGTGCCAGCAAATGGAGCCAAACCCATCCAGCTAACTGATGCGAGCTATAAAAAATCCTCCGGACAATGAAATTCGCTTGAGTTTCTTCGATATGGTTGGTTAAATCATTCACATGGTTCGCTGATCAAGCGCCAAAACCCTCCCCCCAAATTCCCTTAAAGCTAGCGGCGTTCCGCGTCTGCTGTTCGTAAATCTATGAAGCTGATAGCCGTGAGCGCGCGTCAGCAGGAGCTATCCATGCACATTCTAAATGAAAGGTTTGTCGTCCTCACAGGCGGCCCGGGCTCAGGAAAAACAACTCTCATTGAAGAGCTGAAACAACGCGGTCACGCCGCCTCGGTCGAAGCTGGGCGAGCGATTATCCAGCAGCAAACAAGCATTGAAGGACCAGCGCTTCCTTGGAAAGACCCTGCCCTTTTCTCCGAACTGATGCTTTGTTGGGAACTGCGATCTTACGAGATTGCACAAGAAGTAGATGGGATGATCTTTTTCGATCGCGGCATCCCGGACATCGCAGGATATCTGCAACTATCGCAGCTTGCGGTGCCCGCACATGTTCAAAACGCTGCCGAACAATACCGGTATAACCCGCTGGCTTTCATACTGCCCCCTTGGGAAGAGATCTTTGAGCAAGATAGGGAACGCAAACAAACATTTGCGGAGGCTGTCCGGACCTATCATGCCATGGTGAAAGCCTATGGGCATTTTGGCTATGACCTGATCGAAGTGCCTCGATTGCCAGCCAGTCACCGGACCGACTTTATCCTTGAGCACCTATCATGAAAAAGGCCCGGATTTGCATCCGGGCCTTTTTGCAGATCTGAAACTCAGAATTACTCGGCAGCAGCACCGACTTCAACAGGACGGCGGCCGATCGTCAGTTGTGTGACGGCGAAAGCTATCACGGCGCACATGGCAATACCGGCGGCCATCGGCAGTGGCTTGCCTGTGAAGAAAAGCGCCGCAACAATCATGGCGATGATCGATATCACGAACTGCAAAGTACCCAACAGAGCCGACGCGGAACCGGCAATTTCTCCGTGCTCTTCCAATGCAAGAACACCGGTTGTCGGGATAACAAGGCCGAGGAAGCCATAGCCGACAAAGAGGAATGCAGCCAGAACCGGCAATTGATCAAAGCCGGCGCCCATGACAACAACCATGGCGGCCAATGTTATGCCAAAGCCCGTAACTGCCATACGCATGACACGCACCAGACCAAAGCGGCTGCCAAGCCAACCGGTCAATTGCGACACGGTGAAAAACGAAACCGCGTTGATCGAGAAAGCAATACTATATTGCGTTGGTGTCAGGCCGTAGTGGTCAATCAAGACGAAAGGCGAGTTGGCAAGATAGACGAGGAAGCTCGCAATGCCAAAACCGCCAATCATCGACAAGACCATAAAGTTGCGATCACGCAGCAGAATTCCGTAAGCAGTGAGCGCACTACGCAAGCTACTTTCCGCACGCGCTTCCTTTGGCCGGGTTTCTTCAAGCTGTGTTGACAGCAAAACCAGACCGATAAGGGCGGCAATCATTACGGCCCAGAATACGCCGCGCCATCCAAAAAAGTGAATAACCGCACTGCCTGTCAACGGCGCTAGAATAGGAGAAATGCTGAACACCAGCATCAGCAGCGACATAAGGCGAGCGGCCTGAACGCCAGTATGCATGTCACGTACAACAGCGCGTGGAATGACCATACCTGCTGCACCGCCAATTCCCTGCAGGAAGCGGAATGCGACCAGCGTCTCAATATTTGTTGCCAGGGCGCAGCCAATGCTGGCTACTGTAAACAGACCGATCCCCATATAGAGAGGTAGCTTGCGACCCCACATATCCGAGAGCGGACCATAGACGATCTGGAAGAGGGCAAAGGACAGGAAAAAGGCCAAAAGACTCATTTGCACGGCATTTTCACCAGCCGCCAGATCGGCACCGATGAATGGAAGCGCAGGCAAATACATATCGATCGCAAAAGGACCGATGGCCGACAGCAATCCAAGGATGATTGCATAACGTAGGAAGGAGGACTTCATGGTGATGCTCTTTCAAGCAATCGCGGCACAGGAGCGCGTTGCATTTACGAATTGAACGGTCTTGATAGAGCAGGGCCGTCTCAATTTGATGAAACACCCTGCCCTATCCGAAATTTCTTCGCAGCTTCCCCCGGACAGCCAGAAATCCGGTTTTGGGCACTGCGCTAAACATGAAGGCGTCTGCTTGGGAGGAGCATGGCGCTCATGGAAAATACTGCGTCAATATATTTGGACACAGGTGTAAAATTAGACACTATTGTCTAACACGTCAAGACGCATTATCTTGGGCCTATGAAAAATCACGCGATGGCTTTAAGCCGACCATCAACTGCACGCAAAGACACCGGTCCCACACAACGCGGTCAATGTTCAAAACGTGTGTCTATTCTGGATGCCGCAGCAAATGTTTTTTGCCGGGAAGGCTTTTCCGGAGCCAGTATTGATGAAATTGCGATTGAAGCATGCGTCTCGCGCCAGACAATATATAACCACTACCGCGAAAAAGAAACGCTGTTTGTCGCAGTGATCGAAGATGTTATGGAGCGGGCAAACGCCATGCTTTTCTCTACACTTTCGACCTTTCCCGACAAGCCCGATCATCTGCAACAAGATTTGGCCGATTTCGCCATAAGGCTGACAAAAAATTGCCTGTGCAACGATGACGGAAAGTTCCTACGCAGGCTTGTCCAATCCGAGGGCGAGAGATATCCGCATTTGTTCGAAGGATGGCGCCAGCACGGTCCATGCAAAATAAGCACGACGCTTGGCGCGCTGTTTGCAAAGCTCGCCCACAAGGGTGCATTGCGAATCGATGATTTTGACCTTGCCGCCCGCCAATTTCTGGCGCTGGTGAATGCCGATCTCCAAATGATTTATCTGTTTGGTGGCAAACCGACAGAAGAAGAACTGCAGACCGCTGCCAAAAATGCCGTTGAAACTTTCTTGCGAGCCTATGGTCCGCGCGTACAGGAAACCAGCAGCCAACCGGCTCCTGTCCTGATGGCTGTCAGCTGACTTCCACATTTGAATTGCGAAAGCGTCTACCAGCAAAGTACAATTTGCTCATTTATTGTGGTCCTTGGTTGTCTGACGCCAAGCCGCTGTAAAATTTGCCGCAAATACTCTTGATAATGCGCTTCACAGACATCGATATCCTGTTTGCTGGATATATTTGCACCCATTGCTGACAATCGGTCGCAAATGCATTAGCGATGCGCCATAATGGTCGGATACGATTTCTATCTCCGCTTGACAGGCAGGGGGGAATCCATGGGATAAGAGTGCATGCCACAAGATATGATCCGTTACGATATACTTGCCCAGGAAGCGCTTCGCGGCGTTATCCGTAAGGTGCTAGGTGAAGTTGCCAAAGCAGGCCTGCCGGGCAACCACCATTTTTTCGTCACCTTTTTGACCGGCGCACCCGGCGTGCGTATTTCGACGCGGCTTCACGAAAAATATCCGGAACAGATGACGATTGTCCTTCAACATCAATTCTGGGACATGCAGGTCACAGACACCCATCTTGAAGTCGGCCTATCGTTTGGCGATGTGCCGGAGAAACTCGTCGTGCCATTCTCCGCGATTCGCGGTTTCTATGACCCTTCTGTAAACTTCGAGCTGGAGTTCGATGTGGAGGTTGAAGAAACCGTTGGCGACAATGACCAAGGTATCACCAGCATAGCGCCAACCGACATTGCTGACGGTCCCAAGCTCGCTTCGACCAGCGCCAAGCCAAAGCCTCCGGCAAAATCCGCCAAGAAACCGGCCAAGCCATCCGGAAAGTCGGAAGCGGCAGCCGATGCAAGCTCAGACGATAATGGCGAGAAAGCTTCTGCTTCGGTGGTATCGCTCGACTCCTTCCGCAAGAAGAAATAACGACCTCCATGGCCGAGATCGTCAACCTGCGGCAGGTCAGGAAACGCAAAGCCAAAGATGCTGAAGAACAGGTTGCGGCTCAGAACCGCATCTTGTTCGGGCGCACCAAGACTGAGAAGAAGTTCGAAACTGCATTAACCGCTAAAGCAGAGCGGTTTTTGGACGATAGCCGGCTGGAAAAGCCCTTGGACGACAAGTGAGTCTTGTCCAGAAGCGCTCGGTGACAATTCACGGGCACCGCACCAGCTTTTCGCTCGAAGATCCCTTTTATGAAATTATCACCTCCATTGCACAAACCCGCCAAATGACGCTGGCGGCACTTATCGCACAGGTCGACAAAGATCGGGATCGCGACTCCAGCCTTTCATCCGCATTGCGATTATACGTATTGGCTTGGGTGCAAAGTGGCGGCATGTCTACGCAAAAATAATTCCGGCATCATGTAGGATTGGTCAGTCTTCCTTCGTCTTTCAGGCAGTTCAAATCGCAATGAAAGGGAATGACATGCCAATCAAACAAAAAATTACTCCATGCTTGTGGTTCGAAGGCAATGCCGAAGGAGCGATGGAGTTCTATTTTTCCATCTTTGAAAATGGAAAGATTCTGGAAAAGAGCTATTGGGGCAAAGGCGGCATGGGACCGGAAGGGTCTTTGCTGACCGCTCGATTTGAAATCGCCGGTCAGGAATATCTGGCGCTGAATGGCGGTCCGGAATTCAAATTCAACGAGGCCATCTCTCTTATAATCGATTGTGGATCCCAGGCTGAAATAGATGAGCTCACCGAGAAGTTAACTGCAAATGGCGGTGAAATCGGCCCATGCGGCTGGGTAAAGGACAAGTTTGGCCTGTCATGGCAGATCGTGCCTTCGGTGCTTGGTCAAATGATGCAAGACAAGGACCAGACAAAGGTTGACCGCCTTTTGGGAGCACTCCTGCAAATGCACAAGCTCGACATCAGCAAGCTGGAAGCGGCTTTTAGGGGCGAGTAAAGATCACTGCGGAACGGCATTCGGCTCGATGGTTTGCAAAAACTCATCGAGCGACTGCCGGTCAATGGCGCCTTGCGGCTGCGCTGGCGGAGGGGCGGCAGGTGGGTTCTCAAGAGCTTTGCGCGCTGCTTCCTCGGCGGCTTTTCTTTCCGCCGCCTCGCGCGCTTCCTGCTCAACCTTGAGGCGCGCGACCCTCACCCGCTCTTCCGCAAGCGCCTGAAACAATTGCGTCTCGCGGCGCAAACGCTGCTTTTCCACCAGCGATGCCTGCAGTGTTTCCACCCGCTGCTGCTCGCGCTCCAGCGCGCGCTGGGTCAGGAACTGCTCAAGCGGTTGGCGATTAAAGGTGACCGCAGGGCCATGCCATGGGCCATCCAGCGTAAACTCGACTACGGGATCGGCACCGACGACAACGGTCTTTCCGGGCTCAAATGTCAGTTTGCCTTGGGAAGCCACCATCATTTCCGGGAAATTTATCCGCAAATCAGCAAAAAGCCGGGCATCCCCATTGTTTAACTGGAATGTCGATGTGCGCGCCACTCCTCCAGCAATCGTATAGGGAATTTCAGAGGCAGTTGCCTTCAACGCTCCGGCATTCAGATATTTACCAATGATCGCATCGATGGTGGCGGTTGTAACGGGCCCTTCCATGGCGTCGACATCCGCCAAAATCGGCACCAACGCTGCCGGATTAAGCGCGTTGATCGTAAGATCGCTTACCGCCACGACTCCAGAGCCAGCGATGGATTTGACCAATTCCGCCATCGACGTGCCCGTTGCATTGACGGACGCCGAAATTTTTGCCTTGCCTTGAACAGCAGCAATAGCCGTTTCCGGTTGATAGAGTTCGTCAATGCCCGCTTGATCAAGCGTGAACTGGCCCGTCGCCAAGCCGGTACCGCTTGTATTGCGAAGCTCGAACATGCCAGCCAATTTGCCGCCGAAAAGGTCACCCTTGACATCATCAAGGCGCAAAGCACCGTCTTTCAGCGTAGCACTGGTTTGAAAATTGCCTATCTCGCCTATAATCCCCGTATCGGCAGTTTCTGCGCGCAATTTGAGGTCAAAGCCCATCGGGAAAAGCGGGCTGGCAAGAAATGGTTGTTGCGGCCACTGCGACTTGCCATCGCCATCCGTACTGCCTGTGCCAAGAACAAATTGCGTGACGGCATCAAGATTAATCTGAGCGAGCGTGAGATCGCCTTGCGCATTTGGTACGCCATTGTCGAGCACGAAGCCGATGTGCCCTCCAATTTTTGTGTCGTTCACCTGCCCGCTCAGATCGGGCAGCATGAGTTTGCCATTGTTAAGGGAAAAGCTGCTGGCTGCATCAATCGGCGTGCCGTTCCCGAAGCCTGGCACGGAATAGCCTGCCGTTGCGAGATAGGCATCGATATCGCTGCTCTTGAGCGATGCCCGTCCCTCCCCGTTCAGGCTACCATCCGCATAGCGGAAACTACCATCCAGTAATGCGCGACCGTCCGGCGCTTTCAAAGCGAGCTGCGTCTGAAATCCGGCATTCTGGTTTCCTTTAAGGGCGATATCGGCTTCCAACTCTCCGGCAAGACCAAGCGGCAATGCTGGCAAGCCAATAAAGGCCATCAACCCTTCGGCATGATCGGTACGCGCATTCATGGTCAGTTCGAGTGTGCGCAATTGCTCCTCATTCATGGTGCTTGTGCCGGAAAGAGTGATGTTCATCCCACCCGACTTTCCCGCGGCACTCAACGAAAACTCATTTGTTCCAGACTTTCCATGCAGCGTATTGGCGAGGACACTCATCTGCGTATCCTCGAAGAGACCTGGGAAGCGTGATGACCGCTCCTTCATGGCAACGAGAAACGGGAAATCCGGGAAACGCTGTGCAAGCGCATCGACAAAGGGCGCCATGTCATCCGACAGCAATGTTGCGTCAACCGACCCTGATGGCTCCGTCTTGAAGGGCTCCAGCTTGCCGGTGGCGGTGATCGTAGTGCCAGCGACACTGCCAATAGTCAGGCGATCAATATCGAACACACCTTCGCGCAGACGGAACGCCGTATCCACCGTTTCAGCGACAAATCCGCCATGGGCGACCGGTCCTGCTTTCAGGTCAACATCAAGGTCCTGCCCGTTTAATATTGCGGAACTGCCATTTGATGCATTGCTGCTGAACAATGCGGCGAAAGCCTCCAGCGCATCTGCATCGAGCGCGCCGCCTTCCAGTTTCAATTGCGTCAGCGGCAGTGAATCGCCCTTGGCGCTACGAACCAGCGTTCCCTTCAACGAGGCACCGCCGAGCGCAAGCTCAAGATTATCGACCTTCTGCAATTCATCATGCAGGCTCACATCGCCGGAGAAACCGGCACCGCGAATACGGCGAATGGAATCGTCCACTGTGTTTGTCAGCCAGACGGCAAGTCCGGAAGGTTGGCGCGATGCGACAAGCAATTTGCCATCGAAGCCGAAATTGTCGCCAACCTGCAAGACGCCTTTTGCTTCAAATTGTGTACGTCCTGGCAATTCCGCCTTGAGCTGATTTATTACCCAATTACCGGCTGCGGGCGCTGCATCAATCGTTACCGAACGAATTGTCGTATCGCCGGCGACGATAGCAGGCAGTTTCAAATCTATTCTTCCGGGCATGGTCGGCACAGGAAGCTGATCCATCAAACGCCGGAATATACCAAGGCGCTGAGCCGCGGTTTCAGGGTTTGCTTTGGCGTTTGCCTGCTCTGCCTCCTGATTGCCGAATGTTACTTGCTGACCATCGGCTTTCACCTCAAATCGCGGATTATCGCCATAGTCAAAATGGGCGTTGCCATTGACCACATAGGGGTCCGCCACCGGCCCCTGCTCCATATGAAACTCCGGTATGGTTATCCTGGCATGATCGGCTTCAAATTGTCCGGACAGGCGAAGACTGGAGAGCAGCGGCTTGTCTGCCGATCCTGCTTTTTCTCCTGATTTATCAGCGACTTCGTCGCGAGAACGAATGTCGATGCGGCCGGCATATTTCAACGCACCCTGATCGAGCGTTATCTGGCCGTCCGTTTCCATCGCAGCCGGAATATTGTCCGGAATGACACGCGCGTGCATTTGCAACGATCCGTCCGGTTTCAATGCGCCGGTCGAAGAGGAAACGGAGATTTTTTTGCCGTTGAAGAACAAGTTCCCGTCGAATTTCCATGGTCCGGAAAGATCGTCAGCAGACATGGTGGCATTCAAATCGGAGATTGAGCGCGTTGTCCCCGTCGAAGCATCGCGAATGATCAGCGAACCATTGCTAATCTGCAAATTCTCCAGCTTGACCTGCGTTTTCTGGAAAGGAGTGCGCGGCCGGATTGCCCAATCGACTACGCCGCCTTCACTTATCCGCACTGTTGCAGCCGGTTTTTCCAGCCGCATGTCAAATATGAGAATCTCACCGCGCAGAAAGGGAGCAAGCTCCGCATCCATGGAGAATTTCTCGATGGTCATTACCGGTTCAACGCCCGGGTCACCGACACGAACATCCGAAAAGGTAACGGATGGGAACGGCAAAAGCCGCGCACTCGCGCTTCCGGCAACAGTCACGGGACGGCCAAGCAATGTGGATGCTTCACGTTCGAACGAAGAGCGATAGCCGGCCCAGTCGACGAAATATGGCACAACCAGCGCTGCGGTCAGCAGCAGTACCAACAATCCGCCGATGAAAACAAACAAACGTGCCAGTGTCTTACTCCGATAGGTTCGCGCCAATCACCATAGAAACGACTTTATGGCAGTGCCGAGACATGACCGTTTCTATGCGCGATTTGCAATGCTTACACCATGCTTTAACACCCGGAATCAAAATGCGAACCTAAAGGCGTAAGATCTTGCCGGGATTCATGATATTCCCCGGATCGATAGCCCGCTTGATCGTTTCCATGACATCAACGGCACCGCCGAGTTCAGCGCGAAGAAATTTTATCTTCCCCTGCCCGATCCCATGTTCGCCGGTGCACGTTCCATCCATCGCGATAGCACGAAGATTGAGGCGCTCCACAAATGCCTCCACATTTTCGATTTCAGCTGGATTCTTCTCATCGAAAAGCACAAGAACATGGAAATTGCCATCACCGGCATGACCGACGATAGGTGCAATCAAGCCGCTCTTCTCAATATCCTTTTCGGTTTCGACGATGCATTCGGCCAGACGAGAAATTGGCACGCAGACATCAGTGGACAGCGATTGCTTGCCGGGCGCCAATGTCATGCAGGCAAAGTAGGAATTATGCCGGGCGGCCCAAAGTTTTTCCCGCTCCTCAACATTGGCAGTCCACTTGAATTCGCCGCCGCCATTGGCAGCTGCAATCTCTCCAAACAACTCCGCCTGCTCCGCCACACTCGTCTCGCTGCCGTGAAACTCTAGGAACAGATAAGGCGCAGGATCATAATCCAGCTTGGAGTAGGCAATCATTGCCGTCATTTCGAGCTCATTGACAAGTTCGATGCGTGCAACGGGAATGCCCATCTGGATCGTCTCAATAACCGTATTGCAGGCGCTTTCCAGATCAGGAAAAGCGCAAATGCCGCCCGAAATGGCCTGTGGGATGCCGTATAATTTCAACGTCAGCTCAACGATAATACCAAGCGTTCCCTCAGAACCAATCAAAAGCCTCGTCAGATCGTAACCGGCAGACGTCTTTTTCACCCGCTTCGACGTTGTAATAAGCCTGCCGTCCGGCATCACGGCCTTAAGAGCCAAGACATTTTCCCGCATCGTACCGTAGCGGACAGCGTTTGTTCCTGACGCGCGGGTTGCAGCCATGCCCCCAAGGCTAGCATTTGCACCAGGATCAATAGGAAAGAACAGACCAGTATCACGCAGATACTCGTTCAACTCTTTGCGTGTGACGCCCGGCTCTATAACGACATTCAAATCGTCATTATAGACTTTGAGAATACGATTCATCCGCGAAAGATCGATTGATATGCCACCGGCCGGCGCATTCACCTGGCCTTCGAGCGAAGTTCCAGTTCCAAATGCGATAACAGGCACCTGCCATTCGCCGCAGAGGCGGACGACCTCCTGCACGTCTTCGATAGACTCGGCAAATACAACCAGATCAGGTGCCTGATTAGGCACATAACTTGTGGTATGGGCGTGCTGCTCGCGGATGGATTTTCCGCCTTGGGCATTATCGCCGAAGCGCTTTTTGAGGATGGATACTACGGTTGCAATACCGTTTTCGTTGCGCAGCAATGCACCTGCGTCTGCCAATGCCATTCCAGTTTCCAGCCTTTTGTTGGATTCTCTTCAGAACGGTATTTTTAGGCAATACACGGGCCTTGTCTAGTTGTAACTCTGCGTTACACGAAAGGCCGCAGGCGTCAGTTCTTCGGCGCCTTAATCTTCGTCATCATCATCATCATCATCATCGTCTTCACCGGGTGACCAGTCGGTTACTGCAACGAAGCGTTCCTGCTCACCAGTTTTTTCAAAAACACTGCCAACGGGCGAATCCAGAAGAGGAATAATACTCGGATCATAGTTTGCGATGGTATTAACGTCGAAGATGCCACTATTGTCGGGATCTTCCATATAGTCGTCGCTCTCAAAGCCGGAGAGGAAGCGCCAACCACTATCAAGATCATTATCAGGATCTTCGCGATACATGAAACGCACTGGATAGCCGTCAATCGTTATCGTGTCAGTCGCAATGCAACCACCATAATTGCGTATCAGTGGCCGTATTTCTTCCTTGGTGAGTCGGTAACTTTTATCCATAGCCGATTTTAGTTGATCGTCATGGACTTGGCTAGCTTCCGGAAGCGGTCAGCATATTTGCTCTTTTCCGTAGCATTGACGATGAGGATGGCGCGCACATAGCGATTGGTTTCAAACCGCGCGATCTGGGCCACGTAAAGCGCATCGCCGCTGGCGGAATCTGTCGCTGTTCCATCGATTTCGATCCATTCCGCGCCATCGACCTCGCTGCTTGTCTCATTATCGGATTGGACATCCTTGATTCCGGTTAGCGATGCGAAGGCCTTTTTCGAAAACTCCAGCCGCGTGGCGGCCTCAGGCGCTGTATTCAGGTTTGAAGCAATAATCACCATTGGTTGCATCGAGTTGATGGCAACATCATTTGGCCCCTCGGTCAAAAGCAAGGTGGCTCCGGCAATAACACGCACGGGGCGAAAACCGGACGTATCTGCAACTTTGAAGGGCAACGACGCAATCTGGTCCGGCAAGCTTGCGGGCGCGCGAACAACCAAAGTACGCAGAGCTTTTTCCACATCGGCATCCGACAACGCACCTTTGGCACCATCCGGTATCTGGACCGTCACCATTGCAGTTGTGCTTTCGGCACCGACAAGCACAATCCACTTGCGATATTTGACGCCAGCTGCCACCTGACTGGCGCGGATCAGTTTTGAAACAACAGCGCCCTGCACCGACCATTCCTCAGGCCCGGATATGGTTTCTATACCCGTAGCCAGTAGGCCTTCCCGATTAAACCCCGCAGCGATTGTGGCATAGGCATCAACGGGAAGTTCGGTCACGACGATAGATGTGCCCTTGGCTGGGTCTTCGAAACCGCTGAAACTGGAAGATGGTACCAAACCGGCTGGCGGAACCAAGCCAATACCTGATCCACTTGGAAAAACCGCTTCTTGCGCAAATCCGGGTTGGGCGATCACCAACAAAACAAACAAGAGGCCGAAGACCCGTCCAACAAACTGCATTTATCAAATCCTGTTTTATTAACGCACAAATAGTAAGCACAGAACGATCCGGCAAGCGATTGGTTTCGCAAGTCCGGTCGACCATTCGTACAGCTGCGTTGAATTGCTCTCAGCTCAAATTCTTCTTGAAAAACTCAACCGTGCGGCTCCATGCAAGATCGGCAGTCTTCTTGTCGTAGCGCGCAGCAGAGGTGTCGTTGTTAAAAGCATGGTTCGCACCTTCATAGACATGAATCTCAAAGGTCTTTCCATTGGCTTCAAGCGCTTTCCTGTAATCCTCAATTCCGGCATTAATCCGTGAATCGAGACCCGCATATTGCAAAAGCAGGGGGGCTTTGATCTTTGCCACGTCTTCCGATTTCGGCTGACGACCATAATAGGCTACGCCTGCCCCAAGCTGTGGCGCATTGACAGCAAGATCGTTGACCATGCCACCTCCCCAGCAGAAACCAACAGCGCCAACCTTGCCATTCGATGATTTGATTTTGGCAAGATAGTCCAGAGAGGCGACGCCCTCTGCAATCGCGGTTTTTGAATCGAGCGCGCTTATCATGCCACGGGCTTTTTCCTCGTCCTCGGGCGTCCCGCCCGCTGATGACAGAAGATCCGGCGCCATTGCCACAAAACCTTCAAGGGCCATACGCCGGGCAACGTCGCGAATATGGCCGTTTAACCCGCGATTCTCGTGGATGACGACAACTGCTGGAAGCTTACCAGACGCATCGGCAGGAACAGCCAGATAGGCCTTGATATCGCCGGAAGGTCCTGCAAATACGAGATCTTTGGTGAAGAGCCGTTTGTCTTCCGGTGCGATGATTGCAGCCTGAGCAGAATTTGCTGCGAGCATGGGAGCAATAACTGCCGCAGCAGCGCCCGAACCTGCAAGCTTTGTGAGCTTGTCCATGAAAGAGCGGCGGTCGAGCGTCAGGTGAGTATACTCATCAAACGCGTCGACCATCGCCTGTGTAATATTCGGATGCTTTGTTGGTTCGCTCATTTTACAATCCTTTTAGAGGAAATGAGCCGCCCTCCTCCAATCAAGTCCTGACACGATGCGACAGGATGCCGGTAGAAAGAGCAACACCAAGTCCCGTGATAATTGCTGCCGCAATTTCCCAGACACCGAGCGCCTCGTCAAGGAAGATGGAGCCACCCACAGCAGCAAGCACCGGAGTGAGCGCGCTGAACGCGGCAGCCTGACTGCCACCAAGCGAGCGAACGGCTATTCCGTAGGCAAGCATAGCAGCCAGCCCGGAGAGCACACCCTGGCTCAAAAACTGCAAGCCGATTTCAGACAGCGGTACATCCATGATCGTTGTGCCGAAAAAAGCAGCCAGCACCAGATGGATGATGAATGACCAGACAGCAATCAAAGCGCCACCATGCAGAGCAGTCAGACCTGAACGCTTGAAAGCGTGGGTATAACCAGCCCATAGCAATGCGCCGAATGGCAGAAACACAAAGCTCACCCATGAAATCTGATGGCTGCCGATGGCTAGCGTCAGCAGAATGGCAAGCCCGGCAACAATGGCAGCAAGGCCAAGCCAGCGTGCAGCATCCGGGCGTTCGCCGAACAGGACAACCCCGATCAGTGCGGCTGCAAGGGGCATTGAACCGCCGAGCAGCACGCCTACGGCGGCGGCGGGCGTCGAATGAATGGCGAAGGTGGTGATCTGGAAGAACAATACGCCCGCGCCACAAACCATGATTGCGAGCAACGCCAAGGGAACATTGCGGGGCAGCAAGCCCGTCTTCAGCCAGACCGGCGCCAGCACCAGCGCGGGAAGACCGTAACGAATGAGCCCAAGATCGATAGTACCAAGATGCGTACCGCCGGAATGGCGGGTGGCAATGATCCACGTTGCCCAGATGAAGACCGTAACCAAAGCGCCGGCATAACCGGGAGCCAGAGAGGCAGATTTGTTGATTTCGGGTGAGATCGCAACCATTGAAATATCCTTTCAGATTAGTCTGAATGTGTTTCCATGGGAGCAATATAGAGCGAATGCCTCTGGCATGTCCTTGCAAGTTG
Source organism: Phyllobacterium sp. 22552 (assembly GCF_052044585.1). Lineage (NCBI taxonomy): Bacteria > Pseudomonadati > Pseudomonadota > Alphaproteobacteria > Hyphomicrobiales > Phyllobacteriaceae > Phyllobacterium > Phyllobacterium sp. 22552. The sequence goes on along the minus strand of NZ_JBQENG010000001.1, from coordinate 454,360 downwards.
ATGCCACTTAGCCTATGATTTCAGCTACTTTCGATAAGATTTAACCTTGTTAAAGGCAGGATATGCCAAATCTTGATAAATTCGATATTGGTATTCTTGAGGCACTGCAAGGTGATGCACGGGCCACAAATGTCGAGATTGCAGAAAAGGTGAATCTGTCACCTTCTCCTTGCCTGCGGCGCATCCGAAATCTGGAAAAGTCCGGCGTCATTCGAGGTTACCGCGCCGATATTGATCGCAAGGAAGTCGGGCTTGGACTGACCGTCTTCGTGGAAATAAAGGTGGGACAGCACAGCAAGGCAAACTCCGAACTTCAGCAAGCGGCTTTGATCGCCATGCCGGAAGTGACCGGCGCGTTCCTTATTTCAGGAACCGCGGATTTTCTTGCTGAGGTGGTGGTGGAAGATCTCTCCGCCTATGAGCGGTTTCTTACGGAAAAACTGCTGGTCCTGCCCGGCATATCGGACATTCGCTCAAACTTTGCCATTCGCACAATCAAGACCAACAGTCCCTTGAAACTACCGCAGCGCTGAATCAGGATTCGCAGAAGGTAATCCGATTGCTGAACGGGTCAGTAACGGTGACTTCTCGTCCCCAGGGTGCTTCTTCAAGACCAGGTTTCATGAAACGGTAGTCTTGGGAATGCAGTTCCTTATGGAAAGCCTCAATGCCTGTCATGCGGACATAGACCCGCGCGCCGGGGCTGGCATCACCTGAATGCTCGCTAAGATGCAGTGTCAGATCGGAACGTGATACCTGACAATAAAGCGGAAAATTGTCTCCAAACCGATGCTCCCAATCGAGCGTGAAGCCAAGAAAATCGAGATAGAATTCCCGGGCTTTAGAAACATCAAAGATACGGAGGATGGGATTGGCAGGTCCGAACGAGATACCTTCTTTCGGGGCTGGTTCATCGGCAATTTTGGCCGCAAGCACATTCCAACTATCGAAACCGAAACCGGCTGCGACGAGTTCAAGCCCCTCACCGTGAGAAATTTTGATATTCTTTTCGTCCAGAGCGTTGCGCAGCGATTTGGCAATAGCCTTGGCGTCATTGAAAGTACGCATAATCATTCCTTCGTCGTCGGTGAATCTGGAAAGTCAGTGCTCGCATTGCCGACCAGTTCACCTTTCAAAGGATGAAGCCAAGCTTATTTATTCGATACATTCACCGTAACCCGAAGGCCGCGAGCGGCTGGCTGTATCAGCCGCTTGCAGCAATATTCCTGCTTCGGATTACCGTCAATCTTATTTTGGCAGAGTATAGGCGATGACATAATCCCCCGGCTTTGTGCCGACCGAACCATGGCCACCCGCAACAATGACCACATATTGCTTGCCATCATCCAAGGAGAAGGTCATCGGCGTTGACTGGCCACCGGCAGGAAGGCGAGCCTCCCAAAGCTGCTTGCCATCAGTCACGTTATAGGCGCGCAGATAATCATCAACCGCGGCCCCGAGAAACGCAACGCCACCGGCTGTGATGATCGGACCGCCAATGCCCGGCACCCCAACCTTGAATGGCAATGGCACTGGCGAGGAATCCCGCACAGTGCCATTGCGGTGCTTCCAAGCGATCTTGCCTGTACGCAGATCGGCACCGGCGACATAGCCCCATGGCGGCGACTGGCAAGGCAGGCCAAGCGGTGAAACAAATGGACCCATCACCACCGCGTAAGGAGCGCCCTCATTGCGGTTAAGCCCCTGCTCGCTACCCTTGGTGCCAACTCCGGGCGGAGGCACATCGGCGCGTGGCACAAGACGCGAGGTAAAGGCAAGATATGTCGGCATGCCGAACATGATCTGCCGTTCCGGGTCAACTGCGACGCCGCCCCAGTTGAACACGCCAAAATTACCCGGATAGACGAGTGATCCTTGCAATGATGGCGGAGTATAGCGCCCTTCATAGCGCAATTTCAGGAATTCGATCCGGCAGACGAGCTGGTCGAACATAGACACGCCCCACATATCCTTGCCCGTCAAAGGTGGCGGCGAGAATGTCAGGTCCGAAATCGGCTGCGTGGGAGAGGTAAAGTCACCCTCGATAGCGCCTGTCGGCGCGGGAATTTCCTTGATCGGAATGATCGGCTCGCCCGTACGGCGGTCGAGAACATAGAGATCGCCCTGCTTGGTTGGTCCTACCAGTCCCGGCACTGTGCCATTGACCGTATTGATATCAACTAGCGTTGGTTGTGCAGGAACATCCATGTCCCAAAGATCATGATGGACAGTCTGGCGCACCCAGCGCATCTGACCGGTATTAAGATCAAGCGCAACGATTGAGGACGAGAATTTCTCCACATTTGCGGAGCGCCCAGCACCAAGCTGGTCAGGTGTCTGATTTCCAAGAGGTACATAGATCAGACCAAGCTTTTCATCGGCACTGGAAACAGACCAGCTATTGGGAGAATTATGCGTGTAGGTCTGTCCATCCGGCAAAGGTGTCGTTACATCCGGATTGCCGGAATCCCAGTTCCACACAAGCGCGCCAGTATTGATATCGAAAGCGCGGATGACACCGGACTGTTCCTTCGTCGAATAATTATCATTGACCGCGCCACCGATTATGATCTTTCCCGCCGCAACAACGGGCGGCGATGTGGAATAGTAATAGCCTGCGGGGTTATAGGGCATGCCTTTTTCAAGATGCAGCGTGCCTTTGTCAGCAAAGGACGAGCAAATCTGGCCATTGGCCGCATCAAGCGCAATCAAACGCGCGTCGGACGTCGGCAGATAGACGCGTTCGGCACAAGGCTTGCCTGGTGTGGCAGCAGGATCGGCATAATAGGAAACGCCCCGGCAGGTCTGATGTTGACGATCGGGATTCATGCCGGAATTGGAATCAAACTTCCACTTTTCCTTGCCTGTTGCCGCATCAAGCGCGATGGCCCAATTGTGCGGCGTGCAGATGAAAAGTGTATCGCGAACCTTGAGCGGCGTGACCTGATAAGTGGTCTCGCCAACATCCTCCGGCAACTTGACGTCGCCAGTCTGATAGGTCCAGGCGACTTGCAGCTTGTCAACGTTTTCGGTGGTGATCTGCTTCAACGGTGAATAACGCTGACCATAGGGCGTACGCCCATATTGGTGCCAATCGCCCTCCGGCATATTGCCGCCCAGATCGACAGTATCTGAGACAATTTCCCTGCTCAATTCACCCGTAATTTGCAACGGATCCTGGGTCATCGAATAGCCTGCAACAACCAGCGCCACAACAACAGCAACGGACAACGACAGAGCCGGAACAGCGGAGGAAGAACCAGCACCGCTTGCAGATGAATTCAAGCCCCGCCTGATCCATGGTGTGAGCAGCCACAGCCCAAGGATCATGATGACGCCGCCGCGTGGCGCAAGCTGCCACCAGTCGAAGCCGATTTCCCAAATGGCCCAGCCAAGCGTTCCTACCACCAGCAGCGCATAAAGCAGCAGAGCGGATGACCGCCTACGGAAGAGCAGAAAAGCAACCACAAGGAACGCAAGCGCAGCAATGATATAATACCAACTGCCGCCCAGGACAGCGAGCCATACACCGCCGACGCCAAGAGCCGCGCCAATGAGAAGGAAAACGAGTGCCGTGAGAGTGATTGCCATGAGGAAAGTCCCTTTCCGATCTCAATCAAAACCAGATGATCCTGACATGAGGCGACGAATGTTGCCATCGGCTGTCAAAACCTTGAAGTCACGAGTCATTAATCAAAATGGGTAGGCTCATAAATCGAGTGACGCAATATCCTGACTTGATATTTCAACCGCCCACTTCAATTGAAAGTGGGGGGCTAATTGCAATTGTTCTCTTTTTGTATCGCATTTTTCTGGTTTTTCGGTACCGAATCACTACATTGGGTTCAAATGTCTGGATTACCTGACGATATTCCGTTTTTCGACGAACCTGATGCGCCCCGCCAGCCTTCGGGCATAGCTGCACGCGCCATGCAGGCGCGTAGTGCACCACCTTATCTCAATGGACTTAACCCCGAACAGCGACTGGCGGTTGAAACCACCGAAGGGCCTGTACTCGTTCTGGCTGGTGCTGGCACTGGCAAAACACGGGTTCTGACTTCCCGTATTGCGCATATCCTTTCGCTCGGCAAAGCTTGGCCAAGCCAGATACTCGCCGTCACCTTCACGAATAAAGCAGCACGCGAGATGAAGGAGCGCATTGGCGTTCTCGTCGGCGGTGCTGTCGAAGGGATGCCATGGCTCGGCACGTTCCACTCCATCGGCGTCAAGCTATTGCGCCGCCATGCGGAACTCGTGGGGTTGCGCTCCGATTTCACCATTCTGGATACGGATGATGTCATAAGGCTGATCAAGCAGATCATTCAGGCGGAAGGGCTGGACGACAAGCGCTGGCCCGCCAAACAATTTGCCTTGATGATTGATGGCTGGAAGAACAAAGGGCTCGGACCTTCCGAAATTGCTGAAGGCGATGCCCGGTCGTTTGCCAATGGTAAGGGCCGAGAACTTTACACCGCCTACCAGAACCGTCTGAAAACATTGAATGCCTGCGATTTTGGCGATTTGCTATGCCATCCAATCCGGATGTTCCGCGCCTATCCCGATATCCTCAAGGAATATCACGCCAAGTTCCGCTATATTCTCGTCGACGAGTATCAGGACACCAATACCGCGCAATATATGTGGCTGCGCCTGATCGCACAGGGATCGAAGAATGTCTGTTGCGTTGGCGACGACGACCAATCGATCTATGGCTGGCGCGGGGCAGAGGTAGACAATATTCTTCGCTTCGAAAAGGATTTCCCGGGCGCAGTCGTGATCCGGTTGGAGCGCAATTATCGCTCTACCGCGCATATTCTTGGCACCGCATCACATCTCATTTCCCATAATGAGGGACGGCTTGGCAAAACGCTTTTCACCGATGCCCCAAACCCGGAAGATGCCAAGGTCAATGTGCATGCCGGCTGGGATTCCGAGGAAGAGGCTCGGGCAGTCGGCGAAGAGATCGAACAAGCGCAGCGCAAAGGCCACAATCTCAATGATATTGCCATTCTTGTGCGCGCTTCCTTTCAGATGCGCGAGTTTGAAGACCGCTTTGTCACGCTAGGTCTGAATTACCGCGTTGTCGGTGGTCCACGCTTTTACGAGCGCATGGAAATACGCGATGCGCTGGCCTATTTCCGCGTTGTTGCGCAGGGTTCCGACGATCTGGCGCTGGAGCGCATTATCAATAATCCCAAGCGCGGACTTGGCGAAGCTGCAATCCGGCAGGTGCATGATTATGCCCGCGCCAAGGACATCGGCATGCTTGATGCAGCCGCAGATCTTGTTGAAACTGAGGAGTTGAAGCCCAAACCGCGCTCGGCTTTACGCGAAGTGGTGGAAAATTTCCGGCGTTGGCAGTCGCAAATTGATTCCGTACCCCACACGGAACTGGCGGAAAAGATTCTCGACGAATCCGGTTATACCGCCATGTGGCAGGCAGACCGCTCAGCCGAAGCGCCGGGTCGCCTCGAAAACCTTAAAGAGCTTATCCGCTCTATGGAAGAATATGAATCACTGCGCTCTTTCCTTGAGCATGTCGCGCTGGTCATGGATGCTGAGCAGAACGAAAATCTTGATGCTGTAAACATCATGACGCTGCACTCGGCAAAGGGGCTGGAATTTGAAACGGTCATTCTTCCCGGCTGGGAGGAGGGTCTGTTTCCGCATCAGCGTGCGCTGGATGAAGGGGGACGCTCTGGGCTGGAAGAAGAGCGCCGTCTTGCCTATGTCGGCCTGACGCGCGCCAAGAAAAACCTGCATATCTGGTTTGTTTCCAACCGCCGTATCCATGGTCTGTGGCAATCCACCATCCCTTCCCGCTTCCTTGAAGAACTCCCCGAAGCGCATGTTGAAGTAATCGCCGGTGGCGATAGCTATGGTGGATATGGCGGGCGCGGCGGCTACGGCCAATCGCGCTTTGATCGCGCCGACCCGTTTGAAAACAGCTACTCAACGCCCGGTTGGCAAAGAGCCCAGCAAAACCGTTCTGACGCCACACGCAATAATTGGGGCTCGCGCTCGGGCGCACGTGTGGAGCGAATAGGCTATGGCGAGACGGATTCCGGCCATGGCGCAGGGCGCGGCTCGGTTAAAGGACGCATGATTGATGGTGAACTCGTCGCCAAATCCGTCAGTGAAACGCCATCAAATTTCGATGTTGGCGACCGTGTATTCCATATCAAATTCGGTAATGGCAATGTCTCATCCATCGAAGGCAACAAGCTGACGATCGACTTCGACAAGGCCGGACAAAAACGCGTGCTGGATAGTTTCGTGAAGGGGATTTGACCAGCTACGTAAAGTTGCTGAAAGAATGTGCGTGGTATCTCTTTCGATAAGCCAGGAGAGCGAACCACGCCTATCGATTTTGTAAATTGCAATTTATCGTTCGCCTCCCCTTACCCTCTCCCTGAATGCTGCCATGTCCCAAGCGGGTCCGGGGTCTGATTTGCGACCGGGAGCAATATCGTCATGGCCTATGATATCTTCGATCTTATAGGCGGCGCAGATTGCCCGCGCTGCCGCTTGCGCTGTTTCAATCTGCGCCTTGGTGAAAACCTCCCAGCCACAATCCGGCACACCGAATTTATGGCGCGCCTCGATAATTTTGGAACGAACAACATCAACGCCCGTCCATGAAATCCAGCGGTCCTCAATTTTCTTGAGTGGCCCCCAATTTTCCATTTCCATGCCGATCGAGGAATTGTTCAAGCCGGAATAGAGCACGCCATTTTTCCCCGTCCATTGGCTTTTGCCCGCGTGCCACGCTATCCTATTGAAAGGAACACATTGCTTTACAGTCCCGTCACGGCGGATAACCAAATGGGCCGAAACATTGGCCGATTTTTTAGCGAAATAGCTGGCAATATCGGAATCCGGGCCGCTGGCCGTATAGTGAATGATCAGAAATTTCGGGGAAAGCTTCCCACCAATATTGGGCGATGGGATGAGGGGAATCGCACTGGATCCGACATATAGTCTGTGGCTTTTAACCGCAAAATTCATGAAAAAATTCCTTAAAACAACACAAACATGCCTATCATAAGTTTTAATTCCTATTCGTCAATGAAAAAGATGCCGCTTGCTGCGGCACCTTTCAGGTTTTCTAATTATTCCGGCTTGCCCTTTGTCCAGGTAACATTGCCTGCAAATAGCGGGATTGTGGATATGGATGTTTTGGCCGAACCATCCTGAACCTGACTGGCATGAGCCAGATAAATCAGTGTGTTGTTCGCCTTGTCATAAATGCGGGTGATAATGAGCTTCTTCCAGATCAGGCTGGTGCGCTCCGAAAACACGCGTTCGCCGCCCTCATCCAGTTCAATATCACCGATCACGACCGGACCAGTCTGCTGGCATGAAATAGAAGCATTGGACGGATCTTCGAACCAGTTACCCTTTTGCAGCCGATCAATGACGCCGCGTGAGAACGAGGCGAGATGGCAGGTGACGCCCTGCACTTTCGGATCCGTCACAGCATCAATGACAATATCATTGCCCAGCCAATCGACGCCGACTTTACCCACCTCTTCCGCATGGGAGGGCAATATAGAGGCGGCCAAAAGAGCCAGGGCAGCAAGACTACGCTTCATCGAAATCTCCAGAAAATTGTGGCAGAACTCATAAGCCTCAGTTGGGGACTGAGCAGGTGGAATGCAACCAGAACGAGGATGGACTGCTAACGTTCCCACTTGGCAAGAAAATCCTCGATGCTCAGTGACTGGATATCAGCAATTGCATCAAACAGAACCGTATGCGGCCAATCCCACCAGGCAAGCTTGATCAGGCGGATGGCTATCTCTTGGGAAAAGCGCGGTCGAATGGGCCTTGCAGGATTTCCAGCTACGATCATATAGGGCGCGACATCTTTGGTAACGACGGCATTGGCACCAATGACCGCGCCATGACCAATAGTAATTGCTGGCATGATAACCGCGCCATGACCGATCCATACATCATGACCAATGCTGACGCGCTTGCTTTGTCTGCGCGCACGAAAATCAGCGTCTATGCCCTGAAATTTGAAAAACTCATTGGGACGATAGCTGATTTTATGGGTTGTCACCCGCTCCATAGGATGTTCGAGAGCGTTGATACGCACATTGGGAGCAATGGAGCAGAACCGGCCAATATCGGCATATATGCCCTCACTGTGACGCTCAATATAGGAAAAATCCCCCATGGTAACGTCGCGTAGGATGACGCGCTCGCCCACTTCTGCATATTTGCCAAGCTTGACACCCTTCAGATGCGCGCTCGGATGGATGCGCGGCTGCGGGTTGAGAAAGCGAGGATCATCAGTTTCAGTCATTGCGGTTTCCCGGATCAGGTCAGTGCAATTCTTTTGCACAAATGATGCACCGTTGCCTATGGCGAAAATCCTGATAGGGGTAGCCAACACATGCCTTTCCGAAAGCAAACGCCCATGACGACCCAGACCCGCCTTTTCATTACTGCCGGCAAGGCCGAAGCCGAGCGGCTGTTTATCTTGCTGGAAAATGCTTTCGAAGATGATGGCCTGCCAATCTCCTCAGCGGAGATCGATGAGGATCGCGAGATATATGAAGTTTCGGTCTATACGTTTGAACCGGAAGAAATTGAAACTCGCATGATCGACACCGTTGGCAAGAATTGGCCGGTAGAGCGCGAACAGGTGCCCGATATTGATTGGGTTGCGCATTCACTGGAAGGCTTGAAGCCGGTGCGCGCCGGGCGATTCTTTGTGCATGGCTCTCATGATCGCCACAAGCGCCGTATCAATGATCTCGGCATTGAAATTGATGCTGGACAGGCCTTTGGCACCGGCCACCACGGCACGACATCCGGCTGTCTTGATATGATCGGCGAAGTGATCCGCCGCGAACACCCACGCAATGCGCTTGATCTTGGAACAGGAAGTGCGGTTCTGGCCATCGGCATTGCAAAGCTCGCGCCTATTCCCGTTCTGGCGACAGATATCGATCCTGTCGCTGTTGCTGTTGCACGGGAAAACGTGGTGAAGAACGGTGTTGCTTCGCGGGTTCGCACCGAAACAGCTACCGGCTTCCATCATCCGGCGATGCGCGGTTCGGCGCCCTTCGACCTGATTGTCGCCAATATTCTGGCACGGCCATTGATGATGCTCGCGCCCGAAATGCGCAAACATCTTGGCTGGGGCGGCTCGCTGATCCTTTCGGGTATTCTGGAAACCCAACGCGAAAAAGTACTCGCCGCCTATCGTGTGCAGGGGCTTTTCCACGTGAAGACCCTTCGCCGCGAAGGCTGGGTAACGCTGCATTTGAAAGCGCGCGCAACTTACTAACCCATGGGCTAAATGCTTCTTTGGTATAATTGACAGCTTTATCTCGTTATAGGAATATATACCTTTGACGAGGATTTATTTCATGAGCGCATTTTTTCCCTATCTGACTGAAATCCACCACCTCAGAAACCAAGTCGCAGCAGATAGCACCAATCTTAAACATATGCGGCTGGCTCCACTTAATACCTTTCCCCGCATGCAAATTCGCCAGCACAATGAACTTGTCGCGGATATTGGCATTGATACCAGATTTGTGCCAATCATTTCATCACGTTCTCGCTCCTATCCCAAAGAAAAGGCTGGAGTTAAAACTGCAGTGGTGCATTTTCCCGAGAAGAGCTCATAAAATACTGTCCAAATTTCTTTGATTGTTCAACAATTATTGGACAAGGTTGCCTGAACCGCAGGCCCCCTCTCCAATTTTGGCTCTTCGGCACTGCGATCCATAGGCTGTTGAAGAATGAAGTGGGGTGAAACCATTCGAATGACGACAGTTGCACAAGTACGTCAGGCCCTTAAACCGCTTCTCCAGCGCCATTCAGATCTGGCGTTGGCAGGGCGTCATCTCGTACTTACGCCGATCAATCACTTCACCCGTGGCGTATATCTGGCTCGCAGCGGAAATCCAAAAATCTTTGCGCCAACAATCGATGTTGGTATAATTTTTATGGGCATCGACCGATTTCACTATGGCTGGGGCAATACAAGACTTATTCACCCAATTTTTTCCAACCTTAAAGGTGATACCAACGAGCGGGCACAAGCTATTATCAAGATGGATATCAAGCCATTCTTTGGCGGCTGGCATTTTGACAACCCCGAAAATATGGAAATCATGCTGAGTGTTATTGAAGATGCCTTGGTGCCTTTGCGCAAAATAACAAAACTGGAGGAAGTGGTCGAATTCGCTTCTCGGAACGAGAATAATTTTACACCATTTGAATTTAAGTATTATGCCCGCTTGATGATGGCTACGGCTCTTGGTGACTTTGAAGAAGCTATACGCATTATGGATGGACCGGACTACCGACAGGTCGAGCTTCGCAAAGACATGATGTACTGGAACCCGACATTTTATCCCGCTTTGATTGCAGGCGACCGGCGTGAATTGGCAAAAATCTTACATGAATTAGAGGCCATAACTATTAAAAGTCTCAAATATCGAAAATACTGGGAGCCCACACCCTTTCCGCTTGAACTCAAAGACTAAAACACCTCGAGCGATTAAACCGGTTGCTAAATTCAATGCTCCATTGCGCAGAGCAAATGGGGAAGATAGGTTTCGACCCAAACAAAAGAGGTCGATATCATCATGTTCCAGTCGTTTGAGGTGTCCAGCAATCCAGCTACCGGCGCACCGCGTGTTGCAAAATTACGAGCTGAACTCGAAGGCTTGAAGCTCGATGGTTTTCTCGTGCCCCGTGCAGACGAGCATCAGGGTGAATATGTTCCTGCCCGCGCGCAACGTCTGGCTTGGCTGACGGGCTTTACCGGTTCTGCGGGCGTTGTTCTGGTGTTGAAGAACAAGGCGCATCTTTTCGTCGATGGGCGTTACACTTTACAGGCGGCAGATCAAACCGACCCTTCCGTCTTTACGATTGAAAGCCTTATCGATACGCCGCCTGCGGTCTGGCTGCGCAGTATTGAACGTCCGCTGACCATCGGCTTTGATCCATGGCTGCACACAATCAGCGAAACAAAAGCCTTGCGCGAAGCGCTGGAGAAAAATGGCGGCAGCCTCGTCGCCGTAAAGGATAATCTTGTCGATCTTATCTGGGACGATCAGCCTGCCCCGCCGCTTGAAGCAGTGACGATCCAGCCGGAAAAATATGCCGGCAAGCTTGCCAAGGTGAAACTGCAGGAATTGGCGGATGCTGTCGGCAAAGCCAAAGCGGATGCGACCATTTTGACAGACCCATCCTCCATTGCGTGGGCGTTCAACATTCGCGGCAATGATGTGAGCAATACGCCTTTGCCCTTGGCCTTTGCACTCATCCCCGCGAATGGCGAGCCCTTGCTTTTCATCGACAAGCGCAAGCTGCCAATGGAAACAGAAGCCTATTTGACCCAGCTCGCCACATTGCGTGCGCCGTCGACGCTCGATAATGACGTTGCCGATTTTGCTGCACAGGGTCACACTGTCATGCTCGATCCGGCGCTGGCAGCGGAAAAGCTGCGGCTGATCATCGAAAAAGCTGGCGGCAAAATCGTCGAAGGTCTCGACCCCGCGCGCCTGCCGCGTGCCATTAAAAACAAAACCGAGCTGGAAGGCGCACGCAAATCGCATGAGCGTGACGGCGTGGCCATGGTGTCCTTCCTGTCATGGATTGACCATCAAGCACCGGGCACGATTGACGAAATCGACGCTGCGACCAAACTCGAAGAAACGCGCCACGAGATTGCTCAAGGCTTCCAGATGCCGCTCGAGAATCTGTCATTCGACAGCATTTCCGGTGCCGGTCCAAATGGCGCATTTGCGCATTATCGCGTCAACACGGAGTCAAACCGCAAGCTGCAGGATGGCGAGCTCTATTTGATTGATAGTGGCGGCCAGTATCGCGATGGTACAACCGACATTACCCGGACATTGCCGGTTGGCACGCCAACAGCGGATATGAAAAAGAAGTTCACACTGGTTTTGAAGGGCATGATTGCCATTTCAACCGCACGTTTTCCGAAAGGAACGCGCGGCATGGACATTGACGTTCTTGCCCGCATTGCTTTGTGGAAACAGGGCTATGATTACGGCCACGGCACAGGGCACGGTGTCGGCTCTTTCCTCTCCGTGCATGAAGGCCCGCAAAATATTTCGAAGCGGGGCACACAGGAACTCTTGCCGGGCATGATTCTTTCCAATGAACCTGGATATTACAAGCCGGGTGGCTATGGCATACGCACAGAAAATCTCCTGATTGTTACGGAGCCACAAGTGCCTGAAGGTGGCGATTTGCCGATGATGGGGTTTGAGACAATTACCCTGTGCCCCATCGACAAGCGGCTCATCGATACAAGCCTGCTTGTTCGCGAAGAACTGGTATGGCTTGATGCCTACCATGCCAAGGTCCGGGAAAAATTACTGCCTCACACCAGCGGTGAAGCGCGCGAATGGCTCGTCAATGCGACAGAACCATTCGGCCACGAAGGATAATTCAGGTAAACTGGCGCAGCAGGATGATGACTGCTGCGCCAATCAAAAACATGGTCAGCGCATTGAAGCGCAGTGACACAAGTCCGGCAATGGCAAGTGCCACAAGGCCTCGCCAATCGGCATTGGCCGCGGCGGGCGCAACCAGCGTCGTCAAGACCGCTGCCGGCACTGCATTCAACGCGACTTCAACGCGTGGATGCACCCGCTCAAAGCGCGAAAGCACGAGATGGCCGCCTATGCGGGTTAGAAAAGTGGCAACCGCGCCCGCAATAATGATCCAGAAAATCGATGACATCAGCGTTTTTCCTTTGCCGGCTCAGGCTTGGCAAGAATGACCGCCATGAGGATACCCGCGACGGCACCTATGCTGACATGCCAGGGCGATCCAATGGTTTTTGCGGCAATGATTGATGCAATGGCACTGGTAATGACAATCGGTCCCCAATTGGTCCGTTTGCGGAAACCCATCACCAATCCAAGGAAGTAAATGGGAAGCAGCATATCGATACCCAGCGCATGCGTATCCGCAATGAGATTACCAAAAAGCCCGCCAATAAAAGCCTCAACGACCCACATTACATAGATCGGTGTAGCAACGCCGAGATACCAGATGAAGGTTACCGGCTTTCCGGACTCTGCACGCTTTTCGGTTTCAGCATATTGCGGATCAGTCAGCAAAAAATAGCTGAGCATTGCTTCTAATGGCTTGAAATGTCCGATACGACGGCCAACCGCTGCCGAATAAAGAACATGTCGGAAATTGACCGCGAAGATGGAAAAGACGATAAGCCAAGCAGGGATATGCTGTCCAAACAGCTCAATTCCAACCATTTGGCTGGCACCGCCAAATATGGCAGCACTCATAAGTACAGTTTCGAACAGGGAAAAGCCCTGATCAATCGCAAGTGCACCAAACAATACCCCGAATGGCGCGGCCGCAATCATGATCGGCAGCCCTTTGGCAAACCCTTCCCAAAATTGCGTGCTTTTGCTCACTGGAACAGCCTGCGATGGCTTCTGCTGATATATATGTTCATCCATGTCCCCCATCTAGGCCACCGAGCTTATTCTGTCACGTTAGTTTTGTTGATGGCTATCATCAATCTCAGACACGGTCGCATCTTGTCGGTGATGTCTCGGCTCTCTAGATTTCCAGTTGAAGAGCGGAGGAGAAATCATGGCGCATATTATTAATAGGGAAGTTTGGGAAGATCTCCCGCTAAGCTGGCATGGGGAAATTACCGGCAAGCCCTATGGCACCAATGTGTCGATTATATTCAACAATCAGGAACGCGTCGGCGCCGGACCGCGATTGCATAAACACCCCTATACTGAAACCTTCATCATACGCAGAGGGCGGGCGCGCTTCACGGTGGGGGAGGAAATAATCGATGCCGAGGAAGGGCAAATCGTGGTGTGTCCGGCGAACACGCCGCATAATTTCAAAAATCTGGGACCAGGCGCGCTGGAAACGATCGATATTCACGCCAATGAAGTGTTCGTCACTGAATGGCTGGAGTAGCTTAATTATGCGGTACGGCTCCCCGCCTGGGCAGGGAGCCATGCCAATTTTAATCAGAATTTCTGTGTCAGCGACACACGGAAGCTACGGCCAACTTCGGAATAGCGGTCTGCTATAGCAAGGTTGATGCTGTCTGGTACGTCGGTTGCGGACCAATATTTCTTGTCGAATACGTTGAATACACCAACTTGCAGCTTCATGCCTTTGGCAAATTTCGGCTCCCAATAGGCAGTTGTATCGACAATGCCATAACCTGGGGCAACAAAACCACCCTGGCTTACCTTGTCGCGTCTGGCAGCCATGGTCAGGGACACATCGGCGCCCCAGCTATCAGCCGCATAGCCAAGACCAACAATGGCGCGGATTGGTGGAATAGAGTTCAGATACTCATCTGTCTTGGTGTCCTTGCCTTCAACAAACGCAATGGATGTCCATGTCGTCCAATTATTAGCGAAGTTCACGCGCCCACTCAGTTCCGCACCATAAATCTGTACGCGGCTAAGGTTCTCATAGCCCGTAATACCACCAACCGGATACTCGCCACCGGGAGGTGCGATGGTCACGTCATGGATGAAGTTGCGGTAGTAATTGTTGAATATGCTGGCTGACAGCGCATAGGTGCCATCATCATATTTGGTACCAATTTCGAAACCATTGCTGGTCTCTGCCTTCAGGTCCGGATTACCGATTCTCGCATAGGAACCGGGAGCGCCATAATTCTGGTAAAGCTCCATCGCCGAGGGCATGCGGAAGCCCTGCGCCCATTGAGCATAGAAATCGAGATTATTATTTGCGTGCCATGTCGCACGAAGCTTGGGCGTGAAGCGGGAATCGCTGTTTGACGCAGGCAAGCCGCCATCATAATTCGGCCCCCTCTCGTAAGCTGCTGTCGACTGCGGGCTGTGCTCATACCAGTCAAAACGACCACCCGGCGTCAGCGTCAGCTTGCCGTTGAGAAGCTCGATATCGTCCTCGACATAGAGGCCAAATCCAGTTGTTTCCACATCAGGCATATCGGACGCATTCGAGTGCAGCATTTTGCACGATTGCGGGCCGAATGGTGAGGGAATTCTTGTCCAATCAACATCCGGACAATTGTCCACACCCGCTGAATATTGATGGAGATCCTGGCGGTAAATTTCCGCTCCAATACGGAACTTGTGCTCAATGCTGCCAATCTCGACAGTCTTGCTCGCATTGCCGGTAAAGCCGTAAGCGTCAAGCTCCAACTCATTGTCGCGCTTATAGATGCCGAAAGGATAGCCATAGCGGAAAGGATCACGCGGTATGATGGACGCTCTGCTGTCCCGCAGGCGAATTGCATCAGTGGTATTATTCAGAGTCTGCCGGGTCCAGTAAGCGATGGCGTGCGCCTCATCGAGCCAGCCGGTTTTATCCGGCGCGACATAATCATAGCTGCCCGAAATGCGGATACGCTCTGACTCTTCGCCCGACTGGAATTTCCCACGCTCATAGGAAGACGTTGTGCCAATGAAGTTCTCGCCGTCCTGTTCGCGATTGGAGATTTCTCCAGTCAAACCAAAACGATGGCCACCCTCGACGTTCTGATAGAGCTTTACCAGCAAATTGCGTTGGTCGACATCGAGAGGATTCGGCTCTGTGCGTCCGGCGCCGTAACCGCCAATATCACCCATGCGGTCCTTTTCATGACCTGTCGTGTAGCCGCCCTGAACAAGCAACTCAGTGTCATTGATGCGCGTTGCAGCCGCAATATTTGTCCGCCAGCTGCGGCTTGAATCATCATAGGTGCCCTTGGTCCAGACACCCCAATTCTTCCCCTCACCAATAATATCGGCAGGGTCCAGCGTGTGAATCTGGATAACCCCACCAAGTGCGCCAGAGCCATAACGGCTGGAATCCGTACCCTTGGTGATGTTGATCTTGGAAAGGCCGTCAAAGCCGAACGTATCCAGCCCGCCTTGCGTGCTGCGTGGATCGGAAATCCATGGCACACGAATTCCATCAAGGGTGGTCAATACGCGATTCTGATCCAGCCCGCGGAGGTTGATACTCTTGGAGGTGGAATTGTAATTAACACCTGCATCAACCCGTCGGCCGAGGTCTTCAAAGTCTTGGACCATACGGTTTTGGATAACTTCGCGGTCAACTGTATTTGTCAGGACAGTCGCTTCGTCGCCGCCCGGTTTGTTTTTAAGAACGATGGGTGCAAGCGTGATATTCTCGCCATCAGCAGGAGCGGTCTGCGCCGCCGCAATCCCCGAGCCCAATCCAAGCGCCAAAATCGTACTGGCGCTACCACACATAAGGCGTGCAAACAGAATCTTACCCAAAACCATAACAAGTCCCCGCGAGAGAATGCTTGGCTGGCTGGACCTGCGATAGGCGATCGCGAGATGTCGGTGGCTTGCTGAGCGAATAATGCACGCAATTACGTGCAACTGGCGCTAGCTACTTAAACTTTACCATTTAAGTCAAGATTAATTGCACAGAATATTTCCATATGTTTCAGCGAGGAGACATATGTGACAAGAAGGACACAATTGCTAACTGCAACAAGCTTTTTAAGCAGGGAGCGTGCGTTGAATTGCCCTGCCCCAATCAATAAGCGGCTTGGCGCGCAATGCAAAATCAAACAGGTCATCCGCCAGCTCCGGAGATGTAATTCTCGCAGGTTCAATCGTATGGCGCACCATGAAATGCCGGTTGCGCAATGCTTCAATAAGATCGGCATCCGTCACCTCCTCAAACCCACGGGGGGTGCGCTTAAGACGGTCAATATCCCGAAGCTCCAATCCATTACTGGCAAGGGCTTTGACCATTGCTCGATATTTTTCCGGTTTGGCGACGATTGCCTTGCGCATCGCAAGTAAAAGCTCGGGCTTTCCCTGCCAGAACGCAACGGCGGCGTAGCAACCCCTGTATTCTTCGAGACCGACACACACGTAGAAACAACCGCTCTCGCTCCATTTGCTTCCGTCAGGAGAAAGCAGTGCTGAAAGATGCCGGTTATAGGGGCTTTTATCCTTGGAAAAGCGCGTATCGCGCTTGATCCGGAACTGCGATTTTTTGCGATCTCCTTTAAATGGCAGTCCGGCTTTTTCAAACCGCACAATTAGATCATCGACGAGATCTCCCAAAGGCTCGTAAAGATGTGCCTCAAACAGATCCTTGTTTTCCAGAAACCATTCGCGATTCTGATGAAAATCCAACGCCTTGAGAAAAGGCAGTGCTTTGTCGCCAAATCCCTTGAAAACAGTCTCGCTCATGCGCCCACCAGTTCAAACCATGCGTCTTCATCAATGACTTCGATGCCCAATGCCTGTGCCTGTGTCAGTTTCGAACCCGCGCCCGGACCGGCAACAACAAGATCGGTTTTCTTTGAAACGGAGCCTGCGGTCTTGGCGCCATAACGCTCTGCCATAGCTTTGGCTTCATCACGGGACATGCGCTCCAATGAGCCGGTAAACACAATAGTTTTTCCCTCCACGGGCGAGTCGCTGACGATACGCACTTCCTCATCAAGAGGCGTGACTTCATCGAGGAGCGCTGCAAGCGCATCGCGATTGTGCTGCTCCGCATAAAAATCGACCAGCGCCTCCGCGACAATACTGCCAATGCCTTCAACATCGTTTAATTCCCGCCAGGCATCATTACCCTTGTCCCCTTTGTCCTTCGGGGGGACGGCTGCGATTGCGGCATTGGCAAGCGCCTCATAGGAGCGATAAGCCTTTGCCAGCCGCTTGGCATTCACTTCGCCCACATGACGAATACCAAGACCGAAGATAAAGCGGCTGAGCGAAACCTCACGACGCTCGTCGATGGCATCGTAGAGTTTCTTGACTGAAGTTGCGCCAAAACCATCAATATTTTCAAGCTTGGCCAACGAGCCTGCCTGGCGTTTCTTTAGAGTGAAAATGTCGGCGGGCGTGCCGATATGCAGCGCCGGATCATCTGACTTGAAGAAAAATTCGACCTGTTTTTCACCAAGACCTTCAATGTCAAATGCATTGCGCTGAACGAAATGACGGAGGCGTTCGACGGCCTGTGCAGGGCAGATCAATCCGCCAGTGCAGCGGCGCACGGCCTCCCCCTCTTCGCGCACTGCATGAGAATCGCAGGCCGGGCATGTGTGAGGGAATATATAGGGCGTGCTTCCGCGGGGCTTATCCGCCACGATGTCAACGATCTGCGGGATGACATCGCCTGCGCGCTGCACCACCACCGTATCGCCGACGCGCAGATCGCGACCTTCACGGATCGGTTGGCCGTTCTGGCCGATGCCTTTGATGTAGTCTTCATTATGCAGTGTGACATTCGTCACCACAACGCCGCCAACTGTAACAGGCTCAAGTCTGGCAACAGGCGTCAGAGCGCCTGTGCGACCCACCTGAATATCGATACCGCGCAGAATCGTCATGGCGCGTTCAGCTGGAAATTTATGCGCAATTGCCCAGCGCGGACTGCGTGAGACGAAACCGAGACGCTGCTGTAGCGCTAAATCATCAACCTTGTAGACCACGCCATCAATGTCATAGCCGAGGAGCGCGCGTTGCTCTTCAATCTGGTGATAATGTTTGACCAGGCCTTCAACGCTTTCGAAACGCTGCATCAGCGGGTTCACGCGAAAACCATAGGATTTGAAAGCCTCCACCATGCCCATTTGTGTGGAAGCAGGCATTTCGCTCACCTCACCCCATGCATAGGCAAAGAACTGTAGAGGCCGCGAGGCGGTAATGGTGGAATCCAGCTGGCGCAACGAGCCGGCAGCGGCGTTGCGCGGATTGGCAAAGATCTGTTTGCCATCCTTGGCCTGGCGCTCGTTCAAAGCTGCAAAATCGGCATGGCTCATATAAACCTCACCGCGCACTTCGAGCACCTCCGGCGGATTTCCATCAAGCACATTGGGAATGCTGGCAACTGTACGCGCATTCAGCGTGACATTCTCGCCAGTCGTTCCATCACCGCGAGTGGCGGCAGTTACCAGCCGGCCCAGCTCGTAGCGCAGAGAGAGCGACAACCCGTCAATTTTTGGTTCGGCAGTAATAGCCACGCTCGCATTGGTACCCAGTTTTAAAAAGCGACGGATACGACCTACGAAATCCTCCACGTCGCTGTCATGAAATGCATTGTCCAGCGACAGCATCGGGATGGAATGGGTGACCTTGCCGAACTTTTCCGAAACACTGGCGCCAACCTTGTTGGATGGTGAATCTTCGCGTTTCAGTTGCGGAAAGCGTTGCTCAATAGCCAGATTGCGTCGACGCAGGGCATCGTACTCCGCATCAGAAATTATCGGTGCATCTTCGGTGTTATAACGATAATCGTGTTGAGCAATCTCCGCTGCAAGCCGACCAAGTTCCTCGACTGCTTCCGCTTCGGTCAGTTTTTCTACTGCTTTATCTGCCATGATTTGCCTACTGCTGGATTCGGCGGGAGATTAGCCGAAAAACCCCAAATTGGCACTGTCTAGATCGCCGGGCGTAATTAACGATCTATCCTTATATTTTAGCGTTGAACTAAGCAGCGTTTTCCCGAAGCAATCGCACCGCGGCAGCGCGCGCCTCATCGGTGACACTTGCACCGGCCAACATGCGCGCAATTTCTTCCTGACGATCATCCGTTTCCATTGCCCGGATCGATGTAGCCACGCGATCATTACCCGCAGAGGATTTGGCGATGAGAAAATGCGTTTGGGCCCGAGCCGCAACTTGCGGTGCATGAGTGACCGACAGTACCTGCACATTGCCGGACAAGCGCCGAAGCCGCTGGCCGATTGCATCGGCTACGGCACCGCCAACACCCGTATCAATCTCGTCAAAAACCAGTGTTGGAGCTGATCCGCGATCTGCCAGCGCCACTTTGAGCGCAAGCAGAAAGCGTGAAAGCTCGCCGCCCGATGCAACCTTCATCATTGGCCCTGCGCGCGTGCCAGGATTGGTTCGCACCCAATATTCAACCATATCAATTCCATCTGCTGTGCGATTATTCACATCCGTCGTCATCTCGACAATGAACTCCGCCCGTTCAAGCTTGAGGGCGGGCAGCTCGGCCATGACGGCCTGCTTTAGATGTTCGGCTGTTTCATGACGGTGAGCGGAGAGCGACAGGGCAGCTTCATCAAAGGCATCCCGTGCCGCAAGGGTTTCTTTTTCCAGTGCTGCCAGACGTTCGGCTCCGGCGTCAATATCGGCAAGATCTCCGTCCATGCGATCCCGTAGTGCCGATAGATCATCCACTGCCACCGAATATTTACGCGCCGCACCACGCAGCGCAAACAGGCGTTCTTCCGTCTGCTCCAGAACACGCGGGTCGAAGTCGATCGCGCGAATTGCTTGCTCAATACCATTTTGCGCTTCGGCCAGAAAATTCAGCGCTTCATCAATGGCTTTGACGACTGGTTCAAGCAAATGCGGCGCTTCGGGTACTTTACGCTCAAGCCGCCGAACAAGACTGGCAAGCGATGGTACCGGCGACGCATTGCCTGACAAAATATCATTGGCCTCATTGACATCACCGGCAATTTTTTCCGAACGCATCATTTCTGTGCGCTTTATCGCCAGCATTTCTTCTTCCTGCGGTTCCGGATCGAGCTTGGAAAGCTCCTCCACCGAAGCACGCAGATAGTCGGCTTCACGTGCCGCTGCCTCAACCTTGGCCCGATGGCGAACCAGAGCATGCTCGGCCTCGCGCCATTTCTTGTGCAGCGACCGGACCAGATTTGCTTTTGTTTCCAAAGCACCGAAGGCATCAAGCAATGTACGATGAATATCGATATCGATCAGCGCGCGATCATCATGCTGGCCATGAATTTCGACCAACCGCCGCCCAAGCTCTTTGAGCATGGTAACGCTGGCGGCCTGATCATTGATAAAAACCCGGCTACGACCATCCGCATTCTGCACGCGCCGCAAAATGATATCGCCATCATCGTCAATGTCATTTTCACGCAAAAGCAGACGAGCCGGATGACTGCCCGCGACGTCAAAAACTGCGGTAACCTGCCCCTGCTCGGCACCGTGCCTGACCAAAGACGCATCGCCCCGTGCGCCGAGCGCCAGCGACAAGGCATCAAGCAGGATGGACTTGCCGGCGCCAGTTTCACCCGTAAGCACGGACAGACCTTCGCCGAACTCGATGTCGAGCCGTTCAATCAGGACAATATCGCGGATCGACAGATGCGAAAGCATGATGGCTCAGGTTGAGTTCTAGTTTAAGCGCCTTCTTTGCCGCCAGTAATTGCTGTAGCCGCTTTCGAAAGCCAAGAGCCTGCATTTTCACGCGGCTCGAGACCACCGCTTTGCAGCAGCTTGTAGCTGTCCTTGTACCAATCGCTGTCAGGATAATTCTGACCAAGAACGGCAGCAGCAGCTTGGGCTTCGCTCGTCAAGCCGAGCGCGTAATAGGCTTCAACGAGACGCGCGAGCGCTTCTTCGATGTGACGGGTATTGGAATATTGTTCAACGACACCACGGAAACGCTTGATCGATGCGAGGTAATCCTTGCGCTCCAGATAGTAGCGGCCGACCTGCATTTCCTTGCCTGCGAGCTGATCGCGGCCGAAACGGATCTTTGCTTTTGAGTCTTCAACATATTCAGAGTCAGGATAGGTTTGCACGACCTCTTGAAACGCGGCAATCGACCTGCGGGTCATGCTCTGCTCGCGCGTAATGTCCGGAATTTGCCGGTAATAGGAAAGGCCGGTTATGTAATAAGCATATGCAGCTTCGGGCTGCGTCGGGTAAAGGGCAATATAACGCTTCGTCATGGCGATGGCATCGTCATATTTACCGCTGCGGTAATTAGCGAACGCGCCCATGACCAGAGATTTACGTGCAAATTCAGAGTAAGGATGCTGACGGTCGACCGCATCAAACTTCTTGGCTGCCTCATCAAGGCGACCCGAATTCAAATTTGCCAGAGCCTGATTGTAAAGCACGTCGGCAGGCTCAATCGTGTCCACATAGGCAGAAAGATCAAGATCATCGTCCTTGGATGCGCAACCCGAGATTGCAACAGCGCCGGCAATCGGAAAAAGAAGAAGAGCTGCACGGACCTTTCCGCCAAACCCTGCGTTTCCAAACCTTGCGCTGATAAGCGTTCTGCTATTCGCCATGCTGTCTCCGGCCCCACATTATAATTTAAGAGCATTGTCGCGAAACCCGATATCACGTTTTCGCGCCATGCTCTAGACATAGACAATCTTACCGTCGGTTGGGCGTTCATAAACCACAAGCGACAGGAATCAGCAATGTTATTGCCATGCAATCGTCCAAATTTGTGGCGGAGCGGGAATTAGTCGATCTTTGGCAGAGAAAGATGACCGACTTTATAGGCTTGAAAGCCTGTTTTTATTGTTGATTTCGGCTCTTCTTTCCATAATCGAAAACGTATCTGCATCCAGCAAGTAGGGTCAAAAGCCGAAACCGCAGCGAGCGCTCCGCCCTTTTCAACATCGGCCAAAGCCTTTTCTGCTTCGCGGCATCGCAAATCCGCAAGCGATGAATAGGGTTCTATCGGCAGTATTTCCCTTGTGGCGAAAGCAGCCGATGATATTGCAGCTGATATTTCTGCCTGCCATACTATCCATGTCTTAATGCTTGGCCGCCCGAATGACTGGCTGACCGCATCAAAGCCATTGCCGCAAACAAAATCGTTCAATCCAGCTTCGTGCCGCCACACATAAAACGGGGCATAGAGGTTTTCACGAATTTGTCGTTCGTCGTCGCGTCGCGCTGTCAGATAGGCCTTGAATGCAAGATTGGGGAAATTATCCAGCAACGGCCCCTTTTCTGCGATGCGCCGATCGATAATGCCCATGTCGTAATCGGCAGGCAGCGTAAAACTATACTGCATCGCAATCATTGCGCGGCCTCCTCGCGAATAACGGGTTCAAGCCAGGATACAGCGGTCCCATCCTGGGTTGCTTGAATGCTGATGTAGCAAAAAGCGCTGGTCGGACTTGCTCCGTGCCAATGGCGCTCATCCGGCGCAAACCAGACACAATCTCCCGCGCGCAATTCAACCATGGGACCGCCGTCGCACTGGGCAAACCCAACGCCGGACAGAACATAGAGGAACTGTCCGCGAGGATGTGTGTGCCAATTGGTGATGACACCAGGTTCGACATAGGCTTGCATGACATTATTTTCGCCATCCACATCGCTTTCCAGCAACATCTGTGCCCAGAAGGGAGCCGTGGAAATATTGGCGGGGGCCGGTGCGATGGATTGGCCTGCCCGACGAACGGTCATTTGCTGCGGGCAGCGCTTTGGACTGTTCAAAATCTCGCTAACCTCGCTCAAGCTGGCTCAACCATTTGCGTATCGCCATTGCTGAATGACCACTCGTCGCGTGTCGATGTGCTGACCACAATCATAATGTCTTGCGGCCGAATACCGGGCGACTTACCCAGAAGCTCGACGACGCGCTTGTAGAATGCCTGTTTGGTGGCCGTATCGCGCGGTTTGCCAATCGTTATTGTAAAGATAACGAAATCATCCGAGCGACCATCGCTGAAGTAAGTTGGATCAATGATGAGTTCATTTGGCCGGTGCTGATGAATGGCCTGAAATTTATCAGTCAGGGGAACGTTGAATGTTTCGACCATTGCCTGATGGAAACTGTCCGACAGCGCCTTGAGGTACTCAGGAGATTTACCTTCCAGCAGGGAGATGCGGGTAAAGGGCATTTGACTTCCTTTCATGAATTGCTTGACGCCATATCAATAAGCCCCCACAATGATCCTGAAAATCAGATTACTCAGGACTAATAGTCCTAAAAATGTGGATTGTTTCAAATGAGAAAGATCACACTTGATCTGGACGTGCTGCGGACCTTCTCTACCGGGATGGAGTTGGGCAGTTTTGCCAAGGCAGCGGAGCGCCTTGGCCGTTCGACATCAGCAGTCAGCGCTCAGCTAAAGAAGCTCGAACAACAAGCCGAGACAGCCATCTTCGTCAAAGCCGGTCGTGGACTTGCCCTAACCGAAGCTGGCGAAACCATGCTCGGTTATGCGCGCCGCATGCTTGATCTGAATGATGAGGCAATTACGGCTGTCCATGGAAGTGAACTCGAAGGCTGGGTGAGGCTTGGCTTACAGGAGGATTTTGGCGAAAGCCTGCTGACCGACGTTCTTGGCCAATTTGCCCGAGCACATCCTAAAGTGCGCATTGAGGCGCGCGTAACACGAAATGCCGACCTGCTGGATCGGATTACATCAGGACGTCTTGATCTCGCGTTGGCATGGAGCAGCGGGGCCTCTACAACACCGCATTACGAACATGTCCTGGATGTGCCAATGTGCTGGATAGGTCCGGCTGGAGAATCCAGAAACTGGCAGAATGGCGGAGATCCCTTACCTTTAATTTCGCTTGAAGCACCATGTCTTTTGCGCACGGCCGCTGTCAACGCTCTGGATCGCGCCGGCATTCCCTGGCGTCTGTCATTTATCAGCCCAAGCCTGACCGGATTGTGGGCCGCAACGGCTGCAGGTCTGGGCGTGACGATACGAACGCCATTTGGACTACCAACAACGGTACAGCGTCTGGGACCGCAGGAGGACGGGCTGCCATCCCTGCCCTCGCTCGGCTTGATGCTTCATCGGTCAGAGGCGCAGCCTGAGCCAGCCACAGCCCGGCTTGCGGCCATTCTGCTGCAATCCATCAACTCAATACCGCAAATTAAATGATTTATACGGTTGAAGCAGCACTGACTGCCTTGCTTACACCCACAGCACCACTGTGCTGCATCTTTATAATCTCAAAAGCCGACGGATCGGCGAGCAAAGCACGCACAGCGCTCGCGTTGAGACGATGCCCGCCTCGATAGGAGCGGAAACAGCCAATAAAGGGTGCGCCCGCCAGCGATAGATCTCCGATCGCATCCAATGTCTTATGGCGAACAAACTCATCCGGATACCGCAATCCACCGGGGTTGATGACGGTATTGTCGTCACCAATGACCAGTGAATTATCAAGCGATGATCCAAGCGCGAGGCCAGCGGCCCAGAGCCTTTCTACGTCCCGCATGAATCCAAATGTCCGCGCGCGCGATATCTCCTTGCGGAACACCGCGTCATCCATGTCGCCCGCGAACTTTTGACGACCTATGACAGGCGTTTCAAAGTCAATTTCGACTTCATAACGTGTGCCTTCGTAAGGAATGAACTCCGCCCATGATGCGCCGGATTCTACGCGCGAAGGTTTAAGAATGCGGATATAGCGGCGCTTTGCCGACTGTTGGCTCAACCCCGCTTCATCAAAGGCTTCCAGAAAAGCGGCTGATGATCCATCGAAGATGGGCACTTCTGGACCATCAATCTCGAGCACCATATTATCAATGCCAGAACCTGCAATGGCCGCCATCACGTGCTCAATGGTGCTGATGGTGATACCTTCAACATTTGCCAACTTGGTCGAAAGATCTGTTGCGCCAACTTCCGAAACCAGCGCTTTGATTGGGTGGCGGACACCTGCGCTGTCAATCACATTGAAAACAATGCCGGTGTTGACTGCCGCAGGCAAAAAGGAAAGCGTGACCGGGGCGCCGCTATGTACACCTGCGCCCGAGACAAAAATGCGTTTCGCAATCGTGGTCTGGAAATCCTGCAATACAAACCCTCGTAGTCGTCCATCGCATCTGTGCGGCGCCAGGCTATCAGCTAAGTCGTTTATAGTATTTTTCAATGAATTAAACGAAAAATTCCGCCATTGAGACAATGGCGGAATTTGAGTTTTGAAGATGACTGCAGTCAGATCAGTTGGCCTGACGGCGAAGGAATGCGGGAATTTCCAACTGATCGTCTTCCGAAGACTGACGCGCCTGCGGCTGTACGCGGCCCTGTTCGTCAAGCTGTCCACGACGAGGCGCATAAATGGAAGCATCTTGCGAAAGCGGACGGCGTGGTTCTGCCGGGCGCATTGCTGGTTCGCGAGGCTGAGCTGGCTCGAGACGAGCAGTCTCATCTTCGCGGCGTGTCAGACCAGCGGTAAGGCGCTTGAGCAGACCCATCGGGCCACGGTCTTCGTGGGCTTCGTGAGCAGCCTGATCACGGGAATGGTCACGCGACCCCATATCACGGGCGTTGAGTTCAGCCTGAACCAGCGGCGGGAAATCAGCAACATTTGGCATGCGTGGTGCAACTGGCTGCGGTGCAGGTTCAGCCATTTGCGGTGCAGGCTGAGGTGCTGGCTGATAGACTGGCGCCTGTGGTGCTGCTGCGACTGGTGCATCAAATACTTCCGGAGCAGGAGCCTGGAAAATGCGGCTCTGCGGACGGAATTCCTGCTGGACAGGCTGTGGTGCGTGCTGCGCTACATCAAGCCCTGCATTGCGCACCGCCTCGGCGACCGGTGATACCGACTGCTGAACAGGCGGACGAGCCACTGTTTCAACCTTGGCCACTACTTGTGGTGCCGGCTTTGGCATTGGCTTTAGCGGCTGGCGAAACTCGATCGGCGCTGGCGCCGCATCTCCAACCTGCTTGTCGATGCCAGTGGCAACAACCGAAACGCGGATGATGCCTTCAAGGCTTTCATCGAAAGTAGCGCCGAGGATGATATTGGCATCCTGATCAACTTCTTCGCGGATACGAGTTGCAGCTTCATCAACCTCAAACAGGGTCATGTCGCGACCACCGGTGATCGAGATGAGCAAGCCCTTGGCACCACGCATGGACGTCTCGTCCAGAAGCGGGTTGGCAATCGCAGCTTCAGCAGCGGCCATTGCGCGGCCATCGCCGGAGGCTTCGCCTGTGCCCATCATTGCCTTGCCCATTTCGCGCATGACAGAACGGACGTCAGCAAAGTCGAGATTGATCAGGCCTTCCTTGACCATCAAATCGGTGATGCAGGCAACGCCAGAATAAAGAACCTGATCGGCCATCGCGAAAGCATCGGCGAAAGTCGTCTTGTCATTGGCAATGCGGAAGAGGTTCTGGTTCGGAATGACAATCAATGTGTCGACATTCTTCTGCAGATCTTCGATGCCCATATCTGCGGTGCGCATACGGCGCTGACCTTCGAAATGGAACGGCTTGGTAACAACACCAACCGTCAGAATGCCTTTTTCCCGCGCAGCGCGAGCTACGACAGGGGCAGCGCCAGTACCGGTACCGCCGCCCATACCGGCAGTAACAAAGCACATATGCGTACCCTGAAGATGATCATTGATCTCGTCAATGCACTCTTCAGCGGCAGCGCGGCCAACTTCGGGCTGCGAACCGGCACCCAGCCCCTCGGTAACCGAAGCGCCGAGCTGAACCAGGCGCTCTGCCTTGGACTGCGCCAATGCCTGTGCGTCTGTATTTGCTACAACGAATTCAACACCGCGCAAGCCGGCATTGATCATGTTATTGACCGCATTGCCGCCGCCGCCGCCAACACCGAAAACGGTGATCCGGGGCTTAAGCTCGGTAATGTCCGGCTTTTGCAGATTGATGCTCATTTGTCCGTTCCTTTTTGTCTTTACCGCGTCGCCGCTGCGGTAATTTCTTTTGGGTTTCCCCGATTAATTAAAAACTCTCTTTCAGCCACTGGCCGATACGCTGAAAACGCCCACCCGTACCTGTCATCAGCGATGATGAACCGGCCTTTACAGAACGCTCTTCAATACCTGCTACCTGCGGATAGATCAGAAGACCAACCGCTGCAGAAAAAGCCGGACCCTTTGCCGCTTCGGGAAGACCCGTAACGCCCAGGGGACGGCCAATTCGTACATTGCGAGCCAGAATACGGCGGGCGACTTCGGGCAGCCCTGCCAGCTGACTTGCACCGCCCGTCAGAACAACGCGCTTGCCGACAATCTGGCCGTAACCGGATTGATTGAGGCGGTCGCGCGCCAGTTCCAGTGTCTCTTCAACACGGGCACGAATGATGCGCGTCAAAACTGCGCGCGGATATTGATTGGGAACATCGCGGGCATCATTGCCAAGCGGCGAAACGCTGATGAGATCACGGTCGTCGGCAGCGCTTGGAAGCGCCGAACCATGCATGACCTTCAAGCGCTCCGCATCATCCATATGCGCCGACAAGCCACGAGCCACATCCATGGTCACGTGATTGCCGCCAATGGCGATTGCATCAGCATGAATGAATTTGCCTTCAGAGAAGACTGAAATCGTCGTTGTGCCGCCACCCATATCGATGCAGGCAGCGCCCATCTCTGCTTCATCATCAACAAGAGCAGAAAGACCGCTTGCATAGGGAGTGGCGATCATTGCCTCGACGGACAGATGGCAGCGATTGACGCAAAGCTCAAGATTGCGCAGTGGAGCCGCATCTGCGGTCAGAACATGCATATCAACGCCAAGAGTATCGCCAATCATGCCGAGCGGATCACGGATACCGCGCTCGCCATCAAGCCCGTAAGCGATCGGCAGCGAGTGAACGAGATGACGCTCTGTTGCCAAAGCCTGCTTGGCACCGGCAGCAAGCACGCGGCGAATATCAGCCTGATCGACCTCATGACCGCCAAGATTGATGCTTGCTGAAAAGCTTTCGCTCTTCAGGCGCCCCGCCGAGATATTGACGATCATCGAATCGACCGTCAGGCCAGCCATACGCTCCGCCGCATCGACAGCGAGGCGGATAGCCTGCTCCGCGGCGTCAAGATTGACAATGACGCCAGACTTGATGCCACGCGACTTCTGATGGCCGATACCCAAAACTTCAATGCGATGTGTGCGGCCCGGCAAATGCGCACTTTCCTCGCGCGGACGCAGACGAGCAATGATGCAGCACACCTTGCTCGAACCTATGTCCAAAACCGTCAAGGAACGCGTCCGTTTTGCGGAAGACGTTCCTGATGATCCGCTTTTTCCGTTCAGAATACTCATACACGCTTCTCCGAACGCTTGGGCGCCTTATCGCGCGCCTTCAGATACTCAACACGCTGCACCATGGCTTCCGGTGTCAGCTTTACAACAACGCGGTCATCCAACCGCAAATCGACAGAGGCAATATCGCGAGACAACAGACCTGCCTTTGCTTCCATGCCCGCAATATCGGCCAAGGCCTCAGAAACGCCGTGCTCAGGCAGCATGAGCGTTACGCCATTTTTGAGAACGAGATCCCAGCGGCGATCACCCACACGAGCATAGGCTCGAACATCCTGGGCAATCTTCGGATAGGCAGCCATCTGCGCCATCAGAAGTTTTACCTGCTGATCAGCACCCGCACCGATGACCAACGGCAAGAGCGCACTGCGTCCGCCGGTGAAAGGAACAATGATCCGCCCATCGGCATCAATAACGTTCAGTTCCGTACCATTCTGCCAGACAGCCAATGCCGTGCGCTCATGGATCGAGATCTGGATTGTATTCGGGTAGACCTTGAAAACATCCACGCTCTCAACCCAAGGAAGGCCAGCGACAGCTGCCTGCGCATCAGAAGCGCTCAAACCTACCAGTGATGTTTCGCCGTCAAGGCCAAGTGCACCGAGAATATCGATCTCGGATGTTTCTTTATTGCCGACAACTTTTACATCTTCGATGGCAAAGCCGAACGTGGATGTCGTAACCTTGACGACTTCCGGCGCATGACCACCCAGGATCGCGCCATAGGCTCCGGTCAATGCAAGGAAAGCGACCGCCCCGATTGTGCCGATGTGATTCGGGACAGAAACTTCCCCATCTACCACCCGCAAGAAAACACGGACGGGCTTGCGAAGAAACTTTGGCAGGACCATGCGAAAACGGCCAAAAGCCACCGACCTGTCCGAAGACATCGGCGCAGCACCGAGGCGGTGCGTATTTTTGCCCTTCAACGCAAACACGATGCGTCCTCCACCATCCAACTCAACAATTCACCGAAGGTATGCCCTGCAGCTTTGGCGATATCAGGTACAAGTGATGTGGGAGTCATGCCTGGCTGAGTGTTCACCTCCAGCCAAATAAGCTCGCCATCTTCGGAAAACCGGTCGTCGTAACGAAAGTCCGACCGGCTGATCCCTTTACATCCAATTGCCTGATGCGCCTTGAGAGACAGTGTTTGTATTTTTTGGTAAATTTTTAGTGAAATTTTTGCGGGAACCACATGATTTGATCCGCCTGCAACATATTTTGAATCATAATCGTAGAACTGGTGCCCAACCGGGATGATTTCACAGACCCCAATGGCAACATCGCCCATCACCGCGCATGTCAACTCACGCCCGTGAATGTAGCGCTCGACCATCACCGAGCCGCCAAATTTCCATTCATCGGAGGTAACGACCTGCGGCGGATGCGACTGATCTTCCTTGACGATAACGACGCCAAAGCTCGACCCCTCGCTCACTGGCTTGATGACATAAGGCGGCTTCATCGGATGCTTGGCTGTGAATTCGGAGCGATCCATCACCTTCGCTTCAGCTACAGGCACACCCGCGGCTTTGGCAACGATTTTTGCCTGCTCCTTGTTCATCGCCAGAGCGGAAGCAAGCACCCCCGAATGGGTATAGGGAATCTGTAGATATTCGAGGATACCCTGAATGGTACCATCCTCGCCAAACGGGCCATGAAGGGCATTAAACACAACGTCGGGCTTAAGTTCTTGCAGAACATTGGCGATATCGCGGGATACATCTACACGGGTGACTGCGTAGCCCTCAGCCTCCAAGGCATCGGCGCAGGAATTGCCTGACGAAAGCGAAACAGGACGTTCCGAAGAAAATCCGCCCATCAGCACCGCAACATGCTTTTTCGCCATTAAGGCATCCCCTCAAACACATCCCCATCTGACGCATGACCGGAAACTAAAAACCCACGAAATTCTCGCAGCCATGCGCGGGCGGAAAAAGGCATGAGTCGTCGCACATCCGGCGGCCAGGACCGCAGATACCCAAGACTGGCAGAACCAGCCGACTCAAATCAGTTAACGCTTGCCCCTAAAGAATCAGAGAGTTGATTCGCTGACAAGTCCCCAATGATTCAACAATGATATTTCGTGTAAAAAAATGTGTCAGGAGCGCAATTCCGGCCGCGCGAGCTCACCATGAGGGAGGTTATTATTTGCAGGAGGTTTATTTCCTGCGAGGTTGGCAGCGACTAATATGCAATCCAACCACCTTCCTCATTGTGAGCCCTGTCGAACCGCGCACAATATGTGTGCAGGCTAGAGCAATTGCCCCATGAATTCGTGCACTTCCTGACCCGGACGGAAAAGACCAAGCCGCTTTATTTCCCAGTGCAGGCGAATTCCGGAGTTTTGGAGGACACGCGAACGGATCGTTTCGCCCAAGGTCTCCAGCTCATAGCCATTGGCCGTACCGGTATTAATCATGAAATTGCAATGCATCGGCGACATTTGAGCGCCGCCAATCCTCAAGCCACGACCGCCTGCCGCATCAATTTCCTTCCAGGCAGATGAGCCCTCAGGGTTTTTGAACGTAGAGCCGCCCGTTTTTTCTCGAATTGGCTGCACGGTTTCACGATGATGCTGGACGGCATCCATCGCGGCCTGAATTTCCGGCCGCTCACCCGGCATTCCTTCGAAAAGAGCAGAGGTAAAAATCAGATCACTGGCGGCACCGGAATGACGATAGGCATAACCCATGTCGGCATTGGAAAGGATATGCAACTCGCCCTTGCGATCCAGCGCCCTCACCTCAACCACACGCTCACGGGTCTCAACGCCATTGGCGCCGGCATTCATACGCAGCGCGCCGCCAATTCCGCCGGGTATGCCGTGATAAAAATGGAATCCGGCAATGCCCGCGTCCAAAGCGGCAGAGGCGACACGCTTGTCAGGCGTCGCCGTACCGGCACGCAGTTGCGTTTCGCCCACGCGCTCTACTTCACCAAAACCTTTTGCCGAAAGGCGCACAACGAAACCCGGAATGCCACCATCCCGCACGAGCAAATTTGAGCCGATGCCCACGGTCAGAATCGGATATTCTTCTGGAACTGCTTTCAGGAACGCTGCCAAATCTTCTTCGTCGGCGGGTTGAAACATGACTTCAGCGGGCCCGCCTGCGCGAAACCAGGTCACTTTCTCCATGCCCATATTGGGCGTAAGCCGTCCACGCAAACCAGCAAAACGGTCTCCCAGCTTCGAAAGCAGGGCTTCTCCATCAACAAGTGAAGACATTTTATCCTTTCAGCAGCTCTACCCTCTCAAGGGCAACTGCCAAATCTAGAGCGCCGCCAGTTCTTTTGGCAAGGCATAGGCCCATTGTGTGATGTTGCCAGCCCCAAGAAAGATCACAAAGTCGCCCGGCTTGGCAATATCAGCGATCAACGGAGCAATTTCCTGCGAGCCATTGATGTAGCGCGCGTCTCTGTGCGCTGCTGTCTTGATCCGCGAAACCAATGTTTCCGATGTAACGCCCTCGATAGGATCTTCGCCAGCGGTATAAACCGGAGCGACGATAACTGTATCGGCATCGTTGAAGCATGAGGCAAATTCATCGAACAGGCTGGCAAGTCGTGTGAAACGATGCGGCTGGACAATAGCGATAACGCGGCCCTTGGCAGAATCGCGTGCGGCTTTCAGCACCGCTTTGATTTCGACCGGATGGTGACCATAATCATCAAAAATGTCGACGCCACTCCAGGAACCGGTATGCGTGAAGCGCCGTTTTACACCGCCGAATGATGACAGGCCCTTTTTAATATCAGCCGATGAAATGCCCAGTTCATGTGCCACAGCAATAGCCGCCGTTGCGTTTGATACATTGTGCCTGCCCGGCATGGGCAAATGTAGTCCCGTGATCTCGGTTACTTCGCCGGTCTTGCGTTTGGCGATATGCACATCGAAACGTGAACTCGCGCCGTCGACAACCAGATTGACAAAACGCACATCGGCCTGTGGATTTTCACCATAGGTGATAACGCGCCGGTCCTCGATACGCGAGACGAGAGACTGAACTTCCGGATGGTCAAGACACATGACGCCGAAGCCATAAAACGGAACATTTTCAACAAATTGGCGAAATGCTTCACGCACCCGATCGAATGTGCCGTAATGATCAAGATGTTCTGGATCGATATTAGTGACAACTGCAATGTCTGCCGGCAATTTCAGGAATGTGCCATCGCTTTCATCAGCCTCGACGACCATCCAGTCGCCAGCACCCATGCGCGCATTAGTACCATAGGCGTTGATGATACCACCATTGATCACCGTTGGATCGAGCTTGCCCGCATCAAGAAGCGTTGCAACCATTGAGGTGGTGGTCGTCTTGCCGTGTGTGCCGCCGATAGCAACTGCCTGACGAAAACGCATCAGTTCAGCCAGCATCTCCGCGCGGCGGACAATCGGCAATAATTTCTCGCGCGCCGCCATGAGTTCAGGATTGGATTTTTTGATAGCTGTCGAAACCACGACGACTTCTGCATCGCCGATATTGGGCGCTGCGTGACCGATGAATATCTCTATGCCCTTCTCACGCAAACGCTGCACATTGGCACTATCAGACTGATCGGACCCCTGGACCTTATAGCCAAGGTTATGCAGCACTTCGGCAATGCCACTCATGCCGATACCACCGATACCGATAAAATGGACCAAACCTATATTGAGCGGCATCTTCATGGACGCACTCCTTTTTTGAATTCTTCGACGCTTTGGCCGGTTGCAATAGCCTCTGCGAGATCGCCAAGCAACCTTGCCGCGTCCGGTTTGCCTGTTGAACGTGCCTTTTCGGCAATAAATGCCAGACGCGTCGGCTCGTTCATGGCGCTTGTCAGGATCGCTGCAATACGCTCCGGCGAAAGATCCGACTGCTTGATGACATCAGCTCCGCCTGCCGCCTGCAGCGCAGCCGCGTTGGCGGCTTGATCGTGATCGAGCGCGTGCGGGAATGGCACCAGGATGGCTGGCCGCCCGATAGCGGCGATTTCGGAAACAGTGGAAGCACCAGACCGGGACAGAACAAAGTGCGATTCTGATATGCGGCGTGCCATATCGGTGAAAAACACCGCCACATCAGCCTTGATCCCCGCCTGCTGATAGGCGGCGCGAAGCTGTGTCTCATCTTCCGGGCGGGCCTGCTGGGTCAAGACAAGGCGAGCCCGCAAATCCGGCGCAAGCAAACTTATAGCTGCCGGTATCGCCGTCGAAAAATACTGGGCACCTTGGCTGCCACCAAAAACCAGAAAGTGAAATGGCTGATGTGCCTGCGATGCCTTGTATGGCTTGCCTACCTCCGCGAGCACGGCAGGGCGCACAGGATTTCCAGTAACAATTGTCTTGCTTGAAAAAGCCCCACCGTGATCGGGCAGAAAGCCCCCGGCAATGGCAGTCACACGGGCGGCAAGCGCTTTGTTGGCGCGTCCCATCACGGCGTTCTGCTCATGGACCAGTGTCGGAATTTTCAAGGCAGTAGCGGCGTAAAGCGGCGGAAGTGTCGGATAGCCACCAAAACCGGCAACAAGCTTAGGCTTTAAAGAGCGAAACAATCTGCGGGAATCAAGGTTGCCAAGCCAAAGCTTCCAGAATGTTTGCGCCAAAGCGATCGGGTTTCGCCCGCCAATTGTCGCGGAACGAACAACATGAATCTGACTTGCCGGAAAGTGGCCGGTAAAACGCTGCGCACGGTCATCAGTGGCAAGATGAATATCCCAACCTCTTTCGATCAGATCGTGAGCTAGCGATTCAGCCGGAAAAAGATGGCCGCCGGTACCACCGGCGGCAAGAAAAATAACTCCCTTGGTCATTGGCTATCCTGCACCCATCATGGCAGGTCTCTGCGAATTTCCCAAAGTTGCGGAGCGGCGCCCCTCTGGCCTGCGCCTGGTCAAAGCCAGCAATAATCCGGTCGAGATCGCCACGGAGATAAGCGAAGAACCGCCATAGGAGATAAATGGCAGCGTCATACCCTTGGCAGGCATAAGATGCAGATTGACCGAAATATTGATGATGGACTGAAAACCAAACAGGATCACCAGCCCGGACACAGCAAGACGTGTAAAGTCATCACGCTCCTTCAAGGCTATCGACAGACCGCGAATAACGATGAAAGCGAAAATCAAAACGATCAAGAGACAGAGCGCGATTCCATATTCTTCAGCAGTCACCGAGAAAATGAAGTCGGTGTGACTGTCCGGAATGATACGCTTGATGGTTCCTTCACCTGGGCCCTGTCCGAGCCAGCCGCCGCGGATAATGGCTTCACGTCCGGCATCAACCTGAAACGTGTCGCCCTCGCCCGTCATGAAGCGGTCAATACGGCCAGCAACGTGCGGAAAAACCGTATAAGCGCCAAAGAACCCGGCCACACCAAGACCGCCCAAAGCAATGATCCACATCCACGGAACACCAGCCATGAAGAACATGGCACCCCATGTACCCGCAGTCAGGATCGTTTGGCCAAGATCGGGCTGAGCAATCAGCAAGGCAGCAACAACGCCGAACAGAACCATCGAAAAGAAATTGCCAGGGATATCCTTGCGGCGTTCGTTTTCGGCAAAAAGCCAGGCACAAACGATCACAAATGCCGGTTTCATGAACTCGGACGGCTGCACCGATATGCCCGCGAGCGAAATCCAGCGGCGTGCGCCTTTGACTTCAATGCCGAAAAATAGGGCAAGCACCATGGCAAATATCGCACCGGCGAGCAGGATGATCGCAAATCGCCTAATCGTTCTTGGCGCCATGAACGATACCGCAAACATGACGATCACAGCCGGAACCATGAACATGGACTGGTGCTTGACGAAATAAAAGCTCTCAAGCCCGATGCGTTCGGCAACAGCGGGACTTGCGGCAAAAGACAACAAAATGCCAAGGCCCATCAGGCTCAGACATGCAGCCAGAAGAAAGCGATCAATCGTCCACCACCACTCAGCAACGGGACCACGGTCAATGCGACTTACCATTACAGACCCCCAATAGGTGATGCGCCCGGAAGCGCAAGAACGGCAGAGCGGAAAGCTTCACCGCGTTTTTCAAAATTCTGAAACTGATCGAAGCTGGCGCAGGCAGGAGACAGCAGAACCACGGGCTCGCCGGCTTCGTCTTTGCTTGCGTCCGATGCAGCATGTCGAACGGCAACGTCAATTGTACCGGAAATCTCATAAGGTGCGGTATCACCAAGGGTTGCCGCGAATTGCGGGGCAGCTTCGCCGATGAGATAGGCTTTAGCGATACGCGGAAAGAAACCCGACAGCGAAGCGATGCCGCCTTCTTTAGGCAGCCCACCAGCGATCCAGTAAATACGTGGAAAGGAAGACAATGCAGGCGCTGCAGCTTCGGCATTTGTCGCCTTGGAGTCGTTGACGAAGAGTGTCGAGCCTAGCTTGGCAACCTGCTCCATGCGATGAGCAAGACCAGGAAACGTTCTCAGACCAGCATTGATCTCTTCAGCCGACAGACCAGCCGCACGGCACGCGGCAAAAGCTGCAAGAGCATTTTGCGCATTGTGCTCGCCGCGCAGCGACCCTATCCCTTCAAGCGAAGCAATTGCCGTCGTCACACCGTCATGGGCATGGAACAACTGGCTTTCCTCAGCAAAATAACCCTCCGCTATGGGCATACGCTTGGAAAGCCGGGCGACACGTTTTCCAGCGCGTTCCAGCCGGTCGGCAATTGCAGCGCAAAAACTGTCATCAACGCCAATAATCGCGGTTTGGCTTCCCGCCACCAGTCTTTCCTTGATCTCGGCATAGTGCTGCATGGTGCCGTGGCGATCCAGATGATCCGGTGTAAGGTTCAATAAAATACCCGCAGTCGGATTGATCGAAGGCGCCAGATCGATCTGGTATGAAGAACATTCAACCACATAGATACGCCCGTTTTCCGGTTGACCCAGCGTCATGATTGCTGTGCCAATATTGCCGCCAAGTTGCACGTCGCGACCCGATGATTTGATGATGTGGGCGATAAGAGCAGTAGTAGTGGATTTCCCATTCGTGCCGGTGATGGCGATAAACGGTATCTCCGCACCCGGGCTATCTGCGAGGACAAGATTACGCTCCCGCACGAATAATTCTATGTCACCGATAATCTCGACCCCGGTTGCCCGCGCAAGATCAACGCTCCAATGCGGACGCGGATGGGTCAATGGGACCCCTGGGGACAAGACAAAAGAGGAAAACTGTTTCCAATCGACGTTACGCAAATCAGAGGTTGTAACGCCTGCGGCTTGGGCGCGCATTACGCTGTCAGGATTATCGTCCCATGCAATAACCCTCGCACCACCAGCAATAATGGCTTGGGCCGTTGCAATGCCCGAACCGCCGAGCCCAAAGAGCGCGACGGTTTTGTCCTTCATGGAGTGGGCAGATATCATACTTGCAGCCCTACCTCAGTTTCAGAGTTGAAAGACCGATGAGCGCGAGGATCACGGCAATGATCCAGAAACGGATCACGACCTGACTTTCGGTCCAGCCCTTCTTTTCAAAATGGTGATGGATCGGCGCCATAAGGAAAACCCGTTTTCCCGTCATTTTGAACGAGGCAACCTGGATGATCACGGACATGGCTTCCATGACGAAAACGCCGCCGATAATGGCAAGCACGATCTCGTGCTTGGTAGCGACAGCGACAGCGCCGATCAATCCGCCAAGGGCCAGCGAACCTGTATCACCCATGAAAATCGCAGCAGGCGGCGCGTTGAACCAGAGGAAGCCGAGCCCCGCTCCAATTACAGAACCGAGCACGACGGCGAGTTCACCCGTGCCGGGAGTGAAGTGAATCTGCAGATAGTCCGCGAAAATCGCGTTACCCGCCAGATAGGCAATGACGCCGAAGGAGGCAGCAGCAATCATGACCGGGACTGTTGCCAGACCATCAAGACCGTCGGTGAAATTCACTGCATTGCCCGCGCCAACCATGACGAAGGCTGCAAACGGAACGAAGAAAATTCCAAGGTTGAGTATAAACTCTTTGGCGAAAGGAAATGTGAGTGACGAGGAGAAAGGCTCCTGCCCTGCCCACATGATCGTCAGACCGGCAATGGCTGCAATAAGGAATTCGATGCCAAGACGCGCGCGGGCGGAAAAACCCTTGGACGCCTGCTTGCTGACCTTCAGATAATCATCATAGAAGCCGATTGCACCGAAACCCAAGGCGACGAGCAGCACAACCCATACATAAATATTGGACCAGTTGGCCCAGAGTAATGATGAAATGATAATGCCCGTCATAATCATCAGTCCGCCCATTGTTGGCGTACCGGCCTTCTTGAAGTGGGTCTGTGGGCCATCTGCGCGTATTGGCTGGCCGCGACCTTGACGGACGCGCAAGGAATCAATGATCCGTGGCCCGAAAAGGAAAACAATGAGCGCGGAGGTAATCAGCGCCCCGCCGGTCCTGAACGTGATATAACGAAACACGTTGAGAAACTGTAGCTGTTCCGCCAGGCCGGCAAGATAATAAAGCATTGATTAGTGCCCTTTCCCCATCCCCCGCAGGCTCACTCGGCAGGAGCGAGAGGTTCGGCGGTGTTATATTTCTGCAAGAGCGTTTTGACGATCTGGGAGAAGCCGGTCCCCTTGGACGACTTGATCATGATCACGTCACCAGCTCTGATCGTATTCAGCAATTGCGGTTGCAACTCTTCCACGCTCTGCCTGTATTCGGCACGAATTTCAACCGGCATGGCTGCTTTCAGCGCCGCCATCTCCGGTCCGCCGAGAAAAACCATGTTGATATTGTTTGCCGCAATAACTGACGACAGCTCGGCATGCAGCCTGGGCGATTGTTTTCCCAGTTCCAGCATATCGCCTAGAACGGCAATACGGCGCCCTTTGCCTGTCGGGGTTGCAGACGCGAGAAGTTCGACAGCTGCGCGCATTGATGCGGGATTTGCATTATAGCTCTCGTCAATTAGCGTAAATGTGCCCTTTGCGATCTCAAGCGTGTGTCTCTCACCACGTCCGCTTTCAGCGCGAAGCGATGAAAGCGCCAAGGCAACTTTGGCCATATCAGCGCCTGTGAGATGTGCAGCACCGAGCACCGCCAGAACGTTCTGAACGATGTGGCGGCCAGGTGCGCCAACTTTTGCGACAACCTCTTCGCCGGCAAGCCGCGCAGTCATGCACGAACAGGCGTCGTGCAGTTTGAGCTTCATCAGCCGATAATCAGCCCTGGCATTCTCACCAAAGGATTTGATGTGCTCGACACCGGCTTCAAGCGCAAGTTTCTCCAGAAACTTGTAGTGCTTGTCGTCGCGATTGAGCAAAGCATAGCCACCGGGCAGCAGGCCCTCAAAAATTTCCGCCTTGGCTGTCGCAATCTCCTGAAGGTTTTTGAAATGGCCAAGATGTGCCGGAGCAATCAATGTAATGATCGCCACGTGTGGGCGCACCATTTTAACCAGCGGACGAATCTCATCGGCATGGTTCATTCCGATTTCGAAGACGCCGTAATCCGTGTCCTGCGGCATGCGTGCAAGCGTCAGGGGCACGCCCCAATGATTATTAAACGATGCAACCGAGGCATGAACCTTACCGACTTCGGAAAGAACGTGACGCAGTGCTTCTTTTGTTGTCGTCTTGCCGACGGAGCCAGTTACCGCAATAATCTGTGCGTGAGAGCGCTCGCGCGAGGCAATGCCAAGCCGCGTCATGGCGGCCAAAACATCGTCCACAACAATCATAGGAGCTTTCAGCTTGCCAAGAGCAGGCAATTTGGCCTCTGCAACGACCAAAAGCGCCGCACCCGCTGCAACTGCGGCGGTGGCATAGTCATGACCATCCAAGGCGTCGCCTTTGATTGCGAAAAACGCCTCGCCACCGCGCAATGTCCGCGTATCGATGGAAATGCCGGTGATGCCCTCCGGAAGTTTACCGACCGGCCTGCCATTCATGGCGGCGATCATGGCATCGGAAGACCACAGAAGACTCATATACCGCCCTCCTGTGGTATACGGTCTTTCAATGCCTGAGCTACTTCAACGTGGTCCGAAAATGGCAGCACGACGTCGCCGACAGTCTGGCCTTCTTCATGACCTTTTCCCGCAACGATCAAGGTGTCGCCCGACTTCATCATTGCAACGGCTTCGCGGATAGCTTCGCGCCGGTCGCCGATCTCGCGGGCTCCGGGAGCAGCCGCGAGAATTTCGGCGCGTATGGTTGCGGGCACTTCAGAGCGTGGATTGTCGTCCGTAACGATAACGACATCTGCTAACCGCGTAGCGATTTCGCCCATCATCGGACGCTTGCCCTTGTCACGATCGCCACCGCAACCAAAGACCACGATAACGCGGCCAGTCGTAAATGGGCGCACTGACGTCAGTACATTTTCAAGCGCATCAGGCTTGTGCGCATAATCAACATAGGCGGGCGCGCCTTCTTCCGTCGCTCCCACCAGATCAAGCCGTCCCGGAGCGCCCTTGAGGCGCTCAAGGCCACGCATCGCCGCTGCTGCCGGAACGCCCGTTGCGATGGCAAGACCCGCAGCAACGAGTCCATTGGCGACCTGGAAATCACCGGCGAGCGGCAATGTTATTTCATAAATCTCGCCCGCAATATGCACTTCAACGTGCTGGCGGAAACGTTCATGTTCAACCCGCTTCAGCGATATGAATTCGCCCTTGCGACCGACAGTCAATACTTTGCAGCCAGCTTCCGCCGCTGCGGCGATTGTCGCCTTGGAAAAAGGATCGTCGGCAAAAATGACCGCGGGCGCACCTTTCGGCAGGAGTTCTGTGAAAAGCCGCAGCTTGGCCGCGTGATATTCTTCGACCGTGGGGTGGTAATCCATATGATCTCGGCCGAGGTTGGTGAACGCACCGGCTGTGAGCTTTACACCGTCAAGACGGCGCTGATCGAGACCGTGAGATGACGCTTCCATAGCCGCATGGGTAACGCCTTCCTCCACAAGTTCACTCAACAGCTTGTGGAGTTCAACCGGATCCGGCGTTGTCAGAGAACCATAATCATCGCGTGTCGGCGAGATGACGCCTGTAGTGCCAATGCTGGCGGATGCGAAACCTGCCTGCGCCCAGATCTGCCGCGTAAAGGAGGCAACAGAGGTTTTCCCGCTCGTCCCGGTGATAGCGACCATCACATCAGGCTGGCTTCCATAAAAACTCGCCGCGGCAAGCGCCAGTGTACGGCGCGGATCGTCAACATAAATGATCGGCGCACCAATATTTCCAAGCTTGGCGCCACTCGACGCGATGATAACCGACGCGCCTCTTTTTACAGCATCCTGAGCATAGGCTATCCCGTCAGCCTTTACCCCTTTGAGGGCGGCAAAAACGTATCCCTTCTGAACCTGTCGAGAGTCCGATGTCAGACCAGTGATGGCTCTTTCCCCAAATTCGGAGATTGCCAAGGCAGGGATGCCGTTCAATTCTTTCAATTTCATGGCCGGACCGGAACCTGTTCTTTCCCATGAGTTCGGTTGAAAAACGCCTCTTATTGATTCGTTTTCCGAGTGTTATTGGTTAAAGTTCACCATCATTGGAGCAGATATTTGTTCTTCGTTGAAATCCGGCTGCACGCCCAAGAAAGAGGCTGAACGGCGGATGATTTCCTGAACCATAGGCGCTGCATTGAAACCGGCAGTAGCGCCGATTTTACCTGCCTCGGCCTTCGGCTCGTCTACAATCGTCAACACCACATATTCAGGCTTATCGATCGGAAATGCGGCGACAAATGCGTTGAACCTGACATCCTTGGAGTACCGTCCATTGACGACTTTTTCCGCCGTCCCGGTTTTACCGCCAACGCGATAGCCAGGCACCGTTGCGCGATTACCCGAACCACCGGAACCTTTTTCAGCATTCAGGCGATACAGATAACGCATATCTTCGCTGGTCTTTTCGCTCACGACCTGTTTGGCGACTTTATCGGCTTCTTCCATGGTACGCGGCAGGAATGTCGGAGGCATCAGGCGACCGCCATTCATGAGAGCAGCCGCTCCAACCGCAGTCTGCAAGGGTGTCGTCGCCATACCATGACCGAATGCGATAGTGATGGAATGCACTTTCTTCCAGACTTTTGGCTCCATTGGCCGGGCTACTTCCGGCAGCTCTGTCACCATACGGTCAAGGAGGCCCATGCGGTGCAGGAACTCACGATGACCGTCAATGCCAACAACATCGGCCTCTTTTGCCGACCCGATATTGGATGAGTAAATGAACACTTCAGGCAGGGTAAGAACCCGGCCCTTGCCATGGAAATCCCGGATCGTCTGGCGGCCAATAGTGATCGGGCGGCGCGCGTCGAATGTGCTTTGCAAATTGACTTTGCCGGAATCCAGCGCCATTGCCGTGGTAAAGCTTTTGATTGTCGAACCCATCTCAAAGGCACCGGCAGACATACGGTTAAGCCGGTCTTTTTCCAGAGCATTATATGGATTATTCGGGTCAAAATCCGGGGCCGATGCCATGGCTAGAACTTCGCCAGTCTTGACGTTCAATACGACTGCACCAGCGGCGATGGCGCTATATTTCTGCATGGCCTGAACAACCACATCGCGCACCACATGTTGCACACGCAGATCAATCGAAAGCCTGACGGGCTCAAGCGACCGGCTGTCTGCAAGTCCTGCGTCCCGCAGATCCGACAGGCCATGTTCGTCGATATATTTCTCCATACCGGCAATGCCCTGATTGTCGATATTTACGAGACCAAGAATATGCGAAGCGGTAGGACCACCTGGATAGAACCGTGCCTTCTCCGTGCGAAAACCGATGCCAGGTATGCCCAGAGCCATGATCTGGCTCTTTTGCTGTGGCGTCAGGCCACGTTTCAACCAGGCAAATCCTGCCTTGCTTTTCAGCCGGCTGTAGGTCTGCTCGAAATTGAGATCAGGAAGCACTGTCGAAAGCAGCTCAATGGCTTCATCAGGGTCAATGATCTTCTTCGGTTCAGCATAA
This sequence comes from Phyllobacterium sp. 22552, assembly GCF_052044585.1. NCBI lineage: Bacteria > Pseudomonadati > Pseudomonadota > Alphaproteobacteria > Hyphomicrobiales > Phyllobacteriaceae > Phyllobacterium > Phyllobacterium sp. 22552. The sequence goes on along the minus strand of NZ_JBQENG010000001.1, from coordinate 411,655 downwards.
AGCGAATTCGTCTTGATATCGGTTGCCAAGACTTCGCCATTTCGATCAAGAATATCCGGTCGCGCAGCCAGCACCGTACCAGTTGGGCCATTATATCCGGTCGTATCTTCCTGAATCCCGTAATAGATCAGTCTTCCGCCGATGACGCTATATATGCCTATGAAGCAAGCAATGGCCATGACAACACGGTTGCGCGCGCGATTGCCTGATTTCTTCTTTTTTGCATCCACGGCAAAGGCCGGTGCAGTTCCAGACTCCAGATCGATCTTCTTCCGCTTGATCCAAACAGCAGCCATTATTGTGCAGCTCCTTTTGGTGCGGGATTAGCCTTTTTTGCCACGCTGCCGGTCAACGTAGAATCCGGCTTCAAGTCCTTGGCGCTGGCTTCGGTGATGATGTCTGCGACAGAGTCAAAAACAACCGGCTTTGGTTGGGGCAGATCATTGATGTCTATAATCTGATTGGCTTCAACGAGTTGAAGATCAAGCTGACCCTGGAAGGTCTCTATCAGTTTTTGCAAACGGTTTGGCTGGGTGAGCAAACTCCAATCAGCCTTCAAGAGATCAATCGTATCGTTCTCATCCGAGATCATGCGCTCAAGCTTCGTCACTTGATTCATCTGCTTCTCGGCGTCGTGCTTGATCTTATAGGTTATCGACGCCGCCGCTATCATCAACCCGATCAAAATGATGTCGAAGGTACGCAGCACTGGTCAACTCCCCATTTTCTTCTGAGACTGGGTTTCATGAAATATGGGCAGATTAGGCAAACCATAAATCGCATGATCTTCGACAAGCGGCGCACTATCCGTGCGGATGCCTGCGCGAAGCTTGGCGGAACGTGCCCGCGGATTGCGCGCCGCCTCCGCCTCTGTCGGCGCAACGATCCCCTTGCCAACCGGGGTAAATGTGGCGCGGCGCTGCTCGACCTGCGGCAAATGACGCGAGCCGCCGCCTGCGCCTGAACGATCTGCAAAGAAGCGTTTAACGATGCGATCTTCAAGCGAATGGAATGTTACAACAACGAGCCGTCCGCCGGGCTTCAACACACGTTCAGCCGCATGCAATGCGCGCACCAATTCGCCGAGCTCATCATTCACAAAAATACGCAGCGCCTGAAAGACACGCGTCGCCGGATGAATCGGAACTTTCGGATTTCGACCAACCAGAGCTTCGATTGCATTGGCCAGATCGCGGGTACGATGAAACGGCTCCGTCGCACGCCGCTTGTCGATCATACGGGCGATACGGCCCGCGTTGCGCTCTTCCCCAAGAAAATTGAAAATGCGCGCGAGGTCGCCAATTTTGAGACGATTGACCACATCAGCAGCACTCGGACCCGAACTCGACATGCGCATATCGAGTGGTCCATCTTTTTGGAAAGAAAAGCCACGCTCGGCTTCGTCAATTTGCATGGACGAAACACCGATATCAAGAACAATGCCATCGGGAGCACCCAGAAGGGCAACCTGATCCAGCGTCGAAAAGGTGCCTTGAACGAGGGTCAGCCTTCCGGCGGAGTCTTTTTCCAGGGCACGGCCAGCTTCGATAGCAGAAGGATCGCGATCAATTGCCGTTACGTCAGCGCCCGTTTCAAGAATACGCTTGGTGTAACCACCAGCTCCAAAGGTTCCATCGATAATTCGCTGGCCTTTTTCCGGCTGCAAGGCAGCAATGACTTCATCAAGCAGAACCGGGACATGACGATCATCTGCGTTTTTTGAGCCATTATCCGCGTCAGAACCGGTCATCAATTCGCCTCCAGACGGCGTTTTTCCGCGAGCCGGGCCCGAACTGTTTTGCGATGCGCTTCGAATTGATCCGGCTGCCACATTTGAAAATGCGTATTCGCCCCCGCAAAGGTCACATCTGTGGAGATGCCCGTATGTTCCCGCAGGAAATCCGTCACCGTAATCCGCCCATCTGCGTCCAATTTGAGGAAGCCGCCGTCCGCGTGAAGATAAAACGACATATCGTCCGCTGTCTCCGCAAACGGATCTTCGCTTTCCAGCTTTTTGTCGAATCGGGTCAACAGTTCCGGTCCGCCCACATCCAGAGCAGGAAGATGAAGAGAGCGTAGGGCATAAAGCTCCGTATGACCGGCGGACTGCACAATCAGACGAAACTGAGCCGGAACGGAAACCCGCCCCTTTGCGTCGATCCTGTTCGTCATATGCCCGAGGAACCGGTTCAAAGCTTAATCCCGCCGTTCTGACCTCAAGGGTCTCTGATCGTTCTGCCCCTGCCTCTCCCTGCAACCGAGGAGACAGAATCTCATAAGCGCGCGTCGCAACTCCGGCGAAATGCCGGCCCTGCATGGCAAGATCCAATGTCGGGAAACACCGTGTCGACTGAACGCTACTGATGAAATCAATCGATATCATGGGGCACTATGGGCGTCAATGGGATTAGAGTACACAGGATGGAAGTAGCTGGCAAAACCAAGCACACTTCCGGCGATTCTGAATTTATCCATCATTAAGCTTAATGAAGCGTTAGGAATCGCAAACCAGTCCCCTCCCTTACGGGGAGAATGATAAATAATCGCAGAGTTTAAAGTGCCAGCTGGCCTGTAAGCCGGGTTCTGTATGGCCGGATTTGCATCCGGCGCGGCAGCCATTCATCTTGGACGGATGTTGCCATCCGCCTCCTGCAACCTACCCGGACGACTGACCCGGAAACTGATCGCCTGACTTTCGTCAGGCACGCCGTCCCTATTCGGTTTTGCTCCCGGTGGGGTTTGCCTTGCCGCCCCTGTTACCAGTTGCGCGGTGGGCTCTTACCCCACCCTTTCACCCTTACCCCGTCATTCCTTGTGTCCCATCCATTATAGACGCGGCACAACGAAAGACGGGGCGGTTTCCTTTCTGTGGCACTTTCCCTAGGGTCGCCCCCGCCGGACGTTATCCGGCACCGTGTTTCCCTGGAGCCCGGACTTTCCTCACATGCCGCCTTTCGGCTTATGACATGCGCGGCTGCCCGGCCAGCTGGCGCCCGTATAAATGCTTATCTTCCAGAAAAGGCAAATGAAAAAAGGCTGGATAGTCATCCAGCCTTCCTCAAAGCAACTAGCGAATGCTTAGTTGGCCGCCATTTGCAGTTTGACCTTGGCACAATAATTGGCCGAAATCGGATTCATCCGGGTGGCGCCGTGCCCTGCATTATAGCGCAGGATCGTGCCGCAAGTCGTGCCATTGCCAAGCTTATGGGCTCCGGCAAGATACTTCATACCCCAACGAATATTCGTATCGGGATTATAGAGCGCCTGACGGCTACCTGTGTAGCCCAAGCCCTGTGCCGTCGAATATTTGATCTGCATCAAACCAACCTCACCAGCACGGCCAGTCATGTCAGCCCGGTAGTTGCTTTCCACGCGGACGACCGCATGAGCAAGTGCAATCGGAACACCGTAAGACGCTGCGTAAGAAGAAATGATGCTGGAATATTTGGTCGAACCACCAGCAGAGGCGGCAGATGCAATGCTGCCGGTTGTCATTGTATCAATACGGTTGTTTACCGTCGTGGTCTTGAAACGGGCTTTTGCCTGAACGACCGGACGCTTGGAACCAGAAATCTTTTTTGAGATACGCTGAGTTTTTACTGCAGCCTTTTTACCGGATGAAACCTTGGCACTTACCTTCTTGCCCTGGCTCTTTCCATCAACCTTCTTTGCAGTTTTTTCGGTCGTTTTTTTCTTATCGGCTTCAACACGCTTTGCCTTCAGATAATCGGCCAGGTTTGTCGGCTGGGCCTCGACCGGTTTGCTGAATGCTGAATTTGAACCAAACAAAGCCACCGCCCCAACAAGGGCGCAAATCATACCAAATCTATTTGTCATCGTTTTCCGTTTAATTTCTTGGGCCGCACGAAAGATGCGCGCCGGGAACGTTCCGAGCCCAAAAATCCAAACTGGGCTGCCCGAAACACTGGGCTAGGATGTGACGGCCCAATGCAGCCGAATATTGATACATCAAATAACTTTGTGTAACCCATTGTAATATATATGCTGCATCGCACAATTTCTCTCAGAAAAGGCTTTAACGTTCAATACGTTATGCTGACAATGCCGGGAGTGCAGAAAGTAGTTTGTGCAGCGTTTCAATGGTTGACATGTCCGCGACTCCGTCCACTTTTGCCGGCCGAAAGTGGCGCTGGAAGGCCAAAACACTCAATTCGGTCGCATTTCCGAAGACCCCATCAATGGGTACGCCGTAGCCATAAAGAGCCAGCATGGACTGCAAAGCCTCCACTGGCTGCCCTTGATCACCGGCAGAAAAGAACCGACCACCGCGCACCGGAGCCGGATCGACCCAATGCCCCACGCCGGAATTAAATAGCACTGGCCAAGGGAATTTCTCGCCGGGGTCGATCTTGCGTGCAGGTGCGACATCTGAATGAGCAAGGACATTTTCAGGACGAATTCCATTGCGCGAGATTATGCCTTTGCAAAGGTCGATAACCGCGTCGATCTGTTCGCCCGGAAACACCGGGAATCCAAGTAGCGGGCCGCCATTGACGATTTCAATCCCGATTGAGCAAGAATTAATATCCGTTTCGCCCTTCCACGAGCCCTTTCCGGCATGCCAGGCGCGCTCACTTTCGGAAACCAATTGCACGATCCTGCCGTCTTCGTGCACGACATAATGCGCGGAAACTTCGCTTTCCGGGTTTGCCAGCCAGTTTTCGGCAGCTTCGCCCGTCTCCATGCCGGTATAATGCAGGATAAGAATATGCGGGCGCTTGCCATCCTTGCGGGGACCGAAATTTGGCGACGCGTGAACTGCCACGTTTAAATGATCGGGCTTAAACGCGTTCATATGCCTTCAGGTCTTTTTCGACTTTTTCCCAAGCCGCATTGATAGCCGCTATACGTTGATTGGCGATAGCTATGAATTCTTCCGGCACACCTCGGGCAATCAACATATCCGGATGGTTTTCTCTAACCAGCGCGCGATACTGCTTGCGCGCAGTCTCAAAATTTACATTCCGCGCCAGACCCAAGACCAGATATGGGTCTGCCTGTCCACGCCCGACATGCCGCGCAAGGACACGGTCAAACTTTTCCTCATCAAGGGCAAAGATTTCCGCAACCGTGCCGAGAAATGTCAATTCCTTGTCGTGCAATGCGCCATCGGCCTTGGCAATATGGAAAAGCCCATCAAGAACATCTTCCAGCATTTGACAGTTCCGGTGACCGGAACCGCAAAGTGAAGCCAACTGCGTTGCGTAGGCCTCGTAACCCGCGACATCCTGCTTTGCCAGATTATATAATCTGGTGACTTGGTCCTGATACTGCTCAGGCACATGAAAAATGTCGTGGAACGCATTAACCTCGGCTTGTGATACAATGCCATCTGCCTTGGCCATTTTGGCCGACAAGGCAATCATTGCTATCGAAAACGCAACGCGTCGCCGCGTTTCGGGATCGCCTTCAAATGCGGTACGTACAGCCTCGATAATGCTGGAGAATGCATCGACTGCTGTGGTGGTGATGAAATCGCTGATGCGGCGCCAAATAGACATGGCTCTATTTTATTCAAAGTTTTTCGCAATTGCGAGAGAGATAATTACGCATCAAAACTGTTTGACATAGATGGGCGCAGGTACGGCAAACATGAGGCCTGCCGTACCTGCCAATTGAATTTTATTGAACGCCAAGCGCATCCTTGATGGCTTTTTCAGCTGCGTCGGCAGCGGCTTTAACCTGATCGGCTGTTTGTCCCGCCGCTTTTGCGGCTTCTTCAGCTGCCTTGCGGGCGGTTTCGACGGCTGCCTGCTTTTGCTCAGCAGTCATGGTTGCAGCCTGCTCTTTAATGGTCTTCATCGCGTCTTGAGCAGTCATTGGCTTTGCTGGTTCAACCGCTGTTGGAGCCGGCGCCGGTGCTGGAGCTGGTGCTTCAGTTGTAGCAGGTGGCGTTTCGGTCTTCTGCTCGCTTTCACCGCAGCCAGCCAAAGCAAACAACGATACAGCTGCCAAGGCGATAACAAATTTATTCTTCATGTGTTTTAATCCTCTCCTAGGTACTCAAGTGGCCCCTCGAATCCACTCTATCTGAAATAAGGCGGAATGGAGTTCTATTTTCATTTTCATTCAACTCTTATGTGGATATCTCTTTGTAAACATGGCGACATTCGTCATCTGCCTGTCATGATGTGATATTTGGAGTCCGAATATGAATATTTCGATCCGGGTATTGAACAGGAAGGATGCAGAGCAATTCCAGCGACTGCGCTTACATGGATTGCAAGCGGCGCCGGAAGCATTCGGCTCAAGCTATGAAGAAGAGGCCGATCTCGACATGGCCGAAATTCGCTGCCGCCTTGACGCTCTGCCAAACGCCGTTTTCGGTGCATTTGCTGAAGGTGAACTGATCGGCGTTGCAGGCTTTGCCGCAAACTCCAAGACAAAGCAAAAACACAAGGGTTTGCTTTGGGGTGTTTATGTGGATGAGAGATGGCGCAGGCATCAGCTCGGAAAAAGACTGACGCTGGCAGTTATCGATTACGCTCGAAATCACGTTGATACATTACACGCGACCGTCATGGCTGCCAATATTACAGCCCGCACGCTCTATCTCAGCTTGGGTTTTGAGGTGTTCGGCGTGGAGAAGGATGCCCTGCGTATCGACGGCAAATCTTATACGGACGAACTCCTGCGTCTCGATCTACGCTGACACGACCTTGAAATCCAATCCGTTTGGAGTTATATCGCACATTAATAATTAGCAACCTACTTATTATACGGCTATCTTATGGCACATCGTGGCTTACATTTCATTTTTGTGGACGAATTGGGCAGAGCCAGCCGAAAGCTGCGCACGCATTTTGATTCGCGTGTGAAAGAATTAGGACTGACACAAGCCAGAGCGCGGACATTGTTGCTGCTCGACAGGCTTGCAGTGCTCAATCAAAAGGAGCTTGCAGAAGAGCTGGATATAGAAACACCCACCATGGTGCGCTTGCTTGACGGTCTTGAGAGTCAGGGATTCATTCAACGCAAAGAGGCAGAAGGGGACCGGCGCGCCAAGGAAATTCACATCACAGTGACCGGCAGGACATTAGCAAAAAAGGTCAATGATCTTGCCCAAAAGCTGCGCGCTGATGTCCTGGCGGGTATCGAGAGCGAAGACCTGCAGAACACAATAGATGTCCTTCGGTCAATTAACCGCAATATCAACGAACTCGACGAGAGGGACTGAGCCACATGCTCCCCGAAGCTGAGTTTGTCGGTTATGATCCGATCAAAACTGCACCGCCTCCCCCTGCGGCGCCCGTTCCTATGCATCCGCTCCGCTCGGCTGCCTATATTGGCGCGTCAACTCTGCTATCGATGACGCAGGGCCTTGGAATGAATCTGATCGCTACAAATATCCCGCAGATTCAGGGCTATCTCGGTGCAACAAACACCGAAACCACCTGGCTGATCGCTGCCTATATGGCACCCAATGTCAGCCTGTCGATTGCACTTATCAAGATCAGAAATCAGTATGGCTTGCGAAATTTTGCCCAGTTAAGCTTGGCAATTTTCGTGCTTGTATCGCTGCTGCATCTGGTGGTCACAGATTTGCAATCGGCCATCATCATTCGTTTTGTCAGCGGCATTGCCGCAGCTCCATTGTCGAGTCTTGCCTTCCTTTACATGCTTGAGGCGTTCACACCGGCGCGCAAGATGACAATAGCCATATGTCTGGTGCTAACGAATATATCGCTGGCCTCGCCTCTGGCTCGCCTGCTTTCGCCCACGCTGTTGGATATCGGCCAGTGGGGCGGATTATATACGTTCGAAATTTCTCTCGCCCTTATCGCATTTGGCGTTATCTATCTTCTCCCTCTGACACCCATACCAAGGGCAAAGGTCATCGAGAAATTGGATATTATCAGCTATCTTTTGATAGCCATCGGTTTCGGTTGTATCGCCGTGACGCTCGTTACCGGTAGGCTTTATTGGTGGTTTGAAGCCCCTTGGCTTGGTGTGCTTCTGGCTATTGCAGTTGTCACCATTACGGCTGCGGTCATTATTGAGCTCAACCGGGAAAAACCCCTCCTCGATATCCGCTGGATTGCCAGCAAGGAGATCGTTCATTTCGCCGGAACAATTCTGCTTTTCAGGCTTGTCGTCTCCGAACAATCAACCGTCGCCAATAATTTCTTTCAAAATCTGGGCCTGTTAAACGATCAAATCAGCATGATCTATATGGTCTCCATGGCGGCAATGATTGTAGCGGGCCTCTCATGTGCCGCAGTGATGACACCCGAAAGAGTGCCTGCGATCCATGCCGTTGCCTTGATGTTTCTTATTGCCGGCTCCTATATGGACAGCCAATCAACGAACCTCACGCGCCCAGCGCAAATGTATGCGAGTCAAGCTTGCATAGCCGCTGCCACAGCTCTCTTCTTGCCGCCAGCCATGTCCGTCGGGCTAAGTTCAGCGTTGAAACGCGGGCCAAACTACATTCTCAGTTTCATTATCGTGTTTCTAGCCACACAAAGTCTTGGGGGGCTTTTCGGGCAAGCGGTTTTCGGTACGTTCATAACGATACGCGAGAAATTCCATTCCAATATCCTGGCAGAAAGCATTGTCCTATCTAATCCGCTTGTGGTTCAGCGTGTTGGGCAACTGACAGCGGGTTATAGCCGATCGATTACCGACGGCACCCTGTTAAACGCAGAAGGAATAGCGCTGCTTTCCCAACAAACGACGCGTGAAGCCAATATCCTCGCCTATAATGATGCGTTTCTGCTCATTGCCGGTATTTCGCTTTTCGCGCTCATTATTCTTTTAACGCACGTCTCCCTGCGCGCACTTTTCCGCAACCGGGAAACCGTTCTCGCCATTCAAACGAGTTGATCAGATGATGTCTAAATATATGCGCCATTCGGCAACGATAATTGCCATCCTTATTGGAATTTCCGGGCTCGTGCTTGTGCTTTATGCCTGGCGCCTGCCACCATTTCAGAGCGATATCGAGATAACAGAAAATGCCTATGTGAAGGGCTATGTTACTCTGATTAGTCCGCAGTTGAGCGGCTATATCGTTGATGTTCCGGTACAGGATTATAACAAGGTCAAACAGGGCCAACTTCTGGCCAAAATTGACGACCGGATTTTTGCGCAAAAACTGGATCAGGCAAAAGCGACTCTCGCCAGTCAGCAAGCCGCTCTTGACAACTCAACACAGCAGCAACGTGCCGCCGAGGCACGCATTGGATCCAGCCAGGCACAACTCGACAGCGCTGAGGCTGTATTGCGGCGAGCACAGGCCAATTGGGCCCGCATCGAGCCATTGGCCCGTCAGGGTGTTTTGACAAAGAGTGACGCAGAGCAAAGTGAAACAGCATTGGAGCAAGCCCAGGCATCTGTAACTCAGGCCAAAGCAGCACTGGAAGTGTCCAATCAGGATCTTGAAACCATTAAGGTCAGTCGCGGTTCGTTGGAAGCAGCAGTCGCAGGCGCAAAGGCAGCCGTTGAACTGGCTGATATCGATTTGTCCAACACTAAAATTCTAGCTCCACGGGATGGCACTCTTGGCGAAGTTGGTGTCAAGCTCGGCCAATATGTCAGTGCCGGAACGCAGCTCATGGCAATTGTCCCCAGCGAAGTCTGGATTATCGCAAACTTCAAGGAAACACAGCTTAGCAATATTGCACTGGGGCAGCCGATCACGTTCACAGTCGACGCTCTCAATCGCAAAAGACTGTCCGGCAAGGTTGAACGATTTGCACCGGCAGCCGGCTCTGAATTCAACGTAATCAAACCTGACAACGCCACCGGAAATTTTACAAAGGTCGCGCAACGTATCTCTGTACGCATATCAGTCGATCCCGGACAGGACCTGGCACAATATCTCGCCCCCGGAATGTCGGTGGTGGTACGAACTGAACCGCCCCAACGCTGACAGCGCCAGCACAAGGCGGAAGAATCAGATTCGAAAACCAATACTTATCAATAAAATTTGAATCAAATTGTCATCAGCTTCATCCATTACGTCACAGCGGCGTCACCAACTTGTTACATGCGGGTGCTAGGCGAGCAGGAATTTCCAATAAAGGGGATTCGTTTGGATGCCAGTTGCTCGACAGTCTGCAAATACGCCGCCTCCTCGCTCGCATATCAGCAATGAAAAACTGAACAGGGCTGTTCGGCAAAACCGGCTTCTATCACGCGCCGGATTGTCTGAAAGACTGTTTGCTCACGTTTTCAAGGGACTGGTCTATCCGCAAATATGGGAAGATCCGGAAGTTGATATGGAGGCCCTGCAGATTGGTGCCGGTCATCGAATTGTTACCATTGCATCCGGCGGCTGTAATGCCATGTCCTATTTGACGGCTGATCCTGCCAGTGTTGAAGCCGTTGATCTCAATACGGCTCACGTTGCCTTCAACCGCCTCAAGCTTGCTGCTGTCGTCAATCTTCCCAATTACGATGCGTTTTATCGGTTCTATGGAACTGCCGACAGCAAATCCAATCTAACGGCCTATGAACGCTTCATCCGGCCGCACCTTGATGCAACCAGCCGCTCCTATTGGGAGAAGCGGATGGTGTCCGGCCGGCGGCGTATCTCCATTTTTTCGCGCGACCTTTACCGCCATGGCCTGCTTGGCCTGTTTATCGGCATGGGGCATCGCGTTGCCAGACTCTACGGTATTGACCCGCGCGATATTCTGAAGGCATCGACACTTGCCGAACAACGGGTTTATTTCGACACCGCCCTCGCCCCGCTCTTTGACAAACGCATGATCCGCTGGGCGACCGCACGGAAGTCTTCGCTTTTTGGCCTCGGAATTCCACCACAGCAGTATGATGCCCTTGCAACTGCAGGAAACGGCGATATGGCTGAGGTATTGCGTGGGCGCCTTGAAAAACTCGCCTGCGGTTTTCCGCTTTCAGAAAACTATTTTGCTTGGCAAGCCTTTGGCCGCGGCTATAGCGACAATGCGGAGACCGGTCCGCTACCGCCTTATTTATCCCGCAACAATTTTGCGGCAGTGCGTGAACGTGCCGGCCGAATGAGCGTCGTCAATGCGTCCTACACGGAGTTTCTGAGCGCAAAGCCTGAAAACTCAGTGGATCGCTTCATATTGCTGGATGCTCAAGACTGGATGAACGATACGCAGCTCAATGAGCTTTGGACTGAAATTACCCGCACAGCTGCTCCCGGCGCGCGGGTAATCTTCCGCACAGCCGCCGAGCCCTCTCTTTTGCCGGGCCGTGTCGATGACGCAACGCTAGCGCAGTGGGAATACAAGGAAGATCAGTCGAAAACGCTTCATGCGCGCGACCGATCTTCTATTTATGGCGGATTTCATTTGTACACATTCCGAGGTTGAATCATGTTTACGAAGATCGAACATGGTCCTCTTATGGATCGCGTCTATCGGCATCAACGCCATTTCTACGATGTGACACGTAAATATTATCTGCTGGGCCGCGACCCCATGATTGCCGGTCTCAATCCGCCAGAACGCGGCTCCATCCTCGAGATTGGATGCGGAACAGGCCGGAATTTGATTCTTGCTGGCGAGGCTTATCCAAAGACTTCCCTCTACGGCATTGATATTTCGAACGAAATGCTCGCAACCGCGCATAAGAAAATAGAGGTGGCCGGTCTTGGTAAGCGGGCCAAGCTTGCCTATGCAGACGCAGCCGACTTTAATCCCCAAGCCCTTTTCGCGCGTCGGCATTTTGACCGAATTTTTATCTCCTACGCCGTTTCAATGATCCCGCAATGGCAGTTGGTAATGCATGAAGCGGTCAGCCACCTTGCTCCGCACGGCTCTCTTCATATTGTTGACTTCGGTGATCTGGCCGATCTGCCGTCCGTTTCCCGCAAAGCACTCTATAAGTGGCTGGACTGGTATCATGTCACGCCGCGCAATGATCTGTTCGATATTGCCGAATCCATTGCATTGAAAAACAATGCCACAGTGCAGAAACAACGGCTTTATCGCGGATTTGCCTGGATAACGACTATACGCCGGAACGGTATGTAATTTCGATCCCACGTGGGTCAGCGCGACCGCTCATGATCTGTTAAGCATAATAGTGCATCTGTAAGATCGCACCAATGCCGAACAATGATCTAGCCGCGGAAATTTTATATGAAACGTCTTGCAGCCGCTTTGATGACACTCGTTTTAACCGGCTGTACGACCGTCGATTATAATTTTGAGGACGCCAGGAAACCATCCGCGACACGCCAGATGGATGCGCCCTCCGGCAATGTCAAGGCACCGCGCTACGGTGATAGCGATCCACATGAATGGACCGGAAAAACACCTTGGCATTATCCAATACACGGCACGGACGTTTCCAAATATCAATCCACCATAGACTGGCAGACTGCACGCTCGAGCCGCATCTCTTTTGCCTTTATCAAGGCCACGGAAGGTGGTGACCGGGTCGATGACCGCTTTGCAGAAAATTGGGCAGCAGCAAGAGCTGCAGGTGTTCCGCGTGGTGCTTACCATTTTTACTATTTCTGCCGCTCTGCCGCCGATCAGGCCCGTTGGTTCATCCGCAATGTGCCGAATGACCCGGGTGCCCTGCCGCCAGTACTGGATATGGAATGGAACGCCGCATCACCCACCTGCAAGCTGAGACCGAATGCAGCAATTGTTCGCAGCGAGATGCGCACCTTCATTGACATCGTACAGCGTCACTACGGCAAGCGCCCCATCATTTATACCACTGTCGATTTCTTTGATGACAATGATTTGCGCCAACTCGCCGATTATCCTTTCTGGCTTCGCTCGGTTGCGGGGCATCCTGATGAGAAATATGGACCGCATCCTTGGACCTTCTGGCAATATACCGGAACGGGTTCCATCCCCGGCATACGCGGAGATGCCGATATCAATGTTTTTGCCGGCAGCGAAAGCGCATGGAAACAGTGGCTGGCGCGCAACAAGGTTCGATAAAGCTTTGAGTCGAACAGTTCTCTCTATTCTGTGACTTCACCTGACGACGGTTATCGTGCATTAGCAGGGAAAGTGTGCGTGCCTTGGCGCGCCCGTCATCAACGAGATTTCCCAATGAATAAAATATCGATCGCCATCGCCGCAAGTCTGCTTACCATTTCCAGTGCTCAAGCTCTGGATCAGGTTGCACCAGCTCAACCTGTTGTCGCCAAACCCGCCTGTGGAGGCGAACTTGAACCCTGGTTCAATGGCTTGATCGCCGAAGCAAAGGCAGCGGGTGTCAGCGATAAAGGCATCAGCGAGCTTTTCAAGGCTTCGATGGACGACAAGGTTTTGGAACGCGACCGTGCGCAGGGCGTTTTCAGCCAGACATTTTTGACGTTTTCATCTCGCATGGTTGCTGATTACCGCCTGAAACAGGGCGCAGCCAATCTGAAGAAATATGCTGATACTTTTGCCAAAGCCGAGGCCGAATATGGTGTCCCCGGTCCTGTGATTTCGGCCTTTTGGGGCCTCGAGACGGATTTTGGTGCCGTCCAGGGCGATTTCGATACGCTGAATGCCCTTCTGACGCTATCCTTCGACTGCCGTAGGCCTGAACTTTTCCGCCCGCAATTGATTGCACTGCTCAAGCTATTTGACAGCGGCGTTGTTGATGCAAAGACGACCGGTGCGTGGGCTGGCGAAATTGGCCAAATGCAGATGTTGCCGACCGATTATCTTGAGCGTGGCGTTGATGGCGACGGTGATGGCAAGGTTGACCTGAAAGGCTCCGCACCCGATGCGATCATGACCGCCGCCCGTGTTATGCGCGATCTTGGCTGGCGCAAAGGCGAGCCATGGCTCGAAGAGGTCAAACTCACCAAAGAACTCCCATGGGAGAACGCCATCCGCACCAATCGTCTGCCACACTCCAAATGGGCTGAATGGGGTGTAACCGGCCTAAAGGGGCCGCTTGGCCCGGATGATGGCGACGCATCGCTATTATTGCCGATGGGCCGAAAGGGTCCAGCTTTCCTTTCCTATTCAAACTTCGATATCTTTGTAGAATGGAATAAGTCCATCATCTACGCGACCACGGCCGCTTATTTCGCTACGCGGCTGGCAGGGGCAGGCCCGTTGGAGCAGACAACGCCCGAACAGGGACTCAACCCTGAACAGATGAAAGAACTGCAGAACAAGCTGGCAGCGCGCGGCCACGATATGGGCCCGAAAATTGATGGCGTGTTCGGCATTCTTACCCGTGACGCCGTCCGCGAGGAACAGATGCGACTGGGCCTGCCAGCCGATTCCTGGCCAACACCGGAACTACTGAACAAGCTATAGGTCTTGTGACGCGTATTCCATCGTCTCCAGCGAAGCAAAACCTTCCGGCCGGCCGCCCGCCTCAAACGGTGTTTCCACCTCGACAAATGTATCGGGGTAGAAACCGTTAAACCGGGTACGCAACGACAGAGAATAGGCACCGATATTGCCAATCTCGATCCAGTCGCCGGTATCCACGGTTTCCGGCAGCCAGAATGGGCGGGACAAAATATCAACGGAATCGCAAGTTGCCCCGCAAACACGGAAAGGCACAATCGTTTCAGGATTGCCATTGCGATGTTTCTTGGCAGGGTCTGGGATAAACCGGGCTGGCAAAGTGATTTTTCCAGTCCAGGAATCCGAAAGCGATGCCCAGATACCATCATTGATGTAAAGCCGTCTGCCTTTGCGCAGAAGCACTCGAACAATCAGCGAAAAGGCCCGCGCAACAATAACCCGTCCGGGTTCGGCAACCAGCGGCAAATCTCCAAAACCATATTCATTGATATCGCCGCGCAAACGCGACATTAATTGCCCGAGCGAGGGCATTTCGACCTGTTTGCGCTTGGGATCATGACCATACTCGGCCGGAAAACCACCGCCGACATCAAGCCCGGCCAGTGTCACTCCTGCGCGATTTCTGACCCAATCGGCAGCGCGCAATGCGCGTTCGTAGGTATCGGGATCTTCAATCTGACTGCCAACATGGAAGCAAAGGCCGACTTTGTAGCCAATTTTTTCTGAACGTTGCAGCAATTCCACGGCATGGGCCGGAGCAGCACCGAATTTCTTTGAAAGCTCGTATGCTGCATGTCCCTTTGTCTGCAACCGAATGTAGAGAGTTATGCTGCCCGGATCGATATCCAAAGCCCGCACAATGCGGGTCACCTTGGCGATCTCATCTTCATGGTCTACGGCAAGGATACGTATCCCGTAGGTTTCAAGCGCCAGACGGATGTCCGATTGCGCTTTGATCGGATGCATGTAGAGCATATGCGCATTGGGTGCCACTTTTCGAACAGCTGCGAACTCCCCCGGCGAGGCCACGTCAAACGTATTGATGCCGTTACGGGCGAGTGTTTCCAGCACCAGATTTTCACCATTGGTTTTAACCGCATAAGCGGTCTCGCCCGGAAACATCTTCATGAAGTTATGAGCGTCCTCGATGAGGACCTGAGGCCTGAAGCAATAAACCGGTTGATCCGGGCGCAATTCAAGCGCTGCATCACGGGCGGTGGCGAATCGTTGCATCTGTGTGTCTTGCGTCATTCCAGACTCTTAGCAAGGGAAAGTGACGGATGAAAGTCGCGACTTGTTGCAAGAATCGGGTGGCGACTCGCCATAAAATGGCTAAGGATTTGCAATCCGCTTACCATGAAAGGGTCATTGCCGTGTCCGTAGCTGATGCCAAAGTGCCGCCGCCCCTTTCCATGTCCGGATTTGTCTGGCTGCAATTGCTGTTGCTAGGTGCTATTTGGGGTGGGTCATTCTTCTTCGCGCGCATCGCTGTACAAGTTGTTCCACCCCTCACGCTGGTGTTGTTTCGCGTTGTCATAGCAGCCCTGGCGCTGCATATTTATCTTGGAAGCCGCGGTGTTAATTTCTGGGACTATCGTCGCCACGCGCTCGGTTTTGCCGGACTCGGCCTGTTGAACAATGTCATTCCCTTTTCTTTGCTTTTCATCGGGCAAACAGCGCTAGGTGCTGGTCTTGCCTCTATCTTCAATGCAACGACCCCTATCTGGACGGTCATATTGGCGACCATACTGACCGCCGACGAAAAGGTTACGGCAGCCAAGCTTGCCGGCATTTTCATGGGTATCGTGGGTATTGTGGTCATGATCGGGCCTGGAATTTTGACTGGCCTTGGCGGGCCGCTATGGGCCGAGCTTGCTGTCATAACCGCAACTATATCCTACGCCTTCGCGAGCATCCTGGCCAAACGCTTTAAAGGCATCCCGCCAACAGTAACGGCAACCGGACAGATGACAGCATCCACTCTTATCATGATCCCTGTCGTACTCCTCCATGACGGCATGCCGCATTTGGATGGGATTAGCCTGGGCGTCTGGTCCGCCATTCTCGGATTGGGGCTGCTATCGACAGCTTTCGCCTATATCCTGTTCTTTTCAATCGTGAAAGCTTCGGGAGCAACCAATGCCTCCCTCGTCACCCTGATTGTTCCGGTCAGCGCGGTTTTACTTGGAACAATTTTTCTTAGCGAGAAACTGGCGGCGCAAGACATTGCCGGGATGGCCCTCATCGCTTTGGGTCTGCTGATCATTGATGGCCGTATTCTAGCGCTTTCCAGAAAGCCGAATAGATAGAATTGTCATAAAATTTCTGTAGTTAGCCCGAAACTCCAAGGCTTAATCCTGTTCGAAATGTGGCAAAGCAACACACTAACGAAAACTGCGATAATTTTACCGCACTGCAAAATTTTACCGCCAGCAAAGAATTTTTTCGATTTTTTCGACATTTTCAAACGTTTAAATACGTTTAGTTTCAAAAACTTATCGCTACTGTAGAAAAAATTTCTACACTCTTTGTCATCGTTCGGTAATATTTGGGCTTTTTCTGTGGCGAATTTGCGCTATGTTATGAGGGTTAACTGCAGGAGACAAGCGATGGGACTAACTCGATCGATGAATGTCCTTATGATCTGTGCAGCGTTCGCATTTATTGGTGCAATGGTCGTAGGACTGATACCTTGAATTGAAATATGAGCGCTACGGATATGGTCTCTGACCGTTAAGTGAGTGAAACAAAAGAAACGGCCCGGTTATAGCAACCGGGCCGTTTCACTTTTAACAAGCTGTTATCAAGCTGCTGCACCGGCTAGATTGGATTGGAGTGCTACAGCTTCCGGACGAATACCGATGAGATGACAGATCGCAAAGGCGAGATCAGCCCTGTTCATCGTGTAAAAATGGAAATCCTGCACGCCACGTTCGACCAGATCAAGAACCTGTTCCGCTGCGACGGCTGAAGCTACCAGAGCATGAGTCTGCTCGTCATTCTGCAATCCATCAAACCGCTCTGCCAGCCATGTAGGTATGTGAGTACCAGCTTTGGAGCAGAAATTGGTAACCTGGGTGAAATTATGGATTGGAAGTATACCAGGCAAAATCGGAATATAGATTCCGGCACGACGCACCTTTTCAACATAGCGCTCATATTGGTCGTTCTCGAAAAAGAACTGCGTGATGGCACGCGTCGCGCCATTATCGACCTTGCGCTTCAACATATCGATGTCGGTAGCAAAATCCGGGCTCTCGGGATGCTTTTCGGGATATGCAGAAACCGAAATATCGAAGTCAGCGAAAGCTTTCAATCCAGCGACAAGTTCGGCACCGTTTTCATACCCACCCGGTGTCGGTTTGTAATGAGCACCTACGCCGCTTGCCGGATCGCCGCGCAAGGCGACAAAGCGATTGACACCCATGGCGGCAAATTCGCGGATTACCGTGTCCACCTCTTCCTTCGTGGCATCAACACAGGTCAAATGTGCCGCTGCATTCACATCGGTTTCGGTTAAGATGCGCTTGATCGTGCGGGCTGTGCGTTCACGAGTGGAGCCACCTGCCCCATATGTCACAGAGACAAATTCGGGATTAAGCGGAGCCAGACGCGTTACAGTCTCCCAGAGACGCTCTTCCATCACCTCGGTCTTTGGCGGGAAGAACTCGAATGAAACCTTGATATTGCTACCAAGATCGGCACGGCGGGATTGGCGGAAAAAACTCATTAGACACTCTCCGTAACGCGGGAGGTTGAAACAGGATCGGCAATTAGCAAGCGTGGGTCGCGTGCCAGCCACAATTTAACAGTCAGTTTGTCTTTATCTTTTGGTTGTAATTCCATGCTCTGTTCCAGCGTCAGTCCGGCTTCCGTCAGCCAGTCTTTAATCTGTCCGTCATGAAAACCGAGGCGCAAATGGGCATGTCTGTCGCGTAGAAATTCAAGTTCGTGTGGAGCAAAATCGACGATCAACATTCGGCCGGAAGGACGCAAGGCACGCGCAGCTTCACGAATGGCCTCGGCCGGATTATCAAGGAAGTGCAAGACCTGATGGATTGTCACCAGATCGAAAGACTCTCTGTCTACCGGCAAGGAATAGACGTCACCTTGACGGACTTGCGCGTTGGCAATGCCGGACTTCTCAAGATTTGACCGGGCAATCGTCAACATGTCGCGATTGATATCGATACCGACACCGCGCAAGTAGAGCGGAGCAAAGAGCTCAAGCAGGCGCCCGGTACCCGTACCGACGTCGAGCATCGCTTGAAACGGTCTTGCACCTATGATCTTGGTAAGGGCCTCTTCCACAGCGCCGTCTGGAACATGCAACGAGCGGATAGCATCCCAGCTTGAAGCATTCGCGCTAAAATAGGCAGCCGCACGTTCACGGCGCTGAAGCTTCACAGAGGAAAGACGTTCAAGGTCACGCTCCAGCAGGGGATCAGAACAATCCAGGCGATCTAGCAGGGAACGGGCAATATCTCCCACAATCAATGATTCCGCCAAACGGAAATAGGCCCAGGAGCCTTCCTGATAGCGGTTGATAAGACTTGCTTCAAAGAGCAATTTCAGATGTCGTGACACTCGCGGCTGAGATTGTCCTAAAATGGATGTGAGGTCGGAAACGGTTAGATCACCACGCGACAACAAAGCAAGAATGCGTAGCCGACTAGGCTCAGCTGCCGCTTTCAACGTATCAACCATCAGGTCGAGATTAAGATTGTGCCGGTCCATAACCAATCCTCAAAAGACATAAAGATATGTTTATGTCATGAGGCGACGATTGGCAAGAGGTTTTTGCCATTGACGACAATTTCTGCCGCGTCTGAAATAGGCGCCAGAATCAAATTAGAAAGACATCAATGAGTGCAGGAACGAACCGTCAGCGTTCAATCAACAAAGCGCTGACCTTGCTTTTACCCGCCGTTCCCTACTCCGATTCGGAACCAATACGCGCGGCCGCAGGTGCGCCCCATATGAAGACCTTGCCGCCGCCGATTGCCGTATGGTTGGCCGCTATTGCCCATGTGCGGCATCAACATACAGACTATGATGCGCTGCGCGACGAAGGCTATGACAAAGAGTCCGCTCGTTTCTTCGTGCTTGATGCGATTAATCGCAAACTGACGGAATGGCGGGCGACACGTCTTCTGGATCCGGATGAGGAAGATCTGAGCTGAGCTGGCCCCAGCCTTCTTCAAAAATAAGGTCCTGTAATTGGATTCTTTTGCGCCAGCCCTTTTTTTCCAGCTCCGGTGCATCAAAAAGCTCGTCGACATAGCCCAGGCATAGATAGGCAACAATCTCAACGTGATCCGGAATACCTAATATTTGGCGCATGTCATTGTCGTGATAGATGCTCACCCAGCCAACGCCAATACCTTCAGCACGGGCAGCAAGCCACAAATTTTGGACTGCACAAACGGTGCTATAGACATCCATCTGGCGGTTGTGGGTGCGACCGAGCACGACCGTTCCACCGCGTGTCCGGTCGCAGGTGATGCATAAATTGACCGGCGCTTTAAGGATGCCTTCCAATTTGAGAGAGGCATACAGCGCCCGGCGTTCATCTTGAAACAGGGCCTTGGCTTCCTCGTTGGCTTTGGCGAAAGCGCGGTGCACTTGCCTCTTGCGGGCCATATCGCGAATTGTGATGAAGTTCCAAGGCTGCATGAAGCCTACAGATGGAGCATGGTGCGCCGCATCGAGCAATCGCATCAAAACATCATAGGCGATCGGTTTTGACAAAAACTGATCGCGGACGTCTCGCCGGGTATAAATCGCCTTATAAACGGCCGCACGCTCATCGTCAGTAAAATCACCCGCTGGAACCGGACTATCAAAAGCTTCGTGCATTGTTTGCTCCTAACAACGCTTGAGGCCCTCGCCGCCGTCCGCGCAGCTTGGGCTATGGGGTCCGGCCGGTCTTCTGACTTGGGTTCAGCTGAACCGTGCGCCTTCCTGTGGCCTCTCGGCCACCGTGGCATAATGCACGGTCATTCCCCTTACAGCGCTGGGCACGTGCCGGATTTTCACCGGCTTCCCGATTCTCCGCAATCGTCTAAATTGCTGGCACCGGACCTGTTTTCTATTCGCCATGAAAAGGCACTTGGCGCAAGCCTTAGACCCTGTAAATCCACTGTTCGGGAATACGAATATCAACTTTTTCACCGGCGCGTATGATCCCGGGCTTTTCAACCCAAGCGACGATACCCCGCGAGCGCTTGGACACGCGTACAAAATCCAATGCAGTGGTGGTTTCGTCAGGAGTACCCGCATGCGAAGCAATAGAACGACCAGCAATCTTGCAGGGCGCATTCTGTCCATCGACTTTCAACGTCACGCCACCTTCAAAAAACATCAGCGATCTGGGTGGTAGCATCGAAAGGGATGGAATACCGGAAATCACCATGTTTCCACCGATCCATTCAGCTTTCAGCTGAGGCAAGCCCATGCCTCCTGCGATCTCGTCAAGCTCGTCGGCACTTAGAATGGAAAGGTGGCGTTCGTTGCGCATCTCGGTGCCACGCGGATACCAAGGCTCACGTCCGCCAGAGCGACGCGTCTGACCCGCGTGAAAGTCACCGACAATACCGTCAAAAGTCAGTTCCAGTGAATCTGTTGGAGAAGTGACAAAATCCCTGTCGAGTGCCTCAAATAGCCCGATCACACGACCACTGACCTTACGCGAAGGGACTATTTCGTCACGATTACCGAACAGGTCAGTCATCATTTGCTCCAAAGAGTTCCCTGCTTTAGAAAAGCGGCAAATTATCTGGCGATTACACCAGCAAAGACAACGGGGAACCTTGCGGTTCCCCATCTATATTTAGCGTGTCAGAGGCTTGTAGCTTGGACGCTTTGGATTGACGCTATCGGGACCGAGACGACGAATCTTGTCGTTTTCATAATCTTCGAAATTGCCTTCAAACCATTCGACATGGCTATCGCCTTCGAAAGCCAGGATATGCGTCGCGAGACGGTCAAGGAACATGCGATCATGGCTGATGATCACAGCGCAACCTGCATATTTTTCCAAGGCATCTTCAAGTGCTGCCAAGGTTTCCGTGTCTAGATCGTTTGTCGGTTCGTCGAGGAGCAAAACATTGCCACCGGACTGAAGCATCTTGGCCAGATGCACGCGGTTACGCTGACCACCAGAAAGATTTCCAACTTTCTGCTGCTGGTCGGTACCCTTGAAGTTGAATGCTGAAACATAAGCGCGGGAGTTCATCTCATGCTTGCCAAGCTTGATGATGTCAGTTCCGCCGGAAATTTCTTCCCAGACATTCTTGTCGGCTTTCAGGTGATCGCGACTCTGATCGACATATCCGAGGTTAACAGTCTCGCCGACGCGAATAGTGCCGGAATCCGGCTTTTCCTGACCGGTGATCATCTTGAACAGAGTGGTTTTACCCGCACCGTTCGGACCAATAATGCCAACAATACCGCCGGGTGGCAGTTTGAAAGTCAGGTTTTCGATCAGCACACGATCACCGAAAGACTTGGTGAGATTTTCGGCTTCGATAACCACCTGACCCAGCCGTTCACCCGCCGGTATCAGAATCTGGGCATCGCCGGGGCGCTGGTCGTTAGCGGCATCAACGAGCGCATCATAGGCCTTGATACGCGCCTTCGATTTTGCCTGACGTGCTTTCGGGCTGGCGGAAATCCACTCGCGTTCGCGCTCGAGAGCTTTCTGACGGGAGTCATCTTCACGGCCTTCCTGCAGCATGCGCTTGGACTTGGCACCAAGATAGGCAGAGTAATTGCCTTCATAAGCAATGCCGCGCCCACGGTCGAGTTCGAGAATCCAGCCGGTCACATTGTCAAGGAAGTAGCGATCATGCGTAATCAGAAGCACGGAGCCCTTATATTCGCGCAGATGTTTTTCAAGCCAGGCGGTCGTTTCAGCGTCCAAATGGTTGGTCGGTTCGTCGAGCAGAAGAAGATCAGGCTGTGACAGGAGCAAGCGGCACAAAGCAACACGGCGGCGCTCACCACCGGAAAGATTGGTTACTTCGCTGTCGCCGGGTGGGCAACGAAGTGCTTCCATCGCCATCTCAACTTGCGATTCAAGGTCCCAGAGGTTTTGAGAATCGATGACATCCTGTAACTTGGCGCCTTCATCGGCGGTCTCGTCGGAGTAATTCATCATCAATTCATTGTAGCGATCGAGAATGGCCTTCTTGTCGGCAACGCCATCCATGACATTGCCCATAACGTCCTTGGCTGGATCCAAATAAGGTTCCTGCGCCAGATAGCCAACGGTAGCGCCATCCGCCAACCAAGCCTCGCCTGTATATTCCTTATCCAGACCAGCCATGATTTTCAGAACTGTAGACTTACCAGCACCATTTGGACCCAGAATACCAATCTTGGCATCTGGGTAGAAGGACAAGTTGATATTCTCAAGAACCTTCTTGGTTCCATATGCCTTGTTCAGGCCGGACATGTGATAGATGAATTGGCGTGCCATAACGCGCGTCACTCCGATGCTCGGGATTTCTTTTGAATGAATTTGCGCCGTATGTAGGCGAAAGCCTCAGCCGTGGCAATGGATGCCCATCAATTTCGACCTTCGCCAAACGAGCGAAACCGGGCGCGGATATTTCCGTCACCCGGTTTCCCCTCTGGTGCCGCAACAGGAAGCGTCCTCTTCTCCCGGTAGCGGCCATGTAAACTAACTAGACGAAATACGTTTCGTCATTGCAACAACATCATCCGATTCGCGATTACACCGCAAAATTGCAATGCCCGCGAAACTCATATGCTTCAGGTTTAAAGTTCTGCGGCAAGTTTAACGGGTTTGCAAGGGGTTTTGCAAAATAAAATTGCACACCAAATCGCCTGACTAATAATTGAGCACAATAGTCCAAAATTAAGAATAGTTTGTAGATTGTTTTCCACATTGACTAATTTTACGGCACCCTCTCAACTGGGCTTCTCGCAAAGAGGTTGCCATGAGTTTTGATGATACCGACGTTTTGACCACCAGTACTGGTGCAGCCCTTGCAATACGACACATGCCCGCAAAGGGTCGGGTTCGCGGGATCATTCAAATAAATCACGGAGTGGCCGAGCATTCTTTGCGCTACAAACGTTTTGCAGGATTTCTGAGCGAGCATGGTTTTCACATTTATGCACATGATCATCGGGGGCATGGCCTGACGAGAGCACAAGACGCACCGGCGGGACGCTTTGCTGCAAAAGATGGGATGGACGCCGTGTTGCGCGATGTTGATGCGGTCAACAATGAAGCGCGCCTACGCTATCCGGATTTACCCCTGATCATTTTCGGGCATTCCCTCGGCGGACTTGTCGCGCTTAATTACGTTTTCAAACATCAAGAAAAAGTGGATGCGGCTGCAGTCTGGAACGCAAATTTTTCGGCCGGAATGTTGGGAAGGTTCGCCCAATGCCTATTGCTGGCTGAACGTATGTTTTTAGGTTCTGATGTCCCAAGCATGCTGCTGCCAAAACTTACATTTCAGGAATGGAATCGCAGTGTAGCCAATCCGCGAACGGATTTTGACTGGCTCTCGCGGGATTCTGCTGAGGTTGATTTGTACGTGAAGGATCCCCTTTGCGGCTGGAGCCCTACTGTGAGCATGTGGCGTGATACATTCGATTTGGTATTCACCGGAGCAAAGGATAGCTTGTTGAGTAAATTGCGTCGCAACCTACCCTTCAACCTCGTTGGCGGTGCCAAAGATCCGGCGACAGCACAAGGCACTTCCGTCAATCATCTGGACCATAGAATGCGCAAGCTCGGCTTTACAGACGTTACGACCAAAATATACCCCGATACGCGCCATGAGGGCCTTAACGAAATCAACCGTGAACTCATCATGAGAGAATTTGCCAATTGGGCTATCCGCACAGTGTCAAAGGCAAGCCGATGATTGCTGAGCAAGCGGCAGCCCCGCTTAAAGGCATACGCGTCATTGAACTAGCCCGAGTGCTGGCTGGCCCATGGGCCGGACAGGTTCTCGCTGATCTTGGAGCCGATGTCATAAAGGTGGAAAATCCCTCCGGCGGCGACGAGACACGCGGCTGGGGGCCCCCTTTCATCACCAGCGCAGAAGGCGAGAACCTTTCCGCAGCGTATTTTCACTCTTGCAACCGAGGCAAGCGCTCCATCACGGTTGATTTTACAACCGCTGAGGGACAAGAAACCGTAAAAGCGCTCTGCCGAACAGCTGATGTTGTGCTTGAGAATTTCAAGGTGGGCGGACTGGCAAAATACGGACTGGATTACGCCAGCCTAAGCACTGAGAACCCGAGACTAGTCTACTGCTCAATAACAGGTTTCGGCCAGACCGGCCCATATGCATCGCAGGCTGGTTATGACTTTATCATTCAGGGAATGTCCGGCCTGATGTCGGTGACGGGCGACCCTGATGGCCAGCCTCAAAAAGTAGGTTTGGCAGTCGCGGATGTATTTACCGGACTCTATTCGGTCATTGCTATTCAGGCAGCCCTTGCCCATGCCGCTAAGACCGGTCAAGGTCAAATGGTGGATATGGCGCTGTTCGATGTCCAGTCAGCTGTTATGGCCAATCAGGCAATGAATTTTCTGGCTACGGGGAAAAGCCCGAACCGTATGGGCAATGCACACCCGAATATCTCCCCTTATGAGGTTGTTCCCACATCTGACGGACACCTGATCCTTGCTGTCGGCAATGATGGGCAATTCGCCAGATTCTGTTCAATCATCGAGCATCCGGAATGGGCGAGCGATGAGCGGTTTCTCACAAACCGATCCAGACTTGAAAATCGCACGATACTAACAACGCTCATCAGCACGGAAACCTCAAAAAGAACCCGGGCTGAGCTGCTGAACGCCTGTGCCAAAAATGCGGTGCCAGCGGGACCGATCAACAAGATTGGTGAGATGTTCGACGATCCGCAGATCGTGGCGCGGCAATTGCGACTTGACCTGGAAGACTCCCATGGCAGTTCTATCCCTTCTGTGCGAACGCCGATCATCATGTCACAAACACCATTGACCTACACACGGCCCTCGCCTCGCTTAGGCGAACACACTGCCGATATACTCCAACAGTTGAAGGATGCATCCGAATGAAGACGGGCGGTGAATTGATCGTTGAAGCTTTGGCCGCAAATGGTGCAGAGCGTCTCTTTTGCGTACCGGGTGAAAGCTATCTGGCTGTGTTGGACGCGCTTTATGACGCGAAGATTGGCATAACGATCTGCCGCGCGGAAGGCGGGGCCGCCATGATGGCGGAGGCTTGGGGCAAGCTTACAGGAAAGCCTGGAATTTGCTTTGTCACACGCGGACCTGGCGCGACAAATGCTTCACCCGGCATACATATCGCCATGCAGGATTCAACTCCAATGATCCTGTTCATCGGGCAAGTTCAGCGCGATGCCCGCGAACGAGAGGCATTTCAGGAGGTAGAGTACCGCCGCTTTTTTGCCGATACAGCGAAATGGGTCGCAGAGATTGATGATGCCCGGCGTATTCCCGAATTCGTAACCCGTGCATTTTCTGTCGCGACCTCCGGACGACCAGGCCCGGTTGTTCTTGCTTTGCCTGAAGATATGCTCACGGACATGGTAGAAACCGTGACGGCACAAGCATGGCAACCCGTAGAAACCGGCCCGTCCGCCGCCAGCATAGAAAAGCTTGCCGACATATTACAGGCTGCTTCCAAACCATTCATGATATTGGGGGGATCCCGTTGGAGCGCAGATGCCGTTGCATCAATCACCCGTTTTGCCGAGAAGTGGCACCTTCCCGTGGGTTGCTCCTTCAGGCGGCAGATGCTGTTCGATAATCTACATCCCAACTATGCAGGCGATGTCGGAATCGGCATTAATCCGGCGCTGGCCAAGCGGGTGAAAGAAGCTGATGTTTTACTTCTTGTAGGCGGAAGGTTTGGTGAAATGCCCTCTTCCGGCTACACACTCATGGACAGCCCGTATCCCAAGCAAACCCTCATCCATATCCATCCGGATGCAAATGAATTGGGTCGGGTTTACCGGCCTGCTCTTTCGATCAATTCGGCGCCAGACGCATTTGCTGAGGTGGTCGAACATCTCGCCCCGCCGTCTCATATCAATTGGCCGGACCAAGCTGATATCGCGCATAAATCGTATCTCGCCTGGTCAACGCCGCCACAGAGCGGACCGGGCAAAGTCGCAATGGGACCGATCATGTCCTATCTTGAAACCGTCCTGCCCGAAGACGCAATCATGACCAATGGTGCCGGCAATTACGCGACCTGGTTGCATCGGTTCCATCGTTTTCGCCGTTTCGCAACGCAAGCCGCTCCCACATCAGGATCAATGGGCTATGGCCTACCCGCGGCGGTTGCTGCAAAACAAATTCATCCTGAACGCATGGTAGTATGTTTCGCCGGCGATGGCTGCTTTCTCATGAACGGTCAGGACTTCGCCACTGCGGTGAAGTACAACCTGCCCATTATTGTTCTCGTCATCAATAATGGTATCTATGGCACTATCCGCATGCATCAGGAGCGCGAATATCCTGGACGTGTGTCAGGCACGGACCTGACCAATCCTGACTTCGCAATGCTGGCAAGAGCCTATGGTGGTCATGGCGAAACCGTGGAAGCTACCAGTGAGTTTGAAGGGGCTTGGCAACGCGCAGTACAAAGCGGAAAGCCTGCGATCATCGAAATTCGTTTGGACCCGGAAGCGATCACTCCGGCCAGATCATTGAGTGACATCCGCAACCGCACATAATCCCAATGGTGCAGAGCGTCATTCAGTGATATTGAGCCCGCGCGAGAGGGAAAGCCCTCCCTGAATAATATGGAGATCAGCAATGGCTGAAGCATTTTCCAATTGGCTGCATACGGTTTTTATCGAACAGTTTGACGCCTGGATTTTGCTGGGCTTTTTCGCTCAGGGATGTTTCACCATGCGCTTCGTCGTCCAGTGGCTCGCGTCCGAAAAAGCAAAGAAAAGCGTAATGCCTGTAGCCTTCTGGTTTTTTTCGCTTTTTGGCGGAGCGCTGCTTTTTGTCTATGCGATCGTCCGCAAGGACCCTGTATTCATAGCTGGCCAAGGCTTCGGTTTATTTGTCTATATCCGCAACCTTTGGCTGATCGCCAATGAAAAGCGAGCACTCACTCAAGATGTGTAAGCGGTGGCTTACCCAACAAGCGGTCTGCCGACTGAATAATATTCAAGGCCCGAGCCTTCGAGTTCCTGTTCATTAAAGACATTACGCAGGTCGAAGAGAATATTGCCGCTCATCAATTCTGAGACTTTTTTCAGATTAAGTGCGCGGTATGCGTTCCACTCCGTCAGCAACACGGTAATGCCGGCGCCTTCAATCGCATCATAGGCAGAGGTGCACCAGATAACACCGGGCAGAACCGGCTCGGCAGCGCTGCGCGCTTCTGGATCATGCGCCCGCACGGCAAGACCTGCATTCTGCAAGGCTGGAATAATATCAAGTGCTGGAGCCTCCCGAATATCATCCGTATTCGGCTTGAATGCGATGCCAAGCACGGCAATCGATTTGGTCCCGCTCTTTTTCGCAGCTTCAACAATCCGCTCAGCCATTGACCGTTTGCGCTGCTCATTGACAGTGACAACCTGTTCGATCAGCGTTTGAGGCGCATTCATCTTGCGTCCCGTTGCAGCGTAAGCTCGTGTGTCCTTCGGGAAACACGAACCGCCGAAACCCGGACCGGCATGCAGGAACTTTGAGCCGATGCGATTATCCATGCCGATGGCACGGGCAACATCCTGCACATTTCCGCCTGTCTTTTCGCAAAGGTCTGCCACTTCGTTGATGAAGGTGACCTTCATGGCCAAAAAGGCATTGGCCGCATATTTGATGATCTCAGCGTTTTCCAACGTGGTCACAATCATCGGCGTCTCGCGCAGATAAAGCGGGCGGTAAACACGCTTCATGGCAGCTGCTCCCGCATCGTCATGAACACCGACGACAACGCGGTCCGGTCGAAGAAAGTCTTCAACTGCTGAACCTTCACGAAGAAATTCCGGATTGGACACCATGGAAAACGGCACACCGGGCCGGGCCTTGGAGATGCGGTCGCGCACGATGGCATTGGTGCCGACCACCACTGTGGACTTAATCACAATGACAGCATTTGGCTTCATCGCCGCAGCGATCTCATCCGCCGCTGCATGAATATATTGCAGATCAGCCTCACCATCGCCACGTCTGGACGGCGTACCTACCGCGACGAATATCACGTCGGCATCTGCAACTGTCTCAGCGAGTTCGGTGGTAAATGTCAGCCGACCGTCGCGCGCATTGCGCGCAAGCAATTCATCGAGGCCAGGTTCGAAAATGGTAACTTCGCCCGCCTGCAAGCGCTCGACAATAGCCGGGTTTTTATCAACGCATGTGACAGAGAAGCCGAATTCGGCAAAGCACACTCCCGACACCAGACCGACATATCCGGTCCCGATCATCGCAATCTTCATTGAAAAGTTCCATTCCGCTTGTTCAGGCTATTTCTGTTCTGCCGCAGACATTTCGCACAATTGGCGCGTTCTGCCAATTGCTTACATGCCCGGCGACCTACTCCGCCGCCGAAGCATTGTTCTGTCTGACGTGTCAGTCCAATTTGACCGGCTTGCGCTCTGGCCCTTTTCGTTCGGCCGAAGCAGCCCAAAGATTGACATTGGCATCGTTCGCATAGGTATCAATCTGAGCCAACTCCTCGTCGCTGAACTCAAGATTGTCGAGCGCTTTTACACAATCAATGACCTGCTGCGGCTTGCTCGCACCAATCAAAGCCGTCGTAATACGACCTTTCCTCAAAACCCACGCCAACGCCATTTGAGCGAGCGTTTGTCCGCGGCGCGAAGCAATCTCGTTTAGTGAACGGATATTGGCGATATTCTGATCGCTAAGAAATTCAGGATTGAGTGATTTTCCTTGTGCAGCACGACTCTGTTCAGGAACACCTTTGAGATATTTGTCTGTCAGCATTCCTTGAGCCAGCGGCGAAAATACAATCGAGCCAATTCCCAGATCTTCCAAAGTATCAACCAAACCATCTTCCTCGATCCAGCGGTTAATCATGGAGTAGCTTGGCTGGTGAATAAGGCAAGGCGTGCCAAGTTCTTCAAGAATGGCAGCCGCTTCGCGCGTGCGATGAGAATTATACGAAGAAAGCCCGACATATTGAGCACGACCAGATCGCACGATGTGATCCAGTGCCATCATCGTTTCTTCAAGCGGCGTATCTGGATCAAAACGATGCGAATAGAAAATATCGACATAATCGAGACCGAGTCGCTTCAAGCTTTGGTCACAACTGGCGATCAAATATTTCCGGCTACCCCATTCGCCATAGGGGCCTGGCCACATGCCATATCCTGCCTTGGAAGAGATAATCAACTCATCGCGATGGGCTCTGAAATCCGTACGCAGGATTTCGCCAAAAGCTGTCTCGGCAGAACCGGGAGGTGGTCCGTAATTATTGGCAAGATCGAAATGGGTAATGCCGAGATCGAATGCCTGACGGCAAATTGCCTGTTTGAGATTATGGGGTGTGTCATCGCCGAAATTGTGCCAAAGGCCGAGAGAAATCGCTGGCAGTCTTAGGCCGCTGCGACCACAGCGATTGTACTTCATAGTGTCGTAGCGCTTGGAATCCGGGATATAGCCCATAACATCGATCCTGTTCTCGTCAATAAGTATGCCGCGCACGAAGAGACTCTGCGCGGCGGCGACTATGACCCAAACAGTCTATGATGTCATGACATGAATCGTCACGATTTGATGACCTGTCCTTCGTTGTCAAAGCGATAAGTGCGCCCGGCATCTGGGGTTGCATATAGAATGCCATCAACTTCGTACTGATGCTCTCCGAACAGTCTGACCGTCAAAGGTCCAAAGTCCGTTTGGAGATAGATGATTGTATCAGCACCCAAATGTTCGACATGGATGACCGAGCCCTTCCATTCTCCGGATGTGCTGCTGACCTGAATATGCTCCGGGCGAATACCAATAGTTTTCGCATCGGTATGGCCAAGCTTTGCCGCGTCAATCAGGTTCATCTGCGGCGATCCGATAAAGCCGGCAACGAATACGGTCTGCGGAGCATTATAAAGCTCCATAGGCGAACCTACCTGCTCGATCTTACCTTTGTTCAGCACGACGATCTTATCGGCGAGCGTCATTGCCTCAACCTGATCATGTGTCACATAGATCATGGTCGCCTTAAGCTGGCGATGAAGCCGAGCGATCTCCAATCGTGTATTGACGCGTAGGGCCGCGTCAAGATTTGACAATGGCTCGTCAAAAAGAAACAGCTTGGGCTCGCGCACTATGGCACGCCCGATAGCAACACGTTGGCGTTGCCCGCCTGAAAGCTCTGAAGGACGACGCTCAAGATAATCGTCAAGCGACAACATGGAGGATGCGACTTTGGTGCGCTCCTTGATTTCGTCTGCGGGTTTTCCGGCCTGTTTCAACCCAAGACCCATATTGTCGCGAACCGACAGATGTGGATAAAGCGCATAGGTCTGAAATACCATCGCAATGCCCCGCTTGGCTGGCGGCGTATTATTGACCTTCTTGCCATCAATAAGAATTTCGCCAGCCGTCGCGTCTTCCAGACCAGCGATGATACGCAGCAGCGTTGATTTACCGCAGCCCGATGGTCCGACAAAAATGACGAACTCGCCGTCCTCTACCTCAAGGTCAATACCTTTCAGTACGTCCACATGGCCAAAAGACTTAACGATATTTTCGATCTTCAAAGAACCCAATGTCTTGTTCCCGTTTCTTGGATAAATTTATAGGTTTACTGGCTGACCGGTACGAACGCTTTCGTCGGCTGCAAGACACACGCTCAAGGAGCGCACCGCATCCTGCATGTGACGTGTAAGATCAATATTTTCCCGGATTGCCTTGAGGACATAGGCTTGCTCAAGATCGCACAGCTCCTGATGGCCGGGCTCACCAGCCATATTCAGCAATTCGTCCTGCTTGGTAAAACGACCATCTGCATCCATTGCTGCTGAGTGCAACTTTATCGTTGACGTCTTGGTATGGGAATCGATGTCATCTGATTTGGCATTCTGATCCATCACGATGGAGACACAACCATTGGGAGATATGACGTCTTTCACGAAGAAGGCGGTTTCCGAAATCATCGGACCCCAGCCGGCCTCATACCACCCCACAGTCCTATCATCGAACAGAACCTGGAGATGACCATAATTGTACATGTCTGGCGCAATCTCATCCGATAGCCGCACGCCCATGCCGCGTACCTGAACCGGCTTTGCATCGGTGATTTGCAACATCACATCGAGGTAGTGCACGCCGCAATCGACAATTGGAGACGTTGTCTGCATAAGCGCCTTATGCGTGTTCCAAGTTGCACCACTGGATTGCTGATTGAGATTCATCCGGAAAACATAAGGTCCGCCGAGTTTTCGGGCCTCTTCAATCAGCCGAACCCATGACGGATGGTGGCGCAATATGTAACCAATCACCAGTTTACGGCCATATTGCTTGGCGGCAGCTACCACACGCTCCGCATCGGCAACTGTTGTAGCCAATGGCTTTTCAACGAAGACATCCGCCCCCGCTTTCATTGCCGCCACAGCATAGTCTGCATGGCTGTCGGAATAAGTATTGATGGACACCAGTTCCGGTTTGAGCTCCGCCAAGGCTGCCTCAAATGATTGGTGAATCGTGTACCCTTCAAGTTCCGGCTGCAAGGGCACGACAGATCTGTTTACCAACCCAACGATCTCAAATCCCGGATTATTATGGTAGGCGAGCGCATGACTGCGGCCCATATTGCCAAGCCCGGCAACAAGAACGCGGATCGGCTTTTGTTCGCTCATTTCACGGCTCCTGCTGTGATGCCGCGGATCAACTGCCGCGAAAAGATAAGGTAAAGGACAAGCACCGGCACAATCGCCAGAGTAAGTGCAGCAAGAACAGCATTCCAGTTAGTCACGAACTGACCGATAAAGACCTGACTGCCAAGCGTAATCGTCTTGGTCGCGTCGCTGGGCGCAAGGATCAGCGGGAACCAGAGATCGTTCCAGATCGGTATCATGGTAAAGACAGCGACAGTTGCCATGGCTGGCCTTATCAACGGCAAAACAAGACGGAAGAATATGGAATATTCCGAAAGGCCGTCGATACGTCCGGCGTTCTTCAAATCATCGGAAACCGTCTGCATAAATTCAGTAAGGATGAATACGGCTAGTGGAAGACCCTGTGCAGTATAAACCAGAATGAGCGCGGTCAACGTGTTGACCAGACCGGCAGCAACCATCCCCTGTAGGATCGCTACTGTGCCCAGCCGAATCGGGATCATGATACCAAGTGCAAGATAAAGTCCCATTAGGGTGTTGCCGCGGAAACGATATTCCGACAATGCAAAAGCAGCCATCGCACCAAACAGCAGAACGAAAAAGATCGATACAGCGGTAACGATAAAACTGTTTTGAAAATAGAGTGTGAAATC
This sequence comes from Phyllobacterium sp. 22552, assembly GCF_052044585.1. Lineage (NCBI taxonomy): Bacteria > Pseudomonadati > Pseudomonadota > Alphaproteobacteria > Hyphomicrobiales > Phyllobacteriaceae > Phyllobacterium > Phyllobacterium sp. 22552. The sequence goes on along the minus strand of NZ_JBQENG010000001.1, from coordinate 378,936 downwards.
GCCTTGCTTCAGCACTGTTTCATAACCAACGAGACTGAAAACCGATGGAGTAGGTAGCCCCAGAGGATCGCGGAAAATAGAGGCGCGATCCTTGAAAGAATTGATGACAGTCAGGAACACGGGGAATAACGCGATAAGCGTGTAAGTTATCAACGCGAGGTGGACGAGACCGGTCCGAACTGGGGATGTCGTGGTTTTTGCCATGATCGTAATCCTAAAACTGATACCGGCGCATGCGCCGCTGAATGGCAAACAGATAGAGGCAAACGCCAGAGAGGATGATGAGGAACATCACCGTCGCGATGGTTGCGCCCATGGACTTGTCACCGATCTGAAGCTGGAAGCCAAAGAATGTACGGTAAAGCAACGTTCCGAGAATATCGGTCGCTCCATCCGGCCCTGCCAGTGCACCTTGCACGGTATAAACCAGATCGAACGCGTTGAAATTGCCCACAAAAGTAAGGATCGAGATGATGCCGATTGAGGGCAATATCAGCGGAAGCTTGATCTTCCAGAATTGGCTCCATCCGGTAACACCGTCGCACTCTGCTGCTTCCAGAACTTCGTCCGGAATGTTCAGCATCGCCGCGTAAATCAACATCATCGGTATGCCGACATACTGCCACACTGAAATCAGTGACACCGCAATCAATGCTGAACCGGGCTTACCGAGCCATGGCGAGAAAAGTGATTTGAGGCCAATCAAATCCAAAAGGAATGGCGAGACGCCCCATATCGGTGAAAGAATGAGCTTCCAGATAAACCCGACAATGACAAATGAAAGCAGCGTCGGCAGAAACAAAGCGGTGCGGTAGAAGGCACCAAAGCGCAATTTTGGCACGGATAGAAGCGCTGCCAATGCAACCCCGATTGGATTTTGCACGACCATGTGAATGAAAAAGAAGATGAAGTTATTCTTAAGTGCGTTCCAGAAGCTTGCCGCCCAACGCGGATCTCCAAATAGCACAGCAAAATTGTCCAAGCCCACAAAGACGCTTTGGCCATCTTTGACGTTGAACAGCGAAAGACGCAGTGTTTCGATGAGCGGAAGGATCATCACCGCCGTGTAGACGAGCAAAGCTGGTGTCAAAAATACCAATATGTGCCAGCGCCAAGGACGCTTATCGTTGCCGCGGTCGGCCGATGCTTGCTCGACTGTGCTCATGGATAACAGAACCCCTGCTTTTGGTTTTGGCCGCATCATAAAACGGCGTGCGACTGCCGTGGAAAACCATCAAGTCGAATAATCGACGTTTTACTCAAAGCATAAACGGGGCATCAGGCGATGCCCCGTTTATGATCAAGTGCTTATTTGGCAGGCTTGTACCAGCTGTCCAGACCGTCTTGCAGCTTCTTGGCTGCTGCTTCAGGCGTGTCGGTACCATTGATCACGTTAGCAGATTCTACCCATGTCTCGTTTTCGAGATTAGGTGTGCCGCGCGACAATATCTGGTAAGTTGAACGGATTGTCGGCTTGCACTTTTCGCGCCAGGAAACGAACTCCTGCGCCAATGGATCCTGCATCTTTACCGGCGTCGAGTTCAGGCTGAAGAAGCCAGGCAGCGCATTGGCATAGATGTCGGCGAACTCGGGCGAAGCGACCCAATCGAGGAACTTCTTGGCTTCTTCCGGATGTTTGCTCTTGGCGTTCAGACCCGCGCCAATATCGTTATGATCCGAGATGTAGCATGCATCGCCAGCATTTTTCACGGGTGGCGGGAATGCCCCCATTTTGAACTGAGCCTGCGTATTGAAAAGGCCAATTTCCCATGAACCAGCTGGATAAATTGCAGCACGACCCAAGGTGAACAGATTCTGGCTGTCCGGATAGGTCTGAGCTTCAAAACCATCGCCCAGATAATCTTTCCACTTCAGCAAAACCTTGTAAGGCTCGACCCAAGGGGCGTCCGTCAGCTTTTCCTCGCCCTTAATCAGCTTGGCGCGGCCTTCTTCACCCTTCCAATATGTCGGGCCGATATTCTGGTAGCCCATGGTTGCGGCTTCCCAAAGGTCTTTCGTACCCATTGCCATTGGAATATAGGTGCCATCGGCCTTGATCTTGTCTAGCGCTGCAAAGAATTCAGCTTCGGTCGTCGGAATAGCAATGCCAAGCTTATCAAAGGCATCCTTGTTGTAGATGAACCCATGAATAACCGAGGCCATCGGTACGCAGAATGCGTCCTTGCCATCATCAGTCGTCCACGCAGCCTTGGCAACGTCGGAGAAATTTTTCATGCCGGGGAGATCAGTGAGGCTGGCGAGATTGCCGCGTTTGAACTGTTCAAGCGACTTGTCAAACGGACGGCAAGTGATGATATCGCCAGCGCTGCCTGCATCAAAACGCGCACCAAGGGCGGCATCATATTCGGTGGGCGGTGTTGGCGCGAATTTAACCTTGATGCCGGGATTCTTTGCTTCGAACGCTGGGATCAGCTTTTCCTGCCAGATGGCAAGATCATCCGTACGCCAGCTTTCAATTGTAAGCTCGGTATCAGCGGCATGAGCAAAACCGGCTGTTGCCAGGATGCTTGTCGCCATTAGCAGTGATTTTAGTGTCTTGCTTCCCATTTTAGTCTCCTGTTGCACCCTCATGAGTAGTGCCGTTAATGAGAACCCGGCCCCCTAGCGGGACCCAAGGATCTCTTTCAGTTCCGAAAGCGCCGGGCGAAGCCTCTGTTGATTGCTTTCGAGAATTCTTGTTGCTTTGTTCGCATCTTTTGCGCCGGCAGCGAGTAGTACCGCCTCTTTTACTGAGCCGCCGCTTGCATCAAGCCATTTTGCAGCTTCACCCGGATCGCAAACGCTTATTGCCGAGACAATCCGAACCGCCCTCTCGCGCAATTTAATGTTGTCCGCCACCAGATTGACCATGTAGCCGTCATGTACATGCCCAAGATGGATCGCCATCAGGGTAGATAACAAATTAAGGGCGATTTTCTGCGCCGTACCGGCACCCATCCTGGTCGAACCCGCGACCATTTCCGCCGGAGTTTCCAATGCAATGGCAACATCAGCACCGTCAAAGATCGGTGCGTTACGATTATTGGCAATCGAAATGATTTTAAGCCCGCGCTTCCTGGCTTCGTCAATTGCTGCCAGAGCATAAGGCGTTGTACCGCTTGCCGACACCGCTAACAGACAATCGCCTGCCCTCAAGCCTGCCTCGGCGATATCTTTGGCAGCTTGACTAACGTCATCCTCATAGGTTCCGGCAAGACGATTAAGGCTGGCAATACCTCCAGCGATCAGAATGACAATCCTGTCCGGAGCGATACCATAGGTGCCAGGAATTTCCAGCGCATCGGCCAGAGCCATGAGACCTGAACTTCCTGCAGCTGCATATACCAACCTGCCGCCACCCGAAATGGTTTCAGCAGCGATCTGTGCCGCCTCCGCAATTGGATCCAACGCATTAGCGACGACTTCTGCAGCAGCGATTTGCGCATCAAGCAGCAAACGTACAACAACGTCCGGCGACTTCTCGTCAAGACCGGTCGCTCTATCATTGCGTTGCTCGGTGCGGCTAGGTTCCACTCTGCTCTCCTCGTTTTTATAATTAATGCCAAAAAAATACCACTTGTCCAGTAAATCTTAAAAAAATCCTGCAGTCATTTGCATCGGTGTAATTTTATGCATATATAACAATGAATTATAGAAAAATTTGAAAATACGTAAATTAACGCTTGGCTATTGGTACTTTATTGGTATTCTATTTATGGAGGGCTATTTGTCGTGACTTATCTCCTAGGAATCGATGGCGGTGGAACAGGTTGCAGAGCGGCATTGGCCGATCTGAACGGCCGCATCCTTGGTATAGGCAAGAGCGGCTCCGCCAATGTCATGACCGATATGGATATGGCGCGCGGCAATATAATGGACGCCACTGATGCTGCATTTGCCAGCGCAGGCATCGATAAATCACACGTAGGTTCTCTGTCCGCAGTGTTGGGGCTCGCCGGCGCGAATGTTGGCGACAACGCTGCAAACTTGAAAGCCTCACTCCCGTTCAAGGATGCATTGGTTTTATCAGATGGCTTGATCGCGCTTCAGGGCGCAATAGGCAATAATGACGGTACAGTCGTCATTCTGGGAACGGGCTCGCTCTTTATTGCGCGCGAAGGAGATAAGGTCCAGTTCGCGGGCGGTTGGGGATTCAAGGTCGGCGATCTCGGCGGCGGCGCACGTTTAGGTCGACATCTGCTCGAGGAAACGCTTTTAGCATATGATCGTTTCCGCCCTGCATCCGAACTTACACAAGCCGTCATGCAGCGTTATGAAAACAACCCGCATAACATTGTACGATTTGCACATGCGGCAACTCCAAGCGACTTCGGAACGCTCGTGCCGATGATCTTCGACTATGCTGCCGTCGAAGATGCGGTTGCTCTTGCTATCCTACAAATCGCCATAGACCAGATTGAGCAGGGTCTCGACACTATCATGTCAGCACGACAGACACGCCTTTCCCTTCTGGGCGGCCTTGGTCCGCTCTATGAAAAGCGCCTGTCAGCGCGCTATCAAGAGAAGCTGCAAAAACCGCTGAACGACGCTCTTGCCGGAGCGGTGCAACTCGCAGTTTTGAATTTCGCTTCAAAATCGGCGGAGTATATTCATGTCTGACGGCCTGATTAATATTCTTCCGACCCTCAATGACGGATCGATTGCCGGTGGCCCTCTTTATGTAAAATTGCAGCGGCTAATTGAAAATGCCGTGCTTGATGGCTTACTGAAACCCGGAGACGCATTGCCGCCGGAACGCGAGCTTGCCGCAATTGCCGATATTTCTCGCGTAACTGTTCGCAAAGCCGTTCAGGGTTTGGTGAGTGATGGTTTACTCATACAGCGTCACGGCTCCGGCACATTCGTCGCGCCTCGCTCTGCTCGGGTGGAGCAATCGCTGACACATCTGACATCATTTACGGAAGATATGGCGCGGCGCGGCATGGTTGTTCGCTCGACATGGCTTGATCGTGGCATCTATGTCCCCTCGCCTGAGGAAATGGTGACGCTGGGTCTGACTTCTGGCGAAAGAGTATCCCGGATCAGCCGCCTGCGTGTTGCCAACGATACGCCTATGGCAATCGAGAGAGCCGCTTTGTCCGTGCATGTTTTGCCCAATCCGGAACTGGTTACTCTGTCGCTTTATGCAGTGCTGGCCGCCAGCGGCAATCGTCCCGTTCGCGCGATACAGCGTATCTCGGCGGCAATACTTAAAGAGAACGATGCAAAATTGCTTGAGGTTCCTGTCGGTTCGGCCAGTTTGAATATTGAGCGAATCTCCTATCTTGATTCGGGAAAAGTGATTGAGTTCACCCGGTCCATTTATCGCGCAGACGCCTATGAGTTTGTTGCTGAGCTGAAACTCGGCGACAGTTCGGAAATATCAGGAGCAGTACTTTGAACAAGGCAACATTGATGCGGGAAGAGATATTGTCGATTCCCGACGTGACAACTCGTTTTCTGGATAGCTCCCGCGCCACGCTTGCCGCAGCTGGTGCAAAGCTGCGCGAAAAAAATCCACCATTTCTGGCATCCATAGCACGGGGGTCGTCAGACCATGTCACGGCATTCCTGAAATATTCCAGCGAGTTAACGGCAGGTATTCCAGTTGCATCACTTGGGCCATCGGTCGCTTCCATTTACGGCATAACCTTGAAACTGGGTAGCGCGGCCACTTTGTCCATCTCGCAATCCGGCAAGAGCCCCGATATTGTCAGCATGACAAAGGCAGCGCGCGAAAGCGGCGCACTTACCATCGCAATTACAAATGTAATTAATTCCGATCTTGCCAATGCAAGCGATCTGCCAATCGACATACTTGCCGGTCCAGAGCGTAGTGTTGCGGCGACAAAATCCTTCGTGAGTTCCGCAGTTGCAGGCCTTGCTTTGATCGGGCATTGGACCAACGATCAAAAGCTGCTTGCTGCCATCGATGACCTTCCTTCGGCAATGGCGAAGGCCGTGATGTGCGACTGGTCGCCATTCGCAGCGGCGTTGGAAAACGAAAACTCGCTTTTTATTCTTGGGCGCGGACCTTCTCTGGCCATTTCCAATGAGATTGCCTTGAAATTCAAGGAAACCAGCGGTGTTCACGCGGAATCATACAGCGCCGCAGAAGTGATGCATGGGCCAAAGGCAATTGTCGGCAAAGGCTTTCCAGTTTTGGTGCTTGCCGCAAGGGACGCCGCAGAAGCATCGCTCGTCGATGCCGCCGATCGTCTTGCCGATCAGGGTGCTGCTGTCTTCCTGACATCAAACAAGCCGTCAAAGGCAACGGCCCTGCCCTTTGTCGCTACGTCGCATCCACTCACCGATCCGCTGGCGCTGCTCGTTTCATTCTACGCATTTGTAGAAGGGTTTGCCCGTAGCCGTGGCTTTAATCCCGATGAACCGCCTCACTTGCGAAAAGTGACGGAGACCATATGAGTACCGTCTACGCCATTACCGGTGCCGTCATTTTCGATGGAGAAAACTGGCACGAAAACGCCGCACTGGTTGTGGAACACGGCACAGTTAAAAGCATCGAAGCCACAAGCGCTCTAACTGCGGATATTCGCCGGGTTGAGATGAACGGGGGAAAACTTGTACCCGGGTTCATCGACGTTCAGGTGAATGGCGGTGGCGGGGTATTGCTCAATGACGGGCCGAGTATCGACGCTATCCGGACCATCTGCGATGCACATTTTGCTTTTGGAACAACGGCTCTGCTGCCAACGCTGATTACAGATACGCCGGAAACGACGGCAGCGGCTATTGCGGCGAGTAAAGCAGCGGCACAGGAAAAAGTCGCTGGGTTTATTGGTCTCCACCTCGAAGGCCCTCATCTGTCTGTTAGCCACAAAGGCACGCACGATCCCAAGCTGATCCGGCCTATGGACGATGCAGATTTGATTGCAATTATCGAAGCTGTTCAGGAGATTCCGGTACTTCTCACCACCGTCGCCCCCGAAACGGTATCGCCGGAAAAAATCAAGGCAATGGTCGACGCAGGCGTCATTGTTAGCCTTGGTCACAGCGGGGCATCATATGAAACAGCCTTGGCTGCGCAAGCGGCTGGCGCATCAATGGTCACACACCTTTTTAATGCAATGAGCCAGCTTGGTCATCGCAGCCCTGGCGTTGTGGGTGCGACTTTGCAATCGGGAGAATTGTCAGCCGGACTGATTGCCGATGGTTTTCATGTCGACAAAGCGTCCATGTCGATTGCGCTGCGAGCCAAACAAGGCCCAGCAAAGATATTTCTGGTGACTGACGCAATGTCTACAATAGGCACGGACATCACGTCATTCACCCTTAACGGCAGAACCATAACGCGCGCCGGTGGCCGCCTGACGCTTGAAGACGGCACACTTGCTGGTGCCGATCTTGATATGATCTCGGCCGTTCGCTTCGTGCACCAGCAATTGGGGCTTACGCTTGATGAATCATTGCGCATGGCCTCGCTTTATCCTGCCCAGAGTATTCGCATTGATCACACTCATGGCCGCTTATTGCCGGGCTATGAGGCAAATATTGTCCATTTAACTGAGAATCTTGACGTTGATCACGTCTGGATTGGCGGTGACCTTCACTATGCGCGTTGACGTCCGGCTCTAATTGACCATAGACTCCACGCCATTCTACAGGAGTGCATCATGGCCAAGGACGCATTGATCGTCATCGATGTTCAGAACGATTTTTGCGAAGGCGGTGCCCTAGCCGTGTCTGGTGGCAACGAAATTGTTCCGATCATCAACAAGCTGATACTCCGCTTCGACAGAGTTATCCTGACGCAGGACTGGCACACACCAGCTCATTCGAGCTTCGCATCAAGCCATCCGGGAAAAGCGCCCTTTGAAACCATTGCCATGCCCTACGGCGAGCAGACTCTTTGGCCGGATCATTGCATACAGGGCACAAATGGCGCCGATTTTCATCCTGATCTGGAATGGACAAAAGCCGAGCTTGTCATTCGAAAAGGCTTTCGCCCGCACATTGACAGCTATTCGGCATTTTATGAGAACGACCATGTGACGCCAACTGGCCTTGCTGGTTATCTGCGAGAGCGTGGAATCACTCATGTGACGCTTGTGGGTCTCGCTACAGATTATTGTGTGGCTTACTCCGCCCTTGATGCCGCCGCCCAGGGATTTTCCGCAGAAGTCTTACTTGACGCTTGCCGGGCGATCGATCTTGGTGGTTCGCTCGCAGCAATGACCATCACAATGCGCAAAGCTGGTGTCACGCTGATTTAGAGCAAAAAAGTGAACAGCTGCGCATTTTTTCCACAGGCTGACCTGCATCATTTGCCCAAAGTCAAATAACTGTTGTTTCTCTGTCACATAATGAGGATACTTAGCCCAAGCGCGCTAAAGACGACGCCTCACTATGGGAGATTATAATGACTAATCACGGCACCAAACTCACCGTGGCCTTCGGCATTTTGTTGGCCTCATCATCTGCATCGTTTGCTGTTACCGAAATCAGCTGGTGGCATGCAATGCCTGGCGCCAACGGCGAAGTCGTGCAGGCTTTGACAAAAGAGTTCAACGAAAGCCAAAGCGAATACAAAGTTGTGCCTGTGTTCAAAGGTACCTATCCGGAAGCGCTCAATGCTGGCATTGCCGCCTTCCGTGCAAAACAAGCTCCAGATATCCTTCAGGTTTTTGATGCCGGTACAGGCGTTATGATGGGAGCGGAAGGCGCGATCAAACCAGTTGCCGACATCCTTTCGATGGGCGAAACCAAGTTTGACAAGAGCCTCTATCTGCCGGGCATCGTGGCTTATTATTCAAAGCCGGACGGCACTATGCTGTCATTCCCCTATAACAGCTCTTCGCCAATCCTCTATTACAACAAAGATATATTCAAAAAGGCTGGTTTGGATGAGAATACTCCTCCAAAAACTTGGCCAGAAGTTTGGGAAGCTGCGAAGAAAATCAAGACAAGCGGCGCCGCTAATTGTGGTTACACAACAGCTTGGATGACTTGGATTCATACAGAAAATTATGCTGCATGGAATGATATTTCCTGGGGCAGCAATGAAAATGGCATCGGCGGCGTCGATGTTGAGCTGAAGATCAACTCGCCTCTTTTCGTCAAGCATTTCCAGGAACTTGCTGATCTGGCGAAAGATGGCACGTTCCGTTATGGCGGACGCACATCTGAAGCCAAGCAGCTATTCACGTCTGGTGAATGCGGCATTTACAATGATTCCTCGGGCGGCCTTGGCGACATCATCAAGTCCGGCATGAATTATGGTACCGGTCAGCTCCCTTATGAACCGGAATCCAAAAACGCGCCACAAAACACCATACCGGGCGGCGCGAGCCTCTGGGTGTTTGCCGGCAAATCAGACGAACAGTACAAAGGTGTGGCTGCCTTCTTCAACTTCCTGTCTAAGACTGAAATCCAATCAAGGCTGCATCAGGTTTCGGGCTATTTGCCAGTTACGCTGGCTGCCTATGAAGACACGAAGAAATCCGGATTCTACGAAAAGAATCCTGCTCGTGAAATTCCGATCAAGCAGATGATGGGCAAGGCACCGACCGAAAACTCAAAGGGTGTTCGTCTCGTAAACCTGCCGCAGGTTCGCGATATTCTGAACGAAGAATACGAGAACATGCTCGCTGGCAAGCAGACCGCTCAACAGGCACTTGATAAGGCCGTTGAGCGTGGCAACGCAGCAATCAAGCAGGCCATTGGCCAGTAACTAAGCCGTCAAAGATACCCGCCCGTATAATCTCATACGGGCGGGCTTTGTTTAAAGCGAGGCATCATGGCATCGTCAACGCGTGTCACTTTTCCCAACAAGTTTCTGCCCTACCTTCTGCTGGCACCTCAGTTGGCAATCACGGCCGTCTTTTTTTACTGGCCTGCATCGCAAGCCATTCAGCAGTCCGTATTGCGGGAGGATCCATTTGGATTGTCGACGCAATTTGTCGGGCTAGCCAATTTCAAACGCGTTCTGAACGATCCCAATTATCTGAACTCCCTTCAGGTGACCGTGATATTCTCGATTGCCACGGCCTTGATTGCCATGGCCTTTGCACTGTTGCTTGCGGTGATGGCTGATAAAGTCATACGTGGCAAAGGCGTGTACCGGACACTGCTGATATGGCCCTATGCCGTAGCTCCTGCGATTGCCGGCATGCTTTGGCTGTTTCTATTCAACCCCTCAATGGGTACATTGGCATATCTCCTTCGCTCGACGGGATATAATTGGGATCCGCTGCTTAATAGTGATCAGGCGATGGTGCTTGTCGTTGCTGCCGCTTCTTGGAAACAGATTAGCTACAATTTCCTGTTTTTCGTTGCGGGCCTGCAGTCCATTCCTAAATCGCTGATCGAAGCTGCGGCCATTGATGGCGCCGGAGAAACAAAGCGTTTTTGGACCATTATATTCCCGCTTCTCGCGCCAACGACATTTTTCTTGCTGGTCGTTAATACGGTTTACGCCTTCTTCGATACGTTCGGCATCATTCATGCCGTTACAGGGGGCGGTCCGGGAAAAGCAACAGAAACTCTGGTCTACAAGGTCTACAATGACGGGTTCGTCAACCTGATCCTTGGCGACTCGGCGGCGCAATCTGTTATTCTGATGGTAATTGTCATTGCTATGACAGCGGTACAATTCCGCTATGTCGAGCGCAAAGTCCATTACGGCTGAGGGGAACCAGAGTCATGATTCAAAACAACCCCATAGGCCGCATCATCGCCCATATCATTTTGATTGTCGGCATTTTGATCGTTGCATTTCCAATCTACTACACCTTTGTAGCGTCAACCCAGACATTGCAGGATATTATCCGTCCGCCACTATCGTTGTTGCCGGGAGGTCATTTCTGGGAGAATTATTCCAGCGCTCTTTTCGGTGGCATCAGCAAGATCGGCGGCGTTGGCGTTGACCGTCTTTTGCTCAACACACTTGTCATGGCGCTCGGCATTGCCATCGGCAAGATCATCATTTCCATCTTGTCCGCCTACGCGATCGTATTTTTCCGCTTTCCGGGACGCATGTTTTTCTTCTGGTTCATCTTTATAACGCTGATGCTGCCCGTCGAAGTGCGCATTCTGCCCACCTACAAAATTATGGTCGACCTTGGACTGATCGATACCTATACAGGCCTTATCCTTCCCCTCATGGCTTCGGCTACGGCCACACTTTTGTTCAGACAATTCTTCATGACAATTCCAGGCGAGCTGGTTGAAGCAGCCCGCGTGGACGGGGCTGGCCCGTGGCGCTTCTTCAAGGATATTCTGCTGCCCTTGTCGAAGACCAATATCGCGGCCCTGTTCGTCATCCTCTTCATCTATGGCTGGACCCAATATCTCTGGCCATTGCTCATGACCAATCGCAACGATATGGCGACCATCGTCATTGGGCTGCGCAAAATGATCGACTTCACCGACGCCAACACACAATGGCATCTGGTGATGGTCACCTGCATTCTCGCCATCCTGCCCCCAATTCTGGTCGTTGTTTTGATGCAGCGCTGGTTTGTGCGCGGACTGGTTGAAACGGAGAAATAATATGGCAAGTGTAGAACTAACCGATGTCCGCAAAGTCTATGGAAGCTCCGTTGAAGCGGTAAAGGGCGTAAATATTTCTATCAATGACGGTGCGCTATGCGTGCTGGTCGGTCCATCGGGCTGTGGAAAATCTACTCTGCTTCGAATGATTGCCGGCTTGGAATCCATTACCGACGGCACTGTGAAAATCGATAGCACAGTCGTTAATAATCTCGGTCCCGCTGAAAGGGACATCGCCATGGTTTTCCAGAATTATGCGCTTTATCCGCATATGAAGGTCTACGATAACATGGCATACGGGCTGCGTAACCGCGGCATGCCTAAAGACGAGATCGACAAACGCGTTAGGGACGCCGCACAAATCCTTGAATTGACTCAGCTTCTCGAGCGACGCCCCAAGGAGCTTTCCGGTGGCCAACGTCAGCGTGTCGCAATGGGGCGCGCCATTGTACGCAGTCCGAAAGTGTTCCTCTTTGACGAACCGCTTTCCAATCTGGATGCAAAATTGCGTGGCCAGATGCGAGTGGAAATTAAAAACCTGCAACGCCAACTGGGCGTGACCAGCGTTTACGTTACCCACGATCAGCTGGAAGCAATGACGCTTGCAGACATACTCGTAGTCATGAACGGCGGTGCGGTCGAGCAAATCGGAGCTCCGCTGGATATATACGAGAAACCGGCCAGCACCTTCGTCGCAAGTTTTATTGGCGCGCCGCCCATGAACCTCGTCCCTGTCACGGCCGATGGTTCGGGACTCATCCTCAAGGATGGCACGCGTATTGGTGCTCAAGGTCTGGCGGTTCCAACATCGGGCGCTGTCATCGGCTTCCGTCCTGAAGATCTGGAAGTATCAGCCGGAACCAACACTCATATTGGTGGTTTGGCGCTTGATCTGAAGGTTCTTGGTGTAGAACCAGTCGGCGCGGAGAGCTATGTTTATGGCATTATTGGCGGTGAACGTGTCGTTGTCCGTGTGTCCGGACGCTCTACCTCACAGACTGACGATCATCTGCGCGTGATAATTCCAAAGGAAAAGCTGCATCTCTTTAATGAGGCAGGAAAACGTATCTGAAAGCAAAAAACCTCCCCCGTTTCCAGGGGAGGTCTTCATTCGGACTGGCAATATTGATTACCAGCTTGGAACGGCAGCGCCCTTATACTTGTCCAAGATGAACTGCTTTACAGGCTCCGAGTGATAGGACTCGACCAATGTCTTTACCCAAGGCTTGTCCTTATCCGCGGTGCGGACTGCAATCAGGTTGATGTAGGGTGCCTTCTCGCCTTCCTTCAAGATCGTATCCTTCATCGGATCAAGACCGGCTTCAAGCGCGTAATTGGTATTGATTGCTGCTGCATCAACGTCATCAATGGAACGTGGCAGTTGAGCGGCATCGAGTTCAACGAATTTAAAGTTCTTGGTGTTTTCCGTCACATCGGCTGGAGTAACTTTCAAGCCCACGCCGTCTTTCAGCTTGATTGCACCCTTGTCAGCCAGAATAAGCAAAGCACGTCCGCCATTGGTCGGATCGTTCGGAATCGCAATTGTAGCTCCGTCCGCCAACTCATCGAAACTCTTCACTTTTTTCGAATAAATGCCCATCGGAAAATTGACCGTGTAAGCGACGTCAACAAGGTCGAATTTGCGATCTGCAATCTGATTGTCGAGATATGGCTTATGTTGGAAAGAGTTGGCATCGAGCTCGCCATCGTTCAGTGCCTGGTTTGGCACGACATAATCGGAAAATTCCAATATCTCGATATCAAGACCCTTGGGCTTTGCAACTTCCGCAACCTTTTCCAGAATTTGCGCGTGCTCGCCCGGTGTCACACCAATCTTGATTGTTTCGGCCAAAGCCACAGTCGCGCTTAGGCTTATTGCCAAGGCGGCGACGCCAAGAATCTTTTTTAGCATTTTATACTCCTGTTCAAGAATGATTACTTTGGTCGATTACGCTTGTCGAATTGACGAGCTAGCCGGTCACCCGCGCTCTGCACCAATTGCACGAGCACGATGAGGACGACCACGACGATGGCCATCACATCCGGCATGAAACGTTGGTAACCATATCGGATACCAAGATCGCCTAGTCCGCCACCGCCGATTGCGCCGACCATGGCTGCATAGCCAATGAGGCTGACGATCGTAAGCGTCAGGGCTGAAGCGATACCGGGCCGGGCTTCGGCAAGCAGAACCTTGAAAACGATCTGCATCGGACTAGCACCCATAGCACGCGCAGCTTCAGTAAGACCGGGATCGACCTCACGAATCGCCGTTTCAACCAAGCGGGCAATAAAGGGTATCGTTGCAATGGTCAGCGGAACAATCGCGGCGGTTGTACCAATGGAGGTGCCTGCAATAGCCCGCGTGAATGGAATGATGGCTACAACCAAAATGATAAACGGAGTGGACCGAGTGGCGTTGACGACAAGTCCCAACGCTTTGTTTATTGAAGGAGCTGGAAAAAGTTCGCCGCGACCGCTCGTTGCCAGAAAAACTCCAAGTGGAATGCCAAATAACGATCCTATCAGGCCGGCCACGGCAACCATGTACAGTGTCTGTCCTGTTGCCTTGAATAAAAGTGCCAGAATATCAGCGGACATAGCCCAACACCTCCGATGACAGGCCATGATCGGCGAGGAAATTGCGTGCTAAATCTATTTTTTCCAGATCAGCCAAGAGCGAGACAACCAGCATGCCGAAGGGTCTGCCTGCAATCTCGTCGACTGCTCCAGCCATGATATTGACCTCAATACCCAGATCACTGCCAAGCCGCGCAAGCATAGGCTCCGTTGCGTTCTCCCCCTTAAAGATAACTCGCAAGATGGTATGCGAGCCAGGTGTGGCAACGTTGGTCATGCGGCTGGTGAGAAACTCGGGAAGATGCATTCCAGCCAAGCCGCCGAGAAGTGCCCGTGTCGTTTCATGCTTGTGGCCGGTGAACACATCGAATGTTGCACCCTGCTCGACAATGCGGCCACCATCAATAACGGCCACATGAGCGGCTATCGTTTTGATCACTTCCATTTCATGCGTGATCAAAAGAACTGTAAGCCCCAGATCGCGATTGATTTTCGTCAAAAGCGCGAGGATGGAGCGCGTTGTTTCCGGATCGAGTGCCGAGGTCGCCTCATCCGAAAGCAATAATTTGGGTTCCGTCGCCAAAGCGCGGGCAATACCGATACGCTGCTTTTGACCGCCAGACAGTTCAGACGGGTAGCGGTTACGTTTATCGGAAAGCCCGACCAGATCAAGCAGAGGGGTAACCCTCTTCTCTATCGTCTGCTTGTCGATACCGGCAATTTCCAAAGGCAAAGCAATATTATCAAAGGCAGTCCGGGAAGACAGAAGATTGAAGTGCTGGAAAATCATGCCAATCGAGCGCCGTACGGAGCGAAGGTTCTTCTCATCCAGACCTGCTACATCCGTACCATCAACCAGGACATGACCGGAGGTAGGTTTTTCAAGACCATTAACCAAGCGGATAAGCGTCGATTTACCTGCCCCCGAACGGCCGATGATGCCAGTTACTGAACCACGAGGAACGATGAGGTCGACATCGTCCAGTGCAACAACCTCGGCTCCGCTACTGCCAGCGCCAAAACGTTTTGATACTTGTTGAAACTCAACCATAGGCTTGGCGGTCGATCCATCGCCTGGCCGCAGATCGAGGGGGCTTTGTGCCGTTTTATTCATAACTGCCATATTCATTTGCGGCGCTCGCACAACCGCCCTGTTGTCTGTTTGCGACCGTCTATATAGACGATCTGCGATTTTCGATAGGCCTTGACAACAGACATGAACATTTCAACTTCGGATTGTTGATGGCAGCTATGTGCCGTTGCCATCAACATAGGTGATGCCTGCCGAAATCGACACGCAAGATATTTCTCAAATTTAACGCGGGCCGGAATCTTGTTCTAAAGATCGCGGCTATCGTAGCCAATTAGGCTGTTATCTAATTTATTATGCTGCAGCGCGGTATCGCTCCAACCAATGGGCATATGCTGGTGGCAGAATCCATGACGGCTTTTCAACGCCAAGTTCTTTGGCTGCGCGATAAGGCCAATGAGGCTCGTCGAGCAGCGGGCGACCAAGCATGACAAGATCAACCGATCCATCACGCAAAAGACCCTCCGCCTGTTGCGGGGTGCTGATGTACCAGGATGTTGATGCCGGCAGGCCGGTTTCATTTTTAACACGGGCAGCAAGAGGACCAAGGAAAGCAGGGCCCCAAGGAATATTGGCTTTGCCACCGGAGAAGCCCATACTGACGTCGATGAAGTCCAATCCATCGGCCTTTAGCAGTTTTATCAGCTCGATTGCTTCCGCCACTGTTTCTTCATCATTGCCATCATACTCAATCACGCCAAGGCGCATTGTCAGGGGTAAGTTCTGCGGCCAGACCTTGCGTACTGCCTGCAGCGTTTCACGAAGAAAGCGCGAGCGGTTTTCGAAACTGCCGCCATAGGCATCTGTACGTTGGTTGGAATGTTTGGACAGGAAGCTTTGGGCAAGATAACCATGCGCAAAATGTAGTTCCAACCACTCGAAGCCACTCGCAAGAGCCCGTGTTGCACTGTCAACGAAAGCATTTTTTATGCCTTCTATTTCGGCCAGCGTCATTTCCCGAGGCACCTTCGATAAGCCGCCGCCATAAGCTATCGCGGAAGGCGCAATAATTTCCCAACCGCGCGGATCATCGGAAGCGATGTGATCGTCACCTTCCCATGGCCGATTTGCACTTGCCTTACGTCCGGCATGTCCGATCTGTATACCTGCAACTGCTCCCGCCGCTTTGATCGTTTTGACCGCCTTAGCCAATTCTGCTGCTTGGGTATCGTTCCATAGTCCAGAGCAAGCCGGAGTAATCCGGCCTTCCGGAGTGACGGCTGTCGCCTCCACAATCACAAGGCCAGCACCTCCTCTGGCCAAACCGCCCAAATGTACATGGTGCCAATCATTGATTACACCGTCGACCGCGGAATATTGGCACATTGGTGATACTGCGATGCGATTACGTAGCGTGACGCCCTTAAGGGTAAAGGGCTCAAAAAGAGTGGTCATAGGTTTTCTCCAACTGCAATTGTTCGATTGTTCGATATTATTCGAACAATAGCAATACACAAAAATTTGTGTTATCAAGGAATCATGAGACAGTTTGTGCATCCTTCTTCGTCGGATATTCGGCTTGAATCCGTACTTCACGCTTTGAGCGATCCGGTTAGACTTTCAATTGTCCGGCAATTGGCCCGTGAAGGTGAAGCCACATGTGCAGCGCTTGATGGCGGTCGCCCCAAGTCAAGCATGTCCCATCATTTCCGTATTCTGCGGGAGTCGGGCGTTGTAAAAACCCGCAACGAAGGGACATCCCATATGAACGAGCTTCGATCACATGATCTGGAGAACGTTTTCCCTGGCTTACTGACGGCAATTCTCAATGCCACGCCAAATATTTGAGCCCCAAACTTCAGCTTGAGCCGTCACATTTCCTAAAGGGACGGATGCTTCAAGCCAAATTCCGCTTATCAATAAGTCAAACAAGAGTGAATTCTATAAAGACTATACTTTGCGCAGGAAGTATACGATAATAAATAATAAATTGTTATTTTGCCGATATATGCAGTCAACAATTAGATTCCAACCAATGATAAATATGTTGCACTTGACATCTATCCTCAATTGTCTAGATTTTTCTGCCTTAAAGACATTGGTAACTAATATAAAGAATGTGAAGTATTTTAACGAATACAGAACTCAAAACGGATAAGACTGACTGGTCCGTTTTATCTTGCCGAGGCTCCGCGTGCGACTGTCAAGCTTCCATACTTTTGACGCTGTCCGATCGATGTTCGGCATGCGCGGAAACATAAATCCCGTTGTAAAACGCCGTGTTTACGCGGAGCAGATGGACGTTGCGCTCAGGCTGGCGCCTTTCACGGTTCTGGTGGCAATGTGTGTTGTGTTCGTTGTCACTTACGTTTTCTGGGACCTCGGCCCCCGCCCCTATTTGGCTGGCCTGGCGTTGGTCGTCGCTTTCATGACCGCCGTTTCCCTATTTGCCTGCTGGCAATGGTACAATGTTCCGAAAGTAAAAGAACTGGGATTTGATGCCATAAAATACCTCATCATCGTATCTGCTCTCTATGGCATTTGCCTTGGGAGCATACCCCTGATGCTTTTCCTGGATGCCGACGCCTATCACCGGCTCCTCATAGCTTGTACCGCCGCAGGTCTGATGGCGACGGGTATCGGGGTAGCCGTCGTGCCGCTTGCAGCGATCGCTTATTCCGGCACGATCATCACCGGCTCCTTTTTCGCATTAGCCTCCACCGGCGAGGATTTTTTCCTTTTCATCGCAATTTTGCTGGCCTTCTACGCGCTTTTCATTTTGTTCACCATTGTTCACATGAGCAATCTCATTGTTATGAGGACTCTCGATCAGATCAAGGTGGAGCAGCAAAAAGAGGTTATCAGCCTGCTACTCTATGATTTTGAAGAAAATGCCAGTGATTGGATCTGGGAAACTGATGCTGATCTCAAACTACAGCATACATCGCCTCGCCTTGCTCAGATTTCCGCGAAAGCAATGCGCGACCTGCAGGGCATGCCTTTCGCGCAGCTTTTCAAGATAGACCAATCGCATGCAGACGCAGCGATAAAGGTCG
Organism: Phyllobacterium sp. 22552; assembly: GCF_052044585.1. Classification (NCBI taxonomy): domain Bacteria; kingdom Pseudomonadati; phylum Pseudomonadota; class Alphaproteobacteria; order Hyphomicrobiales; family Phyllobacteriaceae; genus Phyllobacterium; species Phyllobacterium sp. 22552. The sequence goes on along the minus strand of NZ_JBQENG010000001.1, from coordinate 360,759 downwards.
GTTCGATTTGGCAGGCAATCGAAAACCGAACAACTTTCCGCAACCATATCCTGCCGGTGAATATCAAGGGCGAAACACGCTGGTGGTCGCTTACGGGCAAACCAATTTTCGATAATGCCGGCCAATTCGTCGGATATCGCGGCGTTGGGTCGGACGTAACTGCGGCAAAACAATCCGAAGACCAATTGTCTTATCTGGCGCGCTACGACGTGTTGACTGATTTGCCCAACCGCACCTTGTTCAATGATCAATTGAGCGAGGCGACAAAGAACCTGGAACACGGCCTTCGCAGCTTCGCTGTGTTCTGTATAGATCTTGATGAATTCAAGACCGTTAATGACAGTTTCGGCCACGGCATTGGCGATCAATTGCTGAAACAGGTCGCCGATCGTCTTCGGGGCAGTTCGCCGTCCACCTACACCGTTGCTCGTTTGTCGGGAGACGAGTTTGCCATATTGGCAAATGGCGCCGACCACGCCGCGGCAACGGAACTTGCCCATCAACTGGTACACAATATTTCGCAGCCATTTTGGATCGACGGCATCCAGATCAACATCCATATCAGCATTGGCATTGCGATTGCCCCGACCGATAGCGTCAATGATATTATGCGCTGTGCAGATTTGGCGCTTTACCGTACCAAGAATGAAGGGCGTAATAGCTATCGGTTCTATGAAGTCGAAATGGATGCTCGGATAGAAGCCAAGCGTGCACTCGCCATGGACCTGCGCGGTGCTTTGGCCCGCAACGAATTCATCTTGCACTTCCAGCCGATTGTTTCGGCCTCAACGCTCAAGACTGTCGGGTTTGAAACGCTGTTGCGATGGAAGCATCCCGTTCACGGATTTATCTCGCCGACGGTCTTCATTCCCATAGCAGAGGAAACCGGTAACATTATTCCGCTTGGGGAATGGATCATTCAGGAAGCGTGCCGGACAGCGGTCGATTGGCCCGCCGATATCCATGTGGCAATCAATATCTCGGCGATCCAGTTTCGCCATTCCGATCTTGCCTCGATTGTGCGCGATGCGCTGACAAAGAACAAACTTAATCCCAGCAGGCTCGAACTGGAAATCACGGAATCCGTATTTCTAGAAGCAAATGTCGCTGCTATTTCGCTGCTCCGGCAGTTCCGCGCCATGGGTGTCAGCGTTGCGCTTGATGATTTTGGTACCGGATATTCCAGCCTGAGCTACCTGCGAAAAATGCCCTTCGACAAAATCAAAATCGATCAGTCTTTTGTTCGCGACCTTCCACATAATCGCGGTAGCTTGGCAATTATCAGAGCGGTCATGGGTCTGGGGGCAAGCATGGGCATGAAGATTACTGCTGAAGGTGTCGAGACGCGCGAGCAACTTGCATGCCTTCAAAAGGAGGGCTGCGATCAGGTGCAAGGCTTCCTTTTCAGCCCAGCCGAGCCGGTAGAGAAAACCTTTGCCCTGCTCGAATTTGATCGCGAAAGATATCAGGTCGCAAGCTAGAGCAAATTTTTCTTAGAGTACATGGATCGATCCTGATTGGGCACGCTTGATATCAGGCTTGTCGCTTTGACTGTTCAATCGTTTTCGGGTGGTAGCTAGGTGACAGACGCGAGTCTTTTGGCCAGTATGCCAAAAAGCCCTTGATGACCTCTCCGGGTATGTCGAGCGGGTTATAATTGTCCCTGTCAACAAACATCAATGATTGCTCGCCATGCCCTAGAAGGCCTTGCGAACGGCTGTGAATCTCGTGACTTAAAGTCACGAACTTTCGATTGTGACGAGCAATCTTGATCCTGACAGTGATCTGCTCGAACTCTTTCGACTCCCGCCGGTAATCATGCGTGAAGGAACGGGTAAGAATATAGAAGCGAGTGGTAGCAAGATCAAAATCCGGCATGCAGACATTGAAAAACAACTCGCGCGCTTTGCCGACCCAGCGTACATAATTTGCAAAATATACATTACCGACCGAGTTGGTATCATCGTAGGTCGGAACAAGCTGCATAACGAACCACTCCCCATCGAAGCCATGTGAAGGTGTTGTTTCTTCATTACCCGACGACATCAAAGGTGCAGACATCGCCATACGCAAGGGTTGATCGACAATGTCCACGGGGATGGCTTTAGAGCGCGGCCCGACCAGCTCGATAATAACTGGAAGAGCACCGATAAGACCAATGAATGGCGATATCACCAAGAAACCCGGAATTGGCTCGACATAGCCAATTACAAAAATCAACGATGATCCACATCCAATCATGAAACTCAAAACCGGATCGAAGCGCGCCTTCGCTCCCAAAGCCTCACAAACAAGATTTGCCGACGCGCTGACAAACAGTGTCGCAAACGGCATCATAAAATACATCAGCGAAAAATTTGCTGGCACGGCAGCATAGGAAACCCATGTTGCTCCAATCAGCAGCCAGAGCGGTGAAGACGCAATGTTGTCCGGAATGAGCGCAAGCAACGGACTGTTACTACGCAGGTTTTTTCCCTTCAAAAACCACGAAGTTGCACAGTAAAAGCTGTCAACGGTCGACGCCATGGCTATCGTTGTCCAAATCACGAAGGCCACTGCAAGATAGGGCTGGCCATTTTCAGCAGCCAGTACCGTTGCTGCTGAAACTGCCCCTTGCGCGCTTGGCAAACCATCAATGGAAAGAATGCTGCCAATAGGGCCTACGGCTGACGCCGTAAGTGCATTGAGAAACAGAAACCCAAAAAAGAGCAAGGCTCCCATGCCGTAAGCGAGCCCAACATTTCCGCCTTCGCGCTTGATAGTCACAGCACGTTGCCAATGCTGTATATCCAACCATGGCCCGAGTAAAAAGCCGATCAGCGTTGGCATAATCAGGCCATAGAAACGCGCATCAAAACTTTGCAATGGAACGCCAGGATAAGACGAGGTTTTTGCCAGCCCCAAGTAAAGCACTATGCCGGCGGTCACACCAACCCCCGTATAAACAATGTGTAGCAACTTCAATTGCTGCAAGTTCAGTGCATGGCCAATAGCGCAGGCAAACAGGAGCAGAAGAGCAACACCAAGACCGGAACCTTCACCAACGACGGGCTGCCAGAGATAGGCGACAAATCCGAAGATTGTTACAACCAGCGCGGCCATCTGAAACAGGAGGAAAACGCCCGCATAGCGGCCTTCAATATCTTTGATAATCTGGTCCGGCGAGCGTTTGGTACGCCCTAGAATATAACCGAATAACCAAAGCCCCCCGACATTGGCTATTGCAAATCCAAAGAAGCCCAGCCAGCCATATGTCAGCGTGACATGAATGGAATAAAAGAATCCCAATCCCCAAAGCCAAGAGAGGCCAATTGTCGGCGCCCAAAGTAAATCCCGCACAAACTTCATGATATCCAGCTTTTCCAAAACCGGTGACCCACACACCAACATTAATCGATGTTATTCGCCGTGATAAGTCAATGATTTGCGCCCCATGCGCGCATCATGAAACCGTACTTTTTTAACGTGCTCAATTTGAAGGCAGAATTACTTCATCTAAAGAGGTTTTTGTGCCTATTTGAGCTTATCACCTGCCTAATGTCAGACCAATAACACATCTTCATGGCGACATGCTTTCAAATTTGAGGGCGGGTGCTATTGCCACCATAACAGTCGGATGATCTATAATTGTGGCAGGAAGGAATATTCATGAATCGCAATATGCTTTTACTGGTCATCGGCGGGCTGATCGTTCTGGTCGCAGGTTTGGGATTTTACATTTACGACAAAGAGTCAAAGCCCGATGGCATCGAGCTTAAGATCAATGAGAGCGGGATTTCCATTCAGGAAAACTAACGAGCGTCGAATCGCTTACAGGTTTGCAATTTCCCGCAAATCATTAACGGCGCCCAGGGCAGCGGCAAGGACGGGCGCTCCCTTTGTAAGCCCGTCACCCTTGACCGGAAATGGATGATGCCAGCCACCAGCCTCTTTAACGAGACAATATCCAGCCATACAATCCCAAGCGTGCATGTAGGGTTCGTAATAGCCTACCAGTCTACCGGCTGCCACATAGGCGAGCATCAGCGCACCAGAACCGTTACGGATGAAGTTTCCACCAGCATCCAGTAGCTTTTCGACAATAAGAGCGACACTTGCCGGGCTCACATGATGGTTCGCACCTATTCCTGTGACCGCGTCACGGATTGTTCGCTCGCCATTAAGCGTCAGCAGCTTGCCATTCAGTCGCGCGCCCATTCCCACCGCTGACGCATATAGCTCGTCATTGCATGGAACATAGATTACGCCGATGGCGATTTCTTCGCCGTGGAGCGCAGCAATCGAAATACACCAGCTAGGCATGCCATTGACGAACGGGCTGGTACCATCGATCGGATCGATAACCCACGTATAGTCAGATGTACCGGAGCTAACGCCGTATTCTTCGCCCAATATTGCGTCATCGGGGAAGCTTCCGATAATCCGGGACCGGATAAGCTCTTCTACTTCCCGATCTGCGATGGACACCACATCTTGAGGATCGGCTTTTGTCTCGACAATCAACTGTTCTCGCGCATTGAAATATTTCAGTGCAAGCACTCCGGCTTCAACTGCCATCTTTCGGGCCAAATCCAAGCGGTCTTCAAGATGGGCGGCATGCGATGTCATTATCTGTTCCCCTGATATAAATAGTGGTCGTTCAACTATTGATGAGTGCTATGCCACGGTGGTGAAATCCGATGCTAATATTGGTCCCTGGTTCCAAGCGCTGATCTACCGCCGGATCGACGACAAAGAGCGTGCCAGATTCCGTCTCGACTTCGTATTCCACGTGATCGCCAAGATAGGCCATAAACTTGATTCTCCCGGGAAACGCAGCATTCTCCGCAGCCGATAAAGTGATGGCATTCGGCCTCACCGCAAGTTTGGCCGGACCGGGCACAGAATGACTGCGAGCCGGAACGCTATGTTCAAGCTTTCCAACTTGTACGATCGCTTGGCCATTTTCGGTGCGAAGCACTTCACAAGGCACAACATTGGCTTCGCCTATGAAATCGGCAATGAACGAAGACACAGGTGCTTCGTAAAGTTCGCGCGGAGAACCCTGCTGTGCCACAACGCCATTCTGCATCACAATAATTCGATCGGATACAGCCAAGGCCTCCTCCTGATCGTGTGTTACGTAAACGGCTGTAAAGCCAAGGCGTTGTTGCAGTTCGCGAATTTCTGTTCTCACGCGGCGGCGCAACCGTGCGTCAAGATTGGATAGTGGCTCATCCAGCAACAAGACTTGTGGTTCCAGAACCAGAGCGCGGGCAACCGCAACGCGTTGCTGTTGCCCCCCAGAAAGCTCAGCCGGCAATCTTTGGCCATAGCCAGCAAGTCCAACCTGGTTCAGCCCCTCTTCTGCCCGTTCCCTCGCCTCCGCTTTTTTCATCTTTGACGATTCAAGGCCGTATGCCACGTTTTCCAGAACTGACATATGCGGAAACAGCGCATAGGACTGGAACACCATTGATACGTCCCGCTCGTTTGCGGGGAGCATTGTAACATCCTTGCCGCCTATCAGTATCCGTCCGGCAGTTGGATGCTCCAGACCGGCAAGCATGCGCAGCGTGGTCGTTTTGCCACAACCGGACGGCCCGAGAAGGGTGACCAAGGTTCCGGGTTCTATGTCGAGCGACAGATCATGTATGGCGGTAAATGTGCCAAACTGCTTTTTGACGTTGGAGAAAACAACTGATCCTGTAACATTCGGTGCCATTACGCGGCCTTCTCTGGAGATGCAGATGGTATGAAAGCAGTTGCAACACGGTTCTCGCGGCGCAATTTCCTCTCTCCCACCAAAAGCTGGAAACAGGTGATGATAACAATCATGACAATGATGAGCATGGAAGAGTAAGCAATCGCCACGCCGTACTCACCATTTTCGACAAGGCCGACAATATAGGCGGTCGCCATATTGTATTCAGCGCTGACGAGGAAGATGACCGCGCTAATCGAGGTGATGGCCCGAACAAACGAATAGACGAGCGCTGCAACGATCGCTGGGCGCAGCAGGGGCAAAATCACCTTGCGAATTGTCCGGAAGCTGGCGGCGCGCAAGGTCAGCGAGGCTTCATCGAGGCTCTTATCGAGCTGGCTCATGGCAGCAATGCCGCCCCGCACACCTACCGGCATATTACGGAAGACAAAACACGCAACCAGTATCAGCGCGGTTCCGGTCATTTCCAGCGGAGGGAGATTAAACGCCATAATGTAGCTGATACCTATAACGGTACCCGGGATAGCAAAGCTCATCATAAGCGCAAATTCGAAGATGTTTCTGCCAACGAAACGCTGCCGGACGATGAGGTAGGCCGTCAGCAATCCAACTGCCGCTGTTAAAGGCGCTGCGATCAAGGCGATCTTGATGGTCGTCCAGAATGAGTTCCAGGCGACGCCAGTCCAGGAGATGCCGCCATCAGCGAAAGTGAATGAGAAGGCCCGCTGGTAGTGCTCGAAGGTCAGCGTATTATCAAGCCCCCAAGTGCGCACGAAACCGCCAAAGAAGATCATTCCATAGATAACGAGCGTGAAAATGATCCACGGTATAACAATCGCATGGACACCTATCGACAGTGATTTTGGAAGGGCGATATGAGCACCTGAATCACCCTTCCCTGTCACCGTTGCAAAACTCTTGCCGGATAGCCAGAAGCGCTGTGCCAGAAAGGCTGACAGAGTGAAGAACAGAAGAATTATCGCGAGTACCGCGGCGCGTGACGGATCGTTTTGCGAGCCGACAACAGCAAAGAATATCTCGGTTGAAAGGACGCCGTGACTGCCTCCGAGCACAAGCGGATTGCCGAAATCGGCCATGCTTTCGATGAAGCCGATCAGGAAAGCATTTGCCAGGCCGGGTTTCATCAAGGGAAGCGACACCTTCCAGAATGTACGCCAGCGATCTGCCCGAAGGGTTTGCGAGGCTTCCTCCATCGACGGGCTTACGCCTTCGACCACACCGATAAGAACGAGAAATGAAATTGGCGTGAACGACAAAACCTGAGCGATCCATATCCCGGTCAGACCGTAAAGCCAGCGGCCCGGCTCAATCCCGAAAAGGCTCGATAGCTGTTGGGTGACAACGCCTGCGCGACCAAAGAGGAGAATCAACGCAAGGCCGATGACGAAGGGCGGCGTGATGATCGGCAGAATAGTCAGCAGACGAAGGCCCTTTTTGAAGGGAAATCGCGTACGCGTTGCAACGAGCGCAAAACAAAGCCCGAGCAAAGTAGATCCAAATGCTGCCAGTATCGCCAGCAGAAGCGTGCGCCATGCGATGCCGCAGCGGTTTCCCCCTATAACGCAGTCCAGACTCCAGATTGATGGGTCTTGAATGTTCCGGATGAATCCGGACGGGTCAAAGGAACCGTCAAAGCTTTGGAATGCTCCGACAAGCATGCTTCCAACCGGATAGAACACAAAAATTGCCACCAGGAAAATGAGCAATGCGATGGATGCCACAACAAACGCATCGCCTCTCAATACGCCTCTTTCAGCAAGGCCGAACGAGAACAGCAATACAAAAGACAGGGCGACCAGACCGGCACCGGCGCCCATCGATGGCTGTCCATCAGAAAGTGGACCGAACAAATGCTCGCTAATGAGCCAGGTCCACCCGGTAAAACCGACAGCGAGCCCCTGAAGAACCAGAAATATAAGACCGGCGGCTCCAGCAGCAACAAGAAGATTTGATCGAAGTTTCGACACGGTCAAGGTTCGCGCAATAAGGCCAACCGCAAAGATCAGCGCGATGATCGCGATAGTCCATCGGCCATAGGCGAATATCTGGACGAGCCCCGGTCCTGCCGCACTAGCTGGAAAACCATCGAGCCAATCAAACCCGTAAAAACCTGTTTCAACTTTGTACCAAGGCAATAGAATCAGACCCGTAAGCCCAATACCGAGAGCGATGTTCAATCTCCGGTCACTGCGTTCCATAAGGCCTTCCGCGCGCTATCTTCAAAAATATGGCGAGAGATGCCCGGAAACCCTCCGGGCATGCTCCAGATTAATAGACAATCAATTAGCGCTTGCGCCGATTTCCTTATCCCAACGCTCAAGCAATTCCTTGCGCTTGGCAGGATCACCATAGGTTTTGAAGTCGTAATCAATGAGCTTGATGTCTTCAAACTTCGGAGCTTCCGGCGGAACGACGGCACTCTTGTTCGAAGGCAGCTGGAAGGATTTTGCATCCTTCATGTGCGATTGCGTTTCAGCACTCAGGGCCCAATCATACCACTGCTTGGCTTCGTCAAGGTTGCGAGCCCCCTTGATGATCGACATCGAGCCGATCTCATAGCCGGTGCCCTCGCATGGTGCGACAGCCTTGATGGGAAAACCTTCCGATATCTGCGCCACAGCATCGTGCATAAACACAATACCGAGCGCAGTCTCACCGCGGGCCGCAGCCTTAACCGGCGCCGAACCGGATTTTGTGTATTGTGAGACATTGGCATTGAGCTGCTTCAAATATTCGTAGGCTTTATCTTCTCCCATAATTTGCACGAGAGATGCCAAGGCCGTGTAGGCCGTACCCGAGGAATTGGGGTTTGCCATCTGAATTTCGCCCTTAAAGGCAGGATCAACCAAATCAGCCCAGCATTTGGCTTCCTTGAGACCCTTCTTTTTCACGATTTCCGTGTTGTATCCCCAGCCAAGCGCACCGGCGTAGACGCCCACTGTTTTATAATCAGCGCTCTCAGCCTGTTTTTTGGCCCAATCCTGCAGCTGGTCCAGGAGCGGAGATTTATACTCCTGCGTCAGGCCTTCGGAAGCAGCCTGAAGGTGAGGATCACCGGTCCCTGCCCACCAAATATCGGTTTTTGGATTACGCGCCTCTGCGCGGATTTTGGCATAGGTCTCTCCAGACGAGAGTCTCACCATATTCACGGAGATCCCCTTCTCTTTCTCAAACCTGTCCTTCATCATTTCGCAGATGACGACATCGGCCGAGCAGATCAAATTGAGATTTCCAGCTGCCTTGGCTTCGCCCGGCACCATCTGAAGTCCAAAAGCAAAAGCAGCGGCAATTGCGAACACTGAACGCATCATTATTCCTCCCTGGATAACACGGCACCTCCATGCCGCACGCATTTTGCAAGCGTGTGCAAAAGTTTCACATGCAAAGTCCCGTTGTCAAGTAAGGAACTTGAATACTTCCGATAAATTTGCATATGAATGCAGTTATGTTGTACGCAAGCGTGTGCAAATCACGCTAAGGGAGGGCTTTTTGAGTAAGTCATTTGTCAGCGCTAATGACGTCGCACGTCATGCGGGCGTATCGCGATCAGCAGTTTCTCGCGCGTTTACGCCTGGCGCGAGCGTTTCAGAAGATACGCGCAAACGCGTCATGAATTCGGCTCAAATTCTGGGATACCACGTCAATCAGCTCGCGCGGGGCCTCATGCGCAGCGAAAGCGGTATTGTCTGTCTCGTCGTATCCGAAATGGACACGCCATATCGTGCACGGCTCGTTCGCGCTTTCTCTCACGAACTGCAAAAAGCCGGAAAAATATCAATGCTCATCAATACCGATCGTTCAGACGGCGGTGTTGATGCAGCTTTACGGCAAACATTGAACTATCGCGCTGATGCTTCAATATTGCTTTCGGGACTTCCTGACAAAGCGATCACAAAGCTGTGCCTCGACAGCGGACAGAGGATCGTTCTCATCAATCGCGACGATAACATTAATGGTCCTTTTCACATCAATCTCAACGACCATCAGGCAGCCAAGGTAGCTGTAAATGCCTTTTTAAGAGCGGGTTGCCGTGCACTTGCGTTTGTCAACTCAGAAGTGGGAACGCCGAGCCTGATGGCCCGGGAAAACGGCTTCCTGGCTGCGGCAGCAAGTTTTGGTCTCAATGTGACAGTTACCCGCCATGGTAATACGGTTTACGAGAGTGGCAGGCATGCTGCGCACTCCCTTCTAACCAGTTTTGATCGACCGGATGCCGTTTTTTGTGTCAATGATTTGATGGCGCTCGGATTTATAGATAGTGCCAGGCAAGATTTTGGCGTCCGGATACCCGAAGATCTTTGCGTGATCGGCTTCGACGACATTGAGCAAGCTAGCTGGTCTTCCTATGAACTGACCACTTTTACTCAACCGATTGATCAAATCGTTCAGGCGAGCCTGTTGTGGTTGAGCGAAGCCGCCGATACCCAGAACGTCAAATCCCAGACTTTCAATGCTCCCCTAGTTTGGCGAAAAACCGTTCGAGGCAATCATCAGCAAGTTAGCTGAATGCTCCCCAAAGACTAGCTCGCCCACGTCCATTGCGTTTGGACTGGTAGAGTGCAGTGTCGGCCAGGTTCAAAAGATCGTCCGGCCCGGCGATTGCCGCTCTATTGTTTTCGTCAAGTATCGCTATACCGAGGCTAATCGATACCAATCCACTCGGGCTCGCCTCATGTTTAATTTTCATTGCAGTGACGGAATTAAGCATCTGAGTTGCGGTTTTCATCACCTCGTGCTTGGAAACACCGGATAAGAGCGCGGCGAATTCTTCACCCCCGAAACGAGCCAGCGATCCGCTTGTCTGTTTTACAACCTTGTTCAAGCTGCGAGCGACATGAATAAGACAGTCATCGCCTGCGAGGTGCCCGTAAAAGTCATTATAGGTTTTGAAGTGATCAATATCGACCATTATCACGGCGAGATCCTTGTGGACATCATGAGCCTGTCCAAATGCTTGCCGCAAAAGATGAGCAAATTTTCGTCTGTTCGGCAAATTGGTGAGATGATCGCGCTCAGAAAGATTCCTGAGCTTGCGATTAGCAGCCAAGAGTTTCTCTTCGAGCTTCAATCTCAATTCGACCGTGCTCGAAAGTTGTTCTTCGATACGCTTTTGCATGCTGATGTCGACACTGGTCGCCAGCAGGCGCAACGGCGCACCGTTGGCGTCATATTCAACAATCTTGCCGCGACTTAATATCCAAGTATCGCCGCCATCAGGCCGTTTTACGCGATAGATTGCTTCAAAAAGCGGGTTCTTGCCACTGAGTGCATCATCGAATGCCTGGAGTGTGTGTGCCCGGTCGTCCGGGTGCAGAATGTCCCAGCCAACGCTTGGCTTTTCAGCCGCATTCGGGTCAAGCCCGAGTAGAATGCGATATTGTGGTGAGCGCCACACCTGGTTGGCTGGTATATTCAGATCCCATATCCATTGGCCGGCATTCTCAAGGGCATAGGCAGTCCGCTGTTCAGTTTCCTGCAACTTGCGGGTGGCCCGGCGTAATTCGGTAATATTGGTATAGGCAACTGAAATACCGGCAAACTGGCCCAGATCATTCATCACAGCAGCAGCAGAAACCATGAAGCTTTCTTCAGCGATCTCGACTTCACCATCCGCAATGACTTCTCCACTCTTGGCCGCTGCCAAGCCTTTGCGCAAAAGCGGAGCGTGGAGTGGAACAATGTCCTCTATGTTACGGCCAACAGCTATCTTGCTTTCCACGCCTAGCAAGCGAGACAGTTGGTCATTGATCGTGACAATCAATCCATCTTGATTGAGGTAGCAAAGGCCGACCGGCACCCTGTCATAGACTGCTTCAATCTGAAGCAAACGATCACCACCACTTTCATTCGCTATATTGAAGGGTGATTGTCGCGACTTGCTGATTGGCATGGCTCTACTTCCACTTTGCAACCTCACATTGCCTAAAGAAGAAAGGTGCAGTCAAGAATAATACTATGTGATTGCGCCGATAGATTGTTCTAGATCAAATCAGCTACCCAATAGATCGCCACGGTGCCAGAAAATTATTCTATAACGTTTCCGATCTTACCAAAGCGCTTGACGATCCGATCCCGTCGCAATTTGGATAATCGATAAATCCAGAAAATCCCATCGAGTTGATCAATCTCATGTTGCAGACAAACTGCAAGCAGACCATCGGCGGCTTCCGTTTGCTCGCGGCCCGACAAATCCTGATAACGTATCCGGATTGCAGCAGGGCGCTCTATGGATTCCGTGACGCCCGGCATGGAAATGCTTCCTTCGTCATACCGCGCCGTTTCGCTGGAAGACCATTCCACCATGGGATTAACATAAATTGATGGTCCCGCCCCTCCAGGAATCTCTATAGCAATAACGCGTTCCAGCACACCAATATGAGGGGCAGCAATACCAATTCCAGGTGCCGCTCGCATTGCCTGCAGGAGATCATCTGCCAATTCCTGCAAATGTTGATTGAACTCTTTCACGGGCTTGGCAATCGCTCGCAAACCAGCATCCGGAAACGTTAAAACCCTTCTTCTTGTCAACGCAATTCTCCATTATGTAGACGGGCGAGAGAGGTCATGAAATAACCTTTCTCGCCGCTATAGCGCAATGTCCTGCGGGAAGCTTGCTTTACAAGGGAAGCTGGGAGCGATAATCGAAATGTCGTCGCTCCGATAAATTCGAGCGGCACAAAGAGGCTGACGGATGCCGGGCGACAAAAGCATATTGAAACCGCAGGTATTACCCAAGGGTGCGTTAGGAATGACGCTCTTGGTTCTGGCGACCACGATCATCTCCTTTGTCGTCATGATGGGTATAACCGGAATTTCTCCGACGAAGACTGTTACGCAGGTCATCGTCGGGGCGAATGCTATATCAATTCTCGTGCTCATTTATCTGTCTTATGCAACGTTAAGAAAACTGATTTTTTTCAAGAGCAAAGAGAAGAATCGTGACCTGCATACCAGCATCACTATTATCTTTGCTCTGATTGCCTCGATTCCATCAATTATAGTTGCTTGCTTCTCGCTTATCGTTCTCGACAACCGGCTGAATTCTTGGATTAATCCCGAGAATAATCAGATCATCGACATGTCGATCAAAGCTGCGCAGTCTTATACCGAAGACAATGCCCAAAGCCTTTTGTCCACGACCTTATCGATGGTCATCGAACTTGATCAGCGCAGGCTGCTCTACAATCTTGATAGGGGCGCTTTTTCGGATTGGCTAACATATGACGCTGATCGCAATAATCTGCTGGGTGCCTCGCTCGTCAAATCCACGGGAGAAGTCGTCGTCAGCGCGCGATTGTTCAACGATTTGGTCTTGCCGGCGGTGCCCCTGAAAGCGATTAGCGGTGCAGCCGGTGATCGCCCAGTTTTGATTCCGCCAGGATCAACCAATCTTGTAGGGGCTGTGATCAAAACGCAGGCTCTGCCTGATCTCTACCTTTACACAATACGCTCGGTAGACTCGTCCGCCCTCAACAATATGCGTATTATGAACGATAATAATACGGAATATCAATTACTTGCCAGTAACAGGTCTAATACACAAATTGCCTATGCGCTCCTATACACCGAACTAACCTTGTTGCTTCTATTGACGGCTGTCTGGACAGGTATCGCTGTTGCAAATCGTGTCGTGCAGCCGATCCGCGCCCTTATTAGCGCAGCAGAAGAGGTGGCGACTGGCAATTTCGATATTTCCGTGCCTGTAAAAGGTTCCGACGGCGATATTGGAGCGTTGTCGCAGACATTCAACAACATGGTCGGACAGCTAAAAACCCAGCACGATGATCTCACGTCAGCCAAGGATGAGATCGACGAACGTAGGCGTTTTACGGAGGCGGTGCTATCGGGCGTCACCGCCGGTGTTATCAGCGTCAATGCAAATGGCGAAATTGCGGGTTTGAACCGCCCTGCTGAAAACATGCTTGATATCAATGTATCGGAAACCCTCGGTCAGCAGCTTACCTCGGTGTTTCCGGAGATCAGCGAAATCTTTGCTCTGGCCGGTATCAACGATCGATCATCAAGCCGCAGACAGATCAGCATTACCCGCAATGGCATTGCCCGCTCGCTCAACGTTCAAATAACGCGCGAAGATGCCGACGCCAAAAACGCTTCTTATGTCGTTACAGTTGATGACATAACTGATCTCGTAGCCGCCCATCGTTCGTCTGCCTGGGCAGATGTGGCCAGACGTATCGCACACGAAATCAAAAACCCGCTTACCCCCATTCAATTGTCTGCCGAACGCATCCGCCGCCGCTATGGTAGAGTTATTGTTGAAGATCGCGCAATTTTTGATCAATGCACCGACACGATTATTCGTCAGGTTGGTGACATTGGCCGTATGGTTGACGAGTTTTCAGATTTTGCTCGAATGCCAAAACCGGAATTCGTCACCACAAATGTAGTAGACGTGCTTAAAGACGCTTCGTTCCTCGTTGAAATCAGCAATAATCGCATCACATTCGAGCATGAGTTCGACGATGAGCCGCTTCTTGGCAATTTCGACAATCGCCTGCTCGGCCAAGCTTTCGGGAATATCATCAAGAACGCATCTGAATCAATCGATGCGGTACTTGAGCAAGGCATCATTGATCAAGGACACATTCTTGTTCGCGCAAAGGGCTCCGGCGCCTCAATCCTGGTCGAGGTGCTGGACAATGGTAAGGGATTACCCGCGGAAAACCGCCATCAACTGCTTGAGCCATACGTTACGACCCGAGAAAAAGGCACCGGACTTGGTCTGGCAATCGTTAATAAGATCATTGAAGACCATGGTGGCCATCTGGAATTGCTCGACGCGCCCGCAAACTTCCATGGCGGACGCGGCGCACTGATGCGAATGGTCTTTCCTAGACTTGTTGAAACCTCTGCGGCTTAAACTGCATCACGATCTTTCATGACACACATCAAAATGTGATGATGTATTAGGCCCGTAAAAATTGAACAAGATTAATAAAATGATTATAGTCGCGTCTCCGGTATCTGAAGCGCGAAAACACTATTTCGCAGCCAAACGGAAACAGGATCATGAAATCGACCAACGACATTGGCGCTAGCCAAGGTAGTCACGTGATCGTTTGAGGACATTCTGGATTATCCAGTTTCGCTCAGGAGGAGTCGATATGATGCGGCACATAAAGCAAAATGGTGACCTTTCCAACGGCATAACCTGCTCCATGATTTTGTTCGGAGCTTTTGCAGTGATGGCAGTGCTCTTGGCTGTATAGACACCAGGAATAACGACATTAAACTCACCATGTTCGCTGAGCTCTGCTCTGGCGTAATGTCTGTTGCTGATCGATTGAAAAACAGAGGTCGGGCCGTGAGTGAACGTATCGAAACCTGCTCGTGTTTTTGCGGAGATATCAAAGCGGAACTTAAGGGAGAGCCTTTCTGGGTTAATTTCGACCACGATGACGATTGCCGGAAGGCGATTGGCAGCCCACTCACTGTATGGGTTGGTTATCGGCCATCGCAGTTTCAGCTCCTTTCTGGTGAACTCAAAACCTTTTCCAAAACGCTTGGCATTGAGCGTAGTTTTTGTGGACGTTGCGGCACATCCATCGGATATCAAGACACCGGAATTGCCGACGAACTTTACCTTACAATAGGATTTTTTGACCGTCCCGAGAGGTTTCCGCCCTCCGTTCACGGGTATTGGAGCATGCATCTGCCCTGGGTGAAGTTTGACGATGATCTTCAAAGGATAGACACCTACACACGTAATCGTCATCCTGCCGTCGGCACGCCAGCAGAACGCATGGCAAAAGGCGAAAAAAGCTGAAACCCCAGCATTTGCCTGCAGATAATTGGCAGCGTCGTCCCTCAAAAAAATGCCGGTTTACATGGCATTGATGTGGTACAAGAAAGCGGCCATGATTGCCTATAGACTTCATTCTTAACCAAGCGCAATCTCCGCTTGGAGGTGACATCATGGAACGCCTGGATCATAAATTGGACTGTAAGGACTGCGGCACCATCTATCTGAAAATTCCGAAAGATGTGCAAAGCGACACGCCAATCTATTGCAGCACATGCGGGGTTTTGCTTGGGCGGTGGGAAGAGTTGGAACGGGACTTCAACCGGCAGGGCGGTCAGGACGGCGTCTTCAAAATGAATGATGGACAGATTGAACGCTTGGATTAGCATCACCAATTGCTTAAAATGACCTGCGTTTCTGCTGTCTCGACTTGAAGAGATAACCGTCCAGCATAAAAACCCTGCATCGCATCGTGAGCTTGATCCGACGAGCTGCAAACTGCGTCACTGACCAGAATTACCCTATAGCCCAGATCAACGCCGCCAAGAACAGTTGCCAAGACGCAGACATCCGTCTCTCCTCCCGAAATCAATAGCGTATCGACATTCGCCATCCGCAGCGTCTGGTGGAGTTGGGTAAAGTGCCAAGGAGAGTAAACGCTCTTATCAACGACGCGCGCTGGCGGAACAAATAATTCGAGTTCAGCGACCAGATTCACATCTTCAGGAGGAAGCTGGTCAAGCGTCATGCAACGCCATTTATTATAATACCGCGCCCAAGCTCCGCCCGAATTTTCCGGCGATAAAGGAGGTATGAACCTCGTAAACACTGTATGAGTAGGCCGCTTCTCAACCAGCAGGCACACATTGGGTAAAACGCGCTCAAACCACGGCATCGCCCAAGGGCTCGAGCCTGTAAAAAGGCACTGCATATCCACACACAGATGCACAGTGTTTTCTCCGATAGGTCCGAATCTCAATCCCGAAGCCATGTCAACAATGCAGTGTAACGTTGAAGGACGTGGTTAAATTTGCGAACGCAGATCACGTTCAAATCAGCATAAAATTGTTCCCTTCAGGCAGCGGAATGCACACGGCCTGAATTCCATTCGACAACCTCCTGACTGCCATCATCATAAACCACTGTTAGCGCTGTTTCCGAACTTGAAATGACTTTCGCCTGCCTCCACTTGCTATCGTCTGGGCAACCCGAGGCCAACTCGTGCCTGAGAATTTTCACATCATCCCCTTCTTTCAAAGAAGCTCTGTATTTCGAAACCAGATCTGGCTGTTCCATGATCAGTCCTCCCAGCTACTACAACCTTTTTATCGAGCAAGGGTTGCAGCCAAGGGAACTGATTCATTGCAGGAACCGTTTCCAACTCAAGAGGTTTGCTCCTTCAACAAAATTCAGGTCATGGCTCGCCGACCGGAGCGCGCTGTTGCAATCGACGTAAGGTTAGGAAAAGGAGACGGGACGTGACAACAAGAATAGCTTGGATCTGCGCCGCTGTTGTCGTAATCGCGACGGCTGCATTCATTATTATCAATCCGCTTGAAAATCGCACGACCGGGCAACAACCATCACCGCATGCGTTAGATCAATCCGGGCAATAAGTCTTGCCTTCAAACCCCGGCGTGCACCCTCTTGTTTTCCACTTGGCTACACGGTTAGATTGCGCTGTAACAAAGAGGGCAAGTTGATGATCGCCGCTTATATTGACGAAGTGATTATGTTTTGTGCCGGATTATGGATGACGGGTGTGGGCTTCCGTTATCTTTCATTTCCAACTCCCGATCAAAGCGCCAAGAATGCTTGGCTTGCAAACATCGTTCCTCATTTCAAATGGATGGGACCTCTATTGCTAATAATCGCAATCGTTTTAGCGATTGCATCGCCAGCTTGATGCAGTTCCGGCTGAACGGATCTGACAGCATCTGCTTGAGACTACTTAGCTGGCGCTTGCCGATCACGTTCGTTTTCTTTTGCGCTTGATTTGAATGTGGCATCACCATCTTCCTTGCCGGACATAATTCGCGGGTTGGCGCTGGAGACCCCATCATTTTTCGCGCCATGCCGAGTTTTTGCAAACTGACCTTTGGCGTCTTTTTTCGGGTCATCCTTACCCAATTTTTCTGTCAACGTAATGTTCCTTTCGAGATCCATATCTGTTCAGCATCACTGCGGCGTGGCGCTTGGAGGGTTTGCTTGCGTTCCTCCACCAGTGCCGGTCTGCGGCCTAGCATTTTCGGCTGGCGGATTGGTGGTGGGTTGATCGCCAGACGGAGGTGTTGCCTGATCGGAAGGTTTATTCTGACCGGCTGCAGGCTCGGTTATAGTTGCACTGTTGTCAGTACCTTCTCCGAACAATTCGGCACCGCCCCAAGCAATCAATGCAAGAAGCAGCCCGCCTATTAAAACATACAATATCGGCTTGCCCAGTGGGCCCTGCCTTGCCTCTTTCCCGGTTTCTTTCACATTATGGTTCGATGAGCGCGTATCGGTCATGACTGCCTCCTTCCGTTTGAAAGATGAACCATCGAAAATGATTATGGTTCCGACATGCCACACGCGGGGCGAACAGGATTGTCCTCTTTATTTACTTCGACGCAACCGCTTTTCCAGCCCGCATTGGAAATGAAATTTATACAAAAGTCTTGAAACCCTTACTTCTCAAAATTATAATTTACGCCATCCAAACAACCCAAAACCTACACCACGCTTAATCCGTGGGTGCAGTTTGTTATTCTTCAGGGAGTGGCAAAACATGGAAGGACTGACTCTAAAAACTACTAATCGCGTGGCTTCACCGGAGCTCCTTAAACAAATCAAGGCTCAGGTGGCTCGAGACTACGCACCGCCTGAAACGATCTCCCAAATCCTCCGCAAAGCCAAAGGTGGCTGTATGCGTCGCCGCATAAGGTTGGGAAAAGCCTGAGGTCAAAGCTCACGAACTCTCGGTTTTCCATTCAGGAGGACTTGATGAACTCATATTTTGAAAGCCCGATCTTCGTAAAAGATGGGTCGATGATCGTTCAAGAAATCGCAACCCTCGATGAGGCGATCGAATTTTTGGACAATTGGCCGGAAAGAAATCGCGACCTCATTCATGAAACCGCGACGCGAATTTGCCATGAAGCATTCGATGGTCACAAACCGTTAAGTGTGGCCCACTCGGCATTCGAAGGTTTTGCGCGAAAGGCAAAAATCCTTGAAGATCCAGCTGCTGTGATGCCCTGGATCATGAAAGCAAAGCCGAACGGTGGTCTTATGACTGCCTGAGCATAAAGGACGGCTCCTGCCCGCTGGGGCCCTATTTATCAGCCTCGGCGGGCGGCTTCGATTGCGGCGACGTCGATTTTCTTCATATCCATCATCACTGCAAATGCGCGTTTAGCTCCATCGCCTCCGGCAAACAAAGCTTCAGTAAGTACTCGTGGCGTGATTTGCCATGACACGCCCCATTTGTCCTTGCACCATCCGCATGCGCTCTCTTGTCCGCCATTCCCTACTATTGCGTTCCAATAACGGTCTGTTTCTTCCTGATCATCCGTAGCGATTTGAAACGAGAAAGCTTCATTATGTTTGAATGCCGGGCCACCATTGAGACCGAGGCACGGTATCCCAGCGACAGTGAATTCAACAGTCAGTACATCTCCCTTCTCACCAGACGGAAAGTCACCGGGAGCATGGTGAATAGCTGTAACTGAACTGTCGGGGAAAATTTCTGCATAGAAGCGTGCAGCAGCCTCAGCATCCTTGTCGTACCAAATGCATATTGTGTTTTTGGCGATTGGCATCACTTATCCTCCCTGTTCAAGCCTATACTGCATACAGTGTAGAAGCTGATCAACAGGCAAAAGGCGTGTAGCAACCATCATGGCGCACACGCGACAAGATGTGCTCATCACCTGCATTTGAAATCGCCGGGCACGCGCTTGCAAGTTCCTATGATGGCAACGGTGATCAGCTACATTGATGGGGAGGTAAAATAATATGGATTGGCGATAAAGAAATAAAACCCGCCAAATGCAATGGCAACGAGGATAACAAAAAGCAGGGTCATGAATAATGCCTCCAGCAGCACAAATCTTGAAGATCGCTTTCTAGCCTGCATTATTGCCTCATTGCACCGGCGCTGATTATGTTCCGTCCAATATGTGAAAATTCTCAGATAGGCAACGCGCATTTTTGAGGCCTTCAAAGATGCGCCACGCCAATAGGTAATCAACGCTGAAGAGCCGAATTGCTCCGGCCCGCCAACATTATTCAAATCAAGCAATCAGAACTTCACCTTGAAGCCTGTTGTTCCGTTGACGCTATAGCTGTCGGCAAAATTGCTCAGGCTGGTATTCAGCGAAACCTCACCGAAGATGGAATATTTGTCATCGGCCCAGCTATAAGAACCGCCAGCACCGATGCCGCCCCACGTCCGATCTGTTTCATTGGCAAAGTTCACACCAGCCACACCAACATCCGATCCATCAAGGAACTCATGGTACAGATTGGCAAGGCCGTAAACATTACTGCGCGCCATCCTGCCTGAAGCATCCTGCCAAGCGTTTTGATATTCAGCTGCAACCCCGACGCGCCCCTTAAGGCTCTCACTTCTGTCCATCGAGACTCGAGCGCCAAACGGGTCGGTAAAGCTGTCAAAGTCCACGTTGGAATATGCCAGCTGCGCCTGCGGCGTGACTGACCAGTTTCCATCAAGGGCAATCCGCTTGCCTGTTTCAAGGCTCAGCGAATAACCAAAACCATCATTGTCATTGGCCAGGCTGCGTGCCAGCGTATCGGAACCAATGTCGGTTTCATACCATGTGACCTGGACCTGACCATCAACATAGAGGCCGT
The DNA here is from genome assembly GCF_052044585.1 of Phyllobacterium sp. 22552. Taxonomy (NCBI): domain Bacteria; kingdom Pseudomonadati; phylum Pseudomonadota; class Alphaproteobacteria; order Hyphomicrobiales; family Phyllobacteriaceae; genus Phyllobacterium; species Phyllobacterium sp. 22552. The sequence goes on along the minus strand of NZ_JBQENG010000001.1, from coordinate 340,417 downwards.
TTTGCGCCAGCCAGGTCAGCGTTCCGCCAAAGCCATATCCGTCCGTGTCAATCGAACCATCGCCGAATACTGAGGAAGCATTAGTTGAAACTTGTCCATAATGGACGGTGACGCCGCCCATCAAGATGCCGAATTCGGTTTCATGCAGCTTGCCGTCCAGCCCTGACTGCAATCGCCAACTATTATGGTCATAGTCGGAGCGTGTTGTGGAGGTGGGGGATCAATGCTTGAATGCGCTCCATCAATACGTGTCCAAACGGCACCACTGTCTAACGCTCATCATATAAAGGCATTAAAAGGCTTGTTGGGTGTGAATTACACTTAGGCGATGAAAGGCTCTAACTCCGAGCAGAATTTATCAATCGGATGTTGCGGGAGAGAGCTTTGAAAAGATCAAAGCCGACGCTTGGTAATCCAAAGCGCTATTCCATGGAAATCACTTGTCTAATGGAAAAATGGTGGGCCCGGGAGGACTTGAACCCCCAACCAAGCGGTTATGAGCCGCCGGCTCTAACCAATTGAGCTACAGGCCCCACCTGAGGCAGCGTTGCAAGACACGCAAGCCGTGCGGGGATCAATAACGGGAAAAATCCTGAATGCAATCCCCGACTTGCCAAACAGTCCAATTACCTCAACTTTTTCTAACAGAAATTTCGGTTCGCGCCGTTTCGCCATCGGCCAGCGCAAGCAATTGTCGGGCGCTTTCTTCATCGGTGATAAATACAGTTGGCCGAATGAGCTTCATAGCTCCATGAAGCGCATTGATCTTTTCCCGCCCGCCCGATGTAAGCACGCGCACTGGCACCCTTTGTATGGTGTCGATGCCGACAGACATGACGAGATCATGAACCGGGTGATCGACCAGATTTCCCTGCCTATCATAAAAATGGAATAACAGATCGCCAACCGCGCCTCTTTCAGCCAGTGAGGCTTGATGCCCCTCATTGAGAAACCCGATACGATAAGGTGTGCTTGATGCAGTTTCGATGGCGCCAACGCTGAGCAGCACCATATCCAGGTCTTCCGCCATTTCGAACACGCTTTTCAATCCGCATCGCTCAATGAGCGCGGTTCGGGTTTCAATGCTGTCCACCATTGCCGGAGCGGGGATAAGATAGCCTTCGCCCTGAAAAAGCTGGGCGAATTGCCATGCAAATTCCGCCGGATTGAATCGGCGCGGTTGGCTGATTCCACCCAAAAGCGAGATCACGGTGAAGTCTTCCAGCGCTCGCGCTTCAATGAATGAGAGCGTGCTGAGCAATGTGCGGCCCCAGCCCACCCCCACGCGCATGCCATTACTGACAACATCGGATAGATATGCGCCAGTTGCAGCGCTGATGGCAGGTATCGGATCGCTTACCGCTTGGGACAAGGGTGCGATAATCACCTTCTCCAAGCCGAATTGCTGCTCTACTTCGCGCTCCAACGCGATGAGATCAGAAAGATAACCCTGGATACCGATTTTGACCTCATTGCGCGCCCTCGCCTCTGCCAGCATGCGCACAATTGTCACGCGTCCAACCCCGAGGACCTCGGCAATCTCGTTCTGCGTCATCTGTTCTATGTAATACATCCATGCAGCACGCATGCGCATCCGGCTGATTTTTGTATCAGGCTGGCCCACATCGAGCGCTGCTTTTTTCGGGCTGCCGGCAGCACTATTCGGTCGCTTGCGTCGATCGGTCAATCATCTCCCCCCTATACCTGCAGGCAAATCACCTGCGTGGTCATTATTATACAACTCCACCAGAATGTTATTTAGCAAGCCACGAAAAAAAGATACAAAGTCTTATCCACTTTCCTGCGCGGGATTGCCAATATGCTACGGGACATTCAAAACGATTTCGTCGTCAATCTTAAAGACAGGCTCCGAGATGTTCGCCATCTCATAAGAGCCAGCCGGCAAGATGTGAAATTGACGCCTCAAGAACTCCCGGAATTCATGCTCGATAAGGTCGCGCGCGTTTTGGATAAAGCGTTCACATCAGCAGAAACAGTGTCAATTTCGTTAATTTCACACGATCCGACTGCTCATTCGGGCGCTCCGGAGGCGCGTAGCTTGGCCGCCTACTTCTTTGAGAATGGCGACGCTGGCGAAGCATTGTTCTGCCGCGACGCTTATTACCTGACAAAATATCTTTTGAAGGCACTCCATGAATCCAATGCGCTCGTTCATGAAGCGGGCTTCGCATCCGTCCATGCCACCATGATTCGCCGGCATGCCACCTTGCTTTCCGCAACAAAAAGCGATGATCCGAAGGCGATTGCAAATGCATGCGCCGCATTGGCTATTGAACTGCACGCGCGCTACCGGAGCACCGCTCTGTTCACCCAGCAGGCGACGGATCAAACGAGATCACTTTTGTGCTTCTCTGCACTCGCTCTAGCTATAGGTCTGGCAACATATTCAAATCATCAACCCGACGGGGAGAAGTTGGTAGAAACAACCTTATTGGCCTTACAGGCTCGCCCCGAAAAACTCGAACAGGCTATAATGGCACGGGATAAGCTTCACGCATTATCCGACCTGTTCGCGTTTCTGATACCACACCTGCCTTAAGCTAACCAAAGTCCTGTATGCATTTTTTAGCCCTTTGTATCGACGCAGGACTCATACTCAGCTCGGTTAGGCCCATTTTAATGAAAGTCGGGATGAGATCAGGACGGCCTGCTGCTTCACCGCACATTCCGACCATTATGCCCGCCTGAACACCGGCGGTGGTTGTCATCTCAATTGCGGTCATGACAGCCGGATGGGTTACATCATTCAACTTGGCAACCGTGGGATTGAGACGGTCAGCAGCCATGATATATTGGGTCAGATCATTCGTCCCTATAGAGAAAAATGCCACTTCGCGTGCCAATGCCGGAGCGATCAATACGGCGGCTGGCGTCTCGATCATCACTCCCAAATCAAACAATGCATATTCCTGGCCCTCAGCTTTCAGTTCAGCGATGCACTCATCAATCAGCGCTCGCGTGGCATGCACCTCATCGATGCTTGAGACCATTGGCAACATGACTTTGATATTTCCCTTCGCGGAAGCCCGCAAAAGCGCACGCAGCTGGGGTTTAAACACATCGGGCCGATCAAGACACATGCGAATTCCGCGCCATCCTAAAAATGGATTATCCTCGTCAGGAAAATCAATGCCCGAAACGGCCTTGTCTCCGCCAATATCAAGTGTGCGGACAATAACCGGATAAGGTGCAAAAGCAGTGGCTAACGCTGCATAGGTTTCTGTCTGAAAATCTTCTGATGGCAGATGCATGTGCCGCATAAACAAAAGCTCGGTCCGGAAAAGCCCGACACCCATTGCACCGGCTTCCTGCGCTGCTTCAATTTCCTCAAGCGAGCCTATATTAGCCGCAATTTCGATAATCGTTCCATCTGCGCGTTTGGGAATGAAGTCTTTGAAGACGCTCAGCGCATGTTTCTCGGCTGTAGCTTCTGCGATTTTTCTTTGAAACCTTGCGACAATCTCCTGATCCGGATCTTCAAACACTTCGCCGCTATTACCATCGATTGCAACGGTGCCAATATTGCTTAGTCGTTGCACATCCGATCCAAGTCCGAGCACCGCAGGAACACCGTGAGCGCGCGCAATAATGGCCACATGCGAAGTAGCCCCTCCGCGGCCGCATACAATACCTGCAATGCGCTTCAAGGGCGCACGCGCCAAATCCCAGGCCCCTATATCTTCGGCTATCAGGATTGATCCCTCTGGAATTGCGTCCAAATTGACATCGTTTTGGCCAAGCAGAGCCAGGCATATCTGGCGGCCGACAGCGTTCATGTCGTCAGCGCGCGCGTTCAAATAGGGATCATCGATAGCAGCAAAATCTGAGGCTATTCTGGATGTCGTGCCAATCACGGCCGATATTGCATCCATTCCACTTTCAACAAGTGTTGTGGCACCGTCGACGAGATCTTGGTCACAAGCAATATCTTTTAGCGCCGCAATGATCCCTCTATCGCTTGCGGCAAGATTATCAATTTCAAGCGATGCATTCATGCGATCCTGCACTGTTGCAAAAGCCTGGTTCAACCGGGCGAGTTCGGCTGGTATGGCGTCTTTCGTGATTGTCCGGTTTTCCTGATCAATTACGGCCGGAAAAAAACCAAAGGCCTTCCCGATTGCCAAGCCTTCACTTGCCGCAACACCGCGCAGATGGCTGTGCGACACGGTGTTGTTTGCAACCGGCGCGACCTCAACCGATTTGATTTTTTCGGCTGTATTGATTTCAAATGTGCCTGAGTGTGGATTTTCGAGAAAGCCGATAAGCGCCTCAATGGCCTCGGCCGCATCTGCTCCAGTAGCACGAACAGTTATCTCGTCATTTTCCTTGACGCCAAGCAGCATCAACTTCACTGAGCTTTTCGCATTGATCGACTTGTCAGCCTTGATCAATTCGATATCGCATTCGAAACCTTTGGCAAGATTTACAAATCGAGTGGCTGGTCGGGCATGCAATCCATCATGCACCCGGACGATAGTCGAGCGTTCCATTCAATTCTCTCTTCGGTATTCGATGTGTTTTCCGGCAATCAACCGATGGTAATTACGGTTCCCACTTTCAGGGCGGCTACAAGCCTGTCAGCTGATATTTCAGCAGCACAAATTTCCCCAGGTCGCTCCACCTTGCTGGCGCCATTAAAAGTAATAACAACATGGCCAATTTCCTTGACCTTTTGCCATGCATAATCACCCATTCCGGTAATCTTGGCGGAGATATCGCCGATCTGAATGACTGAGCCGACGGGAGGACTGGAATCAGAAGCCTCTGTTTCCGCAAGATGGAGAACGGAGACCTCGGCAAGCTCGGGAGGAGCGCCGTCGGCAAAAAGAATGACGACGCCTCCTTCCGCAAGATCCGCCACTTCAGGCCCGACGGCTGTTATCCGTGTTTTGAATTGGACTGACATAATGGCGAACCTCTATCTCTTCTTCTGGTTTAAAATACGATCAGGCTGACGACCCAAGCGATCAGCACCGATACGGGTCCCATGATCTGGCGGCTGATCAGAACAGCGGGGACACCAATTTCAATGGTCTTTGGCTTGGCTTCACCCAGCGCCAGGCCAACCGGAACGAAGTCACAGCCAACTTGCGTATTATAGGCAAAGAGCGCTGGCAGAGCCATCGCAGGCGATATAGTGCCATTGGCGATCTGTGGACCGATAATTGCAACCCCGATAACCTGCGCGATTACGGCGCCCGGCCCTAATATTGGTGATAGGAACGGCAAACCGCAAATGGCGGAAAGTATCAGCAAGCCAACAATATTATTGGCAAGAGGGCCCATAGGCTGTGCCAGTACATCGCCAATACCGGTATAGAGGATGAAGCCGATGAGCATCGTAACGAACGCCATGAAAGGCAGAACATTACGAACGACCTGATCAATTGTACGGCGACCGGCATTAAAGAAAATGCCAACGACACGGCCCATCACACGACCGACAGCACTGATCAGGCCAATTAGACCGCCCTCGCTGGACTGTCCTGCATCAGAAGCCCCCATCGAAGCGGCAAGCTCTGCCGGCGTCGGAGGTGCTGATCGTGAAGCTGATGCGCCTGCAACCGTGCTAGACTGAGATCCGTCCGCAAGCTCGATATCGGCTTCTTTCACGCCCGATACATAAATGTCCTCGGTTATGAACTGTGCCAAAGGTCCAGCTTGCCCAACCGATGTCAGATTAACCGTCGGAATGCGCTTGCGAGGATAAACGCCGCAACGCGCCGTACCACCGCAATCGACAACAACAACACCCATTTCACCTTCAACGGGCGGGGCCTTGAAGCCGTCAACCGCCTCACCACCGGTAAGCTCGGCAATTCGCCTTGCGACTGGATGAATACCACCTCCGGTAACGGAAACAACTTTGTTCCGCTCCGGTGTCAGCTGGATCACGAGTGGGCCGCCCCATCCGTTCTTGCCGCGAGAGATTTTAACTGGCGTATAAGTTTTTGACATTATCTGTTCCCCCCAGACTAAAGCTCAATGCCCTGACGGCGCGCCATGATGGCCGTTATCCGCTCAGTCAGCATGCCCTTCAGCAAAATGACTACCAGTCCAACAATCGCGTACCAGATCGCGACGTTGATATGATAGCCGGCGGGGACAGCACCTTTTTTCTCAAGCTCCAGAAGCGCCACCAGAATACCACCCCAAACGAAATACTCGCCCGGGTTGATATGCGGGAAAAGCCCAAGAGGTGGATGCACATAAGAAACAGCCGCATCGTAGAATGCTGGCTTATGCTTTTCCTCAAGGAAGGAGCCGAACGTATAGGCCATTGGATTGGTAAGGAAAAACACCGAAAGGAGCGGCAGAATTGTGTAGCGTGTCAGTGCGATACGCCCAGCGCCACGTGCGATACCGTGGACTCGCTCTTCTCCTACTAGTTCCGTCAGAGCATAGAACGCCGTCATCAGCACGACCAGAGTAGGGATGATACCGGTCACGAAACCGGCGAAAACCTCACCACCCTTTTGAAAAATACCGATGAAATATTTACCGATACTTGTCAGCCAGCCAAGTTGCTCTTCTTGCTGTACATTCTGCAGCTTCTGCTTGAATTCTTCGACGGAAATGTCGCCGGTTGACTGTGCAAGAATGACAAGATCATTTCCCGCATGATCGATTGCATGTTTCCCATGCAAGGCCGCATCCGATACCATCGACCCGGCCACCGATATATGGTGGGCGGCGATATCCGCATGCTGTGCCAAAATTGTTAGAATTGACATGTTTCCCTCCTCCTTTTGGTCACCCCCTCGAAGTGACCATCCCTATGCGTTGACAGCCTTTATACCGGTAAGACCCTTACTCTTCGGCTCAGCCTTTGCTCTATCGATCTGAGCTATCGCAACTTCTGTCGCTTTTGCGAGCGCACGATCTTCCTCTGTCGTCATCAATGAACTTGTTCGCAAAGCCTCAATCGACATATTTTCAAATTCGGGGCGTCGCCTGAACTTCGCAAAAACCGAACGGCCACTCATGACCAGAAATCGTTGAATTGCCAGATCTGCATTTGTTACGATCAGTACGATCATGCCCTTGCCAAGGCGACCGCGAACATTGCCGGCTCCAACAAAACCATCATTATACTTCGACGTGATCCCCTTCATGACGTCGGTATAGTGGCGCATCTGGTACCAGACGCCCAGCGATTGCAAAGCCCACAAAAGACCGAGCGCGAGCAACCCCCATTGCCACATGACCATACCAACTCTCCTCCCTGTTTCACCGTACGATGTGTTATGATTAGCCTATAACCTGAAAAACCGTCACGGGTTTTTGAAAAGGGAATGGCGATGATCGAAAATACCGACAGTGAACAGAAAAAATAGAACATTTGTTCTTTAAAGTGTCAATATGTATAATACATAAGTCCAAGCTAAACGCAGGCAGGTGAACAGGAATGAGCTTTATTTTTAAGGATGAACTTGTCCATGTGCCGGACCTGCGGCATCGCTTGCGTCAATTGCGCTGGTTTCGCATGGCTTTTCGCAAAAACGCTGCGCTTATCACCCAGCATTTTGGCTATCACTTTTCGATCGACGATACCAAATTGACACGAGCCTTTCTCAACTGGATTGAAACCGTCGAATTGCAAAAATCATACGCTGATATCGATCGGAAAGACTTCATCATCTTCGCGGCAGGTATCGCACTTAAGGAACTGATTAAAGAGGAGCCTGCAAAGCTCACCGGAAAGACGAGCGAAAATGCCCTGTCACAACCGGAAATGCGCGAAATTGTTGCGTTTTGGCCGGAGGGCTTTCTCTACACAAACTATTGCGTGGGTGCGATTGCCGCCATCTGCCAACAGGAGTTTGGCACAGCACCGGAGACCAGCAAATGCGCCGAGGATTTACGGACTTGGTGGTCTTATCGCGAGAATGTTGCTGAAATACCCGATTACGCGATTGCTTTTCTCGACAAATTCATCGGCATCGAGCCCAATTGGATCACACCAAATCTCGCATCTGCACGGAGCGCCATCCGGCGCGCCACGCTCGGTAAAAGGACTGCCAATCTTATTTTACCGACTGGCTGACGTCCTTCAATATCCGCATAACAGCCTCACGGCGTTCCAGTTGCGGCATATGACCGGTTTGACCAAACATATGCAAAGCGATCTCGCCCGGTAGGCCAGCGCCATGGCTTGCCGGAATGATACGATCAGCAGCACCGAAAATAATGCGGACCGGAATAGAGAGACGATTCAAGGTCAGCCTTATGTCGAAAACCTGAGTGCCGTCGGCAAAAAAGCGGTCACTGATCAGCCTTTGCGCTTCACGCAGATCATGGTTCTCTGCCTGTTGCAAAGTTGCAGCAACAAAGGGCTTGGTTAGAAGGCTCTCATCTTCAACCAGTTGCTTCATCCACGCAGTCAAGCTGGCTTCAGTCCGGGCGCGTACGAAACCGGCAAGGAATGAACCATTGATCTCCGGGCCTAATCCAGCTGGCGCTATCAAGACCAAAGCTTGAACGTCCAAATTTCCGCGACCAGAAATCAGAGCAGCAATAGCTCCACCGAACGAATGCCCAACGAGTATGAGTGGTCCGGAATGTTGCGCGGCAATGGTCTGCTCAACCATTTCGGCAATCGCTTCAAGTTCGCCGGGAATAGAGCATGTGGACCCGCCATGACCAGGCAGATCGACGGCGAAAATTGCGTTATCAATACTCCCACCGCCGAGCATCGGTCGCCAGCTATTCATATCTGCGCCAAAGCCATGAAGTAGCACAACCGGCGCAAGCGACTTGTCTTTGCCCTCCCGCAACCAAGCGGCCTTGAGCATATCTCCATTGCTGGCTTGTGTCTTGGTGGCTTTAGGCATGGCAGCAGCCTTGACGCAGGTTTTCAGTTCAACGTCTTTCTTTTGCACTCGGCCTTTTGGTCCGGAACCGGCGATTGAGGCCAGATCGACACCTGCTTCGCGCGCAATGCGCCTGGCCAGAGGAGTTGCGCGGATACCGTCGTTTTCATGTGAGGCAGAGGCCACGTCCGTAAGTTTCGCCAGAACAACTTGCGACACTACCTCTGACTGCTGCGGCAACGTAGCTTGCACTTCCGTCTCTACAGGAGCAATGGCCGTGTCGTAGCTTTCATCTTCAGCGTATATCCAGCCAACAGCTTGTCCTACGGGAACGATAGATCCCTCCTCTGCCGTCACATTACGCAAAATACCGGATGCCGGCGCGTCAACTTCCATCGCTGCCTTGTCAGTCTCGATTTCAAAAAGCAATTGACCTTTTGTTATCGAGTCTCCCTCCTTCGCATACCATCGCGAAATTTGGCCGCTTTCCATATCCATATCGACCTTTGGCAGGATAACTTCGACTGGCATAACCTATCGCACCCCTTTTACGAGATCGCGCGCGCTCTGGATAATTCCGGGCACTTGAGGAACTGTCGCCCTCTCCAAATCGGGATTATAAGGAATGGGAGTTTCGGCGCCGCCAAGACGAACGATTGGCGCGTCCAAATAGTCAAATGCTTCACTTTCGGCAATCATGGCGCTCACCTCGGCACCTACGCCAAGTGTTTTCACACCCTCATATACGCACATGAGCTTCGACGTTTTCTTTACGCTGGCAATAATGGTGTCCTTGTCCATCGGACGCACAGTTCGTAAATCGACAACTTCAACGTTAATGCCTTCTTTGGCCAGTTCCTGGGCCGCTTCAAGCGCCTTGTGAACCATGATAGCCGACGCAACAATCGTAAGGTCAGTGCCTTCGCGCACAATAGCCGCCTTGCCTATAGGGACAATGTAATGACCCTCGGGAACCGGCCCCTTCATTTTGTAAAGAAGCTTATGTTCGAAGATCATGACAGGATCAGGATCCTCGATTGCAGCAAGAAGCATGCCCTTGGCATCATAGGGCGTCGAGGGTTGGATAACTTTCAATCCGGGGACATGCCCGAACCATGCTTCGAGGCTTTGGCTGTGTTGTGCTGCCGCTCCCGTGCCGGAGCCCGCAGGAAACCGCATGACCAGCGGAACTGATACCGCACCGCCGAGCATATAGCGCATTTTCGCTGCTTGATTGACGATCTGTTCCATCGCCAGAGCGGCAAAATCAGAAAACTGAAACTCGAATATGGGCCGCATACCTGTCAGAGCAGCGCCCACAGCAACACCCGCCCCACCCAGTTCTGAAATGGGTGTGTCCATGACGCGATCTTCGCCGAAACGTTGCACCAGATCACCGGTTACCTGAAAGGCGCCGCCATAGACGCCTATATCCTCCCCCATAAGGAACACCCGGTCATCAGCCTCCATGGCGATGGCCATCGCCTCCTGGATTGCCTGCGAATAGCTCAGTTCGCGCACTACTTCATTCATGTGATCAGTCCGTATATACGTCACGCGTGAGATTATTGAGGTCCGGTGATGGACTGTCCTTGGCAAATTCGATCGCGTCGGCGATCTCCTTTGCTACACTATCGCGAAGGTCAGCGATCTGGGTGTCATCAAGGAAACCAAACTCTTTCAATTGATCCTCAAATAGATGAATGGGGTCACGATTGCTGATCCACTCCTCGATTTCCTCTTTGGTACGATAGCGGTTGCGGTCACTTTTCGAATGTCCGCGATGCCGATAGGTCTTGCATTCGACAAGAGTGGGCCCTTCGCCGCGCCGCGCCCGCTCCACTGCATTGTGAGAGGCCTCGGCAACGTCTGAAAGATTATTACCGTCGACGATTACACCCGGCATGTTGTAGGCGACAGCCCGGTCCGCCACATTGGCGACGGCAGTAGAACGTGCGGTGGAAGTAGACATGCCATAACCATTATTCTCGCAGACGAAAACAACAGGAAGCTTCCATACCGAAGCCATGTTAAGGGCCTCATGAAAGGCACCCTCATTATTTGCACCATCGCCGAAATAGGAAACAATGACCTTACCGTTTTTCTGTTTCTTGGCTGACAGCGCTGCGCCCACGGCGATAGGAATGCCTCCGCCGACAATGCCATTTGCACCAAGATTGCCTTTGGAAACGTCCGCAATATGCATGGAGCCACCACGCCCCTTACAGTAACCGGTTTCTTTGCCAAAGAACTCAGCAAACATTTTTGCAACGTCCGCACCCTTGGCAATGCAATGACCATGACCACGATGTGTAGAGGTGATCATGTCATTTTCGGCAAGCGGCATGGATATACCGACGGCACTCGCCTCCTGACCGATTGAAAGGTGCATCGTACCGTGGATCAGCCCGCGTGTGTACGATTCCTCAGCGCCCTCTTCAAAACGGCGTATCAGATACATTTTGCGCAAGGCTTCCTTTAACTGATCTGGCGTGTAGTGCCGAAAGGCGAATGGAAGGTTGCTGCCGTCGTCCTTGAGCTTGGCATTTGACGTTCTGGCGGAAGCCATCCCGGGACTCCTTGACTGATTGTCGAATTACGCTGCTCGCGACCCGAAAGACATGGCAGCACTGCATATCGAGTAATGAACATTTGTATCTTAGTCAATACCTATGTCCAAAACTTGCGATGCTGTAGAAAAAGAAAACGCCCCTTAACGAGGCGTTGTCTTTCCAGCAAAGTTACTGCTGTTTAGTCACCAAACCGGCGACCCTCTCGCTCCGGATCAAATGCGATCTCAGCTTCCTCCTCGTCATCAGGCAGAGCTGCATCGCTTTCCTGATATGGATTATCATCGTCGTCTTCGGATAGATCGCCGGCGTCTTCGGATTCGGTTTGCCGCTCACCCAGTATTGCCAGCTCATCATCGGCCTGCACTTCAGCCACACCAACCTCATCCCAATCCTGGGTTTCGATTGGTATTCTGTCAGGCTTTTCCTGCTTTTCCGGCTGTTTGCCGCTAATTTTCTCTCTTTCGTCAGTCATAATGCACTCCTTTGGTTGTTCAGGAACGTCGAACAACGCTTTTGGATGCATTTTATGCAGTCGGAGATTTTTTGCTTTTTGCCCTAATCCACCCATAATGACCTGCGAGTCAGCAGCTTCACGTCATTTGGGGAGATATCCATGACATCTAAAATCCTGACCCTAGCCCTTGCAACGACTGCGATGATTGCTGTTCCTTTTGCTGCTCTTGCGGATGAAACTCCGCGCCCGCGCATCATCGTAACCGGCGAAGGCGAAGCTGCGATTGCACCTGACACAGCGGTTCTTTCGCTGGTTGTTATGGAGGAGAAACCAACGGCACGAGAAGCGCTGACTGCCAACAATGAATCAATGGCCAAGGTTCTGGACGGAATGAAGCAGGCAGGAATCGCAGATCGCGATCTCCAGACCTCCGGCTTCAACATTGAACCGCGTTATGTTTATCCGGAAAACAAGGACGGCAAACAACAGCCTGAAGCACCAAAAATCGTTGGCTATGCAGTGTCCAATTCGCTTTCTGTGCGCGTCCGCGATTTGAAGAAGGTTGGAGAAATTTTGGACCAATCTGTGTCACTTGGCGTTAATCAGGGTGGCAATCTCGTATTCACCAACGACAAGCCGGATGCGATCCTGGAAGAAGCACGAAAAAAAGCCGTTGCCAGTGCTATTTCAAAAGCGAAAACTCTCAGCACAGCTGCGGGCGTTGAACTTGGCAAAATTGTACAGATTAGCGAGCAATCGCGAAACCCTCGTCCCGTGCCAATGGCGCAAAGCAAGATGATGGCAATGGCTGCAGATTCTGTCCCGGTCGCTGCTGGCGAGAACACCTACAACGTAACTGTGGATGTTACTTTTGAACTAAAGAACTGATCAATCTACACAGCCAGCAATAAAAAGGGTGCTTCAAAGCACCCTTTTTATATTTTATCGCTGATCAGCGGATAATCGGGCATCCTCTGGCTCTCGCAAACACCACTGCGCTGCGATGGCCATATCTCCAGCCCGTTACTCGTAAAACGTTTCTGCGCACTGTTACCGTCGGGTTACGCAGCCCCATACGGCGTGCTTTACTTGCTGCTTGGCCAGCTGTGCAGGCGCGCCGATAACCCGGCCCCCAGTGTCCTGGCCGGTGATTGACATTGATGGTTTCCGAATTCGCAATTCCGAGTGTTTGGACCGAAGGCGTAGCAGACGCGACCCCAAGCCCAAATACGGAAGAGATACCAATCGCGGCACCGAGTGCCAGGATTCTTAATGAAACACGAGCCATTGAACGTTTCTCCCTGTCATTTAGTCCGTCAAACCGGACACACCATAAAGGTCCAACAAGTCCACTTTGTTCCCAGGTTACAAATAGTTAATTGCCGGCAACTCTTACCATATGTTCAAAGTAATCTTCGTCAGATTTCAGATCATGATCGAACGCCGTTACTTGGCCCCGAACAGAGATTCCGGCTTCATGGACAGTCTCGCTGGTACCGGAGACGAGGGGATGCCACCAATAGAGATCCTGGCCCTCATCTATTAACCGATAGCCACAGGTTTCAGGGAGCCAGTCGACAGTCCTGACAATTTCAGGCGTCAGAAACACGCAGTCGGGCACCTTCTTTTTCCGATCAACATAGTCGGAACATTGGCATGTGCCCGCATCAAGCAGCGTGCACGCCACTGTCGTGAAGTAGATTTCTTCCGTATCTTCATCTTCAAGTTTGTGAAGGCAACAACGGCCGCAACCGTCGCAGAGGCTTTCCCATTCAGCGCGATTAAGCTCATCAAGTGTTTTGGTTTTCCAGAATGGTTCGCTAGGCATACCATCAAATACAACGCTGATATGCTCCCGTCCATAGTAGCGACCGGTAGTTGTCCATGAATGCAAGATGAACAGCGCCTTCACACCGCATACAGGCGGGTAGTGGAATGCTGCATCTTTCGAATTCGGTCGCCATGGCCGGAAAAACGATGATCGCGCCACAAAAGGTTGCCATAAAATGGGAACAGGTTGCGGTTAAGAACATTTGACGTGTTTCAAGCTTTTGAAATGCGAGACAGGGATGGACATGAAACGGACAGCACTTTTTTTCGCCTCAACAGCAATTCTCTTTTCGTCGCCGCATGCGATGGCGGAGCAACCCGCTTTGAACAGGCCGTATATTTCATCGAACACCAATGATCCCCAAATGTTGCTCGCTCAAGTTGAAGAGCAACAGCCTGAAGCTGAAACAACTGAAGAGCCTGTCAAGAAAAAGCGCCCGGTTGAGGAACAAGTAGACGATGCCAAGCAGCGCGCGACCGAAGAGTCCGATGCAGCTGCCGAGTCACAAAAGCAGGCCGCAGAGCAGGCAAAAGAGCAAGCCGATCAGGCCGCAAAGGATGCCGAAGCGGAAGCCTCTGCCAAGGCAGAACAAGCCCAACGGGATGCCCAAGCCGAATCTGACAAAGCTGCGGAGAAGCAAAAGGCAATCGAATCGGAGGCTAAACAAAAGGCGGCTGATGAAGCTGCGGCCGTCGAATCTGCACAAAAGAAGGCTGCCAAGGATGCCGAACAGGCTAAGCGCGATGCTCAGGCCGAAGCTGATAAGGCGGCCGAAGAGCAGAAAGCTGTAGGAGAAGCTGCACGCGCGAAGGCGGCAGAAGAATCTGAAGCGGTCAAAGCAACTGAGAAAGAAACTGCCAAGGAAGCGGAAAAGGCTAAGAAAGCTGCTCAACAAGAAACTGACAAGGCAGCAGAAGCTCAAAAATTAGCTGAAGAAGAAGCACGGAAAAAAGCAGACAGTGCTCAGAAAGCTGCCGAGAAACAAACAGATCAGGCCGCCGAAGAAGCCAAGAAGGCTGCAGACAAAGCAGCCAAGGAAACGCCCGCCCAGCAAACCTCATCTGAAGCCGTCGAACAGAAATCTCCTGTTGAAACGACGCCTAGCCAGCCTACGGGCGAAACTCCGGCAGTACCCTCGCAGGAGGCTACGCCTGTAACGCCAGATCAAAATGCAAAGCCTGCCGATGGAACTACCGAAGCTCCTTCGGGACAGGCAGCTAAACCGGAACAACAGGAAGCATCACCGCTTCCAGAAAATGCCGCACCTGTGCTCGATAGCGATAAGCCTCGGAAGGGCGGTCGCGGAGAAAAGGGCAGCAAACAGGGCCAAGTGACAGGCGAAGCTTCACAGGAGCAGCCAGCCAGCCAAACACCGGAAACTGCTCCCGTCGCGCCGCCAAAAACTGACGCAGATGTTCAGCAAGAACTTGCTCCGGTCAAGATCGAGCCAGTACGAACAGAAAAAGGCGTACGCACCAAGGAACCTAGACGGGATGAACGTCCCGATGACGTACAGGTTATCAAGCAGTTTGATAATCGCACGATTGTCGAAGTGAATAATAATATCTTCGTTGAAAGTTCGGATCGCCCCCGCATGTCTCGGGACGCACAGGATGTGTATTACGAAGACTTGCCGCGCAATCGCACGCGAGAAACCATTATTCGTGAAAATGGCGTCCAAATCATAACGGTTCGCAATCGGTATGGAGATGTGATCCAACGCTCACGGCTGATGCCTGACGGGCGTGAGGTGGTTCTTAGCTACGCGCCCGACTATGATCGCGAAGAACGCCTCGTGTGGCGCGATCCGGGTGACGATCTGCCACCCCTGCGTCTCACGATCCCTGTACGCGAATACATTATGGACGCGGAAGAAGTGCCCGAGGAAGAAGTCTACGAATTCTTCACTCAGCCTCCGGTCGAACGTGTCGAGCGTCTCTATTCCATAGACGAGGTAAAGCGCTCTGCACGTATCCGCGACAAAGTACGCCGTGTTGATCTCGACACCATCACCTTTCCTTTCGGTTCTGCCGAAATCGGTGAAGATCAGATCGCGCGCATTGAAAGCGTCGCGAAGGCCATGGCCCAGATATTGAAGAAGAATCCTGCAGAGACATTCCTCATCGAAGGCCATACGGATGCCGTGGGTTCGGATCAGGCCAATCTCGTTCTGTCGGATAAACGGGCTGAATCAGTCGCACAGGCATTGACCAATGTCTTCGATATTCCGCCAGAGAACATGGCCACACAAGGTTATGGCGAGAACTATCTGAAGATTAAATCAGAGGGTCCTGAGCAACAGAATCGCCGTGTTGCAATCCGCAGGATCACGCCGTTGGTTGCCCCGATGGCAAGCAATAATTAATCCCTTTCGAAACAATCGGACCCGGGCAAAAGCCCGGGTTTTTTGCGTTTGCGCCTTGAGTTCACGCAGATGCTCGTTATTTGTTGTTTGAACCTGTACTTCTATCGGAATGAGCAAATGAAACGCATAGAAATCTTTATCGAAAACATCATCCTCGCTTCACGTTGGCTTCTGGTCGTCTTTTATCTCGGGCTGGCGATTGCACTGGCGATCTATGCTTTTTCTTTTGCCGGGAAGCTCGTCGATTTCGTCTCCAAAGTCATGATCCTGAACGAAACCGACACGATCCTCAAAATGCTCAGCCTTATCGATGCAGCCCTCGTTGCAAGTCTTGTGGTCATGGTCATCATTTCCGGTTACGAAAATTTCGTATCGCGGTTCGACCAAGCAGATGAAGTGCACTGGCTCGGTACAATCGACGCTGGATCACTTAAAATCAAAGTCGCATCGACCATCGTGGCGATTTCATCGATCCATCTGTTGCAGATATTCTTGAACCTGACGCAGTACAGCCACGAACAACTGATGTGGTTCACAATTATCCACCTTGCCTTCGTGTTTTCGGCCTTGTTCCTCGCCTATATCGACAAACTCATGGTCAAGGATAAAGGCGACAAAAAATCCCACGAGCCATCGCTCTGAACAAAAAAGCCCGGTCAGCCGGGCTTTTTTATTGCCAACACGTCTATGCCGCGTGTAAAGGACAAGCGTAGGTTGAACTTTCAGCCCTACCGTAAGCGTCTTACGTCAGGCAACGCATCTCCTCCGGTCTCTAACCGGCGTGGCTTTTATCGGCCAAGGATCGTTGCACATGAGACCGCATACTTACGGAAAAACCATGAACTATAATCAGAAACTGTCTTTTCGTCGCAAGTTGCCAGCGAAGTACATTGCTGTCATTACACCGCTTATTCTCTCGGTGCTCATGACTTTAGTGGTGTCATTCATTGCGACAGTAAAGAATCTCGGGCTTCACGCCGACCTGCCTTACAATTGGGTAACAGCTTGGGCCTTGTCGTGGGTTGTTGCATTTCCAACACTTTTAATGGTGCTGCCTGTCGTTCGTCGTATCGTCAGCATTATCTGTGACTCGCCCACCCGCTAATGCAAAACGGGATGGGTTTTCGCCCATCCCGTTCTCTATTTTTGCAGATAAGGATCGCTTAGCTGTCGAGGAAGCTGCGCAGCTTGCGCGAACGGCTCGGATGCTTGAGCTTGCGCAATGCTTTGGCCTCGATCTGACGAATGCGCTCACGCGTAACCGAAAACTGCTGTCCAACTTCTTCCAGCGTATGATCCGTATTCATGCCGATACCGAAACGCATACGCAGGACACGTTCTTCACGCGGTGTCAGTGATGCCAGCACCCGCGTAGTGGTATCGCGCAAGTTCGCCTGAATCGCAGCATCGATAGGCAGAAGCGCATTCTTATCCTCGATGAAATCACCGAGGTGCGAATCTTCTTCATCACCTACCGGTGTTTCGAGCGAGATTGGTTCCTTGGCAATCTTCAGGACCTTGCGCACCTTCTCAAGTGGCATAGCCAGCTTTTCAGCCAATTCTTCCGGTGTCGGTTCACGGCCGATTTCGTGCAGCATCTGGCGCGACGTACGAACGATCTTGTTGATCGTTTCAATCATGTGCACCGGAATACGGATTGTACGTGCCTGGTCGGCAATAGAACGGGTAATCGCCTGCCTGATCCACCATGTCGCATAGGTCGAGAACTTGTACCCACGGCGATACTCAAACTTATCGACCGCTTTCATCAAACCAATATTGCCTTCCTGAATAAGATCAAGGAACTGCAACCCGCGATTGGTGTACTTCTTGGCGATGGAAATGACGAGACGCAGATTTGCCTCAACCATTTCTTTCTTGGCAAGAGCGGCTTCGCGCTCACCCTTTTGCACCTGGTTGACGATGCGGCGGAACTCCGAAATGGAAATTGCAGTTTCCTGCGCCATATTCTGAATTTCGGTACGCAGATTTTTGATCGTCTCTTTTTCGTTCTTCGTGAACTCTTTCCAACCGCGTGTCGTCAGGTTGGAAACAGCTTTCAGCCAGTTCGGATCAAGTTCGTTGCCCTGATACTCTTTCAGAAAGTCTTCACGACGTACGCCATAGGACTCCGCAAGACGCAACAACCGGCCCTCGTTCTGCACGAGACGCTTGTTGATGTCATAAAGTTGAGCCACCAGAGCTTCAATACGATTCTGGTTCAGCGACAGCGATTTCACTGCCTTGATCAGCTGGTCCTTGAGCTCCTTATAACGGCGCTCCTGGCTTGGTGACAACGAACCCGATGCAGCAAGGCGATTTTCAACTTGCTGATCCTGAAGCTTGCGAAGCTTTTTGTAAGTGTCAGCAATAACGTCAAGGGTTTCCATGACCTGCGGACGCAATTCGGCTTCCATCGCTGCAAGCGACAGATTGGCCTCATCATCCTCATCATCGTCGTCTTCGACCTGCGTATCGCCACCAACATTTGTAATGTCGTCATCATCGCGGCGGCTGCGCGAACGATCATTTCCTGGAGCAGGTCTTTCTTCTTCGACGCGCTCAATTACCGGTGCCTGCTTGGCTTCAGGGCCAGCATAGGTCGTTTCCAGATCAATGATTTCGCGCAGAAGAATCTGCGATTCATTCAGCGCTTCGCGCCAGATGATGATCGCCTGAAACGTCAGCGGGCTTTCACATAGGCCTGAGATCATAGTCTCACGACCAGCCTCGATACGCTTGGCGATCGCAATCTCGCCTTCACGCGACAAGAGCTCAACAGTGCCCATTTCACGCAAATACATGCGAACAGGGTCATCTGTGCGGTCAGTTGGTTCTTTCTTGGTGACAGTCGGAGCGACAGCCGTACCGGTCGACTCGGCGAGCTCGCGCGCATCGCTTTCATCATCGGCGCTATTATCCGCCTCTTCGGCGTCCGCGTCTTGCTCGTCATCCTCAACAACATTGATGCCCATATCGCTGAGCATCGCCATTGTGTCTTCGATCTGTTCTGAAGTGACCTCTTCGGATGGCAGAACTGCATTGAGTTCGTCCATCGTCACATAGCCGCGCTTCTTAGCGAGCTTGATCATCTTCTTGACAGCGTCATCGGAAAGGTCGAGAAGCGGACCGTCTGGCGCGCCTTCGCGCTCGACTTCTACTTCTTCATTTTCCTTTGCCTTCGTTGCCATATTCTATATCTCCAAGCGACGTTCGCTTTTTTCATGCATGAGAACAACGAGTGCAGCAGCGCACCGGTTCCCCTACATCAATCAAGGTATTAAATGATCGACTAGCCGAAATCCTGTTAATGGCGGATTAACCCTGTTATTCCGGTGGCGAGCACGCTGCATATTTGTCGAATTTGCCGGTATTTCTGCAAAACCCACAAACATCAACGCAATATCTACAATTCTGCGCAATCTGATTCCGTCATTATTGACCCACGTCAACCCCGACTCAACTGATTCGGGTCAAAAAAGCGAATCAATTCGGTCAAAAACCCTTCGCGGAGCGTCCAGAGGGGATTCCAAACCCTTCGATCAGCGCCTCCGTAGCCTGCGCGTTACGGATATCGTTCTGTATATCGAGTAACCTGTTAAAGTTTTCCTCGGTCGCGTCAGCACCCAAAGCTACCCGAGCCAATTCTAGTTCTTTATGTAGTGCGCGAGCGCGCTGATGCAAGTGGATCGCCTGCCGCAAAGCTTCTCTGGCGTCCTCTTCTGCAGCTTCAGCAGAAGCAGACCATTCACGGTTGCGTCGGATAATAGCTTCAAGCGCCTCCACCAGCGTTGCCAATCCCTGATCCGCGATTGCCTTGCGCATCTCTGCTCCACTGGAGACATGATGCTCCGCCATCGCATCGAGCATAGCAGCATGAAAACGCTTCAGGTCCGGATGCTCCAATTCAAGATCAACAACCGTTTCAAAGTCATCTTCAATCAGACGGGGATGGTTGAACAAGGTCATCAGAATAGCTGTTTCTCTAACAGGAAGCTTTGATGACGAGCGAGCGCCCAATGCCGACTTTGTCAGATTATCACTGACAGCAAACCGCCCGGTGGCAGCACCTTTTCCGCGAGAACCATATCTGGGCTGACCATAGGCATTCTGATTGTTGCCGCGCTCACCATTGTTACGTTGGTTAGGCCCGAAAAACTGCTGGATTCGCTCACGTACATCCTGGCCATAATGACGCCGGACATTCTCATCGGCAATCAAAGCAGTCATCTGTTTTAAGCGAGATTCAAGCTCGGCCCGACGTTCAGGCGTATCAAAGACACCGCTTGATGTCTCACGACTCCATAGCATGTCCGCCAAGGGGCGGGCATCATTAAGGACTTCCTGAAAAGCCTGTGGCCCTGACGACTTAACGAGGTCATCGGGATCTTTGCCTTCTGGCAGCACAGCAAAACGGAGCGAATATCCCGGCTTCAAAACCGGCAAAGCCAAGTCGATTGCCCTATGCGCCGCCTTTATGCCGGCACTGTCGCCGTCAAAACAAAGTACGGGCTCGGGTGACATTCGCCAAAGAAGACCCAGCTGATCCTCCGTCAGCGCTGTACCCAACGGCGCAACCGCATGTGTGAACCCCGCCTGCGCCAAGGCGATAACATCCATATATCCTTCCACCGCAATGACAGCTTTGGCTGGCTGTCCCGCTTGCGGCTGTGCTGCCTTGCGGGCGCGCAATGCGTTGAACAGAATTTTTCCTTTGTGGAAAAGCTCGGTTTCATTGGAGTTCATATATTTTGCGATGGCATTGGGAGCCAGCGCTCGCCCGCCAAAGGCAATGATACGCCCCCGTAAATCTTCAATCGGAAACATGATGCGATCACGAAAACGATCAAAGGAAACTGGCTTGTCATCGCCATATACCACCAAGCCGCAGGCTTCTATCTGATCCTTTGTAGCCCCTTTGCTGGCCAGATGTTCTTTCAGGGCATTACGGCTTTCCGGTGCATAGCCGAGACGGTAAGAGTGCTGCGTTGCAGCGCTGAGCCCGCGATCGCGCAAATAAGCCCGCGCTTTTGCACCACCGGCCGTTTGCAACTGGTCCTCGAAAAACTTCGTTGCCATTTCCATGACATCATAGAGCGTGGCGCGCTTTGCCTCGCGTATCTCCATTTCGGCATCGCGCGCGGGCATGGGAACACCCGCCATATCCGCAACACGCTCGACCGCTTCCGGAAAGCTCAGGCCCTCAAGTTCAGTCAGAAAACGAAAATGATCGCCTGTGACCCCGCATCCGAAACAATGATACCGCCCTTTGCGATCCTCACAGTGAAAGCTGGGGGATTTCTCGCCGTGAAATGGACAGCAGGCCCAGAAATCGCCTTTCTGGGCATTTGTCTTCTTGCGATCAAACGAAACGCGTGTCCCGATGACGCTGGATATCGGCACACGCTCCCTGATCTCGTCGAGAAAAGATGGCGGAAATCGCATATGAATGTTCGTTCTAAATTAAACTCTGCTGCGGGATATGGAGTGCTCAACACTCACGTCTGAGGTCCAGGTTCATTGTGCCTTAAATAAGACTGCTATGAAAGGCCTTCAAGCACTTCATCCCCGACTCATACTGTTCGATCAAAGCATGAAGGGATTTGGTTTTTACAAAGCCGGCAAATTATCAGCGTGTCAGGTCTGAATTATCTTCTGCCAGCGTATTTGTGCTAAGAACGACATATTTTTTCTTAGCCGGAACATATTTTTTTCGCTTTTTGAGTGATATCTTATATTAATAAATTGCAATCAAACTTGGCATGGTTGCTATTCTCGCTTCTCTCAACACGACAGGATTGTAGCAAGTGAACGGTTCCGCAATTTTGTTGCATTTGGCAGGTGCTGTAGCGCTCCTGCTCTGGGCAACACGAATGGTTCGAACAGGCGTCGAGCGCGCCTATGGCGAGCGCATGCGTCAAAGTCTACGCGGCGTCCTTCACAATCCCATTCTTGCTGTTCTCTGGGGCTTGATGCTTTCAATCGCATTGCAGAGTTCGACAGCAGTCAGCCTCCTTGTCGGGTCTTTCGTCGGTTCAGGCTTTGTCAGTGGCGTTGCAGGATTGATGGCCGTTCGCGGCGCTGAGGTCGGATCCGCTCTGGTCGTAAAGATTCTCAGCTTTGACCTAACCTTGCTGGTACCGCTCTGCCTTGTCGCGGGCACTGTAATCTTCATGTCCACGGAGCGCAGCAATTGGCGGCAGATTGGCCGCATTCTTGTTGGCATTGGTCTTTTGGTGCTTTCGCTGGAAATGACAGGGCAAGCGACCGAACCGCTACGCAACAGCGACTTGCTGCCCGTTATTGTTGGTTATCTCAGCACCGATCCGGTTACAGCATTTCTGCTTGCGGCGATCATGACCTGGCTATTCCACTCCAGCATTGCTGCCGTGCTTTTGCTGGTCACCTTTGCCTCGCGGGGTCTTATCCAGCCTGAGCTCGGAATTGTGATGATCTTTGGCGTAAATCTCGGGTCATCGTTCATTGCCCCCCTCCTCACTCGATCAGCTGCCCCACAGGCTCGGATCGTGCCGATGGGAAACCTGCTGATGCGGGGCGCTGGATCAATCGTGATCCTCATTCTCTTCATGACATTCAAACCCTCTATTGCCTTCCTTGGCTCGTCACCAGCGGACCAAGTCATCAATGGTCATATCTTGTTCAACATCATCATTCTGCTAGCGGGTGTCCCGCTGTCAGCACTGGTTTTACGCGTAACCAAGGCGGTTGTTGCGTTGAACGCACCTGTCGAGCAAGCGCCCTCTCTTGTTCAAGCAGAGCTCAGTGCTTTGGATGAAAGCGTATTGGACACACCAAGCCTGGCACTGACAAATGCCACCCGGGAAACCGTGATGGTCTGCGAAACTGTGGAAATAATGCTTCGCGGCGTTATCGCGCTTTATGAAAACCCGGAACAGGATCGCATCAACGAACTATCGATGCTTGACGATAAGGTGGACCGCAAACATGCAGCCATCAAACTTTATCTGGCCAAACTAACAACGAGAAAACTGTCCGAATTTGAGGTGGCCCGTGCTCAGGAACTATTGGGTGCCTGCGTCAAGCTTGAACAGGTGGGCGACATCATTGTCCGCAATATGCTCGCCCTCGTTCAGAAAAAAATGGATCGCAAACTTAAATTTACTGATGAAGGCTGGCTGGAACTCAGCAACTTCCACGCAAAAGTATTAGTTAATGCCCGTATGGCTTTCAATGTGCTGGTATCTCGCGATCGGGAAACCGCACATCAGCTGGTTTTGGAAAAGGACCACCTGCGTGACCTGGAAAAGCAGAGCAGTCAACGCCACTTCAGTAGATTGCGTGAAGGGACAGTCCGCAGCCTGGAAACCAGCTCAATTCATCTCGACACCATACGAGACCTCAAGCAGATTAACTCGCTGCTCGCATCCATGGCCTATCCTGTCCTTGAAGAACAGGGTCTGTTGAACACAACACGTCTGCGGGCGTTGCACAGCTGAGCGAATGGAACTTGTTAATAATTACGATGAATGTGGGTATTTGAACCGATGAAAGCTCCCATTGCCGAGCCAATGAGGAGCCCAAGCAACATGTTGCCCATAACAGTTTCGCCAATGCCTGCGCCTATCGACAGGCCCGCAACTATTCCGATTATGGTAGACCAGCTATGTTCTTTCATATCAGCCTCCGTTTTTATTAACCATAAACGTAAGTGCGTCGTTTCGGTTCCATCCGCTTGCGCGCACAGCGCTTAGCACACGCAATAGGAAGCAGCCGATGCTTATGTTTAAACCAATGCGCGCGGACGACTATTCGGATTTTCTGGATTATTTCATCGCCGACTACGCGACGGAGATTGCGGCCAATTATGGCCTTGAGCATTCTGTTGCAAAAGATCGCGCTATCGATGAAATCAATCACGATTTGAAACAGGGCATTGATACGCCCGGGCACAGTTTGGTCTGTCTCGTCGATTTGCAAGCGAACACCGAACGTGTCGTGGGTTATCTTTGGTATAAAGTAGATACAAAAATGGGGGAGATTCATATTTGCGACTTCTACGTTTTTCCATCCGAGCAGGGCAAGGGGCACGGTAAACAAGCACTAAGCCTTCTCGAAAATGAGGCGGTAAAAGCGGGGGTTCGGCAAATCAAATTACGGGTTGCCGCCAATAATCCTCGTGCGAAAAATCTTTATGATGCCTGTGGGTTCTACGTGACAGGCATCAATATGAGCAAACAAATTGCCGCTTTGGAGAGAAGCGATGGCCGAAACGGATGATGTGACGAAGGGCCTTCATGATGCCGAGCGGAAGCTGCTCCAACAGCTACGCACGGTTCGCCGCAGAATACGAAGCCACAAACCGGCGGAAATAGAAGACCAGCTTACTCGTGGTCAAAGAATTGCGGATGCTGTTGCTGCGACCATGGGCTCATGGAAATTCATCATTATCCAGACCACAATATTGTTCTTTTGGATTGTGCTGAACGTTACTGCCTATGTGCGGGAGTGGGATCCTTACCCCTTTATCCTCCTCAATCTGGCTCTGTCATTTCAGGCAGCCTATGCTGCACCATTCATTATGATGAGCCAAAACAGGCAACAGGATATAGACCGGAAAGAAGCCGCCAACGACTATAAGATCAACATCAAGGCTGAGCTCGAAATTGAGCTTCTTCATGAGAAGATTGAACTAATGCACCAGAAAATAGATGAACTTTGCGAGCGGGAAGTCGTGCATTTGAGAAAAGCCGCAAGAGGCCTGCAACCTGGCAAACGCGATTCCGAAGAAGGCTAAAACAAAAAAGGACCGCTGCGGGAGGAGGTGCAGCGGTCCTGATTGTAAATGTACCGCGGGAGGAGGTGCAGTACATTCGACGTTGGGATATCTGGGAGGAAAGAGCCCAACAAGTTCAAGATAGCAAAGCCTAAAATTTTTGCTACCTTCAAATATGCATAATAGCTATGCAAATAGTTGCATACCATATCGCACCGGTTGCGCTTCACACCGCTGACTGCTAGTCAAATAGCGACTACCACGTCTCTTTTGGAGCAGCACAAATGGGTGCACAGAAAACCTCGGACAAGTAAGCCGCAGCAACCTTTCGTTGTTGCGGCGCATCTGTCAGACCATCCATCATTTTGATCGCAGGCAGACGCCGCCAAATGAATTCATTTAGCGGACATATAATCATGCCTATCAAACGACAAATCTGGGCTTACTCGCTCCCGGCTACCCTCCTGCTGATGGCGCCATTTGACATTCTGGCTTCACTTGGAATGGACATTTACCTTCCCGTCGTTCCTGCAATGCCAAGAAATTTGGGAACGACTTCAAACGTCATCCAGCTCTCCCTTAGTCTTTACATGGTTCTTTTAGGACTTGGACAAATCGTGTTCGGACCTTTATCCGACAGGATCGGCAGGCGGCCGATCCTGCTTACAGGTGCCCTGCTTTTTACCGGAGCATCATTTTGCCTCGCCCTCTCGTCCACGCCACTGCCCTTCCTGCTGTTTCGAACTCTACAGGCAATCGGCGCATCGGCGGTATTGGTCGCCACATTTGCCACGGTTCGAGATGTCTATGGTGAACGACCGGAAAGCACGATCATCTATGGGATGTTTACGTCAATGCTCGCATTCGTGCCGGCACTTGGTCCCATCGCAGGCGCCCTCATTGCGAACATGCTCGGCTGGAGGGCTATATTCTTGGCACTGGGTTGTATCGGAATATTTGCGGGCTTGAGGGCTGTTTTCATGTGGCACGAAACCAGCCCGCCTCAACGATCCTCAAAGGACAGGTCGATCTTACCCATCTTGGGCAGTTTGACATTCTGGACCTATACACTGGGATTCAGTGCAGCAATGGGAGCATTCTTTGTATTCTTCTCAACAGCGCCGAGAGTTCTGATCAACAATGCGAAGTATAGCGAAATTCATTTCAGCCTTATCTTCGCAACTGTTGCAGTCGTGATGATCATTACCGGCTATTTCGTTAAACACGTCGTCGCCAGATGGGGCATTGCGGGCTGTTTAATACGAGGAATGCTGACAATTATTACCGGAGCGATTGTGCTTTTTATCAGCCAGCTGTTTTTCCCCCTATCATTTGCGAGCTTTGTTTTGCCGATGTGGATTATCGCTGCTGGCATCGTGCTGACGGGATCGGTTACAGCGAATGGCGCCCTCGCCGATTTTGCTGATAGGGCTGGCTCCGCTGTAGCCTACTACTTCTGCATTCAAAGTCTGATCACGGGGCTTGTAGGAACCAGCGTGGTAGCTTTGTTTGACGGGGGCACCCCCCTGCCATTGGTGGTCTACTGCCTGCTGCTTCCCATAATCGTGCTGTCAGCACTCGTCTTACAGCGCCGTGCATTTCTAAAAAACACCATGTGACCGAAAATAAAAAGGGCGAAAGACCGAAGTCTTTCGCCCTTCATTGGGTCAAACCCAAGCGGTAACTCAATTGCTACTGCAATATTTCCTTCACGATGCCACTGGCTTTGCTGAAATCCATTTGCCCAGCATATTTCTCTTTAAGAGCGTTCATGCACTTACCCATATCGCGCAGCCCACCAGCGCCAATTTCGCCGATTACCTGCGTACAGGCATTGCGTATGTCAGACTCACAAAACTGCTTGGGCATGAAATCACGAATGATCTCGATTTCTTCACGCTCCTGTTCAGCCAGCTCAAGCCTGTTACCTTCTTCGTACATCTTCGCAGATTCTTCGCGCTGCTTGATCATCTTCGCCAGAATTACGCTGATTTCATCACCGCTAACCGGATCTTTCCCGATTCCGCGATTTACAATGTCACGATCTTTGATGGCTGCCATGATCAGGCGTAGCGTCGAGACGCGGCGTTTGTCCTGAGATTTGATGGCTGTATTCAGTGCCCCGGCGATTATATCGCGCATGGCCGTATTCTCCTGTTATGCGCCCACCCTAGTCGTCGCTTCGAGCGAAATCAACAATGGCGCCATGTCATCCACGACATGAATTACCACCAAGTGCTCGTCTTGCAATTGACCGAAGGCGTTGCTTTGTTTATGGACTGGGACTTAGCCAGACATTTTTATTGTTGCTGCGGTGGATGATTACCCAACCATCGCGCTCAGCCACGTCATATGGGATATTCGAGGACATTTTTCAATGGCCCCCTTTATCCAGTGCGACGCTAGCTCATTCAGGAGTACCGCATGACAGCCACATCAATAGAAGCAGGTACGCAAGCAAAAACTGCGGCTTGGTCCGAAGTAAAGCCCACAGCCTTGCTCGTGCTGGCTGACGGCACGGTTATTGAAGGCAAAGGTCTCGGCGCTACGGGCATTTGCGAAGCTGAAGTCTGCTTCAACACTGCTTTGACAGGCTACGAAGAAATCCTCACGGACCCCTCCTATGCCGGTCAGATTGTCACGTTTACGTTTCCGCATATTGGCAATGTCGGCGCAAACAATGAAGACATTGAAGACCTTACGCCGGCAAAGCGCGCCGGTGCTGTTGGAGCAGTATTCAAAGCCGATATCACTTCGCCATCAAGCTATCGATCGGTCGATCATCTGGATGCTTGGTTGAAAGCACGGGGTGTTATCGCCCTTGCCGGTGTCGATACGAGGGCCTTGACGGCGCTCATCCGCGAAAAGGGCATGCCCAACGCCGTAATTGCACATGATCCTGACGGCAAATTCGATATTCCGGCGCTCAAAGCGCGCGCTGCTTCGTGGCATGGATTGTTGGATCTCGATCTCGCCAAGGATGTTACATCTGGACAAAGCTCGGTTTGGACCGAAAAGCCATGGGTTTGGGATCAGGGCTTTGCTGAACAGTCCGCACCAGAGTTTCACGTCGTTGCCATTGATTACGGTATCAAGCGGAATATTCTGCGCCTAATCGCAGGACTTGGTGCAAAGATAACAATTCTCCCCGCGACAGCGACCTCCGAAGATGTCCTTGCCTATAATCCAGATGGAATTTTTCTCTCCAATGGTCCCGGCGATCCTGCGGCAACCGGAAAATACGCTGTCCCAACAATCAAAGAGCTGATTAAAACTGACATCCCGGTTTTTGGTATATGTCTTGGACATCAGATGCTGGCATTGGCGCTTGGTGGCGACACCAAGAAAATGCATCAAGGCCATCACGGGGCGAATCATCCAGTTCGCGATGACACAACCGGCAAGGTTGAGATTGTATCCATGAATCATGGTTTTGCTGTTGATGCAGCCTCCTTCCCCGACAATGTCGAAGAAACCCATGTCTCGCTCTTTGATGGCAGCAATTGCGGTCTGCGGCTAACTGGACGTCCTGTATTTTCGGTTCAGCACCATCCCGAAGCATCTCCCGGTCCCCAGGACTCACACTATCTTTTCCGCCGGTTTTTCAATCTGATCCGGCAGAAGAAGGGCATGGAGTTACTATCGGAGCGTGATCACGCCGCTTAGTCAACGTCCTCTCCGGTACTCGCCTTTAGAATTGCAAACCATTGTTGGCGACTGAGCTCGATATCCAGCGCAGTCGCCATTGTTTTTAGTCTATCAATCTTCAGGCTTCCAAGAACGGGGATTAAGCTGGCGGGGTGACGCAGCAGCCAAGCAATGGCAATTGCCGAAATATCTGTATTATCCAATTGCGAAGCAATATCTCTCAGAGCAGCGCGGAGTCGTACCTCTTGCACGCCCTCGCCTGTGAAAAGACTGCCGCCGCCAAGCGGTGACCAGATCATCGGCGCATATCTCAATCTTTGGGCGTGGTCGAGGCTTCCATCCGTCAAAGGCGAAACATATTTGACAGAAAATTCGATTTGGTTGGTGACCAGCGGGAATGGCAATCTTGATGCCAGAAGATCAAACTGATGCGGCAGAAAGTTTGATACGCCGACCGCACGGACTTTGCCAGCCTTGACTACATCTTCCAGACCCCGGGCTGTATCATCGGCATCCATCAAGGGATCGGGCCGATGCAGTAACAGCACGTCAATATAATCCGTATGTAAGTTTTTCAGCGACCGCTCCACGGAAGCCCGAATGTGCGCCGAGCTCGTATCATAGTGCTTAATGCGATTTTCAGGGCGGGCGCCCGATATCAGCATAATGTCGCATTTGGTAATCAGCTCAATTGTATCACGGCTGCCGCCCCACCTTTGTAATCCGGCACCAAAAGCCTCTTCCACACCATAATTCCCATAAATATCAGCGTGGTCGAAACTCGTAATACCGATGTCAATTGCACCATGAACCAGCCTGGCGACACTATCAGCATCAGATCGTTCAAGGTCGCTGAGCAACCTCCATGCGCCAAGGACCAATCGGGATAGGCTCAAACTACCCAACGAGATACGTGTTTCATAGGACATGCTGATTTCCTGCAAATGATTATGGCTCGTCTAGTTTAAAGCCTCACCACGGGAGGACAAGGGTACAGCGTCCCTTGACTAAGAGCTGATAATGTACCAATAGGTACACACCTTACCATTTGGTACAAAAGGAGAAATCAAATGTCAGAGCAACGTCCGCCTTTTCCACCCTTTACGCACAACACTGCGATCCAAAAGGTTCGGGCTGCGGAAGACGGCTGGAACGGACGCAATCCTGAGCGCGTGGCGCTGGCTTACACACAGGATAGCTATTGGCGGAACAGATCAACATTCTTATGTGGCCGCGCTGAAATCGTCGCCTTCCTGCAAGAAAAGTGGAAGCGAGAATTGGAATACCGCCTGATCAAAGAACTTTGGGCGTTTTCGGGCAACCGGATAGCAGTACGTTTTGCATATGAGTATCACAACGATTCCGGCAATTGGTTTCGCGCCTATGGCAATGAAAACTGGGAGTTTGACGAAAATGGCCTGATGCAGAAACGCTTTGCTTCCATCAATGATCTTGCAATCAAAGAGGCAGATCGGAAGTTCTTGTGGGATCAAACTGGTCCACGCCCGATTGGACATCCGGGATTATCGGAACTCGAGCTGTAATATGGTCAAAACTGTCTCCGAACGCTCTGACGTTGTTCCGGTGCTTGCCGAAATCTTTCGGGAACACGGCTTTGAAGGGGCAAGTCTTTCAATCATCACCGAAAAGACCGGGCTTGGAAAAGGTAGCCTTTACTACTTCTTTCCAGGCGGAAAAACCGAAATGGCACAGGCCGTCCTCGCGGAGATAGAAGGTTGGTTTGAAAAGCAGATTTACAGCCCATTGCGCGAAGCCACCGACTCTCAAACTGCGATACGGATGATGTGCGCCGCGGTAATTGAATACTTCAAGTCCGGTCGCCGCATCTGTCTCGTTGGTGCGCTTGCTCTCGACAATGTCCGTGATCGCTTCGCGTTACAGATCAATAATTACTTCGCGGCATGGATTGCTGCACTCAATAAGGCTTTGCAGAAGCTTGGGCACGATCCAGAAGTGGCCGCAGCTCTCGCTGAAGAAGCTATAATAGACATTCAGGGCGCCTTGGTAATAGCTCGCGCGCTTAACAACCCGTCCGTATTTGAGCGGGCCATGATCCGTATAGAAAAGCAGCTAACCACTTAAAGCAAGTTTGCTTATAGAGATCGGTCAAATTGATACCGCGACAGAAGTCACTTTATGTAATGCGTTGGAACTGCAGTAGTGGATTTCAACGTTTCCATTGAAACTGATGCTGAGATGTCAAAAAATTCCACCTTTTCGACCAATGACTTATATATTTCGTCATAAGCTTCCACACGTGGCAGAACGAGCTTTAATATATAATCGATAGTGCCGGTCATGCGATGCACCTCGACAATTTCCGGTATGTCGGAAATTGCCGCGCGAAACTGTTCCAGCCATTCCGCCGAGTGGCGCGCCGTACGAATGATAACAAACATGGTCGTTGGTAATCCGGCCAGAGGCCGATCTACCAGAGCAACGCGGCGCTGGATATACCCCTCCTCTTCCAGGCGCTGGATGCGACGGGAACACGCGGAAATGGAAAGGTTCACTCTGTTAGCGAGATCGGATACGCCCACAGAGGCATTTTCTTGCAGAATATCCAGAATCTTGCGATCGCGATCGTCGATCATCTATAAATCCCAACAAATTTATCGCGTGGTATTAGATATTTACGCGCAATATTTGCGCCAACATATCTGAATTTTAAAAACTATGCGAACACATTGTGCGCTGCAACCTCTATCCTCTGGCTAGGGAAATGAGGGATCCATCATGCGCACTATTGGACTGATCGGCGGGATGAGCTGGGAAAGCACTGCGGTTTATTATCGTCAGATCAATGAGGAAATCCGCGGACATCTTGGCGGATTGTCCTCTGCAAAAATCGCCCTCCAATCGCTGGATTTTTCCGAAGTTGTCGCCTTGCAAAAGAGCGACCGCTGGAATGATGCTGCTGCGCTTCTGTCGGATGCAGCCAGCCGCCTTGAAGCGGCAGGAGCAGATTGCATCCTAATCTGCACAAACACGATGCATCTTGTTGCCGACGCCGTTGCTGCTGCTGTCAGTATTCCGCTCATTGATATCAGGCACGAAACAGGCCGCACTTTATTCGCCGCAGGCAAGAAGCGCCCGCTTCTATTGGCTACACGCTATACGATGGAGCACGGCTTTTACGCGGATTATTTGCACAATAATTTCCAGATCGACCTCGCCGTCCCCAATGAAATTGACCGGGCCAAGATTCACTCCGTCATTTTTGACGAACTTTGCTGCGGCTTGGTCAAAGACGAGTCTCGCCATGCACTGGAGAAAATCGTTGCCCGTGGCAAAGAGGCTGGCGCTGATTGCGTAATTCTCGGTTGCACCGAAATTTGCTTATCGCTGACCGAAGATAATTTGGCGTTACCGGTCTACGATTCAACAACCATACACTCGCAGGCAGCCGTTGCTTATGCATTGGGCAACAACGTCAGGAACAGAAAGAACGCGATCTAATCGCGTTCTTATCTAATTAAATACTCCCGCTGAACGTATCGCAATTATCCAGCTTGCCGCTATCAAATCCACGCTTAAACCATTTGCTGCGCTGGGCAGACGTTCCATGATTAAAGCTCTCTGGAACGACATAACCTTGAGTCTTGCGTTGCATAGTGTCATCGCCGATCTGTTGCGCAGCATTGAGTGCCTCGTCCAGATCGCCAACGTCAAGAATACCTTTCTGCTCGGTAAAGTGTCCCCATATACCGGCAAAACAGTCTGCCTGCAGTTCAACACGCACTGACATGGCATTGGCTTCCGCTTCGCTCATGTTCTGCCGCATTTGATTGAACTTGGGCAACACGCCAATCAAATTCTGTACGTGATGCCCAACCTCATGCGCCAGCACATAGGCTTGCGCGAAATCGCCCGATGCCCCGAACTTCTTATCCAGCTCGTCATAGAAGCTTAAATCGATATAAAGCTTCCGGTCGCCCGGGCAGTAGAAGGGACCGGACGCTGCGCTGGCAAAGCCACATGCGGAACGCACTTGATCACTGAATAGCACCATCGTTGGCGCTGGATAGGTTTGACCCTCAGCCTTGAAGATACCGCTCCAGACATCTTCCGTCTCTGCAAGAACTGTCTTGGCAAATTGTGTCGTCTCGTCGTTGTTTTTGACCGAGGTATCGCTCTGGGTTTGGCCCGGCACCAATTGCCCGCCACCAGAATCAACCAGTATCTGCATCGGATCAATATTGGTGCAGAATTTCAAAAAAAGAAAAATTGCAGCGAGGATGAGAATGCCGGAAAATCCACCGCCGCCGGCCGTCCGCAATCCGGAACCGCCAGGAATACGAAATCTTCCGCCCCCTGGAAAACCGCCGCCGCCTTCGCCGCGTTGATCTTCAACATTGTCGCTCTGTCTACGCCCCTGCCAACGCATGTTCCGTCTCCCGATCGCTTGCCGATCCAAACCGGCTGATACGCTGTATGCACAACATCAATACGCGGCATTTGTTTCATGCGCGATGTTATTTTTCAACTTTTGCTTGCAGGAAGTGGCACATCAACTTTTGCGATGGAATGTTACGTTGTGGCCGTAATGCGAAACGAAACCCCAAAACCGCCTTAAAATGCGTTAACGTCGCTTTTTGGGGTTACGCAAAGCGTTTCCTTTGCCTATAAGGCAGCCTTAGCCTCGCATTTGAATTCAAGTAGCTACCCGTACGGTGAAACCGTGCGGTTTTTTGTGCAGACCGCTATGATAAGGACCCGAACATGCCAAAACGCACCGACATCAAATCTATTCTGATTATCGGCGCTGGCCCGATCATTATCGGTCAGGCATGCGAGTTCGACTATTCCGGCACCCAGGCCTGCAAGGCACTTAAAGAAGAGGGTTACCGGGTCATCCTCGTCAACTCCAACCCGGCAACGATAATGACTGACCCCGAATTGGCAGACGCGACCTATATTGAGCCAATCACGCCTGAAGTCGTTGCGAAGATCATCGCCAAGGAACGTCCCGACGCGTTGCTACCAACCATGGGTGGTCAGACTGCGCTGAACACCGCCCTTTCGCTGCGTCGCATGGGTGTACTGGATCGTTATAATGTCGAAATGATTGGCGCGAATGCTGAAGCGATCGACAAGGCGGAAGATCGCGCGTTATTCCGCGAGGCCATGGCAAAGATTGGTCTGGAAACACCAAAATCAATGCTCGCAAACGCTACCGAGGTAAAAGATCTCGACCGCAAATTACACCAGGAACAGCGCGAAGCGGTTAAAGCCCAATATTCCGGTGCAGAACTCGATGCGGCTTTAGACAAGCTGGAAACCGAGTGGCAGCTCGGCGAAGGTGACCGCAAGCAGCGCTATGTATCGCATGCCCTCGGCATGGCCGGTGCCGCATTAGACCATGTTGGTCTACCTGCCATCATCCGCCCCTCCTTCACCATGGGCGGTACAGGCGGCGGTATCGCGTATAACCGAACAGAATTTTACGAGATCATCGGCAGTGGTCTTGACGCATCGCCAACCACTGAAGTGCTGATTGAAGAATCCGTTCTCGGCTGGAAAGAATACGAGATGGAGGTCGTTCGCGACAAGGCGGATAATTGCATCATTATCTGCTCCATCGAAAATATAGATCCGATGGGTGTTCATACCGGCGACTCTATTACTGTTGCCCCAGCTTTGACGCTGACCGACAAGGAATACCAGATCATGCGCAACGCATCGATTGCGGTATTGCGCGAGATCGGCGTAGAGACCGGCGGATCGAATGTACAGTTTGCGGTCAATCCGGAAAATGGCCGCCTGATTGTTATCGAAATGAATCCCCGCGTGTCACGCTCATCTGCACTGGCATCGAAGGCCACTGGCTTCCCGATCGCAAAGATTGCAGCCAAGCTTGCTGTGGGCTACACGCTTGATGAACTCGACAATGATATTACCGGCGGCGCTACGCCAGCCTCGTTCGAGCCATCTATTGACTACGTCGTCACCAAAATACCGCGCTTTGCCTTTGAGAAGTTCCCCGGCGCAGAACCTACCCTAACGACAGCCATGAAATCGGTCGGTGAAGTTATGGCCATTGGCCGTACATTCAAAGAATCGCTTCAGAAAGCCTTGCGCGGACTGGAGACTGGCCTTACCGGACTTGATGAGATCACAATTCCAGGCATTGGCGAGGGCAATGACAACAATGCTATTCGCGCCGCTATTGGCACTCCTACCCCAGACCGGCTCCGTATGGTGGGGCAAGCACTAAGGCTTGGACTGACTGTCGAAGAAGTGCATGAAGGCTGCAAGATCGACCCGTGGTTCCTCGAACAAATGGCAGAGATCATTGGCACGGAAGAGCGCGTGCGCGAGCACGGGCTTCCTCAGGACGCGCAAAACCTGCGCGCATTGAAGGGCATGGGTTTTTCCGACGCACGCCTTGCAAGTCTGGCAAAAATCGAGCCCAGCGAAGTTACCAAGCTACGCAACAAGCTTGACGTTCATCCGGTGTTCAAGCGCATTGATACCTGCGCGGCTGAGTTTGCATCGCCAACGGCCTATATGTACTCCACTTATGAAGTTCCATTTGCAGGTGCTTTGGTTTCCGAGGCCCAGATTTCCGACCGCAAGAAGGTTGTGATTCTCGGCGGCGGACCCAATCGTATCGGCCAAGGCATTGAGTTCGATTATTGCTGCTGCCATGCTGCCTTTGCGCTGCGGGATGCTGGCTACGAAGCCATCATGATCAACTGCAACCCTGAAACAGTATCCACAGACTATGACACGTCAGACCGCTTGTACTTTGAGCCACTGACAGCCGAAGACGTGTTGGAAATCCTGCGGGCCGAACAAACGGCAGGAACCTTGCATGGCGTGATCGTGCAATTTGGCGGGCAAACACCGCTGAAACTCGCAGATGCGCTTGAAAAAGCTGGCATTCCTATCCTTGGAACTTCGCCGGACGCCATCGACCTTGCTGAAGACCGCGACCGCTTCCAGAAGTTGCTGATCAAGCTTGATCTCACGCAGCCTAAGAATGGCATTGCTTACTCGGTTGAGCAGGCACGCACCATAGCTGGAGAGCTTGGCTTCCCGCTGGTCGTACGTCCTTCCTATGTCTTGGGTGGTCGCGCGATGCAGATCATCCACAATGAGCGCGGCTTACAGGCCTACCTGCTTGATACGGTTCCTGAGCTCGTGCCGGAAGATATCAAGCAGAAATACCCGAACGACAAGACCGGACAAATCAACACGCTGCTTGGTAAAAATCCTCTGCTGTTTGATCGTTATCTGACCGAAGCCATCGAGGTCGATGTGGACTGCCTCTGCGATGGCAAGGACACTTGGGTCTCCGGCATCATGGAGCACATTGAAGAAGCTGGCATCCACTCCGGCGACAGTGCTTGTTCTTTGCCAGTTCATTCCCTTTCCGCCGAAACTGTATCCGATCTGGAAAAGGAAACCGCCGCGCTTGCCAAATCGCTTAACGTGGTTGGATTGATGAACGTCCAGTACGCCATCAAGGACGGCACGATCTATGTTCTTGAGGTCAATCCACGCGCCTCACGGACAGTACCCTTCGTTGCCAAAACCATAGGCACTCCGATTGCCAAAGTAGCGGCCCGTATCATGGCGGGAGAGACGCTGGAACAAGCTTTGTCGCATTATGGCGGCAAGCCTTCCGCTACAGGGCGCAAACATATTGCAGTCAAGGAGGCTGTGTTCCCGTTCGCTCGTTTCCCCGGTGTCGATACACTGCTCGGACCGGAAATGCGCTCGACGGGCGAAGTCATGGGACTGGATTATGACTACGCGCTGGCCTTTGCCAAAGCTCAGCTGGGCGCAGGTGTTGATCTTCCACGTGACGGTACTTTGTTCGTTTCCGTACGGGACGAAGACAAACAGCGCATTCTCGCGCCTGTAAAACGCCTGGCAGAATTGGGCTTCAAGATACTCGCTACTGGCGGAACTGCTCGCTTCCTTGGCGAAAACGGCGTAGCAGCGCAAAAGATCAACAAGGTGCAAGAGGGTCGTCCGCACGTTGAAGACGCAATCCGCAACCGTCAGGTTCAATTGGTTTTCAACACGACAGACAGTGCCAAGGCGATCTCGGATTCAAAATCGCTTCGCCGCGCGACCCTGATGCAAAAAGTGCCATACTACACCACGCTATCGGGTGCCGATGCTGTTGCAGAAGCAATTGCTGCGCTCAAGGCTGGATCACTGGAAGTACGGCCACTTCAGGATTATTTCGCTTAACTTCGTCTGGCGAAATTGTTTAAACACCTAGCAACCCCTCCTCCTCCAATCCGTGGCCGGAGGGGTCGCTGACAAAATGCAGCACCGTCGAAAAGACATGATCATTCTTGTCTTCTCGCCCAATATGCACAATCGTCGATTTGGCGAGGTGCTCGCGCAAGACTGCCACCACCCGGTCATAAGCATCTGACTCCATCGCGTCGAGCGACTCGTCAATAACCACCCACTCCGGCTTGTGCAGCATCAACCGTGCAAATGCGAGCGACTGTTGCTCATCATCACTAAGCTCGCGATCCCAGCGAGCACTGAAATCCAGCATGGTTTCAAGCCGCTTCAGTCCAAGCTCATGCAAGGCTCCAACCAGTTGCTCGTCAGTAAAACCATCTTTACCGAGCGGATAGGACATCGCTTCACGCAAGCTGCCGGGCGGAAAATAGGGCAGACGCGGCATGTAGATAATGGTTTTGTTGGCAGGTAACGTGACTGTTCCAGCCCCCCAAGGCCAAAGGCCGGCAATGGCCCGAAACAGCAAAGTGCGATCAATACCCGCTTCGCTTGTAATGAGAACGCGATCACCCTCTTTGACAACAGCGTGCTTTTCCTTGAGCCGTACTGTAGCGCGTGGCGCGGTGATCTTCAGCGAATCAAGAATGATTTGATCCCTATCGGACTCGGCAAATTTTATGCGCTGTTCAATGCTGTTCATGGCGTCGGTTGCCTGCACGGCCTGCCTGAAAGACGTCACGCGTAAAAGCGTTGCACGCCAGTCAGCAATCGCGCCGAAATTGTTGACGAACCACTTCAATGCATCGTGGACCTGATTAAATGCCCCGATAGCCATCATAAGACCGCCGAACGAAAGATTGCCTGCGAAGTAAACTGGTGCAGCAACCAGAATAGGTGCGACGATGGTAATCCAGCCATAGCCAGACGTGACCCATGTGAGTTGCGTCAAAGCTCTAACCAGCAATCGGATGGAAGCCAGAAGACTATCGACATCAAAGCCAAGACGACGGTTTTCGTCGGCCTCACCGCGGTAAAGTGAAATCGCATCAATATGTTCGTTCACCCGCATCAGCGAGAAACGCAGTTCAGATTCCTTTTGGTAGCGATCGGCATTGTACTTGATGAGTTTGCGTCCAACAAGCCAACTCAACCATGACGCGAGAGACGCATAAAGAATTGCAGCCCACACCATGTAGCCCGGAATAGAAAAACTGTAGCCATATACATTGAACACGAACCCGCTTGAAAGCGCCCATAACACACCGACAAAGCTGACCATCAGGATCGTGGATTGCAGCAAGCCAAAGCCGAGATCCGTCGACATTTCCGCCAGATGCCGTGCATCCTCATGTAAGCGTTGATCGGGATTAACGCCGATGGGCCCTGAATTGGAAAGTTTGAACGCACGCCGGGGCACCAGCCACTCGCCAATGAGATCTCGCGTCAGGCCTTCCCGCAGTTTCAGGCGCGTCATCTGATTGAGCCACGTCTGGCCCACACTCAAGACAAGAAGCACCGCCGCAATCCCGAAAAACACCATGAGCTGGTCGAGAAAGGCCTGAAAGTCGCGTCGCGACAGAGCATCATAAAACGGCACATTCCAACGATTGAGAAGTACCTGTCCTACCGAGGTCAAAATGATAATGCCGAACACGCCCGAAATGAACAATATCAGACGATTGCGGACTGGAGAGTTCCAATAAATGTCAGCAATAACGCCAAGCTGCGCCAAAAGCCCCGCTTGCACTTCGCCAGCGACGGAGGTTGCTGGCACTCGGTTGGGTTTCTGCTTCGCCATTGGGCTCCCCCGTCGAAGGCCGTGATTCGGCTTTCTCACTCTAACATTGACTCTTTCAAACCACTCAACCGCACCTGCAATTTTTGCGATAGTACAGAAACTTTCGCGCTAGATGCTCAGCGGGATACCCGAAAAGTCGCGTGTAGTTCCGTTTTGAAAACGGCTTGTTTTGCCAGAAATTCTATCATATGTATTTTGCATCGATTTTATCGGTCGAGTGACTTTGCGACCTGCGTAACCTGTTGCGCTTCCTGACGAGCTCCATTGCATAGGTTCGATTCCCTGGGCCGCATATGTGCATGCTGCCTGTTTTATATATCTGAAAGGAACTTCCCATGGCTTCGGGAACAGTGAAATGGTTCAACGGCACTAAGGGCTACGGTTTCATCCAGCCCGATACTGGCGGTGCAGACGTTTTTGTCCATATTTCCGCTGTTGAGCGTGCAGGCTTGCGCGGTCTCAATGACGGCCAGAAGGTCAACTACGAGATCGTTCAGGATCGTCGTTCGGGCAAGTCGTCAGCAGACAACCTTAGCGTTGAAGGCTGATAGCCGCATACGGGAATCGTCTGATTTCTGAACGCACATAAATTAGAAAAGGCGGGATTAATCCCGCCTTTTTGCATTCTTGCCCTATCCCAGCAGCTTGAGAACCTCACTGGCGACCGCTGCCGAAGAAGCGGGATTTTGGCCAGTTACCAGATGACCGTCGGTAACAGCCAGCACCTGCCAGTCATCAACTTTTTCATAATGAGCGCCGAGCCGCTTCAACTCATTTTCAACAAGGAACGGCACGACGCTCGTAAGTTGCACCGCTTCTTCCTCGCTATTTGTGAAACCAGCTACCCGCTTGCCCTTGACGAGCGGTTCGCCGTCAATCTTCGCCTGCAGCAATACCGCAGGCGCATGGCATACAGCCCCGACTGGCTTTCCGTTTTTGTAAAATTGTTCAATGAGTCTGATTGAGGCGAGGTCAGAAGTCAGATCCCAAAGCGGGCCATGGCCGCCAGGATAGAACACAGCGTCGTAATCCGCCTCTTTCAGTTCTGATAGAACTTTTGTATTTGCCAGAACTTGTTGGGCAGCCTTATCCCGCCGGAATCGCTCCGTCATTTCAGTTTGGCTGTCGGGTTCATCGCTTTTGGGATCAAGCGGCGGCTGCCCACCCTTCGGCGAAGCAACCGTTATTTCTGCGCCCGCATCCAAAAATACGTAGTAAGGCGCGGCAAATTCCTCGAGCCAGAAGCCCGTTTTCTTGCCTGTATCGCCGAGCTTGTCGTGGGAGGTGAGGACGATGAGTATCTTCATGATTCGGTCCTTAAAAACTGGCGCTGATATCCCCTGATATGATTGTGGCGGCCATTGGTTTCAATGGTCGCCCCATTTTTGATCTGTGGCTGGATGTATTTAGTTCAGCTCCACGACGATCTTGCCGAATGCACCCCGCTTTAAATGATCCAAAGCATCATTTAACTCATTGAAGGAATAAACCGCATCTATAATGGGTTTGATTTCAGTTCGATCAAAAGCTCTTACCAAGTCTTCCAACCCTTTCCGATGACCAACCTGAATACCTTCCAAAACCACGCGTTTAACCGCGAGAGGCACAAAGCCGCCAGAAACCTCCAAACCATCCAGAATACCGATCATTGAAATGCGTCCAGTTACCGCTGAGGCCCGCAATGATTTGTCCAGATGTGGGCCACCTACTGTTTCCAGAATATGATCGGCTCCATGATCATTGGTAATCTGGTAAAGGGTTTCGACCCAATCTTCTTTCTTCCGGTTTATAGTGTGATGAACTCCAAGCTGTTGCACACGATGCAATTTTGCATCGTCTCCGGAAACCACAATAACCTCTGCTCCATGCATCAGGGCAATTTGTGCTCCAAAGAGGGAAACGCCTCCAGTGCCGAGCACGACTACTCTATCACCGGCTTTGATATTTCCGCGCTCCACCAGCGCTGTCCAGGCAGTCAGTCCGGCGCATGGCAATGTACTCGCCTCTACCTGATTTAGTTTTGCAGGAGCATGAGTTGCCCAATCTTCGCTCATCGTCACGTATTCTGCCAGGACACCTTGCAGCGGACCGCCTAACGTTCGGCCATTGGGGGTTCGTGCAGTACCCGGTCCGGCACCCTCGATCCAATCCGGAATAAAGGTTGATATCACTCTATCGCCCGCTGCAAATCGGCTAACGTCTTCGCCGGTTGCTACGACAGTTCCGGCAAGATCTGAAGCGGGAACGAGCGGCTCGCCCATGTTTTCAGGCATGCCAAATCCGGTATCAATCAGCAGCCCGTCACGATAGTTCAGGGAGACCGCGGCGACCTTGATAAGTATCTCCCCTCGCCTGGGCTCCCGAGCCGCGGTTTCAACCAGCTTCAGATTAGTTCGTCCGGGCATTGCAATCTGCCACTGTTTCATTGTTTTGCTCATGTGAAATCCTCGCTTTAAATCAAGGATTCCGTATTTATATGAGATGAGAGCAAAGCAGTTGCGCCGATTTTACCCA
This sequence comes from Phyllobacterium sp. 22552, assembly GCF_052044585.1. Lineage (NCBI taxonomy): Bacteria > Pseudomonadati > Pseudomonadota > Alphaproteobacteria > Hyphomicrobiales > Phyllobacteriaceae > Phyllobacterium > Phyllobacterium sp. 22552. Next base: position 299,410 of record NZ_JBQENG010000001.1, on the reverse strand, counting down.
TGATTGTATCGTTAAACTCTACAAAGGACTTAAAATGGACAGGCTGATTGGCATCGAAGAATTTGTTGCGGTGGTGGACGCGGGCAGCTTTTCTGCGGCGGCTGACAAGTTACATCTATCGCGTTCAGCCGTTGGGAAGACAATTGCGCGGTTGGAAGAACGACTTGGCACTCGGCTTTGCCAAAGAACAACGCGTTCATTCAAACTCACCGATGACGGTCACACTTTTTACGAACATTGCCGATCGATACTGATGACAGTTGAAGCGGCGGAAAATGCCATCACGTCCGGCAAGGACATAATATCCGGGCGACTTCGCCTAAGTCTGCCTGTGCTATTCGGCCGACGTTGTGTCGCTCCAGTTTTGTTTGATCTCGCCCGCCAATATCCGTTGTTACGCTTCGAAGTGTCTTTTACAGACCGCCCGGTGGATCTCGTTGCAGAAGGATATGACCTCGTTGTTCGCAATGCTGGATTGCCGGATACAACCAATCTGGCGGCAAGGCGCATTGCCCGGCAGCGGATGACGGTATGCGCCTCGCCATCCTATCTTGAAAAACATGGCACGCCCGAAACGATTGAAGATATCGCCTCACACCAAGCCATTCTTTATGGTCAGGATGGCAATATACGTTCTTGGCTTTTTCCAAACAAACGGAGGGGATTTGACAGTGCCAAGACCGTAAGCCGTGTCATTTTTGATGATCTGGAAACGGTAGCGGATGCAGCCGCCAGCGGCATGGGCGTTGCTTGGTTGCCTTGCTGGCTTATACGCAATCAGGTGGAATCAGGGACGCTGAAGAGGCTCCTGCCCGACGTTGAACAGATGATATTCGACACACATGCGGTCTGGCCGAAGCAACCCTATATGCCAGGTCGCATCAGAGTTCTCATTGACGCTCTAGCCGCGTGGCTACCCGGCATGACCGGTGCAGATCGCGAAGTTAAATAAATCACGCCATTATGCCGGCAGCCATGTTATCGGCACATGCCCTTCATCTCCGGCAACGCGGCTTAGCCATTTTGCGACTGATGGATATGCCGAAAGATCAAAGCCGCCTTGGTTGGCTTCGTGCGTATAGGCATAGAGTGCTATATCGGCAATCGTCAGATTTGTACCGACCAAGTAGGGTGTTTTCTGTAGCTGGTTTTCCATCACCAGCAATGCCTTGTTGCCGCCTTCCAGAGTGGCAGCCAATCTTTCTGGCGTGGCATCCTTGGCTCGTTCCGGATAGACGAGCAACGCCCGCCGAACAGCAATATTAGGCTCGTGTGTATACTGCTCGAAAAACAACCATTGATACATTAGAGCACGTTCATAGGCATCCTCAGGAATAAACCTGCTGCCTTCTGCTAGATGCAGCAATATCGCATTCGATTCCGCCAGAAGGCGTCCGTCATCAAATTCCAACAGAGGAACCTTGCCATTGGGGTTCTTGGCCATGAAATCCGGTTTGCGGGTTGAGCCATCGACAGATGACATCGAAATGTGCTCGAACGGCAAGCTCAATTTAGCCATCAAAAGCCGGGGCTTATAGCAATTTCCGGATTCAATTTGCGAGTATAGTTTCGGCATGGTCCGTCTCTCCTGTGGCGGGCAGTGTTTTCCCGCAACCGTTGACAATGTCCAATCAGTTCTATTGACGCTTTACACAACCGACACTGATGTTTTTGACATGGGATGTCACACCCTGCACAGAAAGCGCAGGAAGTGAAGCCTTTGCGCACGCTTTTACTTGCGATTCTGCAGGTCTTGGGACATAGCAGTCCCGCAAACCGGCTACCGGTCATCAACGCTCGCTTCAGGAGAACGATACCATGGCATTCCTCGCCGACACCCTTTCCCGTGTGAAGACATCCGCAACGATTGCGATCACCCAGAAAGCGCGTGATTTGAAAGCCGAGGGTCGTGATGTCATTTCTCTTTCCGTAGGGGAACCGGACTTCGACACACCTGACAATGTCAAGGAAGCTGCTATTGCTGCAATTCGCCGCGGCGAAACCAAATATACGCCGGTCTCTGGCATACCGCAGTTGCGCGAAGCCATTACGCGCAAGTTCAAGCGTGAGAACGAACTGGAATACAAGGCCAATCAGACCATCGTTTCCACAGGTGGCAAGCACGTCATTTACAATGCCCTTCTATCGACGTTGAACCCCGGCGATGAAGTTATTTGTGTTGCGCCATATTGGGTCAGCTATCCGGAGATGGTTTCTCTTTGCGGGGGAACACCGGTAATTGTGTCTGCCATTCAGGCAAACGATTTCAAGTTGCAGCCAGAGGATCTGGAACGCGTTATTACGCCGAAGACCAAATGGATCATCATGAACTCGCCTTCGAATCCATCTGGAGCGGCTTACACCTGGGATGAGATGAAGAAGTTGACCGATGTTCTCGTTCGTCATCCGCACGTGTGGATTCTGACCGATGATATGTATGAGCATCTGACTTACGGTGATTTCAAATTCGTCACACCAGCGCAAGTCGAACCAAATCTTTATGATCGCACGCTGACCATGAACGGCGTCTCGAAGGCCTATGCCATGACTGGTTGGCGTATTGGCTATGCGGCCGGACCCATTGAGCTGATCAAGGCAATGGATATGGTTCAGGGACAACAGACTTCAGGAACAAGTTCCATTTCACAATGGGCTGCCGTTGAAGCGCTGGATGGCACGCAAGAACATTTGCCGGTTTTCAAAAAAGCTTTTGAAGGACGTCGCGATCTAATCGTTTCAATGCTGAATCAGACGAATATGCTGGATTGCCCCAAGCCGGAAGGTGCGTTCTACGTTTATCCTTCCTGTGCTGCTGCTATCGGCAAGACTGCACCATCAGGCAAAATCATTCAAAATGACGAAGACTTCGTCAGCGAACTGCTGGCCACTGAAGCTGTGGCAGCAGTGCACGGCTCTGCCTTCGGCCTTGGTCCAAATTTCCGCATTTCCTATGCAACCTCCGATGCAAACCTCGAAGAAGCAGGCAAGCGGATACAGCGCTTCTGCGCTAATCTTCGCTAAACACATAGTTATAAGGATTGAAAAAGGGCCGAGATGGCCCTTTTTTTGTGTCGCTATCGGACTCGGCCAAATATCTAAGTTGGGCCAGATCAAGCCTATTGGATAAATGTGAGTAAATGAAAAAAAGGCCGGACAAGTGCCCGGCCTATAAGTTTTGAAGGTGCCGTTTCCAGCAAAACCTCCAGAGGGGAACACTTGGTGGTGCGCAAATGGGAGGAGGAGACGCACGACCAAGTGATGTGGATATGTTCTCTCCCGATCCGACTTACAACCCTGCAAAAATGCATAGCTGCTATGCACAAAGCTCATAACCACTCAATTGTTTCGCCGATCAGAATTTGAACCCTCTATCGCCTTTCCTTGAGCAATTTGCTTTCAAGATAAAACCGATTTCTGGAAAGAAAATCTTCCCAAATAAATTTCCTGACTAGTAAGACCAGGTACGAGCCTTGTTGAAAAGAAAATCTCTGAACACATGCAACTTTGCAGCATTCTTTATCCCCTCAGGATAACAGAAAAACGTATCGAATGAGGGGAGCTCCATCTCAGGTAACAATCGCACCAGCGTGGAGTCCTTTTCGATCATATAATCCGGCAAGACCCCGATACCTACACCCTTTTGGATTGCACGTTTAATCGAGAGCAGATTATTGATCTGAAGTACCGCCGGGCGAAGATTACCGTCGGAACGCCCTATGACTTCAAGCCAGTTAAGGTTCGTAAGATATGAGGGTGCCGGCTCACCGAAACTCACAATGCGGTGCGAGTCGATCTCGTCTATATTTTCAATCTTGCCATACTTGGCAATGTAACTTGGCGACGCGTATACGTGCATATGCACCGTAAACAATCGGCGCTGGATCAGGTCCGGTTGTTGCGGCTGACGCAAACGGATAGCACAATCCGCGTGACGCATAGTCAGATCAAGTTCTTCATTGTCAAAGAGCAATTGCAGCTGCACTTCCGGGAACAGCTCGATAAACTCTTGAACGCGCTCAACCAGCCAACCGGAGCCGAGGCCAACCGTAGTGGTCACCCGCAGCTTACCTGAAGGCCTATCCTTGCTTTCGGTAAGACGGGAGCGAACATTCTCCAGCTTCATCAGCACCTCATGTGCTGTGCGGTAGAGTACCTCGCCCTGCTCAGTCAGAATCAGACCGCGAGCATGCCTATGGAAAAGGGGAACCCCGACATCTTGCTCCAGCGCACTGACCTGACGGGAGATAGCTGATTGCGATAGATGCAGTGTCTCGGCGGCATGAGTGAACGACCCAGCCTCGGCAGCAGCATGAAATATTCGCAACTTGTCCCAATCAAGCGACATCGCGCGGTCTCTCCCCCTTTGTCGGTCCCGAAAATCGAGACCGGCCTCTTATACAGCCTATTCTGCTGCCTGACGCACCGGTTCCTGTGCCGCCAACCAACGTTCGGCTTCGAGAGCTGCCATGCAGCCCATTCCAGCAGCGGTGACGGCCTGACGATAAATATCATCGGTTACATCACCCGCAGCAAAAACACCCGGAACGTCCGTGGCGGTTGAATCCGCCGCAGTCCACAAATAGCCATTCGGCTTATGCTTGAGTTTCCCCTTGAACAGTTCCACCGCAGGTGCATGTCCTATGGCTATGAATACGCCATGCGTTTCAAGTTCTGTGGTTTCGCCGCTCTTTATATTTTTCAACCGTACACCAGTAACCGATGCAGCCATTGGGGGCTTCGCTTCGATCCCGGTAATCTCATCAATGACATTGTCCCAGATAACTTTGACATTTTCTTTGCCAAAGAGCCGATCCTGTAGAATTTTTTCCGCGCGGAAGTGGTCTTTGCGATGCACGATCGTGACCGACTTGGCGATATTTGAAAGATACAGCGCCTCTTCAACAGCGGTATTGCCGCCGCCAACGACAACAACATCCTTGTTACGATAGAAAAAGCCATCGCATGTAGCACAGGCGGAAACGCCAAAGCCCATGAATGTCTGCTCAGTCGGCAAGCCAAGCCATTTCGCTTGCGCACCTGTCGCAATAATCAAGGCATCGCAAGTATATTGCGTTCCACCGTCGCCAGTCAGACGAAATGGGCGGATCGACAGATCAACTTCGGTAATGATGTCGTGAATAATCTCAGTGCCGACATGTTCGGCCTGAAGCCGCATCTGCTCCATCATCCACGGACCTTGAACCGGATCGGCATAGCCGGGATAGTTTTCCACATCGGTCGTGATCATAAGCTGACCGCCCTGCTGAAGGCCTGCAACAATGACAGGTTTCAGATTGGCACGAGCCGCATAGATTGCGGCGGTATAACCGGCTGGACCGGAACCGATAATAAGGACGGGCACATGGCGCTGTGTCATAACTAGACCTTGATGGTGCACTTTTAGAACTATGCGATAGTTGGCACACCCCACCATCGCTTTCAATGGCTTTAAAGTAGTGTTTCAGCCCCCCTCCTTGCAAGGTCTGCAACCAATATAGCAAGGTTAGCCACAGCTTGTGCAAGTCAGACTGGTGTTTCAGGGCGGATTGTGTCAATTCCGAGATAAGTCTATGAAATACCAGCAGTCAAAATCGCGAGCACGAGGCCAGTCCGATCCTTCGTACCATTACCAATATTTGCGCAAGATTTGGCTTGGTCATGGCTGGAACCATGCTTATTCCAGCTTTAGTTGACCTGCATATAGGCAACAGAGATTGGCTGGTGTTCGTGCAGTCAGCTATATTCACTGGTGTCTTGAGCGGGCTAGTGGTGCTCGCGACCCACAACTCCGATATTCGCTTCAGTCCACGATTGGGATTTCTGCTGATCGTTGCCATCTGGTTGACAGCAGCGCTATTGGGCGCGCTTCCGCTCTATTTTTCGACCCTCCCCATCAGCTTTTCAAAAGCGCTCTTCGAATCAATGTCTGGTATTACTTCGACTGGAGCGACGGTTTTGACGGGACTGGATACAATGCCACGCGGAATACTGATGTGGCGATCGCTCCTGTGCTGGTTTGGCGGCCTCGGCTTTGTCGGATTGGGTCTTTTGCTACTGCCATCCTTGCGCGTGGGAGGCATTCAATTGCTGCACATGGAGTCGTCCGACAAGTCTGAAAAAATACTGCCCCGCATCCACCAGATCGCACAGGGTATCGTCCTTGCCTATCTCACCCTGACGCTGCTTTGCACGCTGCTCTATTTTGTTGCGGGCATGGGAATGTTCGACGCCATCAATCACGGCATGACGACTGTCGCCACAGCCGGTTTTTCTACACATGATTCCTCATTGGGTTTTTATGCCCATAACCGCGCCATTCTGGTGATCGCGACAATTTTCATGATCTTGGGTGCCCTACCCTTCGTGCTCTACATCAAAGCCTTGATGCCGCAGCGCCTCTCATCGCTAGCGGACCCACAGCTGATTCTGTTTTTCAGTATTGTTGTTGGTTTCAGCTTTTTCTTAGCGATCGGGCTGAAGCTGGAGACAAGTATCGGCTTTGGTGATGCGCTGATCGCCACCTCATTCAATCTCGTTTCGGTATTATCAACAACCGGCTTTGCAACCGAGGACTATACGCTCTGGGGCGCGGAAGCGCTGGGCATATTCTTCCTTGTCACATTTCTCGGTGGTTGCTCCGGCTCGACCTCCGGGGGCATCAAGCTTAATCGCATCATCATCCTTTGGCAGCTTGCATCCGCAAGCCTCACTCGCCTGATCATACCCAATGCCATTATAAAAATGCGCTATGGCCGTACCGAAATAACGCAGGATGTTTCTCAGTCGGCTCTGCTTTTCATATTTCTCTACATGGCCTCCTTGGTCATCGGTGCGACCGCGCTCACCATGCTCGGCAACGACCTTGGCACCTCCATCACAGGCGCGCTGACAGCACTTTCCAATGTCGGACCGGGCTTTGGCGACACGATAGGACCCGTCGGCAACTTTTCGACACTCAGCGATCCTTCCTTGCTCGTTCTTAGCTATCTCATGCTCGCCGGACGCCTTGAGATCATCACAATCGTCATTCTCTTCACGCGCCGTTTTTGGAGCCGATAGAATGAACCTGTTTGCAACCGCCGCGCGATGCATTACACAGCGTCAGGAATCGCCTATGGTGATCGTCAAGCTTTGGGATGGGGATAGATAAAAATCATGCCTTTGAAGGCGGACCTCGACGCTATCGACTGGAAAATCCTGAAACAGCTGCAGGAGAATGGCCGTATCACCAATGTTGAATTGGCTGAACGGGTTGGTATTTCTGCGCCACCCTGCTTGCGTCGCGTTCGCAAGCTGGAGGAAAGCGGCATCATCCAAGGCTACCGGGCGATCTTGAACGGGTCGATACTTGGACAGGATATTGTAGCATTCTGCATGATCCGGCTGCATCGCCAGTCTGATGCCGATTTAAAAAGCTTCGCAGAGAAAACCAAGAGTTGGACCATCGTTCGACGGGCTTGGATGGTTTCTGGCGAATCCGATTTTCTGCTGCATTGCGTATCAGCCGATCTTAGTACTTTCCAAAATTTCGTTATTGAAGAGCTGACATCGACGCCCAATGTCGACAGCGTGCGCACATCACTGACGATCCGGTCTGTCAAAAACGAACCATTAATGGTGCTTTAGACTACCTGATTACCGGAAAAAATCTCTTCATAGGCTTCAAGAATATTTGAGGCTTCCTTCTGCAGCGGAAAATTTGCCCGCACGTGAGCAAGCCCGGCTTTTGCTGCCTCTTCGCATTTTGCGGGATCAGCCAGATATGGCTTGATGGCTTGCTCAAGAGCGCGCCCGTTACCAGCAGGTACAACCGCACCGGTTTCGGGCGTTACCATTTCCGCATAGGCTCCTGCATCACTGGCAATGATGGCCGTCTGCGAAGACATGGCTTCGAGCGGCGTCAGGCCAAAGCCCTCATTACGCGACGGGGCAACATAGAGCGTCATTCTTCTGTACCAGATACGTACGTCCGGAACTTCACCGAGAAACAATATCCGATCGTGCAGATTTGCAGCGGCTATGCGCCCACGCAGTTCTTTCTCGAAGCCAGCGAACTCATGGGTTGTCCGGCCAGTCATCACTGCCGTCCATTCGGGATATTGAGGTAAAAGACTGATCATCGCATCAACGAAAAGGTCAGTGCCTTTCGACGGGCGAATGCGACCAGAGCACCCCACGAGATATTTACCCGGCAAGCCAGAAGCCGAAAAACGATCCTCCGCGTTTTGTGGCGGATGAAACTTTTCGGTGTCGACCCCGTGCATAATGACTCGGTGCGGAACCTTGAGAAAGCTTCCTGATCTACCGCTTGTTGCGATAACACCGTCCATCTGCCGGATAAGCCATTTGGTAAAGGGCCTATGATCACGCTGAGCAGCTGACGTAAATAACAGCTTGAACTTCATACGTAGAACAGAGCGTAGAATGATGCCTGCGACCATCTCGGTATTGCGCCGTGCGTGCCAGATGCGGAATGGTCGATTATGCGGTTTGGACCAAGCGCCCAGCAAATCGACCCAGCCAATATGCGGCAGCGTAGAGGGAAGACCCGGCCCTATTGTAACAATTCCAAGACCGTTGGCTCGTTGCAGCGGAACAAGCTGAACGATTGTCGAGGTGACCCCAGAGAGCTTGCGCTTCAAATTTGGGGCTATCACCTCGACATTGTTCAATGATTCAGGCACGTGCTTCAGATAAATTTAAATCCGACGATCTCATAAGACCGCGCACCACCAGGGGCATTCACTTCAATCGTATCGCCTTCGCTCTTACCAATCAGGGCACGAGCAATTGGTGACGAAATGGATATGCGACCAGCCTTTGGATCTGCTTCTTGATCACCGACGATCTGATAGACTTTCTTGTCTTCAGTATCTTCATCGATAAGCTCAACGGTAGCGCCAAATTTGATCTTGTCGCCCGACAGCTTGGAAATATCGATGATTTCGGCGCGGGCCGTATAATCCTCAAGTTCGCCGACGCGTCCCTCGTTGTGGCTCTGCGCTTCCTTGGCGGCATGATATTCTGCATTTTCCGACAGGTCGCCATGGGCGCGCGCTTCAGAAATCGCCAGAATAATCCGTGGCCGCTCTTCCTGTTGTCGAAAGCGCAGCTCCTCCTTGAGCTTATCAAAACCAGCTTGAGTCATCGGGACCTTTTCCATGCCCTCTCCTTTCGTAGTCAATGTTGGGTTGCCCTTTCCCGGGCCTCGCAACACAAAAAGAAAACGGTCGCCAAAGTTCAAAGACTTCGGAACCGTTCAGTCAGTCGTTCTTTAATATAGCACTGTTTGCCGCAATTTCACGAAGAAAGTGGAAAAAGTCGCACCCACGTTACGCTTACATGATTTCAGGCACGAAACGAGCCAATTCACACCACTGTGAGACGACGGTGACCTGGATTACATGCAAAATCGCAACGCAATGCCAAATTTAGAGGAGGTCGAGGCATGAGACGGAATTATAAAGTAATGACCGCAAGCCTGTCGGCACTTCTTTTCGCGCTATCACTACCGGCAGAAGCAAAGGATTTCAAAACCCAGACTGTCACCGTCTCCGCAGAAACCATCGCCGATGGTCTCGATCACCCATGGGGCCTCGCATTTTTGCCTGACGGCTCGCTGCTCGTGACCGAACGTTCGGGAACAATGAGGCTAGTCAAGCAAGGGAAACTCTCCGAGCCTATCGAAAATGTTCCGGAAATCTGGGCAAATGGCCAAGGCGGACTGCTTGACGTAGCCTTGGCCCCAGATTTTTCGACCAGTAATACGATCTACTTCACTTACTCCCAGCCCGGCCAAGGTGGCGCGGGCACGGCCCTTGCCAGCGCGAAGCTCGTGTACGGTTCTGATGGTACTGAACTTGAAAACGTTCGCATCCTGGTGTCGATGAGCAAAAGAACAAACAAGGGTCAACATTTTGGCTCTCGGATCGTGATCTCGCCCGAGGGCAAACTGTTTGTCACGATGGGTGAACGGGGCGAGCAAAAGCGGGCACAGGATTACATGGACCATGCCGGCTCCGTATTGCGCGTCAATGCGGATGGGACAATTCCCTCTGACAATCCTTATGCAGACGGAAAAAAGGCTTTGCCGGAAATCTGGTCCAAGGGCCATCGCAATCCGCAGGGCGCAACATGGGATCCAATAACCCACTCTTTGCTCACCCTCGAGCATGGCGCAAAGGGAGGGGATGAAATCAATCAGCCGCAAGCCGGAAAGAACTATGGCTGGCCGGTAATAACCTATGGGGTGGACTATTCGGGAGCAAAAATCGGCCAAGGCACCGCAGCCGAAGGTTACGAACAGCCCTTATACTATTGGGATCCGTCAATCGCGCCATCGGGCCTAGTCGCTTACAGTGGCGATATGTTTCCAGAGTGGAAGGGTGATTTGCTTGCAGGCGCCCTCAAATTTGAAATGCTTGTACGTCTTGACCGCGACGAGAAGGGCAAGATGAAGGGCGAAGAACGGCTCTTCGAGGGAGAGTTCGGACGTATCCGGGATGTGCGCGCAGCGCCGGATGGATCAGTCTATCTGCTTACAGATGCGAGCAATGGAAAAATTATCAGGCTGACCCGCGCTTCTGATGGATGATGCGCTTGCCGTGTTCCATCCCAGTGGATAGAGATGGCGTCGACGCTTTAGCCGTTACAATCAATGGGGATATCATGACGCGCGGGCGTGCCAATTTACTTCTTCTTGCAGCCGGAGCCATCTGGGGTCTTGGTTTCGTCGCTCAATCAAGTGCTATGCGGGGCGTGGAAGCTTTTATGTTCATCGGACTGCGGTTTCTTCTGGCTGCTCTTACCGTGACACCGCTTGCATTTCGCGAGGCACGCCTTGCAACCGGGAAGCTGGAACCAAAGGATTATTTGGGATTCATTTTCATCGGGACACTGCTTTTCACTGGTGCCGCGCTGCAGCAGGTTGGTTTGGAAACAACCTCCGTCACAAACTCAGGCTTTCTCACTGGTCTTTATGTGGTGATGGTGCCCTTCCTAGCGGTTGTCCTGTTCTGGCAATGGCCTCACCCGATCGTTTGGCCTTGCGCATTGACTGCTCTAGCCGGAATTTACTTGCTATCGGGAGGCAATGTAGAAGGACTGTCTGTCGGCGATTGGCTGACCATAGCTTGCGCGGCCTTCTGGGCGCTGCAGATTATCTTCATCAACCGGCTCGCTGTTAAAAGCGGTCGACCGATTATGTTGTCGCTCGTGCAATTTCTCGTCTGCGCTGCGCTTGGCTTGATTATTTCAAGTGGCACCGAGCACAGCAATGTTTCCGATATTCTTTCGGTTGCGCCTCTCATTATCTTTGCCGGCATTTTTTCTTCCGGTATCGCCTTTACCCTGCAGGCAGTTGGCCAGCGCTTCACAACATCCGCGCAGGCCGCGATCATGCTGTCATCCGAAGCACTTTTCGCGGCGCTTTTCGGGGCAATGCTTCTTGGCGAGACAATATCGTTTCGTGGAGCAATTGGCTGTGCGCTCATCTTCACCGCCATGATCGCCGTAGAGCTTATTCCAGCTTTGCGGAACCGATCTTCAATGGATCGAGCCTCAGTCTCGCCATAAGCCTTAACGGGGACGCTGACTATTCCTTTACAATTTGACGCTATTTTTGCGTGCAATTGACCCGATTTCGGGCAAAAGGAAGTGGTGACATGAGTTGTGCGTTGTCGTCCCCCAAGCGCTCCTGGCGTCTTTTGACTTTTGCCGCTTTAACGCTTTCGGCTTCTTTAAGTGCGTGCGGAATGGGGGATGTCAGACGCCCCTCCGCAGATGTCGGCAATCCGCAAGACGTGATCGCCACACAACCGCAGCAGGATATGCAGCCCCAAGCTGAAGAGAACTATGAGCAGGTCGTAACTGTTGCTCCTGCGCCCCCCGAAACGGAACAAACCGAGCAACCTGAAGATGGAATGCAACCGCTTTCCCGGGCTGAAGAGCTGCCCGTGCAAAACAGTGAAAACGCTTCCGAAGAAAGTTATGGTTATCCCGGCAGCATCAGTGATCCGATATCGCGCGGTGAAAGCACATTTGCAATGTCAGGCAGCGAGGTTTCATGCCGAACACAGCTTAAACGGCTCGGCGTGGTTTTTCAGGAACGAGAGCCGATCAATGATGGCGGTGTTTGCCGCATCGACCATCCTCTAAAGGTCAGCGGATTTGCCAGCGGGCGAATAAAACTGAAACCAGCCGCCACCCTGAATTGTCAAATGACACTCGCCTTCGCCAAATGGGTTAAAGGCGATCTGTCACCCTCCACTCGTTTGCGTTACCTCTCAGGCATCAATACGATTCATCAAGCATCCAGTTATTCCTGCCGTACAATGAGCAATCAGCGTGGACGGGCCATGTCGGAGCATTCAAAGGGAAATGCGTTGGATATTGCCAAGGTCACTTTGAACAATGGGAAGGACATTAAAGTTCAAAAGCCGGGGTTGTTCTCATTTCGCCAGCGCGGCTTGCTCAATAGCGTGCGCTCGGACGCCTGTAATTACTTCACCACGGTCCTTGGGCCAGGCTACGACATTTTCCACCGCGACCATTTCCATTTTGACCTTATGGATCGTCGCAGTGGAAAGCGTTCCTGTCGTTAGACGTGGTGTTGGTCGTTGGGTCTGCCTTTCAATTCCCAGATCGTCACAATAATCAAAATGAGGCTGGTGAGAAGGCCTAGCATGAGCGGCGACATATGGCTGGCAAAACAAGCAAGTACTGCACACAAGCCCAGCCCCACCATATGGGACAATGGCGGGCGCCCAGCAATATAGAATTTGAACAGCAAGTTTCCCAACAGATAGAGAGCTGTTCCGCCGATTGATGTCCATATGGTCGCTGTCTCAATGTGACCGGATGGATGAGCAAGTATCAGTTCATCAGACACAGCAACCACGATGATTCCTGCAACCAGAAGGACGTGAATGTAGGTATAAGCAATGCGGGCAACACGACCTGGATCGTCCGTTGCCGTGATCTTATGGTGAGCCGCTGATTGCCCGACATTGAAATAGACCAGCCACATTGCGACTGACGCCGTGAATGTCGTCAGAAATGCGGAGAAAGAAATGAGATTCCAGTGTTGTTCGGCAAAGGTCGCCCCTGAAACAAGAATGGATTCTCCGAGCGCGATAATGATGAACAGAGCTGCGCGTTCAGCCATGTGATCGCCATCAATGTCCCAATCCGCTGTAGTGGATGAACCCAATCCCGGCGTACGGAAACCAAGTGCCGGTCCGCCAAGTTCAACCGCCAACGCCAAGCCCCAAAAGAATATTCGATGTTCAGGGTCAGCGAGTCCGCCAGCGATCCAGAACATTCCCGATATTGCCAGCCATATCGAAATACGCAGAAAATTGCGGAAATTGCTTTGGTTATGACGGCGAACCGCCCATAACATAAACAGCGACCTTCCAAGTTGCATGAATACAAAAGCAATCGCAAAAATCAGGCCGCGCTCGCCAAAAGCTGTTGGAATGGACGTGGAAAGCACCAGCCCGGCAAGCATAAGAACAAACAACATGGCGCGTATCGGGGGTTTGGAAGGGTCCATCCAGTTTGTCACCCATGTGGTGTAAACCCAAACCCACCACACTGCCGCGAGCAGGAGCGCGCTTTCAACGAGGCCTTTCAATGTCAGATCGTGCAGAAGCAAGTGCGAAATCTGCGTGATGGCGAATACGAATACCAGATCAAAGAACAGCTCTACGAAATCGACCTTTGAACTATCTTTCGCATTCTTCTTGCGGGAGTAGTCACGAATTGCACCCGAAAAAACCACTCTTCACCTCATGAAATCAAAAAAAGAACACGCCACTACAATCACAGTTTACGGCAACGGCTCTTGTATGCCGCAAAAATCTTATAATACCTTATTGCAGAGACATTTTCCTCTGTCACCAGCACACTCTTTGACCAATAAAGCCGAACATTCTTTCAAAAAGAGTTCATTCGACAAACGCTCCTGACAAACAGGGCTTGCTCCGGCTTTTGCCTATCGTGTTAAATGCCAGCTGACTCGTAACATCGCGGAGAATGCAATGAATTTTACCGACCGCTATCCCATTATTATCACTTCTCAAAAAGAAGCGTGCCGGGATTTCTGGATTAAACATCTGGGCTTCGTCAGCGGTTTTGACAGCACATGGTTTTCATGGCTTTCAGCAGAGGAAGGCTCAGCGTCCATTGCCTTCATGACCCCTGATCATCCATCATCGCCTCCGGGCTCGGAGAGTTTTAGCGGGACCGGAATATGCTTTGAACTGCAGGTTGACGATGCTCAAGCGGCCTTTGAAAAAATTAGCGCTACCGGCCTGAAAATCGAATATCCAATTACCGACGAACCATTCGGCCAACGGCGTTTCGGTTTCCACGATCCATCGGGTCTGTGGATTGACGTGGTTGAACAGATCGAAGCCCAGGCCGGTTTCTGGGATAAATATATGATCGGCAGTCAAGGCTAGCAAATTTGACATTTGCATGCCATCCGATCGCAAATTACGTGGTCAGAACCCACGCAGCCATCAGATTTCTGCTGGCACGGGCGTGGGGTGACCCTCTTTGTCGAGCGCAACCATCACAAAGTCGGCATAAGTAACCCGTTCCATTAAATCGGAAAGATAGCGCTGTGCCCAAGCCTCGACCTTAAGAGTGATTGATGTCCGCCCGACATGAGAAATATGGGTATAAACGCAAAGCGTATCCCCGATCTTGACCGGCTTGGCGAAGGCCATTTCCTTAACAGCAGCGGTTACGACGCGGCCCCTCGCCCGTTCCGCCGCCCGGATACCGCAGGATAAATCCATCTGCGCCATAACCCAACCGCCAAAAATATCGCCTGCTGCATTGGCGTCTGCGGGCATAGCCAGTGTACGAAGCGTCAACTCGCCGATAGGCTGGGTCTGTTCGGTCATTTACAGTCTCCAAGGCAATTTAATTATGTATCTTCTCTGTTCTGGTTGCCGCCATCTTGTCCGGAAACTGTCGGAAACCTGATATCCCGGGTCGTTACGCGGTTTCCGCAATAGGTCAAGCCTCGCATAGTCTCTTGTAAGGCAAATGTCTGGAGAAGCCATGAAAATTACCGATGTCAAAACTTTCGTTGTCGGCAATCCACCGCCTTCATTTGGAGGCACATGGTTTCTTTTCGTCAAATTAGTCACAGATTCCGGTGTTATAGGCTATGGCGAGGCATATAACTCCACGATCAGCCCGCAAATTATGCGGAAAGTGGTGGAGGATATAGCCGAACGCTGGCTTATTGGCGAAGACCCGCATCACATTGAGAAATTCTTCAGACGTGCCTATTCCGGCGGATTTACACAGCGCCCGGACGTTACTGTCATGGGGGCTGTGTCAGCACTTGAGATGGCCTGTTGGGATATCGTTGGCAAAGAAGCCGATAAACCTGTTTACGAACTGCTCGGCGGTCGAGTCCACGATAAATTGCGCAGCTATACCTATATCTATCCAAAGCCGGAGCTTGGCGAAACTGCCGATATATACTGGAACGCCGAGGCTTCCGCAGAACGGGCAGCGGAGTATGTCGCGCAAGGCTATACGGCAGTGAAATTTGACCCCGTTGCCCCCTATACATCGTTCGACCCACGCCAGCTGTCTCTGGAACATCTCGAACTAGGTGAAAAATTTGTGCGGCTTGTGCGTGATGCAGTCGGTGCAAAGGCCGATCTCCTGTTCGGGACCCATGGACAGATGACCCCCACCAGCGCTGTGCGGCTTGCCAAGCGGCTTGAGCCCTATGATCCATTGTGGCTGGAAGAGCCCGTGCCGCCCGATATGCCGGAAAATATGGGATATGTTCAGCAACACACCTCTATCCCGATCGCCGCCGGTGAACGTCTGACTACCAAGTATGAGTTTCAACGCTTACTGGTGAACCGCGCGGCCAATATCCTCCAGATGAATCTCGGGCGTGTTGGTGGTCTACTCGAAGCGAAAAAGATCGCCGGTATGGCCGAGACCTTTCATGCGCAAATTGCCCCGCATCTTTATTGCGGGCCAATTGTGGGCGCAGCAAATATCCAGCTAGCAACCTGCAGCCCCAACTTCTTGATCCTGGAGTGCATCCAGGCCTTTGGCGGATTTCATGCAAAAATCTTGAAAAAACCTATTCTATGGGAAAACGGCTACGTCATTCCCTCGTCCGAGCCCGGGCTTGGTGTGGAATTGGACGAAGCGGTCGCGGAAGAGTATGCCTATCATGGGCATGAACTCCATTTAAATATGGGACGCAATCCATTGATAGTCTGAGTTTTTGCAATTTTAAATGTTGGAAATTTGTCACGCTGGTGAGCAATTACGGGTTTAATTTATAAGATAATATGGGATTTCAGTTGCAGTAATCGGCGATTGCTGTTTCAAGCTCGGTGATGGTAGTCCGGAGTTCAGCCATGACACTTTCGCGCTTGTCGGCATTACTGCTTCTCATGTTTGTTTTGTCTGGTTGCGGCGGACGCGCGGTGCTTGGGCTGGATGCAAGTGGCGTGGTCAAAGCCAATGCTGCCATTCCTGCCCCGGTTCTCAACGACAAGACTGGTCCAAAAGCCGTTATACCGGTGTTTGTTGCGACGAGTCGCGAGCGCTCAGACAATCTTTCTTTGCCTTATTCGGCCAAACGCTCGCCGAAATTGAATTTCTCCCGGATTGATATTGGTATTCCTCCTACCCACAAGAACGGGCAGGTAGAAAAATCGAGCACCAAGCCTAATCCGGCACGCAACTTTGCCGCCACGACATTCCAGCCTTACGATACAGGGGCGGTCTTCGTTGACAGGATCAATGCTGAACTTGCAAAACGTCCAGCAAACCAGCGCGAACTTTTTATCTTTGTGCACGGCTACAACAACAACTTTGCGGACAGCGTCTTTCGCGCAGCTCAAATGAGCTATGATTTTGGCATTCCAGCCGTCACAGTTCACTATTCATGGCCCTCCGCTGGCTCGCTTGGCCTTTACGTCTATGATCGCGATAGCGCGACTTTTGGACGGGACGGATTGGCTGAAACCTTGCGACTTGCCGCCAAAACCAAAGCCAGCAAGATTCTGCTTGTCGGACATTCCATGGGTACATTTGTCGTTATGGAAGCTCTTCGCGAGTTGGCAGAGAATGGTCAAACAGATGTTTTCCGTCGGATGTCAGGTGTAATGCTCGCGGCACCTGATATAGATATCGACGTTTTCCAGGCTCAAGTTGCCGACATAGGCCAGTTGCCAAAGCCTTTCACTGTATTGGTGTCACGCGCTGATCGGGCACTGAACGTATCAGGACGAATTGTTGGCGGGCACCCGCGCGTTGGTGATGGCTCAAGTATTCCCATGCTGCAAAAACTAGGTATCGTTGTACTTGATGCTTCTGATCTTGATGGGGGCGCGCACGGTGTTTTTGCAAGCTCTCCTACGCTCATGAATATGGCTCGAAGCGGTCAGCTTTCCGAACGCGTTCTTGATGGCGATGAACGCTCGGCAGGACAGGCTGTGTTGGCCGACGGCACATCGGTAATCACGGGTGCAGCGTCACTGGTGATCTACTTGCCGGGACGACTTTTAGGTGTTGTACGATAACAGAAAAAATTGTTATGCACGGGCAACTCTAACGTCACGATTCCGCTATATTTCGCAGTGAGTCCTCGCATATATATTCTTTGCAAAAAACTCTTTTGAAAGTACGCGCCGTGCCGCTTCATATTGAACTCATTGGCAGCCTTGCTGCTGTCATAACCACCATGGGTTGGATTCCACAGATCATAAAAATCGTGAGACACAGGGATGCGGCAAGTATTTCCCTCGTGACAAATATCACCTTGGCCTTGGGTGTGTTTCTCTGGCTTTGCTATGGCATCATGATCATGTCATGGCCCGTTATGGCCGCGAACGGAATGACGCTGCTGCTGATTCTCGCAATTCTTGGCCTCAAGCTGCGGTATGGCTGAGCGCTCAACCGATGTATGGATTGCATGCCTATATAAAATACAATTGCAAGTAAGTTTCGCTTGTCGCGTGACACCATAAGTTTGGAACATATCAATGTTTCAACAGGTTATTTTCAAATCGCATGCCCGCAATATTCCAGATCAGATCAAACCAAGAGTCCATAACTTCAATTCACGAATTTTTTTACTTTGAGAAGAAGTACTTACCTATAGTAGAGCTAGTTCTGAATGACTGGATAATTTACTATTCGCCAGCCAAGCGAGCTGGTGAATTTGGCAATAGAACGACAGGATATTTCGCAACTGCCCGTATCGTCTCCGTGGAATTCTCCGTCGGCAAGGATGGGTATTGCGCTGCCAAATTGGTTGATTTTTGCGAATTCCCAAGCGTTCCCTTTAGCGTCACATCGCCAGACGCTCTCACCAAGTTTTACTTTGAGCAAAATATGCAGCAATCAGATGGCAGTTTGAACAAACATGCCAGTCAACAGCGCGTACGTCTTCTGTCCGTTGAAGAGTACAACAGAATTATGGAATCGGCTTTCAATGAGCACATGAACCAAAAGAAGGCAGAAGTCCCCACCGCCCCCCACTCTGGCTTCGCAGAAGATCCATCTGAACCTTTGTTGCGAAGCCGTTTCATAACCTCACGTGCGCTGCGTGACCGCACATTCAGCAAAGCTGTGGGGGAAGCCTACGGATGGAGATGCGCAATGACGGGAATTCATCTGCGTGCAGCGGATGGCGGTCACGAAGTCGAATGCGCCCATATCAAGCCAGTTAAAGATTCTGGGCCGGACGCGGTTAGCAATGGAATACCATTACTACGGACCTTTCACTGGCTTTTCGACAAAGGCTTTATCTCGGTTGAATCCGACTACCGAATTGTGAAGTCATCGCGATATTATCACCCGAAGATAGACAATTTGATCAATGAATCCGGCAGAATCATGCTGCCGAAAGACGTGCTCGTACGTCCGCATCCCGATTTTCTTCGCTACCATCGCGAGCATGTATTCAAACCGTAAAGTAGCGCTCTATCCTGACATGCTACTGACAGCCTTATGTCAGTAGCATGTTCCAATATATCGCTTTTGAGGGCGTGCCTCTTTCCATTTGTATAGACTCTCACCATATTAAGCCTATGGCAAAATCCCCTGACAAATATAAGCTCGACGGTTTCGGCGAAGCGCCCCAACCTGAACTGGAAGGCACCCCGCTGACTGGCTCAATTGGTGACTGGGCTGCCCAAATCACCGAGGAAACCAAAAAATCACAACCTAAAGCTGCCAAGGTCAAAAAGACGTCAGGCGACAAATCAAACGCGAGCAGGACATCTCGCGGAACCTCCATTGGCGGATCATCCGATCCTAAAATCCGCGCAGCAGCAGGTCTTAATCCGGTTGCCGGGCTTGATATTAATCTGGAGGACGCATCCAGCATTGCACCGGGCGGTGCCACCGCGACCGTTGCCGCGCTTTCTGCTCTGATCGAAAGCGGTAATCCGCTGTTTAAGAACGGCACGGCATGGCAGCCGCATCGACCGGCTAGACCAGACAAATCTGAAGGTGGCATATCCATTCAGATGGAAACTGAATTCGTGCCGTCTGGTGATCAGCCAACGGCGATACGCGACCTGGTGGCTGGCATTAGCGATAATGATAAAACCCAGGTTCTTCTCGGTGTTACTGGCTCGGGTAAAACTTTCACCATGGCGAAGGTGATTGAAGAAACCCAACGCCCTGCCCTTATTCTAGCGCCGAATAAAACCTTGGCAGCTCAACTTTACGGTGAGTTCAAGTCCTTCTTTCCCAACAATGCGGTCGAGTATTTCGTTTCATACTACGACTACTATCAGCCGGAAGCCTATGTGCCGCGTTCCGACACCTATATTGAGAAAGAATCGTCGATCAACGAACAGATTGATCGTATGCGCCATTCGGCAACCCGGTCGCTTCTCGAGCGCGATGATGTGATTATCGTCGCCTCGGTCTCGTGCATCTATGGTATCGGTTCAGTTGAAACCTATACTGCAATGACCTTCGAAATGAAGATCGGTGACCGATTGGATCAGCGTGCGTTGCTCGCTGATCTGGTTGCACAGCAATATAAGCGGCGCGACATGGATTTCACCCGCGGTTCGTTCCGCGTACGCGGCGACACGATTGAGCTTTTTCCGGCCCACTTGGAAGACCGTGCTTGGCGTATTTCGATGTTCGGCGATGAAATTGAAACGATAACAGAGTTCGATCCACTCACCGGCCAGAAAACCGGCGATCTGCGTTCCGTTAAGATTTACGCCAATTCGCATTATGTTACACCGCGTCCAACGCTCAATCAGGCGATAAAATCGATCAAGGAAGAACTAAAACACCGCCTGGTGGAATTGAATGCTGCCGGACGGCTGCTTGAAGCCCAACGTCTGGAGCAACGTTGTACCTTCGACATCGAGATGCTTGAGGCAACAGGATCCTGTGCGGGCATTGAAAACTATTCCCGTTACTTGACTGGCCGCCAGCCGGGTGAACCACCGCCCACGCTTTTCGAGTATATTCCTGACAATGCGTTGGTTTTCATCGACGAAAGCCATGTCACGGTTCCGCAGATTGGCGCGATGTATAAGGGCGACTTCCGCCGTAAAGCGACCTTGGCCGAGTATGGTTTCCGCTTGCCCTCCTGCATGGACAATCGCCCATTGCGGTTTGAGGAGTGGGATGCGATGCGTCCGCAAACCGTTGCTGTTTCGGCGACGCCGAGCAAATGGGAAATGGAAGAATCTGGCGGTGTGTTTGCCGAACAGGTTATCCGCCCGACCGGCCTTATTGACCCTCCGGTGGAAGTACGTCCAGCCAAATCACAGGTGGATGATGTACTGGGAGAAATCCGCGAAACCTCTGCCAAAGGCTATCGTACCCTCGTAACGGTTCTCACCAAGCGCATGGCAGAGGACCTGACCGAATATTTGCATGAACAGGGGATACGCGTCCGCTACATGCACTCTGATATTGATACGTTGGAGCGTATTGAGATTTTGCGGGATTTGCGCCTTGGTGCATTTGACGTATTGGTTGGCATCAACCTGCTTCGCGAAGGTCTCGATATTCCGGAATGCGGGTTCGTTGCCATTCTTGATGCGGACAAGGAAGGGTTTCTGCGTTCGGAGACTTCATTGATTCAGACGATCGGTCGCGCTGCACGTAATGTCGACGGCAAAGTCGTGCTTTATGCCGATAATATCACCGGCTCCATGGAGCGGGCGATGGCGGAAACCAATCGTCGCCGCGAAAAGCAGGAAGCATATAATACGGAACACGGCATAACGCCTGCCAGTATCAAGAAGAATATCGGCGATATTCTCAATAGCGTCTATGAACGCGATCACGTCCGCGCTGACATCTCCGGTTTTGCCGAAGAGGGTGCAATGATGGGCAATAATCTCAAGGCCCATCTTGAACATCTCATGAAACAAATGCGGGATGCGGCGGACGATCTGGACTTTGAAGTGGCTGCCCGACTGCGCGACGAAATTAAGCGCTTGCGGGAAATGGAGCTTGCCATTTCGGACGATCCAATGGCTCGAGAAGTGGAGATGGAAAGTCCTGTCACTGGCCGCACCAAGGGCAGACATAATGCCGGTCGCTCGGTGCATCGCGTGGTCACCGATGAAAGCGAGGCGAACACTGCGCTCTTTCGCAAACCGCACCTCGACGAAATGGGTGGTGATACAACTCGCCCTCTTGGACCTGGAGTTTTCCGTAAAAATTCACTGGATGAAATGACCGTCGGGCGCACCGAAAAGCCTGTCATCGGTAATGTTCCGGAGAAACCCGCTTTCACGGGCACGAACCGGAATGACCAGACGATCATTCGCCGCGAACGTACCGGAGCGGGTTCATATGAGGACTCTAGCGATGCGCGTAAAAAGCGTCGCCCCGGAAAAACAGGTCGGCCAGGTCGATAAGGACGACCTATCGGTCGTCGCTTTCCGGTCCAAAAATCACACTGCCTGCGCTTAATATTTCATCGGCAAAAGCCGGATCA
The DNA here is from genome assembly GCF_052044585.1 of Phyllobacterium sp. 22552. NCBI lineage: Bacteria > Pseudomonadati > Pseudomonadota > Alphaproteobacteria > Hyphomicrobiales > Phyllobacteriaceae > Phyllobacterium > Phyllobacterium sp. 22552. The sequence continues at coordinate 277,419 of NZ_JBQENG010000001.1, read as the reverse complement.
TTAACGGCGCGGGCCAAGACGACGGCACCAACCAAACCGGCCATGGTGGCAATAGCCTTTTCCCGCTTGTCCTTGTCAGTCTTACCCGCAGTTACGCTTGCAAGGATTTCGAGCAATTTCTTGGTGCCATCAGTGAAATTCGTCTGAACATCACCACCGTGCCGCGCAATATCCGGCGCTAACATCGCCATGGTGCAGCTATTGGCAAGTCCACCCGAATGATATTTTGCTAGATATGATGATACAATCGCAGCTAGCGCATCCTCAGGTTCTCGCTGTTCAGTCAAGGCGGACCATTTTTCCGCAGATCGCTTCATCGCCTCATCGCAGGAAACTGCGATCAGGTCATCCTTTGATGCAAAATGGCCATAGAACCCCCCATGGGTCAGCCCGGCACTTTTCATTAAATCAGCTACCCCAATTCCATCAAAGCCTTTCTGACGGAACTGCTGGCTTGCAACTTCTATGATACGGGCGCGGTTTTCCGCTGCCTGATCTTTACTGACACGCATGCTGCGGTCCCCTTCAAAACAACTATTGACAAAATATATGATGATCGTCATGAATAGTCAAACATGATGCCCATCATTTAAGCGGCAGCAATCAGCAGCCCATTGTTGAAAGACCTGACATGATCTCCAATCCGCTCGCAGCCGCCCTGGCGAAGCGTAACTTCCACTACGGCTGGGTGGTTGTTGCCGTTACTTTTTTGACAATGCTCGTAACGGCGGCCGCTGTCGGCGCTCCCGGCGTACTGATTGTCCCGCTCGAAAAAGAGTTCGGTTGGGAGACAAAGGAAATTGCAACAGCATTTTCAATCCGGCTCCTGCTGTTCGGCCTGATGGGTCCGTTTGCAGCGGCGTTCATGAACTATTTTGGTGTCAGGAAGGTCGTTTGCGTCGCGCTAATCCTTATCACTGGCGGTCTCTTTGCATCGCTTGCAATGACGGAAATCTGGCAACTCATCCTGTTGTGGGGCGTAGTCGTTGGTTTCGGTACAGGTCTTACCGCAATGGTACTGGGCGCAACGGTTGCAGCTCGGTGGTTCACTGAGCGCAGAGGACTTGCCCTTGGTATGCTGACGGCGAGCTCCGCTACGGGCCAGCTAGCTTTCATGCCGCTTATGGCTTCTCTTAGCGAAAATTATGGTTGGCGAACTGCCATTATGCTGATCTGTGGCTTGTTGATTGTTGCAGTTCTTGCGGTCTTTTTCCTCATGCGTGATCGACCTGCGGATGTTGGTCTGCCCGCCTATGGCGACAAAGAGGTTGTCCCCACGCCTCCGGTCACGGGAGGGCTTATCACCCTTATCACCATGCCGTTGATCGCCCTGAAGGACGCCTCAAGTAGCAGCACCTTTTGGGTTCTATTTGCGACCTTCTTCGTCTGCGGGGCGAGTACCAATGGTCTTGTCGGAACACATTTCGTTGCCATGTGCGGTGATTTCGGCATGGTACCGATAATGGCAGCCAGCGTTCTGGCAATGATGGGCTTCTTTGATTTTTTCGGTACAATCGGCTCCGGCTGGCTTTCCGATCGCGTAGACAATCGTTGGTTGCTTTTCTGGTATTATGGCCTGCGTGGTCTTTCGCTCCTGTACCTACCTTACTCGAACTTTTCATTCTATGGCCTGTCACTTTTTGCCATGTTCTATGGGCTGGACTGGATTGCGACAGTGCCCCCGACAGTCAAACTGGCAACTGATCGCTTTGGCCGCGAAAAGGCGGGGCTGATCTTTGGCTGGGTTTTTGCGGGCCACCAATTGGGCGCCGCTTCCGCGGCCTATGGTGGCGGGTTCGTTCGCACCGAATACCAGACCTATATGCCCGCATTTTTCGTAGCAGGCATATTGTGTTTGATCGCCGCTCTGTTGGTGTTAACTCTTAGCAAGCACGGCAAGCCAAATCCTGTTCTGGAGACTGTTCCTGTTAATTAACGGGCAAGTCTATTTGGATAACCAAGTGACGATGAGCGACTGCAGCACCGCAGCAGCCGCTTTTTCTTCAAGCTTATCGCGGATCATTTCGCGTGAAATTGCTTCTGCCGCGCCAACGATTCCAACACAGCGCAAGCGAAGATCGTCTGCAGTGATTTTTGTATATGGCGCGAGTATGGAATAATAGAGATCGACGTAGCTGTCGATTAGGCCGCATTGGATTTCATCCATAACCTCGTCGCCTCTAAGAGCCGCAGAAATGGATGACCATTCTGCTCCAATGGCCTGATAGCATGCCATATAAGCATCGCTCACGACACGGGCGACATCTTCCAACCGCTTGGGCGCTTCTGCAATCGCAGCGGCAAGCTGGTCGATTTGCTGCTGATCAAGTCGCTCGAACAAAGCAATGAGCAATCCACTACGCGTCCCGAAGTGCTCGTAGGCAATCGGCTTGCTCACACCTGCCTTTTTAGCAACGTGGCCAAGGGTCAAGGCATCAGTACCTTCGTCTCGAACGATATCGAGAGCAATCGATAAAAGCTGATCGCGGCGTTGCGCCTTTGGCATCTTCTTGGCAGCGGCTAGTCCCATTTCACATTCAACCCTGATTTAACAAACGGCAATATTGGTCCTTAGGCATCTTGCAATATTACTAATAGTAACTTACTAATAGTAACATGCGTTATCGGGAAAGAAAATTCCAGCCAACGTTTAACCATTGTCCAGTTTAAAGCAGGAGTCGAGGCCATGCCGCTATCCATCACCGATCCCGTATTAATCATCGGCGGATCAGGAGTTGTCGGTGCAAAAGCAGCGCAAATACTACGCAAACTATATCCGGATCTGCCCATTGCCATCGGTGGTCGTAACCTGGCCAAAGCGCAACGCGTCGCTGACGGGATCGGTCACGCGCAAGCTGTCAAAATTCACTTGGAACGCGATGATCTGGGCCAGATCGATGGTGCCAAATACAGCGCAATTGCAGTCTTCGTAAAAGACGCGACGCTCAATAGCATGAAATATGCTCAGGCGCATGGTTTACCCTACCTCAGTGTGTCGAGCGGAGTTTTCGAAGTAGGACCTGAAATGGCACTCGCTATCAGTAAGCCGAACGCAGCTCCAATATTAATGGCGAGCAATTGGCTTGCGGGTGCTGCAACATTTCCGACTTTGCAGGCCGTACGTAAGTTTAAAACTATTGACAACATCTCAATCACAGTCGTGCTTGACGAAGAAGACATGGGCGGACCAGCCGCTCTTGCGGACTACCAACGGCTTACAGAATCGGCACCCAATCCACTCCTCCTAGTGGATGGACACTGGCAATGGATAAATGATGACGATGCCAAGCGGCAATTTGTGGATATTGACGGCACAATATTAGAATCCACGGCCTATTCGCCGCTGGATGTCCTCAGCCTATCGGCAGCTACAAATGCCAAATCCATCCGTGTTGGCCTTGTCTATGGCACTTCGGCCAGCCGCAGACGCGGAGAAGCTTTTTCAACTGAGATCGCTATCGAGATCACTGGTGAATTGGTTACCGGCGAGCGTGCTGCGATTCGGCTTGATATTGTGCACCCGGAGGGACAGGCTCCTCTCACTGCGCTGCACGTGGCGCTTAGCGTTGAACGTCTTCTTGGGCTGCATGGCGGCAAACCCGTAAAAGCCGGACTCTATCTGCCGGACTCTCTGATAGATGCTGATTATATCGTTGATCGGATGAAAGAATTCGGCGCAATTTTTCAGGAGAACGTCAAACCAGCTGTGGGTTAAATCTGCAAAATACGAGAACGCTCAAGCATCCGGCGTGAAGGAGTGCTAGACAAGCCGCGCGCGAAATTTCGCGCGCGGAATCATATCAAGACTGGAGAAGCGATGAAGGTCGATATCGACATGGGAGCAGCGCCAGCAGGCGCAAAGGCCATGCTCGACCTTGAAGAGCTTTTGGCAACACGCTTGCTTGTTCAGGGCAATTCGGGTTCTGGAAAGTCTCATCTCCTGCGCCGCCTTCTTGAACAGAGCGCGCAATGGGTTCAGCAATGCGTCATTGACCCAGAAGGCGATTTTGTCACGCTGGCGGACAAATATGGTCATGTCGTTGTTGATGGAGCTCGTACGGAGAACGAGCTGACACGGATCGCCGCCCGCATCCGGCAGCACCGCGTATCGGTGGTTCTGGATCTTGAGGGTCTGGATGTAGAACAGCAAATGAGATGCGCCGCAGCCTTTCTTGGCGGGCTATTCGATGCAGAGCGAGACTATTGGTATCCAATGCTGGTCGTCGTGGACGAGGCCCAGCTATTTGCACCAGCCGTAGCTGGTGAAGTTTCGGACGAAGCTCGTAAACTTTCGTTGGGCGCGATGACCAATCTCATGTGCCGTGGACGCAAACGCGGCCTAGCCGGAGTGATCGCAACCCAGCGACTGGCGAAGCTTGCAAAGAACGTAGCTGCAGAAGCATCCAATTTTCTAATGGGGCGCACATTTCTCGATATTGATATGGCGCGGGCAGCAGATTTGTTGGGTATGGAACGTCGCCAGGCAGAGCAGTTTCGTGATCTGGCTCGGGGTCATTTCGTGGCGCTAGGGCCTGCTTTATCACGCCGACCGCTTCCGGTTACCATTGGAGCCGTCGAGACATCAGCGCGCTCTTCCAGCCCCAAGCTTACCCCTCTTCCCCAACCGGGTGACGATGCCCGTGATCTTATATTCATACCAGCTCCGGAGGAGCGTCGCGCTGTGGTGCGCAAGACGCACACGCCACCTGCCCCCACCCCCACAGCCGATATCCTCAACCAGCTGACCCAGGCCAAGGCTATGGCGCAGGCAGAGTCGCCCGCGCCAACCTTGTTTCCTGAAATCGACGAGGCCGAACGCAACAGTCTTATCGAGGCGGTCATGCATGAAATGCTCAATGATCCCGACGCGTCCTTCCGCACCGACGCCGTATTGTACCAAGATTTTCTTGTCCGCTGCCGCATTCGCCGCGTTCCGGGAGATCAGCTCTCACTCCCCGCATTTCGGCGCAAATTGGCTGTCGCACGCGCTGGAATTGATGGAGAGACCGCTCAAAGCGAGCCCTGGCAGCAGGCACTGGAACTTTCAAAGAGCCTGCCAGACGATGTTCAAGGCGTTTTCTTCATTGTGGCCCAAGCGGCCGTCACCACGAGTCCATGCCCTTCTGATGCAACGATAGCGCGAGCCTATGGTACGCACTCGGCCCGCCGCGCGCGACGGCTGCTAACCTATTTTGAGGAACAGGGCTTGGTCGTTGTACGTACTGATTTTACGGGTAACCGCGTGGTGGCGTTCCCGGATTTAGGCTGCGAGACAGCGGCGGGCGATCCCAACGGACCGGACGAACAGACCCAAGAACAATACGCGGCCGAATAATCAGCCTATCTCCTCAAGGAGAGTAGTGAGCTGGCCTAGATGTTCTATCTGGCGAAATCGCGGATTCTCGATCGGGGCTTCAACATGCTCCAGTACCCAAGTAAGTTCGTGGGGCACGAATATGCCCCACGCTCCAGCTTCAATCGCGGGAACGATGTCGGATTTTAGTGAATTGCCGATCATCAAACCCCGCTCGGCACCGTTGCCATGCCGGCTGAACACACGCTCATATGTACCGGTGTCCTTGTTACTGACGATTTCAATTGCATCAAAGAAATCTCCCAGTCCGGATTGAGCCAGCTTGCGCTCCTGATCGAATAGATCCCCTTTCGTGACCAACACCAGCTTGTAGCGCCCAGTCAGTTGCTCAAGTGTTTCCGCCACATGGGGTAAAGTTTGAACCGGATGACGCAGCATTTCACGCCCGGCATCAAGGATTTCGGCGATAATTGTTGCGGGCACCTTTCCCTCAGTTACCTCTACGGCTGTTTCGACCAATGAAAGTGTAAAGCCCTTGATCCCAAATCCATAGGACTCCAGATTGCGTTTCTCGACCTCAAGCAGCCTCTGAGGTAGATCGGCGATATCAGCATAGGGCGCCAGGAGATTTGCAAAATGCTTTTCTGACGAACGAAAAAACTGCTCATTCTCCCAGAGCGTATCGTCTGCATCAAAACCAATCGTTGTAACGGAGAGCGGCATAACATTTCTCTTCAATCTGGATGGCTACACTGGCCATCCGGTAGCAACGGAATCGTAAACCAGTACCTTTTATCAGAAATATAAGCGTGCTTAATGCTCAATATCGTTCTCCAGGTTGAAAGGCCATTGTGACCCGTTACAGATTGATTGCCGTACTTGTGGCAGGCGGTGTTTTAGCCGCCTTTGATGCATTTGCTGCGGACAATCCGTCTGTTTCAATTCCGGCTGCACCGTTACCACCCAGCGTTACCCAGATTTGCGCAGCCATAGCGACGAATGCGGATGGTCATGGTGTTCCTCGGGACTTTTTTGCCAGACTGATCTGGAAAGAGAGCCGGTTTGACGTGTCCGCAACAAGCCCAGTCGGAGCGCAAGGGATCGCACAGTTCATGCCCGGAACCGCAAAAGAGCGCGGCCTCGCCGACCCTTATGATTTTTTGCAGGCGCTTCCGGCTTCAGCTAAACTATTGAAAGACCTACGAAAAGCATTTGGAAACTGGGGTTTGGCTGCCGCTGCCTATAATGCAGGCCCCACAAGAGTTTCCCGTTGGATATCCAGTGGAGGCTTCCTCCCCCTGGAAACCGAAGAATATGTGCTCGATATAACCGGAATTTCGGCAGACGATTTTTCAACCGGTGCCGAAATCAAGAAGCTTCCGCTCAACAGCAAACTCAATTTTGACGCTGCTTGCAGACAGCTGCCAATCGTACGGTTTGCGACAGTCTCGATGGCGCAGATCAAGCCAAAGCCTTGGGGTATCCAGATCGCCGGAAATTTCAGGCAATCTGCGGCCATACGTCAGATGCAGCGATTAAAGCGAAACTTTCCCGCTATTCTCGACAAGCATGAACCGATCATCAGCCGCAAACGTTCAGCTATGGGCAGGCGCGGAATTTACGCGGTCCGCATCGGTGCCGATAGCCGCGGGGAAGCCAATCAAATCTGCGCACAACTGCAAAGTGCTGGTGGCGCCTGCATCGTTACGCGTAATCGTTGACGCCGAAGCAATTTTATTGGCTAGCCGTTAGCCGAAAATGCGGAGCACCGCGAGATACTCTCTATAAGCAAAACTTGCTCTAGCTCGCCATGTAACAGGCATAGGTTTGCAACATACATATAACGACGTAATTTCTACATGCCTTGCTCAGAGCGGCAACGCATTTCTACCTATTCACTCAAGTGGTAGAAAAACTTTTGCTTGCCAAAAAACACTTATTCTAGCAGTCTCAAAGCGTTCGGGCATCTATGAACACTGGAAGACTGGAAGAACGGCGCGCCGGAACCGCAAGAATACCGGGTCGGGAGTAATCCCGGCAATGATCGGCTCCTTTCCTGAATTCGAGAATTGCCTGCATGACCTCCGTCGGAAGTAAGTACAGAAGACGGCACTACCAATCCCGCAAACCCGGAGGGGAACGCGGTAATTTAGAAAAAGGAACTGAGCATGGCACAGACCGGTACGGTCAAATTCTTCAACAGCGAAAAAGGTTTTGGCTTTATCAAGCCGGATGACGGAGCAGCGGATATTTTCGTTCACATCTCTGCAGTACAGGCATCCGGGCTTACAGATCTTGCAGACAATCAGAAAGTTTCGTTCGATACAGAGCCAGATCGCCGTGGTAAGGGCCCAAAAGCAGTGAATATCTCGATTACAGAGTAAATTCTGTAACCGCACTGCCATTTTAGCCCGCCAAACGGGGCGGGCCTGAGCGATCTATGCTTGAATAACATTTGTTGAAATCCCCTTTTCGCACGGGGATTTCAATCTATTTGACCAAGAATTTGAAACCAACTCGTCAGATTGGTTTCAAGTATCTTTATCGCGCCTTGGAATTGCTGAAATCATGTGTCCTGTTCCCCCCTCCGGAACAATGTTTGACTGGATCAGCAAGGAACAAACTGCCTTGGTCGCCGTTCAGCCTGCATTCATTCTGAGATGGTTAAAACAACATTACGGTTGGCGGTCCAGGTGATCGCGACCCAAAATAATCAAGCGGCGTAGAAAATCGCCAAGATGCTTCAAGGAGGCACAGATGAATAAGGGTATGAAAATTGCCATTCTTGCAACTGCTGTAGCTGCGACCGTCATCGCACCACTGTCGTCAGCGTCAGCTGATCATCGCTGGCGTCATTATGATCGTGGTTATCGTCATCATCACCGCGGCGGTGACGCTCTGGCTGCCGGGGCTATTGGGCTTGCAGCCGGTGCGCTGATTGGTGGTGCACTTGCGCAACCGCGCGAACCGGAAGTGATTTATCGTGACTATGACGACCGTCCCACATACAGGGCTCCGGTTCGAGTGTACCGCCAGGTCGAAGCACCGCGCTATTATGGATCGGCTCAGCCTTGGACTCGCGCTTGGTATCGCTATTGCACGGATCGTTATCGGTCTTTCAATCCGGAAACAGGAACATTCCGCGGCTATGACGGACGTGACTATTTCTGTAACGCAAACTAAATTTTGAACTAAAACCGCCGGTCATTCCGGCGGTTTTCATTTAGTCGTTCAAAAACGGGTTGGTACGACGCTCTTCCCCAAATCTTCCACCCGGACCGTGACCGCAGATAAACCCGATATCATCCCCCAGCGGCAGAAGTTTTGTCGTGATTGAATTGATTAACACAGCGTGATCGCCGCCAGGCAGATCAGTCCGTCCAACGGAACCGTTAAAAAGCACATCTCCAACGTGAGCGAACTTGGCTTTCTTATTGTAATATACAACGTGACCAGGAGCATGTCCCGGACAATGCAGGACTTCAAACAAATGATCACCAAACGACACTGTGTCTCCGTCGCTTAGCCAGCGATCCGGTGTGCAATTGCGCACATTCCCCGAGATTCCGTATTGAAGCGCCTTTTCTTCCAAGCTTTCCAATAAAAAACGGTCGGCCTCATGCGGTCCAACAATATCAACAGCCAGTGCTTCTTTCATATCCATGGCACCAGCGGCATGATCAATATGACCATGGGTCAGCCAGATTGCCTCGATTATGATCCCATTTGACTGAATGGCGTGAAGCACCTGATCATTGTCCCCACCCGGGTCAATAAGCACACCCCGCTTGTCATCGCTGTCGAAAAGAATGGTGCAGTTTTGTTGAAAGGCCGTGACGGGAATAATACCGGCCTGCAATTGTCCCATAATATCTAAATCCTATGTCATTCACTGATCAAACCGCAAAGAACCTAATGTAACAGCATACCAAATGAAAAGGGCGGTCTAAGCGACCGCCCCAACAAATCTTCATCTAGCAATGATCAGGTCTTGGCCATTGAGTTCTTTATGGCTCCCACAATTGCGGTCAAGATGATACCGCCAATACCACCGCCTGCAATTTGGCCGACAATAGCACCAATATCGAGCCCGGAAGATGCAACCGCATCCGCAACGACTGCTGCGCCACCTGCACCCAGATATTGGGTTAGATAACCGCCAATCAATCCGCCAACACCGCCTGCGACAGTATTACCGGTTGTACCAAGGCTGAGATTTTTAAGAAGACCGCCGACAATATTGCCGCCGACACCACCAGAGATAAGCTGGATAACGATAGGAAGAAGCGCTTCCATAATGGACACCCCGTCAACGTTTCAACGTCAGACTCATGCCTGACATACATCATGATGACTAAGTTTTAAGCAATGTCAAACAGCCTGATACCACAATCGATTTGTATCAGGCTTGTAATGTTGACCGAAAATTGCGGTTATTCTGCTGCGACTTTCTTGGGCGTTACTTCTGCAGCGTAGTCATTCATCAAGTTAATGGCGATTTCGCCTACCGTGAATTTGTATGAACCAATCTCAGATACGGGCGTAACTTCAGCAGCAGTTCCTGTCAGGAAACATTGCTCAAAGTCTGCCATCTCTTCGGGCATGATTACCCGCTCGATAACTTCATAACCTCTGCGCTTGGCAAGATCGATAACCGTACGCCGCGTAATCCCGTCCAGGAAACAGTCAGGTTTTGGCGTATGAATTACGCCGTTCTTCACGAAGAACACATTGGCCCCCGTCGCCTCAGCCACCTGCCCGCGCCAATCCAGCATCAATGCATCTGCATAGCCTTTTGCTTCAGCCGCATGCTTTGAGATCGTGCAGATCATGTAAAGACCGGCAGCCTTTGATTTAGAAGGCGCGGTCTTGGGATCTGGACGGCGGTATTCAGCCATATCGAGCCTGATACCTTTCAGCTTTTGCGCTGGATCAAAGTAGCTCGGCCATTGCCAGATCGCGATCGCAACATTGATCTTGTTCGCTTGCGCCGAAACGCCCATGGACTCGCTTCCGCGCCATGCAATCGGACGCACATAAGCATCTTGAAAACCCTGCTTCGCCAAAAGCTTCCGGCAGGCATCGTTAAGCTCGTCAACAGAATAGGGAATCGTAAAGCCAAGAATTCGCGCGGATTCGTGCAACCGTTCCGTATGTTCGTTCAGCTTGAAAATTTCGCCACCATAGGCACGCTCACCTTCAAACACAGAGCTTGCATAGTGGAGGCCATGTGTAAGTACATGGACCTTTGCATCTGCCCAGCGAACAAATTCGCCATTCATCCAGATGTAACCTTCAAGCTGATCGAATGGAACGGATGCCATGTTTTCCTCCAGGCCTTATCCTGATGTTTTACGGGGATTTGCCTTCCGCCAACTGGTCCCGCTTCCCAATTGGTGTACCATTGCCCTTCAGCACCAATAGGCGTTTCATTACGGAAAGTTTCCAGAAACACGTATTGGCTTTTCGATTCATTCAAAATGCAGCCAACAGCTTGCCAAAAATTATCAGCAGTCTAAAATTAAGTCAACAACGCTGACATAATCTTTTCCAAGACCGGGGACCTTGCATGAAATCTTATACACCAGATAGGCACATTGAGACAGCCCTGACCGAGCAGCACGCCAAGGAACTCGATATTATCGAGCTGTTCTTCTTTGCCTATCGCGACTTTACCGCCGACCCGGATATGATACTGGAGAAGCTTACTTTCGGGCGGGCGCACCACCGTGTTCTCTATTTCGTCAATCGAAAGCCCGGCATGACCGTTGCAGAATTGCTGGAAGTTTTAAAGATCACCAAGCAAAGCTTGGCGCGCGTCCTCAAGCAATTGATCGACACCGGCCACATTGTGCAGATACAAGGGCCGCGCGATCGACGGCAGCGCGAACTCTACCCCACGCATCAGGGGCGTGCGCTTGCACTTGAATTGGCAGCACCGCAATCACGCCGCATTGCCAATGCATTGGAACAGCTCGATCCAAGCGACCGGGCGGTGATTGAGCATTTTCTCAAAGCCATGGTAAATCCCGCACAGTGGCAACAGATCGACAGCCTGCCGAAGTCAGGATAGATATAGGTTCCACTTGGTGAAGAGGGGATGCATGGTACAGGATACAGAAAAAACACCCGTTAGCAGCGATCTCACGCTGTCGGACGATGCCCCACATTTGCTGATCGTTGATGACGATACCAGAATTCGAAATCTACTGTCCCAATATCTGACAGGCAGCGGCTTTCGCATTACGGTAGCGGCCAATGCCGACGAGGCAAGACGAAAGCTTGCCGGCATAGATTATGATCTGCTCATCCTCGATGTTATGATGCCGGGCGAAAGCGGTATCGCTTTGACTCAGGCTCTGCGTCAGGAAAAAAACGTTCCGATTCTCATGCTTACCGCGCTCTCGGAAACAGACAGCCGCATTACCGGTCTCGAAGCGGGCGCAGACGATTATCTGCCCAAGCCATTCGATCCGCGTGAACTGATACTCCGCATCAACAATATTCTGCGGCGTGGCGCTCCCGCTACACAGGCGAAGATCGAGCAGATCGTATTTGGACCCTACACATTCGTCATAGCAAAACGCGAGCTGAAACGGTCAGGGGATTTGATTCGTCTCACCGATCGCGAACAGGACATCATGGCGATTTTCGCTGCCCGCGCGGGTGAAACTGTTCCACGTCACGAACTGACCGGACAGGAAGGAGACGTAGGTGAGCGGACAATCGACGTTCAGATAAATCGCCTGCGTCGCAAGATCGAGAACGATCCTGCAAATCCGGTTTGGTTGCAGACAGTACGAGGCGTTGGCTATAAGTTGAGTGTTGAATAACGAACACGCAAAGCAGGAAGCGCAAGCGGATATCGATGTAATGAGCCCCCCGGACGCCGCAGATCGCGCATTGGCCGTAAAGAAACGCCATTGGCGGCGCAAACGAAGCACATTGCTTGGTCCTTGGCGAAAGCTGACGCGTTGGCTGGCCCGCTGGATGCCCAAAAGGCTCTATGCCCGTTCGTTGATCATCATCATTGCGCCAATGGTGCTGTTACAATCGCTTATTGCGTTTGTGTTCATGGAACGCCATTGGCAGACAGTGACTCAGCGTCTTTCGACTGCCGTGGTGCGGGATATTTCCGGCATCATTGATCTGATGGACACGTTTCCCCAAGATTCGGGCTACGAGAACCTGATCCGCATTTCGCGCGAACGTTTAGCTCTTAACATATCCATATTGCCACCCGACCCGCTCCCCGCGCCCGGTCCCAAACCGTTCTATTCCATTCTCGACAATATTCTGAGTGAAGAAATCACCAAGCAGATTAATCGACCGTTCTGGATCGATACGATCGGGGATTCGGATTTGGTAGAAATTCGAATACAACTCGAGGACAAGGTTTTGCGCGTCTTTGCACGACGTAGTCAGGCTTATGCATCCAACACGTTGATCTTCCTGGTATGGATGGCTGGTTCAGCCCTTGTGTTGCTGGCTATTGCGATCCTGTTTCTGCGCAATCAGATTAAACCAATCCAGCAATTGGCCACTGCCGCAGACAGTTTCGGTAAAGGACGAGCACCGCCGCCAAACTTCAAGCCCCGCGGCGCCGAAGAAGTGAGGCGCGCTGGTGCGGCCTTTATTGTCATGCGTGAACGTATCGAAAGGCAAATTGAGCAGCGTACAACAATGCTCAGCGGCGTCAGTCATGACCTGCGAACCATTTTGACCCGCTTTAAGCTTCAACTGGCACTGGTGAGCAACAGGGTCGATACCGAAGCGATGGAACAAGACATAGACGACATGCAGTCAATGCTAGAAGGCTACCTTTCATTCGCACGGGGCGAGGCTGACGAAGAGACCGGCGTCTTCAATCTTGAGCGCCTATTCGCCAAACTCAAGGAAGAAGCGATACTGCTCAAACGGGGATTCACCTCTACCATTCGCGGACAACCGGAAATTCATGTCCGCCCCAACGCGTTTTCGCGATTGATCACCAATCTTGTTTCAAATTCCTTCCGCTATGCGCAGAATGTTTTTGTCGCAGCCGATCATCGCGATGGCTGGCTGATACTGACCATCGATGACGATGGGCCAGGTATCCCGAAAGAAATGCGTGATGAGGTCTTCAAACCATTCTTCAGGCTTGACCAGGCCCGCAACCAGGACGCAGGCGGCACTGGCCTGGGACTTGCAATCGCCTTGGATATCGCTCGTAGTCATGGCGGCGATATTACGCTTGAAGACAGCCCTAAGAACGGCTTACGTGCGATAGTCAAAGTTCCAGCCTGACGAGAACACGTTGCTTAAAACAATTTGCCGCCATTCGGAACCGTATGGCTCACGGTAGCTAGAACAACGTCACCGGCTTCATCGGGAAAACCAAGCGTCAATACCTCTGACATGAAGGGACCGATCTGGCGTGGCGGGAAATTGACCACAGCCATGACCTGCTTTCCCCTTAGCTCTTCCAATGTGTGTCGCTTGGTAATTTGGGCGGAGGATTTTTTGATACCGATCTCTGAACCAAAATCGATCCGTAATTTGAATGCGGGCTTACGCGCTTCGGGGAATATTTCCGCCTCTATAATAGTCCCGACGCGAATATCGACTTTCTCGAAATCATCAAAACTGATGGTCATGATTTCTCAACTCCACCGCCTAGCCCATTTCAGGAAAATCAGGCTGATCCAACGGTTTCGAACAAAATGCTGTCGAGCGATTCCCGCGCTGTTGAGCCGGACCAGACGACAAACTGGAAAGCCTGAAAATAGGTTTCGCATGCATCGAGCGCACTCGAAAGCAAAACTTCAACCTGTTTACTGGTAGGCTCGGCACCGCCGGAAAGAAGCAGGGACTGGCGATACATGACCGCACCCTCCTGCCTCCAGAGATCAAAATGTCCCATCAGCAATTGCTCATTGACCAATGAGAGAAGCCGCATCACTTCATTGATGCGAGGCTCGCTGATGGCGATATCGAAAGCACAGGCCAGATGCAGGGCTTCAAAGTCTTCCATCCAAGAAAAGGATATCTGGTAATCGGTCCAGCTACCTTCGACCGTAATCGCAATCTCATCTTCACCGGTGCGCTCAAATGCCCATTCGTTTGCATGGGCAACGTGCTCGATCACATCTACGGGATGTAAGTCACGCGCAATCTCTAGTTCCAGAAGGCTCATCGCCATTACCTGCTAAATCGAATCTCGTATAACGCTGCGGGAGATACAGCGCACCCAAACCAAGCACACCAAATGTTTTCTGCACGTCAACATAGACCCACGCTGAATGCGGTAACATTTTTTAAACTCACCGGCAGGCAGAACACACCAACCGGGTTGCGGCCATGAACTTACGGACCGCTGCATGAACACTGAAACGAATCATGCAGTAATTTCAGTGTATTGATGCTGAGTCACAGCGCCAGTCCCCTTTTGACCAATTGACGAGAATGGGTGTGGACAGAAGTTAGGAAAAAGATTCACTTGGTCGCTTTAACTGACTCTAAGGAAACAGTTTTCGGCGATTTCCACCTGTTGATAAATACTTAAGATTTATTTTGGGGATAGTGGTCCGCGGGAGAGAAAAACGGCCAAAGCGGGACTATCAGCGGACCCGAATGGATTAGGGCCTAAAAAACTTCGTCATATAGTCGATATCAAAACGTCTTAGCTTGTCATTTCCAACGCGGCTCTCGCGGGAGTCTGGAACGGTCAAACAGGAGAACGAGCATGTCCGATGCAACTGAACCAACAGTCAAAGCCGTACAAAAAAACGATGATGGCAACTGGTATTATGTCGTCACTAAAGACGGCGTAGAAGGACCGAAGGTCGGCCCTTATGGTACGGAAGAAGAGGCAATCGCCGACGGTGAAGAAAGCTTGGCCGAAGACGACATTGCCTAGATAATTTCAAAAAGGCACTAAGCCTTTTTGGCACGCGATGAGGTGGGCTTCGCCGATTCGTCCTTTTTGCCAACCAGCGCCTCCAAGGCCTCGATACGTGCTTGGAGGGCTGTATTCTCCGCCCGGGCCCTTATTGCCATTTCACGCACAGCTTCAAAATCTTCACGCTGGACAACGTCCATTGTATTGAGCAGACGCTCCGCCTGACCTCGAAATGCGGTTTCAACTTCGCGGCGCACGCCTTGGGCAGCACCGGCAGCATCTGTAACGAGCTTTGCCAGTTCATCGAGAACGCGATTTGATCCATTGGTCATTGCAGATACCTTTCTGGTTTCACCATTCAAATAATGACCACTTATAATGATTGCAAGCAAGTTAGCGCTAAGCCAGCCCGCACAAATGTTACCGCAGATGCGGCTTGACGCCTATCACGCCCTCGCGCATGGTCCCGCAAAATCGAGAAAACCGAGACGGAGTGTCCTTGTGAGCGAGCTACTTGTACCGACATTTGCTGCGATAGCTTTCCCCGAGATCGATCCGGTTATCTTTTCCATAGGTCCCATAGCGGTACACTGGTATGGACTTGGCTATGTGGTCGGTATTCTTTTTGCTTGGTGGTACGCCAAGAAACTCATCAGCAAGCCACGACTTTGGGCAAACAATACCCCGCCAATGAAGCCCATAGATCTCGACGATTTCGTCTTGTGGGCCGCACTGGGTGTAGTTCTGGGTGGCCGTATTGGCTACATTCTCTTCTACGATTTTGCCAAATACATCGCCAATCCTTTGGACATATTCAAGGTTTGGGAAGGCGGAATGTCATTTCATGGCGGCATGCTGGGCACGACACTCGCAATGGTACTTTTTGCCCGCTCGCGCAAAATCAATATATCCAGCATGCTTGATACTGTTGCCGCCGGTGTACCGGTCGGCCTTGGTCTCGTTCGCGTAGCAAACTTTATCAATAGTGAGTTGTGGGGCCGAGAGACAGATGTGCCGTGGGGAATGGTTTTTCCGACGGGAGGACCTGTAGTACGTCATCCAAGCCAGCTTTATGAAGCCGCACTTGAAGGTATCGTGCTGTTTGCGGTGCTTGCAGTACTGATCTTCTATGGCCGCAAACTAAAAAGCCCCCGTTTTATCTCGGGCACATTTGTGGCGCTCTATGGATTGTCTCGTATTTTTGTCGAGTTTTTCCGCGAGCCGGATGCTCAACTCGGCTATCTTTTTGGCGGCTGGTTGACGATGGGCATGGTGCTTTCAATCCCAATGGTCATTATTGGTCTGGCGTTTATCTTGTCCGCGCGCAACCCTGAGGTAAAAACGCAACGATGAGTTTAAAGCAGCGCATTATCCGGCAGATCGAGACAACGGGTCCGATCAGCGTGGCAGATTACATGGCTTTGTGCCTGTTCGATCGGGATAATGGCTACTACACAACACAAGAACCCTTCGGCAGAAGTGGCGATTTTATCACCGCCCCGGAAGTCAGCCAAATGTTCGGCGAACTCATTGGTGTCTGGTGCGTTGGAGCCTGGCAAGCACTAGGGTCTCCGCAACATTTCAGCCTTTGTGAAGTGGGGCCCGGCCGCGGGACCTTAATGAACGATCTTTTACGCACCGCCGGAAAAATTTCGCCCGCCTTTATGAAGGCGGCCAAGGTAATAATGGTTGAACTTAGCGAGCGGTTGACCAAAATTCAGCAAGAAGCGCTGGCGCAGCACACAGCAGACATCGAATGGCGTAAAACTATCGCCGAAATTCCGGCGAACCCGCTCATCCTTGTTGCCAATGAACTTTTCGACGCAATCCCATCAAGGCAATATGTGAAATCAAATGGTCGCTTTGTCGAAAGAATGGTTTCTGCCGACAGTGAGGGCAATCTGTTTTTTGCTGCAGGCTCTGGTTCTCTTGAAAAGGCCCTGTTGCCCGGCAGCAGCGATACTGCGGCAGATGGCAGTATTTTTGAAATCGCTCCCGCTCGCAACGCGCTCATGCATCAGATCGCCAACCATATTTGCCGCGAACGCGGAGCAGCATTGCTTGTTGATTATGGCCACCTGGAACAAGGTTATGGCGACACTTTGCAGGCATTGAGCCAGCACAGGCCGATCAATGCCCTTAGCACGCCGGGCGCAGCGGACATAACGACCCACGTCGACTTTCATAGTCTCGCGCAATCTGCCCGTGCTGAAGGGTGCAAATCCAGCGCAATGACACAAGGCGATTTTCTCATTGCCATGGGGTTGTTGGACCGCGCCGGTGCTTTAGGGCAAGGCAAATCTCCCGACGTTCAGGAGCAACTGCATATTGATGTTGAACGTCTAGCCGGACCCACCGAGATGGGAACTTTATTCAAGGTTCTGTGTATAACAGATCCTGCCACCCATACATTTCCTTTTCAGACAAAATGAAACGGAAGATTGACTTCGTCCGAGAGCTAAATCACCATCCGCAGCCTTTGGGAGAAACCACTCCACGATGAACACGTACGAAAAACCAGCACCACTGCGTTCTTCCCTGCTGGGCTCACCCGGGCAAAACCGAATCGATCATGGATTTTTCACCAGAAGAGGTGGCGTCTCTGATGGTATCTATCGCGGCCTGAACGTCGGTAGCGGCTCCAATGACAATCAAGTCAATGTCACGGAAAACCGACGGCGGGTTGCAGAAACGTTAGGCGTGCCACTTTCTAAACTTGTGACAGTGCATCAGGTGCATTCGCCGGACGTCATAACCGTGACGTCTCCCCTCACTGGAGACCGGCCCAAAGCCGACGCTATGGTAACGGCCACGCCCGGTATAGTGATAGGCGCATTGTCGGCCGACTGCGGTCCAATTCTTTTCGCCGACCCGGACGCTGGGGTCATCGGCGCGGCTCATGCCGGTTGGCGTGGCGCCATTGGTGGCGTGCTGGGCAACACGGTCGAGGCCATGATCGGGCTTGGTGCCAAACGTGATCGTATCCAAGCTGTTCTGGGACCTACCATTGGTCCCGACAATTACGAAGTGGGCCAGGAATTCTACGAGCAATTCGTCTTAACGAATTCGTCATTCAGTAAATTTTTCCGCGAATCAACCAATGAAAACCATAAGATGTTTGATCTTTGGGCATTCATAATCACACAGCTTGAGCAGGCAGGTGTAAATGCTTCAGCACTTGAACTGTGTACCTATGCTGATGAAGACCAGTTCTTTTCCTATCGCCGCACCACGCACCGCAACGAACCAGATTATGGCCGGCAGATATCGGCCATTACAATTACGGAGTAGCATTATGGGCCTTCATTTCGAACCGGAAGAATGCAATGCGCGCCGTGATCGTTTGATGATGGTCATGGCCGAGCAAAAGCTTGATGCGATCCTGCTCTTTGCACAGGAAAGCATGTATTGGTTGACCGGCTACGATACTTTTGGCTTTTGCTTCTTCCAATGCCTCGTTGTCAAAGCCGATGGTAGTAATGTGCTGATGACCCGCTCGGCCGATTTGCGGCAGGCGCGGCAGACCTCCAATATTGAAAACATCATTGTTTGGGCAGATCGGGACAATGCCAATCCGGCGGCGGATTTGCGCGAACTGCTCAATGACCTTGATCTGCTGGGCTGTCGCATCGGTATTGAATATCAAACGCACGGTTTAACAGCGGCCAATGGTCGAAAGTTGGATGAGCAGCTTGCCGCCTTTGGCCAACTCGTGGATGCATCCGGACTTGTGGACAAGCTTCGTGTTCTCAAGAGTCCAGCTGAAATCGTCTATAGCCGCAAGGCTGCCGAACTCGGCGACGATGCTCTCACCGCAGCTTTGAAACTAATAAAGGCAGGCGCGGATGAAGGCGCCATTCTAGCTGCCATGCAGGGAGCAATTTTTGCTGGCGGCGGCGATTATCCGGCCAACGAATTCATCATCGGTTCCGGCGATGATGCATTGCTCTGCCGTTATAAGGCTGGCAGGCGCAAGCTTACGAAAAATGACCAGCTGACGCTCGAATGGTCGGGTGTCTATCGACATTATCATGCGCCAATGATGCGCACCGTCCTGACGGGCAAGGCATCGAAACGCCACCAGGAGCTTTACGACGCTGCACTCGAAGCGCTGCAGGCTGTTGAAGCGGCCATGACGCCGGATTCCACCTTTGGTGATGTGTTTGATGCGCATGCCAAGGTAATGGAAGAGCACGAGCTGACCCGCCACCGCCTCAATGCATGCGGCTATTCAGTCGGCGCCCGCTTCACGCCGTCTTGGATGGACATGCCCATGTTCTATTCGGGCAACCCTGAACGTATCCAGCCGGATATGACCTTGTTCGCCCATATGATTATCATGGACTCCGACAGCAATACGGCCATGACATTGGGCCAGACCTACCTTACAACCAATGGCAAGGCGGAAACGCTTTCACGCCAACCTCTTGACTTGATCGTGAAATAAAACTTTTGTCAGCTTTGCTTATCAAGCCGCTTTTGCGGTTGCTTAATGGGGTTTGAGTGAAGATGAAGTTGCGTAACGCACTGACTTGCACCGTCACCGCTTTCATGATGATCGTTTTGAGTGGGTGCAACAGCTCTGAAAATACCTTGGGCGTCACCAAATCCGATCTGCCACCGACGCAAGGTGGTGCAACAGGAGCGCCGGGAACTGACCCGGCAGCGGCTCCTGTGCCAGGCAATACGCCAACCACAGGTACGGCTCCGGCCGCCACCGGAACTGCAATGCCTACAGGGGTGTCGCAGACCGCTAAACTGCGTTTTGCGCCTATTGTTGGCGCACCTATTGCCGCTGCTACACCACTGTCCCAACGCCTCTCGGCACTTGCCAAGCAAAAAGGTATCGTTTTGGGCACCGCTGGCGATACGGACAATACCCACATTATGAAGGGCTATTTCTCTGCCCTGCCCGATGGCAATCTGACAACGATAATCTACGTGTGGGACATCCTTGATCCGGCGGGAACACGCCTTCATCGCATACAAGGGCAAGAAAAAGTGCCCGGCGGTGCGGCTGATCCATGGAGTTCCGTGCCAGCAGCAACGATGGAAGGCATAGCTGACAAAGCAATCGGCGGCTATCTATCGTGGGTTTCAGGCTCCAAGACGTGACATATTTACACGTTTGAGGGCTTAACCTTGTCCAACTGTGCATGAATCGACTCTGCCCGCTTGCAATGTGCGTCAGTCACAGTAAAAGGCGCGCCATACCCTTATTTTGGCTGACGCTCTGAAAAAGACGTGAGGAAATACAGCATGAAACTCTTCGCGGGCAATTCCAATCGCGTTCTCGCTGAATCTGTAGCCAAGTATCTTAATATTCCACTCGGCAAAGCAAGTGTACGGCGTTTCGCCGATGAAGAGATTTTCGTCGAGATTCAAGAGAATGTTCGAGGCGAAGATGTCTTCGTCATGCAATCCACGTCCTACCCGGCAAATGATCATCTGATGGAACTGCTCATCATGATCGATGCCTTCCGTCGTTCGTCGGCAAAACGTATCACGGCGGTTCTCCCCTATTTCGGTTATGCCCGCCAAGACCGTAAACCCGGTCCGCGCACGCCAATCTCCGCGAAGCTCGTGGCTAATCTGATCACCGAAGCTGGTGCAAATAGAGTTCTGACGCTTGATCTGCATGCTGGCCAGATCCAGGGCTTCTTCGATATCCCGACTGACAATCTTTACGCCGTGCCAGTTATTGCCCGTGATGTTCGCTCCCACTACGGCACTTCAAACGTGATGGTCGTATCTCCTGATGTCGGCGGTGTGGTCCGCGCCCGCTCATTGGCAAAGCGCATTGATGCGCAGTTGGCTATTGTTGACAAGCGCCGCGATCGTCCGGGCGAATCCGAAGTGATGAATGTCATTGGTGATGTCAGCGGCAAGGACTGCCTGCTGTTCGACGATATTGTTGATTCGGGCGGCACGCTTTGCAACGCTGCCGAAGCGCTACTCGCAAAAGGCGCAACAAGCGTTACTGCTTATATAACGCATGGCGTACTTTCAGGCGGCGCGGTTGCCCGCATCACCGGCTCCAAGCTGAAGGAACTGGTTATAACTGATTCCATTCAGCCAACCCCTGCCGTCAATGCTGCCCATAATATCCGTGTATTGCCCATTTCTGATCTGATCGGCGAAGCAATTGCACGTACCGCATCGGAAGAGTCGGTTTCCAGCCTGTTTGATTGAGGTTGCTACGCTCATAACTTGCACAATCGTGATCTTTCCGTTATAGAGCCGCCATCCGCGTAGACACCCTTGGAGGCAACGCGGAATGAGGCGGCCAATCATCTGTTACGGGATCTCTCGTTGGGATGGCCTTTGGGCCGCTTCATGTTTTTTGGATTGTCATTCATTTGACCTTGCAGGAACACTCCAGATTTGAACCTCGAAAGGAAATGCCATGAGCGAAGCATACGAGCTCAAGGCCGAGGCGCGCGAACGGGTTGGTAAGGGGTCCGCCCGAGAAATTCGCCGCAACGGTAAAGTGCCAGCAGTCATCTATGGTGACAAAAAGGCGCCAATCTCGATTACCCTCGACTACAAGACGCTGTACTACAAGATCCATGGCGGCGGTTTCAAAACCACCATTGCCAACATCATTCTTGACGGCAAGTCGATCCAGGTCCTGCCAAAGGACTACCAGCTTGATCCGGTCAGCGACAAACCAGTTCACGTTGACTTCCTGCGTGTATCGGCCAAATCGGTCGTAAACGTACATGTGCCGATTCACTTTCTTAATGACGAGCTTTCGCCTGGCATTAAGCGCGGCGGCGTTCTCAACATCGTTCGTCACGACGTTGAGCTTCATGCGCCAGCCAATGCCATTCCGGAAGCAATCGAAATTGATTTGACCGGCAAGGTTATCGGCGATTCGATTCACATTTCTGATGTTACCCTGCCAAAGGGTGTGACACCGGTTATTCAGGATCGTGACTTCACCATTGCTACCATTGCTGCTCCTGCCGTTCTCGCTGCTGAAGACGAGACAACGGAAGCCGCAGTTGAAAGCACTGAAGCAGAAGAAAAAGAAGGCGAATAATCGCCTTTACAGGGAGCTGGTCGCGTGCTGCTCATTGCAGGTCTTGGCAATCCCGGCTCTCAATATGCCTATAACAGGCATAATATTGGTTTTATGGCGGCGGATGAAATACACCGCCGCCATAATTTTTCGCCTTGGGCGAAAAAGTTTCAGGCACTCATCGCCGACGGCATGATCGACGGCGAAAAGATAATTCTGATCAAACCGCAAACCTTCATGAATCTTTCCGGTCAGTCGATTGGTGAAGCCATGCGCTTCTACAAACTTGGCCTTGGCGATCTTACCGTTATTTATGACGAACTTGATCTCGCCGCCGGGAAAGTTCGTGTGAAGGTTGGGGGCGGTTCTGGCGGACACAATGGAATAAAGTCCATTGATGCACATATTGGCAAAGATTATCGCCGCGTTCGTATTGGTATAGATCATCCGGGTGTCAAGGAACTGGTCACACATCACGTGCTTGGCAATTTTGTGAAGTCGGACTCCGAGTGGCTGGAGCCAGTGCTCGATGCGATTGCTGTCAATGCAGACTATATCGTCAAAAAAGACGATGCTGGCTTTATGAATCGCGTTGCTCTGGCCACCGGCGGAAAGCCTGAGAAAACACAAGTTGAAAAGTCTGTTGCAAAACCGGCCAGTCAAAGCCATATCCGGCAGGCTCGGGTTCAAAAACCGACAGTTAACATTCCAAAATCCGGCCCTATGGCCGACATGCTGAACAAGCTCTTCGGCAAGAAAGAATAAGGATCGCACATTATGGGTTTCAAATGCGGCATCGTTGGCCTGCCAAATGTTGGCAAATCCACGCTTTTCAACGCGCTGACAAAGACCGCCGCTGCCCAGGCTGCGAATTATCCCTTCTGCACCATCGAACCCAACACGGGTGAAGTTGCTGTGCCGGACCCGCGCCTGCAAGCAATCGCCAAGATTGGCAAGTCAGCGAATATAGTACCAACTCGTATCAGCTTTGTAGATATTGCAGGCCTCGTGCGTGGTGCTTCCAAGGGTGAAGGACTTGGCAATCAATTCCTCGCCAATATCCGCGAAGTCGATGCGGTCGTGCACGTGCTGCGTTGTTTCGAAGATGACGATATTACGCATGTTGAAGGCCGCATTGATCCCGTTTCCGATGCGGAAACTGTCGAAACAGAACTGATGCTCTCGGATCTCGAAAGCCTTGAGCGCCGCATCGTCCAATTCAGGAAGCGCGCGAGCAGCAAAGATAAGGAAGCAATGACATTGCTTCCCGTGATGGAAGAGGCGCTCGCATTGCTTCAGGATGGCAAACCCGTCCGTTTCATGCTGAATGGCATAGCTGCCGAAGACCTTGAAATATTGCAGGGCCTGAATCTCCTCACGTCCAAGCCAGTGCTTTATGTTTGTAACGTAGCCGAGGAAGACGCGGCCACTGGCAATGAACACACCGAAGCGGTCGAAGAGATGGCCACTGCGCAGGGCGCAGAAACCGTCGTCATATCCGCAGCCATTGAAGCAGAAGTCGCTCAACTTCCCGAGGAAGAGGCCAAGGAATATCTGGACGCTATGAACCTTGATGAGCCTGGCTTGGACCGCCTTATCCGGGCCGGCTACAAGCTTTTGCATCTCATTACCTATTTCACAGTTGGTCCAAAGGAAGCGCGTGCCTGGACCGTTGAACGCGGTTCCAAAGCGCCTCAAGCGGCTGGCGTCATCCACACGGATTTCGAGCGGGGCTTCATTCGCGCGCAGACGATCGCCTATAATGACTATGTGACGCTTGGTGGCGAAGTCGCAGCCAAGGAAGCCGGTAAAGCCCGTGACGAAGGTAAGGAATATATCGTGCAGGACGGCGACATCATGCTGTTCCGCTTCAACACATAGAGGCAATGATGAGTGAACCCCGCTACGCATTTGAAGATTTTGCTGTTGGCAGCGAATGGCCGCTGGGTTCAAAGATAGTCGAAGCTGGCGAGATCATCGATTTTGCCAGCCAGTTCGATCCTCAACCATTCCATTTGGACGAAGCAGCAGGCAAAGCAAGCATCTTAGGCGGCCTTGCAGCGTCGGGTTGGCATACAGTCTCAATGTTCATGCGTATGATGTGTGACGCCTATCTCCTCGACTCGACCTCGCAAGGAGCACCAGGAATAGACTATGCGAGATGGCGTGCACCAGTACTTGCCGGTGACACGCTGACCGGCAAGACAACCGTCATCGAAAGCCGGGTATCCAAGTCCAAGCCTTCACTTGGCTTTGTGGTTTTACACCATGAAGTTTTCAATCAGGATGGCGTGCTCGTGTGTGAACTGCAAAACACCGGCATGTTTTCCTTGCGGGAGCCATTGGCATCATGAGCAACGACATTGAAGCCCACATCGGTGTCGAAATGGACCTGGGCAGCCATACATTCGGTGCGGAAGAAATTATTACCTTTGCCAAAAAATACGATCCGCAGCGATTTCACGTTGATCACGAAGCTGCCAAGCATAGCAATTTCGGCGCGCTTTGTGCATCAGGTTGGCACACGACAGCCATCTGGATGCGGCTTAACGTGGAGAGCATGAAAGCCCTTATTAAAGAGGCTATGAAGCGCGGCGAACAACCGCCAACATTCGGCCCCTCGCCCGGATTTGAGAACCTGAAATGGTTGAAGCCGGTCTATGCCGGAGACACAATCCGTTTTACCCGAACCGTGAACAGCGTGCGTACACTTCAATCACGTCCCGGCTGGTCGATGATGCAGATGTCCTCAGCGGCCTATAATCAGAATGGCATCCGCGTGATGGAATTCGACAGCGCCGCTCTTATTGCCCTGCCTGACTAATTCGCCACCAACATAAGACTTTTGTTAGTGGCCGTCAAAATCGATCAATGTGCGAACGTTTACGCCAAGCGCCTCTAGTTTCTTTCGGCCGCCCAGCTCCGGCAGATCAATAACAAAACAGGCAGCGACGATATCGGCGCCCAGTTGTTGCAAGAGCTTTACTGCCGCTTCTGCGGTGCCGCCGGTTGCAATGAGATCATCGACAAGCAAAACTTTTTCGCCGGGGATAATGGCGTCCCTGTGCATTTCCATCTCGTCCAGCCCATATTCAAGGCTATAGGCAATGCGCACAGTATCATGGGGCAGCTTGCCCTTCTTGCGGATAGGTACGAAGCCAGCTGATAACTGATGCGCCATCGCCCCGCCTATGATGAAGCCCCGCGCTTCGATGCCTGCAATCTTGTCGACTTTGCCGCCGGCATAGGGATGGACCAATTCATCAACGGCGCGGCGGAAGGCTCGCGCATTGCCAAGGAGGGTTGTAATGTCACGAAACATGACACCCTGTTTTGGATAGTCCGGAATGTTCCGGATGGAATTGACCAAGGTCTGCTTCAGACTTGAATCCATCTCATGATTCCTTTGCTTCTTTGCCATACCCACAAAAGAAAAGGGCGCATTGCGCCCCTTCCACGATCAATACTATCAACCGCTCAATGCGGAACGTCAGACCAAATCCGGCGCTTGGCCAGATAAACCAGACCCGCAAACAAGATCAGAAAGATCATGACGCGGAAGCCGGTCTTCTTGCGCTCTTCCAGATGCGGCTCAGCAGCCCACATGAGGAACGCTGCGATATCTTGTGAATATTGCGACAAGGTCGCTGGCGAACCATCATCATAGGTCACCTGTCCGTCTTGCAGAGGCTGTGCCATTGCAAGCGATTTGGCGGCAATGAAGTAGGGATTATAGTGCGTTCCCTCTGGAATCTGCATGCCTTCCGGCGGCGTCTGACCATAACCCGTCAAAAGCGCGTGGATATAATCCGGACCACCTTCCTGATATTGAACCCACGGTGCGATGTCATACAGGAATTGCGGGAAACCGCGTTCAACTGAACGGGCCTTTGCGATCAGCGAAAAATCGGGCGGAGCAGCGCCACCATTAGCGGCGGCGGCAGCTTGAACATTTGGAAATGGCGATGGAAAATGGTCGGCAGGAATGGCCTTGCGGTTAACAATCTCACCATCGGCATTCGGTGCATCCGGCACTTCATATTCGGCAGCGAAGGCTTTTACCTGAGCTTCGTTGTAACCCAACTCTTCCAAAGCGCGGAATGGAACCAAGCTCATGGAATGGCAGGCCGAGCAAACTTCCTTATATATTTTCAAGCCGCGCTGCAGTTGCTGCTTGTCATAATATCCAAAGGGGCCGGAAAAGGTCCACTTCATTTCTTCCGGATGCTTGATCGGGAAATGCGTTGGCTCCGCTGCGTGGTTAGCTTCTTCTGCCGCCTTCGCACCACTGAAAGCCAGCATTGTACCGAGACCGGCAGCGGCAAGACCGAGGAGGATTTTTTTCATGGTTGAGTCCTTCACGATTCTCAGGCCCTGGTTTCCGAAGCAGTGGTTGCACCAGCTAGCTGCTCACCACTCTTGGTTTTGGCAAGTACGGCTTCCGTAATTGAATTCGGCAAGCGGCGCGGCGTCTCAATCAACCCCAGCAAAGGCATGATGATGATGAAGAAGCCAAAGTAGTATGCCGTTCCGATCTGTGAGAAGACCGTATAGAGGCCTTCAGCAGGACGTGAACCGAGCCAGCCGAGAATGATTGCGTCAATGACGAACAGCCAGAAGAATAGCTTGTACCAAGGACGGTAGACAGCAGAGCGAACTTTAGACGTATCCAGCCAAGGCACCAGGAACAGGATCGCAATGGAACCGAACATGGTCAACACGCCGCCGAGCTTCGAGTCGATTGGTCCGATGTTGAAGGTGATGGCACGAAGCATCGCGTAGAATGGCAGGAAGTACCACTCAGGAACGATATGCGCAGGCGTCTTCAACGAGTCCGCTGGAATGTAATTATCCGGATGACCGAGATAGTTAGGCATGTAGAATACGAAGTAAGCGAAGAGGATAAAGAAGATGCAAAGACCGAAAGCATCCTTGACCGTCGCATATGGCGTGAACGCGACTGTATCGGTCTTTGACTTGACTTCGATACCCGTGGGGTTCGTCTGACCGGTAACATGCAGCGCCCATACGTGCAGAACGACTACACCGGCAATCATGAACGGCAGAAGGTAATGCAGTGAGAAAAACCGGTTCAGTGTAGGGTTATCGACAGCAAAACCACCAAGCAGCAGCTCCTGAATAGGATTGCCGATAACCGGGAAAGCCGTGAAGAAGCCGGTGATAACCGTAGCACCCCAGAACGACATCTGCCCCCAGGGTAGAACATACCCCATGAAAGCTGTTGCCATCATCAAAAGCAGGATGATGACACCAAGTATCCACAATAGCTCGCGCGGAGCCTTGTAAGACCCGTAGTAAAGACCGCGAAATATATGAATGAACACCGCAAGAAAGAACATCGAAGCGCCGTTCGAATGCAGATAGCGCAGAAGCCAGCCAGAATTGACATCGCGCATGATCTTTTCAACGGAGTTGAACGCAAGCCCCGTATCTGCGGCATAATGCATGGCCAGCACGATGCCTGTAATGATCTGCGATACCAGCATCAATGCCAGAATACCGCCAAAGGCATAAGCATAGTTGAGATTGCGCGGAACCGGGTAAGCTACAAAGCTATCATAAAGCAGACGCGGCAACGGCAGTCGCGCATCAAACCATTTTTCGATACCGGTGTTAGGCGTATAGGATGAATGTCCACCGCTCATGTCGTGTCTCCCCGTAAAACCTTAGCCGATTTTGATGACGGTGTCGGAAATGAATGAAAGCGGCGGAACCGGCAGGTTCTCCGGCGCAGGGCCCTTACGGATACGTCCGGCCGTGTCGTAGTGCGAACCATGGCATGGGCAGAACCATCCACCAAAGTCGCCCTGCTGGCCAAGTGGAATACAGCCGAGATGGGTGCAAACCCCCACCATCACCAGCCAGTTTTCCTTTTCCTTGACTGCAGTACGATCAGCATCTGTCGCCTGTGCGTCACTCGGCAGATTGGCGTTGCGCGCAATTGGATCCTTAAGCTCGCTGAGCTGTACAGCTTTGGCCTCTTCGACTTCCTTGGGCGTACGATTACGAATGAAGATCGGCTTGCCGCGCCATTTTACTGTCAGCGACATACCCGGCGTTAAGGCTGAAACATCAACTTCGATGGACGAGACTGCCAGCGTGGAGGCGTCCGGGCGCATCTGGTCGATAAAGGGCCAAGCAAAGGCGCCTACACCGACCGCACCGGCCATACCTGTCGCAATATAGAGGAAGTCACGCCGTGTCGGCTCGGTCGTATCGTGTGCGCTCACGGGGCCTGGTCCTTTCCGAATAACAACGCAGCTGGAGCCCCCGCTTTATCAACAATAGCAGACTGGCCCATATTAATGAGCCTCGCGGAATCCCCAACATATCGGGTGGTTTCTAAGCGTGTCGCAGGGGCTTGTCCAGCCTGACAAAGCCACAAGGGCAGGATGTCGCAGGGATAAGCTTGGTGGTCTTATTCTAACATTCGCATCTCATTTCGATCATGCTTGTTGCGAATGTTGGAATCGGCAAGACCACCGATAAGCATATGATTCCAGTAGAGTGATTTGATATTCGCACCGGAGTTTGCAGCTGTACCGGATGCAAATATCAAATTCATCCCACAAGCGTTAATCATGAGCGATAAACCCGCCTGACTGCCGCGCCCAGAGACTGGCATAAATCCCATTCGCCGCGATGAGTTCTTCGTGCTTGCCTGTTTCCACAATGCGCCCCTCGTCCATCACGACCAAGCGATCCAATGCGGCAATGGTCGAGAGTCTATGGGCGATAGCGATGACCGTTTTTCCCTGCATCAATTGGTAAAGACTCTCCTGAATGGCCGCCTCAACCTCGGAATCAAGCGCGGAGGTGGCCTCGTCCAGCACCAAAATGGGAGCGTCCTTCAGCATGACACGCGCAATTGCGATGCGCTGCCGTTGCCCGCCGGAAAGCTTCACGCCACGCTCTCCAACATGTGCGTCCAGACCCTTTCGACCCTTCTGGTCACTTAAATCATCAATGAAAATATCGGCTTGTGCATTTTTAACTGCCTTTTGCAAAAGCTCTTCGGATGCGTCCGGCCTGCCATACAGAATATTGTCTCGCACGGAACGATGCAGTAGCGATGTGTCTTGCGTGACCATACCGATATTGGCGCGCAGGGAATCCTGCGTAATGTTCGCTATGTCCTGCCCGTCAACGATAATTTTACCGCCTTCGAGATCATAAAAACGCAAAAGCAAATTAACGAGCGTGGACTTTCCCGCTCCCGAGCGCCCTACCAGCCCCACTTTCTCACCCGGTCGAATGGACAGTGACAGGTCATTAATGACCGATCTGGCGCTGTCATAGTGAAACCGGATATTTTCGAAGTTAATCGAACCTTGCGGCACCACCAATTCTTGTGCATCTTGTTTGTCGAGCACAGTCACAGGCTTTGCCAGTAGCTCTTTGGAATTTTGTATCGTGCCGTAGTTGCGCAAAAGGCCATTCAGATTAGCCATCATCCGGGTCAGCAACATGCTCAGGCGCAGCACCAGCCCCAGAGTAAAAGCCACTTCGCCCGATGAGATTTCCCCGGCCAGCCACAGGTCTATCGACACATAGGCAACTGTGCAGATCATAATTCCGCTGGTAGAGGCCAATGAAATGCGAATGCCGCTCAAGCCACGCGTCAGCGTGGTGATAGCCTGTAACCAACGATCCATGCCCTGACGGATATAGGCATCGTCGCGGCTTGCAGTACCAAACAGTTTCAATGTCTGGATATTGCTATAACCATCCACGAGTTGACCCATCGCAACTGAGCTGCTTTCCGCCGTTTCACGGGCCGCCCGGCGCACACGCGGCAGGAAATAACGCGCGGTCAAACCAAAAACAGCAAGCCATGCGATCACCACAGATGCAAGGCGCCAATCCAGCCGCCCGATCAGAAAGAGCGTAGTGGCGCAGTAGACCACGCTGAACCAGACGGCTTGGAGCAGCGTCACCATGAAATCGCCAAGCGCCTGCCCGGTAGCCCAGACCTTCGTAACAATACGACCGGAAAAATCATTCTGGAAAAACGACAGGCTCTGACGGTAGACTATGCTGTGAGCTTGCCACCTCACGAGATTGTTGAAGCCGGGAACAATTGCCTGCTCCTCAACAAGCGCCGCAAGTGAAAGTACCAGCGTACGACCAATCAACACCGCCAAAAGCATGAGAAAAAGCGCTATCCCATGTTTGTCGATTAATCCGTCCCATCCTTCAACGCGATCCGCCGAAGAGAGGATATCGATGATTTTGCCGACAAACCAGAAAAGCCCTGCTTCAAAAAAGGCGATAAGCCCGCCACAGACAAGCATCGCAAGAAACACATATTTCTGCTGCCGGACGTAGAACCACATAAATGCCAATGTGTGGTTTGGAACACGGTCCGCCGGAGCTTTGGCGTAGGGATCAACCCAGCTTTCGAAAAGGGCGAACAGACGCTTCATGCAAACCACATCAGTTTGGAATCCTTGCGGTTTGTTAAAACCAAACAGCCGTAACAAATGACGACCGGCGGAGTACTTTCCGTTGAGTCCCGGCGGTCGTCAAATTAAACTTGGTTCACTCTACTGTCTGCCAGAGCGAATTTGCTCTAATCATCCATTCCCAGGAAGCCTCCGGACTGGCGCGCCCACAGATCGGCATAAATACCGCCAGCTGCGATAAGCTCATCATGACTGCCGCTTTCTACAATCTGCCCTTTGTCCATGACAACGAGACGGTCGAGTGCTGCAATGGTAGAAAGCCTATGCGCGATGGCAATAACTGTCTTGCCCTGCATCAGGCGATAGAGATTGTCCTGAATTGCGGCTTCCACTTCTGAATCAAGAGCCGATGTCGCCTCGTCCATGATAAGAATAGGTGCGTCTTTGAGCATTACGCGGGCAATTGCAATGCGCTGACGCTGTCCGCCAGAAAGCTTGACGCCGCGCTCGCCCACATGAGCGTCGAAACCACGACGCCCCTTCGGATCGGAAGCCGCTTCAATAAACGAATCTGCCTGCGCGTTCCTGACCGCTTGCCTCATCAGTTCTTCCGAAGCATCTGGTCTTCCGTAAAGCACATTGTCTCTGATTGAGCGATGCAGCAATGATGTGTCCTGAGTGATCATCCCGATATGTTCGCGCAGCGAATCTTGTCGGACTTTCGAAATATCCTGCCCATCAATCGTGATTCTGCCGCTTTCAAGATCGTAGAATCGCAACAGGAGATTGACGAGCGTGGACTTGCCCGCGCCGGAACGTCCGACCAATCCGATTTTCTCACCTGGCTTGATATCAAGAGACAGCCGATCAATAACGCCGGCTCCCTTGCCATAGTGGAAACCGATTTTATCAAAGGTGATAGCGCCGGCTCGTACATCAAGGTTGGGAGCATCAGGCACATCCATGACCAATCGGGGGAGCGATATGGACGTAATACCGTCTTCCACAGTACCGATGTTTTCGAACAGTGCCGACATTTCCCACATGATCCACTGCGACATGCCGTTAAGGCGAAGCACGAGACCTATACCCACTGCCACAGCACCGACTGTGATCGCTGCCCCAAGCCAAAGCCAGATCGCTATGGCGCTTACGGAGAACAATAACAGGCAGTTCATCGCATACAGAGTCACATGAAAGCCGGTCACCATGCGCATCTGGCGATAAGCTGTCGACAGGAAATCCTGCATCCCTTCGCGGGCGTAGCTTTCCTCCCGTTTGGAATGGGAGAAAAGCTTGACCGTCGCAATATTGGTATAACTGTCGACAATCCGGCCCGTCATTGACGAACGGGAATCTGCTTGTGCTTTAGATGCAACCTGCAATTTTGGGATGAAATACCACATCAGGCCTATATAGGCCATCAACCAGAGTAGAAACGGCACCATCAGTCGCAAGTCGGCCGCAGCAGCGATAATGAGGGTCCCGGTGAAGTAGACGATTACATAATTAAGCACATCGAGCAGTTTCATCACCGCTTCACGGACCGCCAGAGAGGTCTGCATCAGCTTGGTCGAAATACGTCCAGCAAACTCATCCTGAAAAAAAGTCATTGATTGGCGAACCACATAGCGGTGCACCATCCACCGGATTCGCATTGGATAGTTGCTCAAAAGGGTCTGATGAATAACCAGCGAATCCAGAAGTACGATACCTGGCATTGCTATAAGCACAACACCCGCAAGCAATGCGAGTTTCCACCCCTCATCCGCGATGAATGTTTCCCGCGAATGATTCGACAACCAATCGACGATGTTGCCCAGAAATGCGTACATGGACACTTCGAGAACGGCGATCAGCGATGTGCACACCGCCATAACGGCAAGCCATGGCCAGACACCACGTGTATAGTGCAGACAGAACGCAATTAGTGTTTTGGGCGGCTCACTCGGCTCAGCAGCGGGAAATGGCTCAAGCCTGTCTTCAAACCAGCGGAACATTGTCGGACCTCTTTTGGGATCGGCAAGAAATTATACCGGCATGAATTGCCGGAGCTGACTGGTCAGTAAATCGCCAACCATGAGAACGAATGCGGTTTGTGTCTTAAAAACTAGATCGTATAAATTGACCCCACGCCGCCTGCGAAACCGGCCACAGCTTCCATTGGTGAAACTATCCGGCTTGGAAGAAGTCGGAAAAATTCGGTCATCGACACCTCCAAATTTTGCTCAAGCGTTGCGGTGCAACCCCTATAGCGATTATGAACGTCAAAAGCGAGAGGCCAATCTGCGTGACGGCACTTCGTTCAGCCAATTGTTGCCCATGGAGCACGCCACACTTGACCGATAATAGTTTGAACCTGCGAGTAGCGCTCTATCAGCCTGACATTCCCGGTAATACCGGTACCATATTGCGGATGGCCGCTTGTTTTGGCATCGGCGTTGACGTGATCGAGCCTGCAGGCTTTGACATTTCCGA
The DNA here is from genome assembly GCF_052044585.1 of Phyllobacterium sp. 22552. NCBI lineage: Bacteria > Pseudomonadati > Pseudomonadota > Alphaproteobacteria > Hyphomicrobiales > Phyllobacteriaceae > Phyllobacterium > Phyllobacterium sp. 22552. The sequence continues at coordinate 244,297 of NZ_JBQENG010000001.1, read as the reverse complement.
CCGTTCACTCAAACGCGCAGGTATGGATTATCTGGAACAGGCAGCTCTGACCCGCCACTCGAACTGGCAGGCATTTCAAGCATGGCGGCTGGGTGAAAATCGCCGATTGCTTCTATTCTCGACCAAAGCGGCCACGCCCTACACAGAATTTTCATTTCAACCCGGTGACATTCTGCTGCTGGGGCGAGAATCATCGGGTGTCCCGGATGAGGTTCACCAAGCGGCAAATTCGCGACTAATAATTCCCATGGTTGAAGGCGCTCGGTCGTTGAACCTCGCATTGTCCGCCGCAATTGCCACAAGTGAAGCGCTCCGGCAATTACAGTCCGGATTGAAAACCGCCGGTCACTAAGACCGGCGGTTTACTCAGAGATTAATCCAGCTGAACCGGCTTACCGCCTTCCCACTTGTAGAAAACGAAAGCTGGTGTCGTCAGATCGCCAGTTGCCGAGTAGGCAAGATCGCCAACAACTGTCGGCAGTGCTTCGCCCGACTTTATCTTGGCAGCAACTTCCGTTGGTTCTGACGAACCTGCCTTTTCAATGCCAGCAGTTATAACCTGCAAGGCAGCATAGGCGTTGAGCGTGAATGCTTCAGCCGGGATATTCTTGGCTGTAAGTGCTTCTACAATTTTTGCGGCGGCAGGATTCTTTGTTGGATCAGCACTATTCGTGAATAGTGTACCAGCAGCAGCCTCACCGCCAATGGCCCAATATTCAGTGTTTGAGAGGCCATCGGGGCCAATGAGCTGTGCTTTGATGCCCTGATCCGACAACTGGCGGGCAATCAGACCGCCTTCCGCGTGATAACCACCGAAGTAAATCACATCGGCTTTCTCAGACTTGATACGGGTAATGAGTGCGCTGTAGTCCTTCTCACCGGCATTGATGCCTTCGAAAACGACCTCGGTTACACCGCCTTTATTGAGAACAGCCTTCAGACCGTTGCCAATACCAGTGCCGTAAGGCGTCTTGTCATAGATAATGGCAATGCGCTTGTCTTTGAAGTTGTCGAGAATGTATTTGCCAGCGACATCGGCCTGCTGATCATCCCGTCCGCAGGTACGGAATACGGTCTCCAAACCACGGGTTGTCAGTTCCGGCGTCGTGGCAGTCGGTGTAACCATCACAATGCCGTTTTCGGCCAGCACATCGGATACGGGCATTGCCACGCCGGATGTTACCGGACCAACAACAAACTTGATGCCTTCACCCACCACCTGGTTGGCCACAGAAACGCCCTGCTTCGGCTCGCCTGCGTCATCAAACACCTTGGTTACAATCTTTTCACCCTTGATGCCGCCAGCCGCGTTGATTGCCTCGGCCGCGCTCTCAACGCCATTTTTGACCTGCAAACCGTAAGCGGCAACGGGGCCCGTGACCGGCGCGATGATACCCACAATGATGTCAGCGCGGGCAAATGATGTCATTGCCATCACGGCTGCCAGAGCCACTCCAGAGATTAATGATAAACGCATATTATCCTCCAATTATTGTGCGTCCCGGAAGATTCTCCGGTGCTGGAAAAAGTTCTACTGGCTTTAAAATAGACTGTCAGCACGATTCATTGGAATTAGCGAGAAATCGCCTAAAAACTCGAAATAATTTGAAAATACGGATGATTTTGGTCAAAACCCGATCAATTTATTGAAGAATCCATCAATTTTATTGTTGTTTGGTGCCAAAATGCCAAAATGTGACTTAGTCAGCATTCGGCAGTCGCCGCATGGTAAACTCAATTATATCTCCCGGACGCTCATACCAGCTTTCGATCTCGGTCCAATATGCAGCCTTTGGATATTGAGCGAACCACTCCTTCGCTTTTTCGCGCGCTGCCAGTCGCGGAAGCTTAAAACTCTCGCGAACGAACGCACCGCGCTGCAACCCAACATCTTCACGGCTTTGCCTCAATCTCTTGCGCAGCCCGTCGAGAGGCGGTTTCGGAAACTGCGATTTGGGTGCTCTGGAAACCATACTCGTATCCTCACTGAGCCCTACACCTGATAGATTAAGTGGAGGGCCGCCGAAAAACGAGTCATTTTTTGTGCATTTGCGAATTGGGTAAACGGCTTTGTCTTTTGGCTGTAATCTGTTGTGCTATTGTTCGGGCAAACAAGGATTCTCATCTCATGGACCGTCCCGACATACCCGCCATCCTTCCCGAAAAGCTCGAAGAGAAGAAAACTGCAGCAACGGCCTGGTTTACCGAACTACGCGACAAGATTTGCGCAAGTTTTGAGTTGTTGGAAGACGAGTTGGAAGGCCCCCTGTCCGATCGCACGCCTGGCCGCTTTAAACAAACGCCCTGGAAGCGTGAAGGCGATGGCGGCGGCGGAACCATGTCGGTCATGCATGGCCGTGTTTTCGAAAAGGTCGGCGTTCATATTTCAACAGTTCATGGCGAATTCAGTCAAGAATTCCGCAAACAAATCCCGGGCGCTGACGAGGACCCGCGTTTTTGGGCGTCGGGAATTTCATTGATTGCCCATCCGCAAAGTCCTCTCGTGCCTGCCGTGCACATGAACACGAGAATGGTAGTGACCACCCGCCAATGGTTCGGTGGAGGGGCGGATCTGACGCCTGTTCTGGAACGTAAGCGGCAATCAGATGATTCTGACACTGTGGCGTTTCACAAAGCGATGAAATTTGTTTGCGACAAGCATTCCGCAGTCGCCAACCATGAAAAATTCAAATCCTGGTGTGACGAGTATTTCTACCTGCCGCACCGTAACGAACCCCGTGGCACCGGTGGTATTTTCTATGACTGGTTGCATTCATCCGACGAGAACGGCGGATGGGACGCGGACTTCAATTTCACGCGCGATGTTGGTCGGGCATTCTCGGTTGTTTATCCCTATCTCGTAAGGCAAAACTTCAATCAGGATTGGACTGATGCTGATCGACAGGAGCAACTTGTCCGGCGTGGTCGCTATGTCGAGTTCAATCTGCTTTATGATCGCGGAACAATCTTTGGATTGAAGACCGGAGGTAATGTCGACTCTATTCTTTCATCCATGCCCCCAACGGTGAAATGGCCATAATAGGAGTTTTGGGGGATCAATTCGGGTTTTGATGCGTTATAATCCTCACCGTTGTGAAAAGAGTGCCTGTGAGCACTCGCAATAGGGAGAGAGGCCATGAAAGAACTTCATTGTATTGTTCCCGGCTGCCAGTGGCACACACGTCACGACACGGATGCTGAAATCATACGTCGAACCACTGACCATCTGCGCGAAACCCATGGTGAGACAACCATTCGCGAGTCTATGCTGGAAACAATCAAAGCCAATATCCAGCCTGAAAAGGGCAAGGCGGCCTGACCATCTTGCTTACTCTGTAGCGGCAATCTCCGGTATGCGTGCTAAAAGTGCGTCGCGGTCCAGCGCGAAGCCGGAGTTGACCCACTCTTCTTCGAGCTGCCGTTGAATTTGACCAATTGCCGGTCCCTTGAGTCCGCTTGCAGCAACAATGTCCCCGCCGGAGAGCGGAAATTTAGGCCGATTATAGTCCGCAATATAGTCGAGCTGTTTGGACAATAGCCCAGCGCGCATCATTGCGCCGTTATCTGCCATTGCTTGAGCACGTGCGCTGACGATTGCCAAGCGCAGCCTGTCTTCCATGCCTTGGACGCTGCTGCGATACAGTTTTTTGGCAAAACCGGTTTCAGATATTTCCGCAGCAGGCAGGGTCGTATCTGCCCAGTTTTCGAGCCGCTCACGCTCGCTATTTGACAGCTTAAGCCTTGCTGCCATCTCGGCTATACGGCCCGCATCTGGCGGAACAATGCTGGCTAGGCGCAATATAGGATCGACCTCCCACCGCAAATCCTGCTCGGTATCAACAAGGCCGTGGATCGTATCAATGCCCCATTTCTCACTTTCCGGTAGCACCGCCGTCAAAACACCGGCCTGCCGCATCCACAATAAAGCCCGCGAGGGATCCGGAGCCGCAAAAAGTTTCTTGAGTTCTGACCAGGTTCGCTCAGCCGACAATTGTGCGAGGCCATCCTTCAAACGCGCACAGGCTTTCAATCCTTCGCTTTCAGGACGACCTTTTCCATACCACGCAAAGAAACGGAAAAACCGTAATATACGGAGATAGTCCTCGCGGATACGTTGCTCAGGATCCCCGATAAAACGAAGCGTCTGGCTTTCTATATCTGCAATACCGCCCACCAAATCTGTAATTGTGCCGTCGGCGTCAGCATAAAGCGCGTTGATACTGAAATCACGGCGCTGGGCATCTACGAGCCAGTCGCGACCAAACGCTACCTCGGCATGTCGCCCATTCGTACTCACGTCGGCGCGCAGACTTGTCACTTCATAGGGCTTGCCGTGACTTACAACCGTTATCGTTCCGTGATCAATGCCGGTTGGGATCGCTTTGAAGCCTGCACTCGTTGCTCGTTCAATCGTCATTTGCGGTAAACATGTCGTCGCAATGTCAATATCGGATACGGTTTGATTGAGCAGGGTGTTACGCACAGCGCCACCAACAATGCGCGCTTCTTCGCCACCGGAAGACAGCACAGCCAGCAATGATTGCAATGAAGGTTCATTCAGCCAATCTGCCTTACCGGCGATGGAAATCATCTTGCTCACGCATAGAGCCTTTCATAAAGCGTTCTAATAATACCTGCGGTCACGCCCCATATAAAGCGGTCTCCAAACGGCATTGTATAGTAATAGCGTTCCTTGCCCTGCCACATTCGGCTCTCACGGCGATGATTGGCAGGGTTCATCAAGAATGACAAAGGTACCTCGAAAACATCCGCCACTTCATCCGGGTTGGGAATGAGGTCAAAGGGCGGATAGACCAACCCGATTACAGGCGTGATCGAATAGCCTGTCGTGGTCAAATAACGGGGAAGACGACCTATCAACTCCACGTTGCGGCGTTCCAATCCAATTTCTTCTTGGGCCTCGCGCAACGCCGCCGTCTCTGCTTCATAATTGTCTTCCGGGTCGATTGCTCCTCCCGGAAACGCGACCTGTCCGGAGTGTTTTCGCATATTTGCATTTCGCAATGTCAGAATAACATTGGCCTCCGCACCGCGATCGACAATCGGCACAAGCACTGCCGCATCCCGCAACGGATTGGCAGCAATCAGCACATCAAGTTCGGGATTGAGAATATGGTCGCCATGGTCGACGTTCACATCCTGATTGCCCTTGAGACCCACGCGCTGTGCAAACGACTGCGCTGAAAACCCTTCAATAAAAGCCGTTTGTTCAGTCATAGGCTTTGTTTCTCAAGTTCATCGGCAGGCATGATGGGGAAGACTGCGCCGTTCGAACGAACTGCAAACATGGTCTTGCCGTCAATTTCGATCTCTTCGCCATAATTCACCAATTCGTACATTACAGGCCGCGCAAGCAGCGCCTCAAGGCGCCCCCGCACAAGCAAATAGGGTTTCAACCCACCATTATCCTCATCGATAACAAAGCGAAGCGGATTGTTCGGGCCAGCCTCCACTACATCGCCGACATTGGTGCGGAACGTCATGATTTGAGCGCCCGCTGCGCTCGCCACATTCAGTTCAACCGCGAGAAAATGTGCATCCTCAACGCGAATGCCAACCTTCTCTACAGGGGTAACGAGATAGGTTTTGCCATCTTCATCTTTGCGCAAAACTGTAGAAAACAACCGGACGAGCGGTTGCCTTCCAATAGGCGTCCCCAAATAGAACCACGTCCCATCGGCCTTTATCTCCATGTCAAGATCGCCGCAAAAATCCGGGTTCCATTTGTCAACGGGTGGCAGTCCCTTTTCTGAAACCGCCGCACGCGAGATCAAAGCTTCGAGCCCTGCAGCGTCTCCCGGTAGGTTCGTAGATTTTGCCATGGCCGGACCTTTTTTCTGTATACGTCACGAAATAGTCAACGTTGGACCGCTTGTCAGCATGTCATAGTGATTTAGATTCATTTAAGAAAGAGTCTGAGCAGATACCAGTTAAGAGGTGACCCCATGAGTGTGATTAAACCTGAGGTATCGGTCGACCCGAAAGAGATGGTCGCAGAGGCTGAAAAGGCGCTCGCAGATATCGCCAGCGTAAAAGCGGGTATTGGCAAAGTCATATTCGGGCAGGAAAGCGTCATCGAACGAACACTTGTTGCGCTTTTGGCCGGTGGACATGCTCTTCTTGTCGGGGTGCCGGGCCTCGCAAAAACAAAATTGGTCGAGACATTGGGCACTGTGCTTGGACTTGACGAGCGCCGCATTCAATTCACACCAGACCTCATGCCTTCTGATATTCTTGGTTCAGAAATCATGGAACAGGACGAGCACGGCAAACGGACTTTCCGCTATGTTAAAGGTCCAGTTTTTGCGCAATTGCTCATGGCAGACGAAATCAATCGCGCATCGCCCCGTACGCAATCTGCGCTGCTGCAAGCAATGCAGGAATATCATGTAACGATTGCAGGCGAACGCTATGACTTGCCGCAGCCCTTTCATGTGCTGGCAACGCAGAACCCATTGGAGCAGGAAGGCACCTATCCGCTTCCGGAAGCTCAGCTCGATCGGTTCCTCATGCAAATCGATATTCTTTATCCGGAACTTGAGGCTGAGAGGCAAATCCTTCTCGCGACAACCGGCACAACGGAAGCTGTTGCGGCCAAAATCATTGATGCCGAGCGCCTCCGCGCCATGCAAAACCTTATTCGGCGGATGCCGGTTCCCGAAGGCGTGGTCAATGCAATCCTCACTCTCGTTCGGGCTGCACGCCCGGGTGCGGATAATGAGATAGCAAAGAAATTCATCTCGTGGGGACCCGGCCCTCGTGCGAGCCAGGCCTTGATGCTCTGTGCAAGAGCACGGGCACTTTACGATGGTCGTCTTGCGCCATCGGTTGATGATGTAAAGGCGCTAGCTGAGCCAGTACTACAGCATCGCATGGCGCTGACCTTTGCCGCCCGCGCCGATGGTATGAATGTCCGGGACGTCATTGTAAACCTGACAAAGGCCACGCTCTGATGGCAGCAATTGGCGCGCAGGTCCAAAAGACTGGCACGGGCGATGCGCTTGCGCGCGCCCGTCAGCGCGCCGCGCTTCTGCCTGATCTGCTGGTTGAAGCCCGCCGGATTCTCAATACCGTCAATACTGGATGGCATGGCCGTCGCAAGAGCGGGGTTGGTGAAAGCTTCTGGCAATTCCGGCCCTATACGGAAGGAGAAGCCATATCGCGCATCGACTGGCGCCGCTCAGCTCGTGATGACCGCACTTACATTCGTGATCAGGAATGGGAAGCAGCCCATACGGTTTGGTTATGGGCAGACCCCTCACCTTCGATGCTGTTCAAATCCGAGCAGGCTCAAGCATCAAAAGAATCGCGTGCGCTTGTCATGATATTGGCTCTGGCGGAGCTGTTGTCACGCAGCGGCGAGCGGATCGGCTTTCCGGGTGTGACCGACCCGACTTCCGCACGAAACGGCGCTGAACGTTTGGCTACCTCCCTTGCGCATGCGGGTAATCTCAGCGCCAAGCCAGATCTCAGTCGTATCAAACGCTTTTCGGAAGTCGTGCTCGTCAGCGATTTTCTTGATCCTGTCGATGAAACAATCGCTACTCTGGAAAAGCTGGCTCATTCAGGTGCACGTGCTCATTTGATCGAAGTTTATGATCCTGCCGAAGAGGATTTTCCTTATCGGCGCAGAACCGAATTCGTCGATCCAGAAACGGGGTCCTCACTGACATTTGGCAGAGCGGAGGATTATGCCGACGGATACCGCCGCCTGTTTTTTGCCCGACGCGCAGCATTAAGCGATTTTTGCAAGCGCATTGGCTGGAGCTATACTACCAATCGCACAGACAGGCTGGCATCCGAAGCACTCGTATCAGTCCATATGAATATGACTGCCAATGTGGGCTATCAAGGGGGGGCATCATGAATGCGCTTCCCTTGGCTTTTGGCGCGCCGTACCTTCTGGCTGGCCTCTTGGTTCTTCCTGTTATCTGGTGGCTGTTACGGGTGACGCCGCCGCGTCCGGTCCTAGAAATATTTCCACCGCTAAAGATACTCGCACAGCTAAAGCAAAAAGAAGAAACGCCCAACAAAAGCCCTTGGTGGATGACGCTTTTGCGTCTTTTGCTTGCCGCATTCATTATTCTGGCACTCTCCGAACCCGTATGGAACCCACGGCTTGAGACCATGTCAGGAAAGGAACCTGTTGCCATTGTGCTTGATAATGGCTGGTCTTCAAATGAGGAATGGACTGCCCGCAAGGAGACTGCTGAAAGACTGATTTCCGATACACAAAGCGATGGCGCACTGATCTATATCGTTGGGACGGCTGAAAAAGCGAATACCGATATCGGCCCCTTTGATGCCAATACTGCCTTGGAGCGGCTTCGTGCCTTGACTGTGCGGCCTATCCCCGTTGATCGCTCACAAGCTTTTGCCCGGCTTAAGGCAGTTTTGGCAGATACCAAAGGGACACGGCTGGCATATCTTAATGATGGTGTGGATGAACCGCGAGCGGCAGAAGCAATCAAGTCACTTGAAGGCTCCGGCATTGCTTCCATGATCTGGTATCAACCATCGATAGCTTCCCTTGTTGCGATAAGGCAAGCGACGAATAATGCAAATGGCCTCACCGTCCGTATTGTCCGTTCAAGCATTGATACTAGCCGCAATGTGGTTACCGTTGGAGCATTTGACGAAAAAGGCCGGCGCATTGCCGACACCGGAATCGCATTCAACGCAGGTGAAACTGCTGCCGAAGGCGTAATAGCTGCGCCTTATGAGCTACGAAATGATTTTCATAGCTTGAGGATCGATGGCACTGCACAGGCTGGGGCTACTTATCTGATCGACGATAACAATAAGCGTCGCCGGGTTGCGTTACTTTCTGGATCTGAAGCAGACCTGTCGCAGCCCTTGTTATCACCGCTTTATTATATCTCTCGCGCGCTTGAGCCATTTGCCGATCTGCTTCGGCCGCGAAATTCCGAGCTGATCCGCGCTGTGCCGGAATTGCTGGAACAGAAGCCTTCTGTGATTATAATGGCTGATATTGGCAAGCTCCCGGCTGAAACTGAACAGACCTTGTCAGACTGGGTGAACAAGGGCGGCACGCTGATCCGCTTTGCCGGTCCGCGCCTTGCTGGTGGAAGCGAAGAAGACCCGCTGCTCCCAGTCAGGCTGCGCAAGGGCGAACGCTCCTTGGGCGGCGCATTATCGTGGAAAGAGGCTCAGCCTGTCGCATCTTTTCCGTCAAATGGTCCTTTCGCCGGTTTGCCTACACCACAAGACGTAACCGTGTCGCGGCAGGTGCTCGCCGATCCATCTTCCGACCTCTTTGAAAAAAGCTGGGCCAATCTTGCCGATGGAACGCCACTCGTTACCGGGGAAACACGAGGACGTGGGCAGCTTGTTCTTTTTCACGTTACTCCCGAAGCAACTTGGTCCAATCTTCCCATTAGCGGCAGCTTTGTAGATATGTTGCACAGGATTGTCTCTCTTTCGTCAAACGCCGGTACCATCGCACAGGATAGTGGCGCGAACAGCGCTCGAGCTTTGCCACCTTATTTGACGCTCAATGGCGATGGTGCGTTGATGCCTCCAAATCAGGACACCAAGCCGCTCATTACATCGGGTTCAAATCTGTCGGTGACATTTGAAAATCCGCCGGGCTTCTACGGTGTGGAAGACGCAATGACCGCGCTCAACCTTTTCAAACCTGACAGCGAGATCAATCCGCTCGCTCGTCCGGAACTTAACTTTCCCGTCACGACCGCACGCTATGCTGTCGATGAATCCATACCCTTGCGCGGACCACTTTTTGCTCTTGCCGCAGCTCTGTTGGCGCTTGATGCTCTGGCCATAATCTGGCTCGGGGGACATTTGCGCCGCCGACTTCGGACAACCGCTGCCGCATCACTGGCAATCCTCTTGCTGCCCGCTCTTATTGCCTTTGCACCTTCGCCTGCGCAGGCTCAACAAAATGACAGTAAGCCAGGTGACCAAGCCATCCTTGATGCTATCAATGTAACGCACCTGGCCTACGTCATTACCGGGGATGGGCCGACCGACGACATCAGCAAGGCGGGCTTGCTTGGTCTTTCCAAGGCTCTGGCTGACAGTACGGCATTGGAACCTGGCGATCCCATCGGTGTTGATCCTGCCCGAGACGAGCTTGCTGTCTATCCATTGATTTACTGGCCTGTCGATGCCGACGCTAATATGCCTTCCTCTGAGGCAATCGCTAAAATCAATGCTTACATGCAGCAAGGCGGTACTGTCCTGTTTGACACGCGCGATCAGGACGCGGCTGCATTCAATCTCGATAACTCAACGACGCCGTCCACCCAGAGGCTGCGGGACATTCTCTCAGGCCTGAATATACCGCCACTGGAACCCGTGCCCGGTGATCATGTTTTGACCAAAACATTCTACATTTTGCAGGATTTCCCCGGACGTTACCGCGGTAGCCCTCTTTGGGTTCAGGCATCGCTTAATGAGGATCGGCGTTCCGACCGGCCTGTCCGCGCTGGTGACGGCGTATCGCCTATTATCATCACCGGTAATGATTTTGCCGGAGCTTGGGCAATTGATGCTAATGGCGCGCCTTTATTGCCAACGATTCCAAACGATCCTGTGCAACGTGTGCATGCTTTTCGGACCGGCATTAACATTGTCATGTATATGCTGACCGGGAACTATAAATCCGACCAGGTACATGTGCCAGACCTCCTCCTGCGACTGGGGAATTAGGCAATGTATATTTCAGTCGATTTCCAGCCACTCGTCTCCAATACTCTACTCATCCTTCTCATCGTGCCACTTGTAGCGCTGGCTTTGGCGGGCATATTCTTTCGCCAGCGCGGAAGTCTGATCCGGAGTTTGGCGGTAGCCGCTCTGATAGCAGCCCTTTTTAATCCGATCGTAGTCAACGAGGAACGCGAGCCGCTTAAAAGCGTGGTGGCGGTCATTGCGGACCGAAGCCAAAGTCAGGATATCGGCGTTAGATCCGCCGACACCGACGCTGCGCTTGCTCAAGTGCAGGCAGCATTGGCGAGATTACCGCAATTTGAGGTCCGCACGGTCGAATCCGGACGCTCTGCTGAGAATGATGATGCCACGTCGACGCGTCTTTTTGGAGCCTTGAACGGCGCATTCCGCGATGTACCGCCTGCCCGCATCGGTGGCGCGATAATGATTACCGATGGGCAAATCCATGATATTCCAGCCAACAAAAGCGGTCTCGGTTTTAATGCTCCCGTGCATGGTTTGATTACCGGTACGCCCAATGAGATCGATAGGCGCATTCAATTTGTACGCGCTCCGCGTTTTGGACTTACCGGAAAGCCTCAACAGATTACCTATAGGGTAACTGGCGCCGGTGAGCCTCTGGGCGGTCGCGCAGGTGTGCGTGTGCGCGTCAATGGAACAGAAGTAAGCAGCCAGGACGCGATTATTGGCGAAGATATGCTGTTGGAAGTCACGCTTCCCCGTGCTGGCGTCAATATCGTCGAAATCATCGTCGATACCGTTCCGGGGGAGCTGACCGAGGTCAATAATCGCGCTGTAGCAATGATTGATGGTATTCGCGAGAACCTTCGCGTTTTGCTCGTTTCGGGCGAACCGCACAATGGCGAGCGCACGTGGCGTAATTTGCTCAAGTCAGATGCATCGGTGGATCTGGTGCATTTTACCATCCTGCGTCCCCCGGAAAAGCAGGACTCGACGCCGATCAACGAACTATCCCTGATAGCTTTCCCGACGCGTGAGCTGTTTGTTGAACGTATCACTGATTTTGATTTGATTATTTTCGACCGCTATCAGCATCGCGATGTGCTGCCGCTGCTCTATTACGATTATATCAATGATTATGTTCAGCGCGGCGGCGCGCTCCTGATTGCAGCCGGGCCAGAATATGCCGGCAACATGTCTATCGCCAATACACCGCTGCTTTCAGTTCTTCCAGCTGTTCCAACCGGCAATATTGAGGAAAGAGCATTCTATCCTCGTCTCAGTGAACAAGGAAAACGTCACCCCGTAACAAGGGGGCTTGAAGGCAGCACGCAAGAGCCACCAAACTGGAGTCGCTGGTTCCGCGTTATCGACGTGAATAAGCCCGAGGGCGAAGTGGTGATGAATGCTGGCGACCGGCCACTCCTCGTGTTGAACCGATTGGGCGAAGGGCGTGTCGGCATGTTCCTTTCCGATCAAGGCTGGCTTTGGGCGCGTGGCTTTGAAGGTGGCGGGCCTCACGCGGCGCTTTACCGGCGTATCGCCCATTGGCTGATGAAAGAACCCGAGTTGGAAGAGGAAGCGCTGACGGCAAAGGGCTCTGGGCGCAATTTGGAGATTCGCCGCCAGACAATGGCAAAAACAGCCGATCCCGCCAGCATTATCACTCCCTCGGGCAAGACCCAGTCTGTGCCTTTGGCCGAAACAGAACCGGGCGTTTTCACCGCATCTGTGCCCATGGAGGAAATTGGGCTTTACCAGGTGGCCAATGGTGATCTGACAACACTTGCGCATGTTGGTCCCGTCGACGCCCCTGAATTTGCAGACAACGTGTCCACAACAGCCAAACTTGATCCGCTGACCCGCGAAACTGGTGGTGGCGCTCGCCGTCTGCGTGAGAGCGCGGATCAAGCGTCAGTTGAAATTCCGAACATTGTCGCCTCTCGCGGCGCAGCCAGTGCCAGCGGTGATAACTGGATCGGACTTCGCCCAACCAATGAAACAGTTCTTAAAAGCGTAGACCGGCTACCGCTGTTTTCCGGATTTCTTGGACTTGCTGCAATGATATTTCTGCTCGGCGGAATGTGGTATCGCGAGGGAAAGTAGCGTCAGGCCACCGAAGCATGCCTGACCCTTCCCTGCACGTCTTTCAATGCGTGCGGAACAAGTTCACATGCTAAAAAGCGTGACGGCTCAACCGGCGCGGGCATAACAATTTGATGGCCTTCGATCCGCCTGAAACCAAAGGGCGCATAATAGGGCTCGTCTCCGACCAGAATTACCAACTTGTGATTGGCACGCCGTGCAGCCTCCATGCTTGTGCGCATCAAGGCCGCACCGATGCCTTGCTTTTTCCAGGCAGGACGCACTGCAAGCGGGCCAAGCAACATAGCCTTGGTTTGCCCAATCAGAATGGGAGTGAGCCGTACCGAACCCACGACGTGCCCGCCACTTGTGGCGACAAAAGAAAGGCTGCGATCATGCGGCCCACCCTCGCGAATACGATAAGCGGCACGAGTAAAGCGTCCCGGACCGAAGGCTTCTTTGTTGATGTCTTCAATGGCAGTGTCATGCTCCGGTTCTTCCGGTGCGTAGGTTACGACATGGGACAGCATTCTGGGCATCTTCATATGGGAGTGGGACAGAACCTTCATGTTCAGAAGGCAAGACAGGACGTCCGCCGCTATTAGCGCCGGTCAGGGTTTCATCGTCGGATGAACAAAGTACCTGTCACAATTGTCTCCATTTTTCCTCGCTAACATTAAACCGGGGCGGCGTAAACCGGAAAAGTGTCATGGTTTCCGGCTATTGGCCGATTGTGACATTCCCGTCCCTAGCGATCGCCGGAGGAATGCGAATATCAGTTCCATGCATTAGCGACACACTGTTTACATTCATCGTTCTGGTTGCACGGTAAAAAATGCCTAGGTAAGCATCGTAATGCGAATATCCCGTGTCGTTACGGGCAACCTTGAAGGATGAACGAGATGGGTTTGTTAATTGACGGCGTTTGGCATGATCAATGGTATGACACCAAGGAAAGCGGAGGTCGCTTCATCCGCTCGGAGTCCCAGTTTCGCAACTGGGTAACGCCTGATGGCAGTGCGGGCCCAACCGGCGAAGCAGGATTCCAAGCCGAGCGTGGCCGTTATCATCTCTATGTTTCATATGCGTGCCCTTGGGCCCATCGCACTCTGATCTTTCGCGCCTTGAAGAAATTGCAGGACGTCATTTCTGTTTCTGTTGTGGATTACTACATGGGCAGCGAAGGCTGGACATTCTCCGAAAAAGACGGAGCCACGGCCGACCACCTTTTCGGCTACAGGCGTCTTCACGAAGTCTATACGCGCGCAGATATCAATTACTCCGGACGCGTTACTGTGCCCGTGCTGTGGGACAAAAAACAGAACACAATCGTCTCGAACGAGTCCTCTGAAATTATCCGCATGCTCAATTCTGCTTTCAATGAGTATGGTGATCCGGATTCTGATTTCTATCCGGAAGAATTACGCGGCGAGATCGATGCCATCAATGCGATTGTTTACCCCAACATCAATAATGGCGTCTATCGAGCCGGATTTGCCACAACACAAGAAGCATATGAAGAAGCATTCGCTCAGTTGTTTGGTGCACTGGACAAAATAGAGGTCAAACTCTCAAAGCAGCGCTATCTCGCTGGCAATCGCCTGACCGAAGCTGACTGGCGGTTATTTACAACGCTTCTACGCTTTGATCCGGTTTATGTCGGCCACTTCAAATGCAATCGACAACGGATTGCCGATTATCCCAATCTCTCAAATTTCACACGTGAACTCTATCAGGTTCCCGGCGTCGCACAGACGGTCAATATGGAGCACATAAAAGGGCATTATTACAGGAGCCATAGTACAATAAATCCGACGGGTATCGTCCCGCTTGGGCCTGAAATTGACTATGCGGCACCACATAATCGCAATCAGATGGCCTGAACTACCAGAGCAGGGGCGGCTCCAAGCCGTCAAATATTTCTGCGAGCCTTTGCCGTGTTGAGGGCGTAGTGTCTTGCGGCAAATCATCAAGCTTAAAAAACCCTGCCTCGGCAATTTCACGATTGGCGAGGAAGGGCGTCGCCTGCCGAAATGACCGGCAAACATAAAGTGCGACATGATCGCGCTTTGAGGCATGAGCATTATGATAGATGGCAAAAAGCTCGGGGCGCCCCGTCAGCTCAATATTGCCTTCCTCCATAAGCTCCTTGGCGAGGGTTTGTTCAACAGTATGGCCCGTTTCAACGCCGCCACCTGGAAATTGCCAGCCCGCAACATAGGTATGGCGGATAAGGAAAACTGAGTTGGTTGCCTCATCGAAAACGACTCCGCGCGCGCCCAGCGTCATGGGGCGGCGAAATAAAAAATAGGTGTGAAAGAGGCGGAACCGCCATCTAAAGTGTTTTTGTGCCATGCCATCCGGTTTTCAATGAGACTGTCAGTCCGTGCGACGGTTCTATCACTGGATTCCTGTCTAATAGTCTCATAAAGCTGGAATGATGTTCCGTCTTGCACATATCTCCGATATCCATCTGTCACCCCTGCCCGCGCTTACCCTGCGTGAGCTGATTTCAAAACGTATCACCGGCTATATCAACTGGCGCTCAAATCGCAAAGGCATGATGACAGGTGGCACCTTGGAGGCGCTGACAGATGACCTCCTGACACAGCACCCGGACCATATCGCCGTCACTGGTGACCTGGTCAATCTTGCCTTGGATGAAGAACTCGAAACAGCACAGCGTTGGCTCAAAACACTGGGTCGGCCGGAGGACGTTTCTGTAGTTCCCGGTAATCATGACGCATATGTTCCAGGTGCGTTGAAAAAGACGCGCCGCTACTGGGAAGCATGGATGCGAGGCGACAAGCAAGCCGCCGAAAACCTGCCTGTCGAATTTCCTTACCTACGCGTGCGCGGCGACGTCGCGCTTATCGGCGTATCTTCGGCACGCGCTACCGCCCCCTTCATGGCAACGGGCGATCTGAGATCAAAACAGGCAACGAAACTGGCCGAAATTCTTACAGAGACGGGTCAGCGTGGTCTGTTTCGTGTCATCATGATCCATCATCCGCCTATTCGCGGCGCAGCCCCTTCCCATAAGAGATTGCTTGGAATCGGACTTTTCCAGCGCATTGTCCGTCAGCACGGCGCTGAACTTGTTTTACATGGCCATACCCATCTTGCCACTCGTTACGAAATTAACGGGCCAAACTGGACCGTTCCCGTCATATGTGTCCCTTCGGCAAGCCAGAGCTTCGCCGGCAGCCATAAGCCACCAGCTGCATATAATCTGTTTACGATCGAAAAAACCAATGTAGGCTGGTCATGCCACATGAAGCAACGAAGCATTATCGATGCCCAGATGACGATCCAAACTATACGTGACGATGACTTGTTAGCAGGAAGCTAGTTTCAAATGGGGTTGACTGGGTTGAACTAGAAGTAGTTCGAAACGCGGTCCCAAAAAAACACCACGAATGCTCCTGATCCAATGGCTGCTCCAATAAGGAACCAGTATGCCGCTGTAATAAATGAACTCAGACGAGATGGTTGTTTGATAGCAGGAATGGTTACCGCAGGCTGCATGGATTGTTCGATCTGCCGTGTTTCTTTTACAGGTTTCGGCTCGATCAACCCGACCCGGCTGCCTTCCATCATTTGCCGTCTCTCGACAATTCGCTCGGCAATATAACGCGTTACCGCATCGGCGACAGGTCTTACCTCGGTGGACTCTGCAACGAGAATTCGGCCATTCCTCGTATCGCGAACAAAGCGATATGTACGTCGATCCCGGGCCATGGTGACATGCGACGTGACGTCGATCCATAAGCGCGGCTGCTGGCCTTTTGAAACAGCAAATTGCCACTGCGGATCATCAACTGGCACTTCGTCGAAAACCTCCTGCAAATCCTGGGCAAGAACTTCAATCCGGGCAAGATCAGCTTCTTTCGTATCGGTTAGAACATCGTTCCTATCCGCAGACGCAAGCTGCGCGCCACGCACTGCTTCTGAAAGGCTCAACCTGTCGCGTGGATTCGAATTCTCTTTCATCAATTCCTTCAAGCTGAAAATCGATCGGCGTGTGAACAAAATCCGGGCTCAATTATTAGCAATCATGCCACGCCAATGCACCTGAAACTTGTCAAAACAAGGCCAACCCTTTGACTTAAGCAAAGGATTGGCCCGAATTCATTAGCTGATAAAATTAAGCCGAAAAGGCTCTGTTCCGCTATTTTGCAATAATGCGATTTGCTGCAGAAACAATACCTTCCAGCGAAGCCGTCACAATGTTCTTATTGATACCGGCCCCAAAGATTTTTCCTGCTGGATGCTCGATTTCCATGTAGCTGATAGCCGCCGCATCTGAGCCATGCTGCAGCGAATGTTCAGAATAGTTCACCACCGACATTTTGAAACCGAGATAATGCGAAAGAGCATCGATGAAGCCATCAACAGGTCCGGTTCCCCTGCCCTCGATACGCTTGGTTTCACCATTGTCGGTTATCTCAGCTGAAAGAATGCGAACACCCTTTCTTTCCGTGTCCGGATAGGTGTGGTGATCGACAAACTTGAGTCTGGCGTTGGGCTGATCGACATAGAGTTCCTGAAAGCGATCATAAATACGCTTGGAAGGCATTTCCTTGCCTTCGCCGTCCGTGATGTTTTGAATATCTTCACGGAACTCCACCTGCATGCCGCGTGGCAGGTTCAACCCGTAATCCGCCTGCAAGATATAGGCGATGCCACCCTTGCCCGATTGCGAATTGATGCGAATAATCGCTTCGTAGCTGCGCCCGACGTCTTGCGGGTCAATCGGCAAATACGGCACTTCCCACAAGCTTTTATTGGCTTGTTTAATGGCCTTCATGCCCTTGTTGATCGCATCCTGATGAGAGCCCGAAAAGGCCGTGTAGACCAACTCTCCAACATAGGGATGCCGTTCCGGAATCACCAATTGGTTGGAATATTCATAGACTTCCTTCATGCGATTAATGTCGGAACAGTCAATTTCTGGATCCACGCCTTGCGTAAACATGTTCAGTGCCAATGTGACGATATCAACATTGCCAGTACGTTCGCCATTGCCGAACAAAGTACCCTCAACACGGTCTGCTCCGGCCATCAGGCCGAGCTCCGTTGCCGCGATGCCAGTTCCGCGATCATTGTGCGGATGCAATGAAACAATCAAATTTTCACGGTTATCCAGCTGACGGCACATCCACTCAATACGATCAGCGTAGATATTGGGCGTCGACATCTCGACCGTAGACGGCAGATTGATAATCAACTTGTTGTCCGGCGTCGGTTTGACGATCTCGGTTACAGCATTGCAGATTTCCAAGGCCACTTCGAGTTCAGTGCCAGTGAAACTTTCCGGCGAATACTCGAACCGGAAGCCACCACCCGCTTTGGCAGCCATGTCAGTAATCATCTTTGCGGCATCGGTTGCGATAGCCTTGATGCCATTTACATCTTTGTTGAAAACCACGCGGCGCTGCAATTCACTGGTGGAATTATAAAAATGGATGATGGGTTTATGCGCACCTTGCAGCGATTCAAATGTACGCGTAATCAATTCCGGACGGCACTGGACGAGCACCTGTAACGAGACATCCGCTCCGGGATTGCCTTCTTCCACACACCAGCGTGCAAAATCGAAATCTGTCTGCGATGCTGACGGAAATCCGATCTCGATTTCCTTGAAACCCATATCAAGCAACAGCGCAAACATGCGCACCTTGCGATCATGCCCCATTGGATCAACAAGCGCCTGATTGCCGTCTCGCAGATCCACAGAACACCAGATCGGTGCCTTTTCGATGCGTTTGGATGGCCATTGACGATCTTTGAGATCGACGAAGGCATATGGTTCATATTTCTTGGCTGCGTCAGGCATTCCTGCGACAGGTCGGGATGTTATAATGTCAGTCATCTGCTTCTCGTTTCCGGCCAAGTGCGCAGCTGAACTGGCGCAATCATGGCACTATTTTAGGCTTGGAGCTAAAGTTGTAAATGGATAAGGAGCGAGAGCCACGTGGCGGTTTCGACCGCCGGACGCTCCTTCAACGAGCCCGGCGATCGCCAATAAGGTCGAGTAGAAGCGGTAGAAGAAAGGCGCGATTGGCCAGCCCTGCAAAGGCAGACTGAGCATTGGACATCTGTGTCGGGCGCATTTTCATGAGCAAACACCTAAACGAGTGTCGGCTCGGATGCAAGAGCTCTTAAGAAAGCCGTTATTTTTTTAGCGAAGCCGTTGCGCCAGAAAGCCACTCGCTGACAACCTTCACGTCATCCTTGCCAAGGCCATGGTCAGACTTGATCGAGCGCGCCTCCACACGAGCACCGTGCGAGCGCAACATATCTTCCAGTGCAGGAGCATAAGGGGCATAAAGCTGATCGGATGCGCCAGATACCGTCAGCACCCGGGCCTTGCCCAGATTGGCATCTATAGAGCCAGTCAAGACCGGCATTGAACGCAATAGCACTGCCTGCTTCACGAGGTCCGGATAGAGCATCATGACCGAATTGACGAGATTTGCACCGTTTGAATAACCAAGAAACGTGGTGCGGTTGATGTCGATCTTATATTTTGATGCAGCTTGGGTGAAGAAACCAGCAAAGGCTTCGGCTTCTGACCGAATATCCGTCTGGTCGAAGCTCACTGGCGACAATCGGCGATACCAGCGATTTGACCCATCTTGGACGACACGGCCGCGAACGGCGAGCAACAAAGCGTCCGGTGCAATTTTGGAGGCGAATGATACCAGGCTGGTTTCATCCTGACCCGAGCCGTGCAAAAGCACCATAGTATCGCCGCTCGGCGTTTCCGGGCGGTAGATACGATATTTAAAGGACATATCCTCATGAAGCGAACCTTCGTTCTGAAATTGAAGTTCGCCTTTCACTGCCTTTTTCAAAATACCTGTACCACCAGTTGCTAGGATGTTGATGGGCTTCAATTTTTCCGGAGCCTGGGAGACAACCTTGCCCTTTGTTGGGCAGGCATCCGCGACAACATTCTTGCCCGCATCAGGCTGGTTATCAATATTTGCAGATAAAATTTCGGGCTTGCCCGATTGCAGCTTGTCGCAATCAGCAGTGCTACGTGCATAGGAAGGCTGTGCCAGAACGATCATCGATAGACCAGCAACAAGTGCATAGAAATAAGGTTTACCCATAAGCTAATCCTAGTGTTTAAAGGTTAACTAAATTTGTAAACAGCCGCGGTCGTCCGCTGGCACTGCCATGCGTGTTGGCTATCAGTTCCAGCCTCGGAACTGATGCTTTACCAAATGAACTTGTCCCCAACTTCGCGCTTTTACGCTTAATCCTGTTCGGAGAATTCGCATTGCTGGAGGAGGTTTCAACCAGCGCGTCTTCTATGTCAATATAATTGTAACAAAATCATGACGGATTGAAATATTACGTGACGCAATGTTGCACGACTGCACCGAAAAAAGCCGGTCAGCGCGATAATTGCTTCAATTTGAGATGCTGGAGCAGGATGATTGTCTTGGCATCGACGATACGCTGTTCGGCAATCATCGTCATGGCTTCATCAAGCGTCACCTCTAGGACCTCAATGTCCTCGCCCTCGTGTTCATGTCCGCCACCGGCGGAAACTTTATCCGTAGGATCGTAGATTGCGATAAAGAATGCCAGACGCTCGGTCACGCTGCCCGGACTCATAAACAGATCAAAGACACGCTCAATATCGCGAAGCCGGTAGCCCAGTTCCTCTTCCGTTTCCTTGCGGGCAGTGGTTTCAGCATCATTGTCATCAAGCAGGCCAGCACAGGCTTCAATCAGCATCGGCTCCTGATGGACCACGAAAGCTGGCAGCCGAAATTGCCTTGTCAGCAAAATTGTTCCTCGTACCGGATCATAGGGCAAAACCACCGCCCCATTGCCACGATTATAAACTTCGCGAGTTTGTGTTTCGACAAGCCCGTCACGACGTAAAAAATTATACGTATATTTGGTGAGAGTTCCCCAATTATCTGAAAGAAGCTCGGTCGATTTAACGTGAACCCGGGGTGCATTCATGAGAATTTCAATCCTTTCAACGGATCAGGCAAAAGGAACGGCAGCCGTGCCGATGGGCAGTTTTGCCTCATCTTCTGGCTCGACATGGATCACGACGCTGGCTTCAGGAATGTGGTGCATCAAAGCGTTTTCTATACGGTCGCAAATAATGTGCGCATCTCGAACAGACATGTTTGCGTCCACAACAAGATGGAACTCAATGAAGGTCATACGCCCGGCCACGCGGGCCTTCAAATCATGAACCTCCAAGGCACCTCCAGCATTTGCCGATATGATATCGCGGATGCGCATGGTTTCATCCGTAGACACCCCGCCATCCATCAATCCTTGGACGGAATTGCTGATCACGCGCCAGCCCTGCCAGAGAATGTTCACGGCAACGATAACCGCCAACAGCGGATCGAGGATTGTCCATCCGGTCGCAACCGCACCAACGAGACCAATGAACACACCAAGCGATGTCACCACATCCGTCATAATATGCTTGCCGTCAGCAATCAGCGCCGGGGAGCGATGCTTGCGCCCGCTTCTAAGTAGCAGCGAAGCCCAAACCGCATTGATCAGTGAGGCCCCGCCATTGATGGCAAGACCTAGCCAAGGTTCATCCAAACTTCTGGGTGTTTCCCAAGCCACCCAAACTTCACGCAAGATGAGCAAGGCAGCCAGAATAATCAGCACCCCTTCGATAACGGCTGAAAAATATTCCGCTTTGTGATGACCATAGGGGTGATTCTGGTCAGCAGGCTTATGGCTAAGCAGAATTGCCCAGAATGCTGCCAAAGCGGCAACCACATTTACAATCGATTCCAATGCGTCAGAATAAAGCGCTACCGATCCCGTAACATGATAGGCGGCATATTTCAGACCGAGCACGGCGATGCCGATAAAAATCGACCAGAATGCCAACCGGCGAACTGTCGTCTCGCCGTTAACTGCCGAGCGTGTATCTATCATGCTGAATTTCTCGCTCTAAGCCGCTCGTTCCTTCGCACGGCGCGGTAAATGAGCCACGACGTTTTCGATCATGCGCATACCAGCATTGTGCCCCAGTGTCATGATCGATTCCGGATGGAATTGCACCGCTGCAATGGGTTCGTGCTTATGCTCGATAGCCATGATGACACCATCTTCTGTTTCAGCTGTCACGATGAAATCATCCGGGAGACGTACCGGATCGGCAAAAATTGAGTGGTAACGGCCCACCGTCACTTCCTTGGGCAGCCCCGAGAAAATCCTGCCTTGTTTGGTGATGCGAATGCGCGAGGGTTTTCCATGCACAGGCACGTGAAGCTGCCTCAGACTTCCGCCATAGGCTTCAGTTAAAGCCTGCAATCCAAGACAAACGCCGAATATTGGCAAGTTGCGTGCACGAGCTTTCTTGATTGTCGCCTTGCAGTCGAAGTCGGTCGGCGTCCCTGGGCCAGGTGATAAAACCACAAGATCTGGCTTGATGCGGTCAAATATCTCTTCCGGCACGGGCGTTCTGACAGTGGTAACAATGGCTCCGGTCTGTCTGAAATAGTTCGCCAAGGTGTGCACGAAAGAATCCTCGTGATCGACCAGCAAAATTTGCAATCCTTCACCGACGCGAGCAACGGCACGCTCTTCAGGAACGATATTGCTCTTATGGGCGTCACGCACGGCCGCTATCATCGCCGATGCTTTCAGTTCGGTTTCAGCCTCTTCCTCTTCCGGTATTGAATCATACAGCAATGTCGCGCCTGCCCGCACCTGTGCGATGCCGTCTTTGATGCGGATGGTCCGCAGCGTCAGGCCGGTGTTCATATCACCGTTGAAATTGACCATGCCAATGGCACCGCCATACCATGCGCGCGGGCTGCGTTCATTTTCCTCAATAAATCGCATCGCCCATAGCTTTGGCGCTCCGGTAACGGTAACTGCCCATGCATGGGAAAGGAACCCATCGAAAGCGTCCATGTCCTCGCGCAGACGGCCTTCAATATGATCAACAGTGTGAATCAGGCGCGAATACATTTCGATCTGGCGGCGGCCAATAACGCGAACAGAGCCCGGCTCACAGACACGGCTTTTATCGTTGCGATCGACATCCGAGCACATGGTAAGTTCGGATTCGTCTTTCTTGGAGTTCAGCAGTTTGATGATTTGCTCGGCATCAGCTATGGCATCTTCACCACGTTTGATAGTCCCGGAAATCGGGCAAGTCTCAATGCGGCGGCCGACAACCCGAACAAACATTTCAGGCGAGGCTCCGACGAGATATTCGTTGTCACCTAGATTGATGTAGAACGAATAAGGCGAGGGATTGATCGCCTTCAGCCTTCGCGAAATTACCGATGGCTTGGTTTCGCAACGCTCATAGAAAGTCTGTCCCGGCACGACCTCAAAAAGATCGCCGCGCATGAAACTTTCCTTGGCTTTCTTGACCAATTCCGCATAGACGCCCGGATTATGGTCGCCCCTGCCTGGAATAATGTCGGTAGGTTCAAACGGCTTTTTGGCAGTGTCGCGTGGCAGCCCCTCCGTCGATTTTCCTTCATAAGCATAGTCGTAACGGTCCAGCCAAGCCTTGGCAGCATGGTGATCAACGACCAAAATCTCATCGGGCAAATAAAGCACGATATCGCGCTGATCGTCCGGTCGTTTCAGCTTGTACTCGATCGGGTCAAACTGGAAAGCCAGATCATAGCCGAAAGCACCATAAAGACCGAGATTTGCATCATCTTCGGTAAAGAACAGCGCAACAATGCCGCGTAGAACGGTGAACACCGAAGGAATGCGTGAGCGCTCTTCCTCGGTAAATGCGCGCGTCGGCAACGCAATCTCCAGCTCCAGCTTCGTCTCGCTGGTCGAGCTGATTGTTATTTCCTCAAGCTTTTCCATGGCTTGCTTAATGGGCAGAAGAAGCACTTCACCGCGCTTGTTCAGCGCCTCAATGGTCATGTGCCGTCCATTTGAGGTAATTACAACAGGAGGATCGATGATCGCTGTATCCCACCGCGTATAGCGGCCCGGATATTCATAATTGGAGGAAAAGACCGCGCCACGGCGCTCGTCCAACGCATCAATATAGCTATCAATAGCGCTGGCATAGGCTGTTGCCACCCGCGAACGGGTGATTGTCACCCCGCCCTTTGTATCGAATATTTCCAACTGGCCCTCAATTCTATGCATCGTCAAATCCTTTGTTGCATTCGGCATTCAGGGCAATTCAAGCGGTCAAACAAAAAGGCCGCCCGGAAAA
Organism: Phyllobacterium sp. 22552; assembly: GCF_052044585.1. Taxonomy (NCBI): domain Bacteria; kingdom Pseudomonadati; phylum Pseudomonadota; class Alphaproteobacteria; order Hyphomicrobiales; family Phyllobacteriaceae; genus Phyllobacterium; species Phyllobacterium sp. 22552. The sequence goes on along the minus strand of NZ_JBQENG010000001.1, from coordinate 220,308 downwards.
CCCGTTGCGGCCCTGTCCTTTTTCACAAACATGCAAAAGGCTGCGCGGCCGCTAAAAGCGAGCCCACCACCAGCCAGTTGAGAAAATGCATGTGTTCATAGCGACGATTGTTATCGTTACATTGGGCCGCTTGCAACTGCAAAAATCACTTGTGCGCCTAAGGTCTAAAATAGGCCCTCGATCAAGCCATCAGCGTTGAGATGAATACGCTCCGCCGATGGAGACTTTGGCAGGCCTGGCATAGTCATGATTTCACCGCATATTGCCACGACGAAGCCCGCTCCAGCCGAGAGCCGCACCTCGCGCACATGCACAACATGATTGACTGGCGCACCGCGTAAATCAGGGTTTGTTGAAAACGAATATTGCGTTTTTGCCATACAAACCGGAAGATGGCCGTAACCTGCCTCCTCCCAGCGGCGCAGTTGGTCACGAACGCTGGCATCGGCGTCTGCTTCTGCCCCGCGATAGATCCGTTTTACAATTGTTTCGATTTTATCAAACAAGGAAAGCTCATCTTCGTAGAGTGGCGAAAATTGTGCCGATCCGCCTTCTGCCAGTGCCGAAACTTTCTGCGCGAGTTCCTCTATGCCTGCCGAACCATGCGCCCAATGCTTACACAACACTGCTTCCGCACCGTGAGCAGCCACAAAAGCTTTGACCGCCTCGATTTCAGCCTCGGTATCCGCAGTAAAATGATTGATCGCAACGATCACCGGCACGCCAAACTGCCGGACGTTTTCCATATGACGCCCGAGATTGGCACAGCCGGATTTAACCGCCACGACATTCTCTTCCCCCAGATCGACTTTGGCAACGCCGCCATGCATTTTCATCGCCCGAACCGTGGCGACAATAACGGCAGCGGCAGGCTTCAAGCCAGCTTTGCGGCACTTGATGTCAAAGAATTTTTCAGCGCCCAGATCCGCGCCGAACCCTGCTTCTGTGACAACAAAATCAGCCAGTTTTAGAGCCGTTGTCGTTGCAACAACCGAATTGCAGCCATGCGCAATATTTGCGAAGGGACCGCCGTGCACGAAAGCTGGATTATTCTCAAGCGTTTGCACAAGATTGGGCTGTATCGCATCTTTCAGCAGAACGGCCATAGCCTTGTCCGCCTTCAAATCCCGAGCATATACAGGGCTTCGATCAAATCTGTAGCCGATGATGATATCGCCAAGACGCTTCTCAAGATCGGCAAGATCAACGGCAAGACATAGGATTGCCATAACTTCCGAAGCAACAGTGATATCAAAGCCGGATTCGCGAGGAAAGCCGTTGGCTACACCGCCCAAGGATGATGCAATGCCGCGCAGGGCGCGGTCATTCATATCCATCACCCGGCGCCATGTGATCCGGCGCGTATCAATATTGAGGTCATTGCCCCAATAGATATGATTGTCGATCATTGCCGCGAGCAAATTATGCGCGGAAGTTATGGCATGGAAATCGCCAGTGAAATGCAGATTGATATCTTCCATTGGGATAACTTGCGCATAGCCACCGCCTGCTGCGCCCCCTTTGGTACCAAAACACGGACCGAGCGAAGCTTCACGGATACAGACGATCGCTTTTTTGCCTATGCGGTTAAGGCCATCGCCAAGACCAACAGTGGTGGTGGTTTTTCCCTCGCCAGCGGGCGTTGGGCTAACGGCGGTTACAAGAATGAGCTTGCCATTCTTCCCCTCCTTCTTGGAGCGGATAAACTCTGCCGACAGTTTGGCCTTGTCATGGCCGTAGGGCACCAGATGTTCCGGCGGAATGCCGATCGTTGCACCAATCTCTAAAATCGTTTTTTTGGTAGCGGAGCGAGCAATCTCAATATCGGACTTGACGGTGGCCATTGACGTTTCCCCAATGTTTAACAACGTCAATAGCATTCTGTACGTGAAATGGGGATAGGCCGAACACGCCTATCCCCATTTGCTGCTATTCCCCCATGGCAATAAGGCTGGCATTTCCACCAGCAGCAGCCGTGTTAACGGAAACGACTTGCTCAAGTGCAAACCGCGTTAAATAGGACGGCCCACCAGCTTTCGGCCCGGTGCCGGAAAGACCCGATCCGCCGAAAGGCTGAGTTCCTACAACAGCGCCAATCGTATTGCGGTTCACGTAGATATTTCCAATGTCGAGCCTGTCGATGACTTTCGCGACCGTTGCTTCGATACGTGTGTGCAGCCCGAAGGTCAGGCCATAACCGGTCGACGCAATCTGGTCGAGCACCTTATCCAGATCCTTTGCTTTCCAGCGGACGACATGCAGAACGGGGCCGAATACCTCGCGCTGCAAGGCATCGGCTCTATCCAGCTCAACAATATGCGGCGCAAAGAACAAGCCATCGCTCGGCGCCTCGCCCGCAAAACGAACCTTCTGAGTTTTGCGCATTGCCTCGATGTGATCGCGCAGCATGTTGCGTTGGTCGCGGTCGATAATTGGTCCAACATCAGTAGATGCCAATGCCGGGTCACCGAGAACCAGCTCTTTTGCAGCTCCCTCGATCATATGGAGCATATTGTCCGCAATATCCTCCTGAAGGTAGAGAATACGCAGCGCTGAACAGCGTTGGCCTGCCGAACGGAAAGCTGACATGACGACATCATCAGCCACTTGCTCTGACAGAGCCGTTGCGTCAACGATCATAGCATTGAGGCCCCCTGTCTCTGCAATGAGCGGTACAATGGGTCCCTTCTTTGCAGCCAGCGTGCGGTTGATAGCCCAAGCCGTGTCAGTAGAGCCCGTGAAGGCAACCCCGGCAATGTCCACATGAGATGTCAGTGCCGCACCAACCGAACCATCACCCGGTACGAACAGAAGTGCATCTTTCGGAATGCCCGCTTCGTGCAGGATTCTGATCGCCTCATAGGCTATAAGCGGTGTCTGCTCCGCCGGCTTGGCAAGCACACTGTTACCTGCGGCAAGCGCAGCCGTTACCTGTCCCAGGAAAATTGCCAGAGGAAAATTCCACGGGCTGATACACACAAATGCACCGCGTCCCCGGTGGCGAAGCTTATTATCTTCGCCCGTCGGACCAGGCATTATTTTGTCCGCTGCGAACTGGCGGCGGGCCTCAGCAGCATAGTATCGACAAAAATCGACTGCTTCTCGGATTTCTGCAATGCCATCATCAAGAGTTTTGCCAGCCTCCCGCGACAAAAGATCAAGCATTTGATCACGATTGCCTTCAAGCAGATCAGCCGCCTTTTCCAGTGCCTTTGCGCGTGTTTCAACCGCAGTGCGAGACCATGAAACAAAGCCCTTGCGTGCAATGCCGACAGCCTTCGCTGCCTCTTCGGCGGTTGCAAAAACAACCGAACCGATCGTTGCACCATTAACCGGAGAAATCACGTCCTGCATGTTTCCCGATGGTTTTCCGTCGATCAATGGAACGGCCTTAACGCTTTTCGATGCCTTGGCAATGCCCGATAACAGACCTGCCAATGCTTTCCGGTCGCCAAGTTCGACACCGGCCGAATTTGTGCGTTTGCCGTAAAGTTTCAGAGGCATCGGAATGTTGGGATGACGATAGCCCTTGCCGTCATTCAGCTTCTCGGTAGGACGAACCAGAAGATCGGCAATCGGCACATTATTGTCGCCAACCACCGAAACAAATGAGGAATTTGCCCCGTTCTCAAGCAGACGGCGCACGAGATAGGCTAGAAGATCGCGATATCCACCTACTGGCGCGTATATGCGGCAAGCAATCTTGTCATTCTTTTCGGTGATCTGCTTATAAAGACTTTCGCCCATGCCATGCAGGCGTTGAAACTCAAAACCAGTCTTGTCGTCTCCGGCCATTTCCAGAATCATTGCGACTGTTAACGCATTATGGGTCGCAAACTGAGGAAAAATCCGCGGTCGAGCATCAAGCATACGCTTGGCGCAGGCCATATAAGAAGCGTCAGTCGCAGGCTTGCGTGTAAATACCGGATAGTCGGCGAGACCGCGCTCCTGGGCTCGCTTCACTTCAGTATCCCAATAGGCGCCCTTGACCAACCGCACCATCATCTTGCGGTTATGGCGGGCGGCAAGCTTGTCAACGTGATCAATGACCGCGAGAGCACGCTTCTGATAAGCCTGAATGGCAAGGCCGAACCCGTCCCAACCATGCAGTGACGGATCAGCAAAAACGCGGTCAATCACATCCAGAGACAGCTCAAGCCGGTCCGCCTCTTCCGCGTCAACCGTGAAGTTCAAATCATAGGACTTCGCTTTTTGCGCCAGAGCCAAAAGATCAGGCACCAATTCAGCCATGACCTGATCATGGTGTGTTGCAAGATAACGCGGATGCAGCGCTGACAGTTTGACAGAAATCCCCATACGATCCGGCAACTTCTTATTACCCGTAGCGCGGCCAATGGCATCAATCGCGTCTGAATAGGATTTGAAATAGCCCTGCGCATCTTTACGTGTCCGCGCGCCTTCCCCCAGCATATCGAAGGAATGGCGATAGCCCTTGGCTTCGTTTGTACCGGCACGTTTCAAGGCGTCCTTGATGGTTTCGCCCAGTACAAAGTGATGACCAAGATAACGCATAGCCTGTTTGGTGGCGGTGCGAACAGTTGGCAGCCCGATCCGCTTGACCAGTGACGATAATACACCCTCCGGCGTTTCACCTGGCTTGATAACTTTAGCGGAAAGGCCAAGTGCCCAAGCTGAGGCAGAAACGAACCACGTATCACCGCTCGGCTCATGCTCGGACCAGTGGCCCTGCTTGAGTTTGTCCTCAATCAACTTGTCTTGTGTGGCAGCATCCGGCACGCGCAAGAGCGCTTCGGCAAGCACCATCAAGGCCAAGCCTTCACGCGTCGAAAGTCCGTACTCGCGAAGAAAGTCTTCGACACCGCCAATGCCATTCGCTTCTTTGCGGATCGTCGCGATATATTTACTGGCACGCTCGTCGATACGCCGGTTTACCGGTTCGGAAAGCGCAATGGTGTGCAGCAAATCAGCAACCAATTGCTGATCATCGACAGCATAGGGCGCGGAAAAATCTTGGGTGGATGGCGAATGGTTAGTCATCAGGCTTCCCCTTATTGATTTTTTCCATATAATCTATTCCAGCTGGTTATTCTCACCAATAAAAACAGCCTAATCAGAGTAAAAAACTAAAATGGGGAATTTTTTAGAGATGAAGAGTTTGGACAGTCTCGATCGCAGGATTCTGCGCGAGCTGCAAAAAGATGGAAGGCTATCCAATACTGAATTATCCGAACGTATCAGCCTTTCCCAAACAGCGACAACCGAAAGGGTGAAACGCCTATCCCGTGACGGCTATATACTTGGGTACACAGCAAAATTGTCGCCGAAAAAGCTCGATCGCGCAATGCTGGTTTTTGTCGAGATCAAGCTGGATCGCACCACACCGGACGTTTTCGCAACTTTCGCCGCTGCAACGCGCCGTAACCCGGACGTGATGGAATGTCATATGGTCGCCGGCGGCTTTGACTATCTGATCAAAGCCCGTGTCGCCGATATGGAGCATTACCGGCGTTTTCTTTCCGATGCGCTGCTTTCGCTACCGGGCGTTCGCGAAACCCATACTTATGCGGTCATGGAAGAAGTTAAGGAAACATCGGCCCTGCCGGTTTGATTGAGAAGAGACGGGGTAAGCCCGCCTCACCTATCAAAGCCCGCTTATTGTTGCAGCACCTGCTTGATATCGATCAGGTTCGAGCGGACGCGCAAAATATAAAAACCCATGGTCGTTAGGTGGTTTGGCAACAGCCAGCCTCCTTCACTGCCATTGGCGATGATCCAGGGCTGAATAGCCAGAGCAGAGCGCAATTGGCCGTCCATACCATCCCATAGCGGCGTAAGATGCTTTTCATCCAGCACCTGCCTAAAATCGACCTGTGCAGCATTCATCAAGCCGTAATAAGCGTAGAGCTGACCATAGGCGAACCAGAAACGATCATCGGCACGCGTATCGAACCAGCCATTATTATGATTTTCGGAACGATCTTTCAGGATAGCTGATGTGGCACCGATATCATTGGCGATACGATCGATAAACTGAATCAGATTATCCGCACGCGCGTCGAAGATCGCGTTGCAGTTTTCCAGCTTTGTATTGAATGTGCGCAGATCATTCACAGCCGAGCGGTAATAGCTTGGCGTCGGCGTTTTCGGACCAAATGGATTGAGGCCGAAATACCATGCATCCTCGGTGAACTGCAGATTACCGCGAGCCTTTTGCAGGTCACCATCGATCTGTGAGGTGCCACGAACGCGCCCCAACGTATCGACCAACTCTATACCCGTTCGGCGGACGGCTGAATTGATACCACGTTGAAAGGATGCCTTGTTATCAAGAAATGGCGTCCTGTCCCAATCCATACCGAAAAATCCGAGCTTGTAGAGCAGCATCGAGGAAATCCAGGCATTCTGGTTGACGTTGAAATCCGTCAAATCCGCAGTGACTGTTACAATTGCGGAACGAGCACAGGTCTTGGAAACATTTGTGCCCGTCGTCGCAGCTGCAGCGGGCGCAGCCAATGGCTCACCAGCAGGCGCTGTCTGATTCTTGAAATTGTAGGACGCAACATAGTCCGGATTAAAATTGGTCCAGGCCTGCGTGTTGTAAAAGAAATAACCGTAAAGACCCAGCCAGAGGAGAAGAGCAAGACCCACCACAATTTTGAGAATAAACCCCCTCTGCGTATACCAGCTGCTCGCCCACATGAATGGCCACAGGAGGATACCGACAATAAACCCGATACCACGTCCGATATAGGTGAATATTCGGCTGAAAAAATTAACTACGGGCTCGAGCATCCTGTTTCCTTCACTGGTCAAGTCCATAGAGCCGCTTTCGCAGCCCATCCTTGTCCTTCAAATAGGTTGTTTTGAGAATATCGACAATGCAGTCTGAAATAAATTGCTCATTTGCGACTAAAGTCAAATTGACAACCTCAATACATACTGCTGAAATCACAGCATAACATATTGATATTATAGTTTTTTTTCATTTTTTCAATCACACTTGGGAAGACCCATGAGATTGTATCCCGTTTTTCAAATCCATGTTCTTATATTGTCATTAGCTAGCTTCAGTGGCAGCTCGGAAGTACTAGCTCGCGATAAATTACAGCACACTTCCAGAAGCGGGAAGGTTGAAGGATTTCCACTTGAAACATCCATCTGGCCCACCAAGAATATAGCAACGTGCTGGAAAATGGATGACACCACTTACAATAGGTACGCCGCGCAACGGCAGGTCGTGCAGAATGCAGTTGCAGACACATGGGAAGCAGTATCACAGGTACGTTTTACCGGCTGGCAACAGTGCTCTGGTCAACCGATTGATGGCCTCAGAGTTGCGGTGGTGGACGATACAATTATTGGAAACAGCGACGATGCACCAGGCACTTATGGCCTCGGAACACAGCTTAAGAACAAATCCGTTGGCATCGACTTAAATTTCGAGTTTACGACTTTCAGCACCAGTTGCCAGCAAACAAAAATCGAATGCATTCGCAAAATTGCAGTGCATGAATTTGGCCATGCTCTAGGTTTCGCCCATGAGCAATTACGTGACGATAAACCTCCAATTTGTACCAAAGGACAGCCAGTCGGAGATACTGCTGGGGACAAAAAATTTGGTCCATGGGATGCAGAATCCGTCATGAACTACTGCAATCCAGTATGGAACAATGGTGGCATTCTAAGCGCTGGCGATATTGCAATGGTGCAGCATTATTATGGAGCGCTCAAATCCAAATTGGAAATGAGTCCTGTTACTTTTCTCCTTTTCGATTAGCCGGTTAATATAAATTCACTAATGGAGATTATATTGATATGACATTCTTGAAGTATGTCCTTGTCGCGGTAGCAATGGTTTCTAGTTTCTCCGCTTATGGAGGCGAAGGATCAGGTCTTGTCCGCAGGATTGCTGTCATCGGCGACGGTAGGGTAATATTTAGTGTTGATACCCATAACAACGTACCAGTCTGCGGCAAAAGCGTCACCGGAGAGTTTGATTTTGACGGCACGACAACTGTAGGAAAAAATATGCTTGCAATCCTGATTGCAGCTGCAAACACCAACAAACCTATTTCAATAGACGGGTCCTCGAAGTGCCTTACTAGATGGCAGGATCGAGAAACCGCCCTACACGTCACAATTGTGTATTGAAAGAGGAAAGGGGCGGAGCATGAAGTAGAAAATATTTCAGACCAATTTCAATCCACACTATCCTAGTCCAAACAACCGCTTTCGCAGCCCTTCCTTGTCCTTCAAATAGGTTGTTTTGAGAATATCGACAACGTGTTCCTGATAAGGAAGACTCCAGCGTTGATAATCGGCATAAAAACCGGGCTTGTTAAACACATAGCGCGACAGAAAATCCCAAGGCACAAAATCACTGATCAGCTGATTCACCAACCATGCGTCAGGATGCTTGGGCAACGCTCGGACAACAAGAAATCGCCGCGACGGATCAGTTTCAGATATATTTAACTGGCCGGATTGTCCGATCTCCCGCTTCACTGCGTTGAGAAATGGCCATGTGCCATCATGATTGATCAGGCTAGCATTGGCATGGATCCATGTTTGCAGCCAAATCCGGTCGATATTCTTTAAATCACGCTCCGGCTCCAGCGTTTGGATCAGGTGACGGATAATCATCTCGCCGCGATTTTCCAGATAACCCGATTGCTCAATCCACGATGCACGCGGCAATTCAATACGCGACGTCGTGCTCAGGAACTGGAAAACCTGCTCGGCATCCTTGATCGAAATATAATTGACCTGCCAGGGACGCGAGCGCCGGAAACCCGGTGCCTCAGGATTCCCGATAACAGTGGTCGTATTGTCATCGACAAAAATATAGACCCCGCCAAAATGACTGGTCCAAAAGGCGCTATGCCTGAAAAGCACCTTGTCGGGAACCAGCGAGTTTTCGCGGATATCACCCGTGACTTTGGCAAGCTCGACCATACGCTCCAGCATTGCATTGTCGCGCCATGCGTCAGGCTCATCTTTGAGGCGGTCGGCCAGCAAGCGCAGCTCAGACGCCTGCGCCATAACGTTTTGCGCTGAAAGCACGCGAAACTCGACCTGATTAATGGAAAGCAGATCTTCGATATCAGAGACAACCGAAACCGAATCTTCGATCTCGCCGTAAAGGACATCCTTGATAGTCAGCGCATTGATCGCCCGGGCATTGCTCGAAAAAAACTCGTACATCAATTGCGACGTATTGGAGAATTGCGTGTGAACAACAGGCAAGTCAGCTTGCGACGGCGTGAGGATAATGAAGCGCCTGTTCACGCCATTCGGATCAAGATAAGCGGGATCCTTCAGTTCTTCGGCGATCTGTGGCGAGAATCCTGTCCTGTCAATGTCGAACTCATTCAGCTTGCTAGCTGGAAAGCCAAAGGATTGAAGCGCTTTATTGTACCGCTCAACAAGGTGCGGCTGGTCAATTTTCAACAACCGCCCATAAATCAGATCATTCTGGTAGAGCAGTTCCATCAGGCTTCCCATTGCCCCTTGGCTTTCAACGCCTCGACTTCCTTGACAGCACGCTCGCGCAGCCTTGCATCACGCACCATTTTGTCGATGGCGGCATCGTCGGACTTGTCGGCATAGCGGAATTCCGAATCCGCATAACGATTGATTTCCTGTAACACCATATCCATCGTGAACGGTTTACGCAGCGCCTCAATCATCGCTTTCTTATCATCATAATTCTTGTGCATGAACGTTTCGGGTTTTTCAAACCACTCGTCCGGCAGCTCGACATCCATTGCCCGCATCTTGATTGCATCGGTGACGTTTTTGATCGCACGTCCCGTGAAGCGTGGTTCGCGCTCTTTGATCATATGGAGATATGTGCCAACGTCGGACAATGTTTCGGGTTGGCCATTATCCTTTATGAAACGGTCATAAACGACTTTCAGCCCATCTTCTTGTGGCTTCGACAATTCCTCATATGCAGTCTCCACCGCACGTTGAATTTGCTGTGCTTCATAGAGCTTATGGTCCCCAAGCGGAATCTTGTGGTTCTTACCTGCCAGCAGCGCAAAGATGTCAATATAGTCGTCGCGTGTCTGCGGACCATCAACCAGCCAACGCGCACCAGCGCGCTGGCGCAGCGCATCATCGACATTCTCCGGATAGTTGGAGAACATGCCGAAAGAGCAGTTGCCTCTCACAACAGTCGAAGCACCTGCAAAAGCTTCCATCAGAACGCCGGTTATCTCATGCTGGCCCGATGAAGCCCGGTCATCCGAGCGCTTGGCGGCGACCTGATCAATATCGTCGATCGTACCGAAACCGATGGTACGCGGATTGAGAACATTGGTAACGAACTGCTTACAGTTCTGACCCGATTTGCCTTGATATGAGGATATCTGGTCTACACCAAAGTTTTCGTAATGAAAGGCATAGCCAGCAACCTGACAGTAATCATTGACGAGTCCCGCTATCATCTGGATCAGTGTTGTTTTACCCGTCCCCGGCGCGCCGTCGCCAATGAATGTGAACAGGAATCCACCGAGTTCCACGAACGGGTTGAGCTGTCTGTCAAAATCATAAGCCATCAGCATTTTGGATAATTTTAACGCCTGATATTTGGCGATGTGATTGCCGACAACTTCGCTCGGCTTTCTGAACGTCATGACCAGCGGCGTGCGTTTTTTTGACGGCGCTACGTCGAAGCCATCCAATGTGAAATCGTCGCTATCCAGCCGCAGGTGCATGTCATCAAAACTGCCCAGCCCTTCAAATCGACCCTTTCGCTGCAAAAGCCCGTCAATACTGAGCGCTGCAAAGGCCTTGGCTCGAGCCAGCATTGTCTGTTCGTCCTTTACCCCGCTTATGGCGCGATCCAGTCCAGCGATTACTGACTTCAATGCATCCTGCGACGTGTCAAACAGGAAATCCGGCTCGGCAATATCATTTGCAGGCTCCCCGTCCGCTTCGATTAATTGGGCCAGATAGGCAGACAGAGAAAATGCCGCAATGTAGGATGCCGCTGATAGGAGACGTTTGAAATGGCTGGCCTCCTCACCCTGCAGCGGCGCAGAGGCATTGCGCGCCATCAGGCTTTCAAAGTCGCTCTGCCTTCCAAAGACATCCGCTACGGCAAGAGCAATAGCGACGCCGCGTCGCGCTCTGAACAACAATGTGTGCTGGGCGATCGACAACATCGGGTCATCCGCCCGCACAGATTGCACAGTTTTGGCAAATTCGACCTCACGCGTCTTGCGTAGCCCGCCAGTCGAGACTGTCGAAACGAAACGACGGCCAGTGCCCGCGATCTCGGTGCCCGACTGCCCCTCGCTGGTTTCCAGCGAAACAAATCGCGTCACCATTGCGTTCGCAACCGGAAGGTGTTTGTCGATATCTTTTTCTTCAATCGTCGTCAGGCCGACATCCATGAACTCAGTCCTTTTAAATGCCGCTGATAACCTGCCCATTCGACAGGATATGCGTTTCAAAGCCGGTAAAAATCCGCGATGCTTCCCCAGAGGCGTAGAGCGCCTGATATGCTTCATGAGGAACCAGAGCGTGCTGCTCGTAGTAACTTACACCCTGTCGGGTGGCTTCCAGATCGTCAGTATTAATATGAAATTCTTCGCGAGACGGTTCTGAAGACCAGATGCCGCGTTTTCCCGGTTTCTCGGCTGTCGAGAACACTTCCTGCATAGTCCAGGTCAACAGCCACGCGTCTTCAGGCCGACGGACACGCTCAAGCACATCTGCAACTTTCTGGTTATGCTCTGTGATCCCCGCCGTATAGAATGGGCCTAGAACAATTCGGCGCAATTGCTTGGGGTGCAATTCTGGGAAATCCTTGTCTAGGCTCATCGCGATTGTTACGGGGGATAGTGAATAGGCGGAATTTTTCGCCGCAAAATCATCGAAACGGCTTGCCAGATCGGGGTTCAGCAAACCACCCACTGGAAGTGGAATTTTGACTTTGGGATTGAGCTTTCCATCCTTCTGGACCAGTGTTTCGACGATGTCTTCCGAAGAATCCTCAATGACTGCCATATAGATCAGCGGGAGGTTCGAAGCACCATCGAAGGCTCCCCAATGCACGACGTAAAACGGGCGCATTGTCTTTGGATTTACTGAAACACGGATCGTTGTGGGAAGTACGAATGGCGAAAAAACCTCGCCTTTCAAAACTGTCTCCAGATAGATGCGCTCAGCTATGGATTTTTGTAAATCACGCGGAAACTCGCGGTGGCGCAGGATGAAATCCACCATCTCGCTGCGCAATGTTTCCACCGGCGATATGGCAGCAAGTCGTCCCTTTGCTTCCTTCTTGTCATTTTCCAGTTCCAGCACGTTCTGGAATACAGGAAAGCCGCTTTCCGCCTTGGATATGCGGAAGCGCTCTGTAAAGCCAAGCCTGTTACGCCAGCACTCAAATGATGCGTCCAACCGCTCGAGATATTCTGCAACGGTCTGAGCAACCAGATCATGCTTGTAAAGCGGCGAGTCTTGATTGTTCAGGAAAACTTCAAGCCCATCCAATGCTGCACGGATTGCACCGAAGTAACGTTCCGCCGCCGCCAGATCTGCATTCTCCGCCATGAATTAACTCTGAACGTAATCGGCAGAATTATGTTTTTTGAGCACTTCAGAGAACCTGCGGGCAAATGCATCATCTGCAAGCTTCTTGCGGCGCTGAATATCTTGTGAACTGACCATATTCTTTTCGTGCATCTCAAGAAGATCGCCAATGTGTTTTTGTGCAGCGGCACCAACACCAGCCATGGTTTCCTCGGCCGCCTTGTCCACCTGACTGCCAAGCGTGTTGATCTTGTGGGCAACGTCCTGTTGAGCCGCAGTCTTGAGAGAGTCCTCCAGAGCCTTATAAAGCACAATGCGCTGTTCGGTATCGATAGCCAGCTTGTTGATCAGCGTGCTTTGAGCGGCGATCTGATTGTTGAGCGAGTCAACAAATGTCTGGAACATCGAGGTATAGCGTTCAAGAGTCTGGCTCTCAGCCAGCAGTTCCTGTTCCTTGGCCTGACGCTCATTATACTCGGTGGCAAGCTTGGAGCGCTCTCCCTCAAGTTGCGCCCGTGTCCCTTGATCGGTCGACGCGGCAATGCGGTTTTCGATGTCAAGCAATAGCGGATTAAGTTCTTCGATACGCTTTTGAGTCGCTTCAAGCGTAGCAATAGTGGTCTTGCGGCGCTCAATCACTGTTGCCAGGCTGTTTTCCGAGGTTTTGTACCGGGCATCGAGAACAACTTTTTGCTCTTTCAAAATACGGACGATGCGATCTGATTTGGTAAGAAGCTCCTGAAGATTGCCCGCGAGCGACATGTTGCGCACCCTATCGGAGCGCAGACGCTGCATCTTGTCTTTTGAAAACACGCCAATAAATTTTTCCCAGCCCGAATAGCCCTTCATACTTTCGAATTCTGTACCGAAAATGTTGGTGGCATCCTCCAAGCCGATAATCAACTCGGCAATATTGCCTTCCATTGCCTTTTGCTGGCGCAACACGTCGTCGATGCGCGCATTCTCGATGTCAAAGTCGGCGGCGCCAATCTTTGCATCTGCTTTGGCGAATTTATCGAGAACAACGCTGGACTGATCAATCTTCGCACGCATGTCGTTGACCATTGTTTTGGTCTTTTCAATCTCAGCGTCGAAATCTTGCAAACTCGCCATTATAAATCTCCCCTATTGCGTAATTGAAATATCAACCATGATCCCAATTGCATATAGCAATTACATCTTGTCAAACAATGCCTGCAGCCAGATGACAACGGCGGGAGCGGACTTGCAAGCGAAGAATATCGGCTAATTATACGGTTGCCCTATAAAGAATGTCCGGTTTCATCTTCCCAATGTTTACGGCAGAGCGAAACATAGACAGACTTTTCGATGGCAACCTGATTTCCTTCAGTGAGCGCCTTGCCGGTTTGGTCCTTACGCACCACCATGGTGGCCTTGGCTCCGCAATGGCAGATTGTCCGGATTTCACGCAATGTATCGGCAATCGCGAGGAGTTCAGAGGAACCAGGAAAGAGCTTTCCCTGAAAGTCGGTACGAAGACCAAAACACATAACTGGAATGTTCAATCTGTCAGCTACGCGGGCAAGCTGCCACACTTGTTCCTTGGTCAGAAATTGCGCCTCATCAACAAATGCGCAACTGAGCGGAGCTTCATCATTCGCATCCTTGATTCGTGCAAACAGATCGTCATCGTCCCAATAAAGTTCGGCAGGTGCACTGACGCCAAGCCTTGATGTTATTCTCCCCACACCATTTTCTGCATAATGACCGGCAGTGAACAGTATGGTTCGCATACCCTGCTCTCGATAGTTGTGAGAAGCCTGCAGGAGAAGTGTCGATTTACCGGCATTCATTGCCGAATAACTGAAATATAATTTTGCCATAACCGCTTTAACCAGACTTGCGTTCTGGCTTGAAGCCACAGCATGAGTACAGCGTTCACTTTTTGTGGAATATCAACAACTGTCGCTATTTGACCGGATTTATGCGCGCCTATGCTTGAATGGCTGCCCGTTTGATGCTTGGTTCAGCAGATTGAATGCCGGGAAAAGCCGGAAGGGGAAAACAAATATGAAAACTCTGTCCAAATTGACTGTTACCTTGGCTTTGGTGCTTTCGGCGGGCACCGCATTGGCTGCCGAACCTGAGAGCTGTAAAAACGTACGCTTTGCCGATGTCGGCTGGACTGATGTGACCGCCACAACCGCAACAACAGCCGAAGTGCTTAAGGCGCTTGGCTACAGCACCGACATAAAAGTCCTGTCGGTGCCTGTGACCTATGCCTCCCTCGGCAAAAAAGACATTGATATTTTTCTTGGCAATTGGATGCCAACGCAATCAGCTGATATCAAACCCTACATTGAGAACAAGACCGTTGAGGACCTCGGTCCGAACCTGACCGGCGCGAAATATACGCTTGCCGTGCCACAATATCTTTATGACAAGGGCCTGAAGGATTTCAAGGATATCGCCAAATTCAAGGATGATCTCGGCGGGAAGATCTATGGTATCGAGCCTGGCAATGACGGCAATCGCCTCATCCTTGACATGATTTCGAAAGACCAGTTTGGCCTGAAGGGTTTCCAGCTTGCCGAGTCATCCGAGCAAGGCATGCTCGCCCAAGTTGCGAAAGATACCAAGTCCGAAAAGCCTGTGGTGTTCCTCGGCTGGGAACCGCATCCAATGAATGCCAACTTCAAGCTCGCCTATCTCTCTGGTGGCGACGACGTGTTTGGCCCTAATTTTGGTGGCGCTGAAGTCCATACCAATGTTCGCACCGGCTACACAACCGAATGTCCGAATGTTGGCAAACTGCTTGCCAATCTCAAATTTACACTACCCATGGAAAACGAGATCATGGGCAAAATCCTGGATGACGGGGAAGATGCTGCCGACGCTGCAACGGAATGGTTGAAAGCCAATCCGGGTGTTCTCGATGCGTGGTTGGCTGGTGTCACTACCTATGACGGCAAAGATGGTCTCCCCGCTGTCAAGGCAGAGCTCGGCCTTTAAGCCGGTGCAACAAGAGCATTGAAACAAGTGCCGCCCGGCCAACCGGCCGGGAGGCTTTTTCCGCTTAATGATAGAACGACAGAGGGATAGTTCGGTTGGACTGGCTGACACAAGACAAGATTCCAGTCGGCAAGACGGCTAAGGCCGTCGTCGATTGGCTCACCACCAACTTTGCCGGGTTCTTTGACGGACTTGCAATGGTGATGCAAAGTTTCATTGACGGACTTATGTTCGTGCTGAAATACCCTCACCCTTTGGTTATGATCGCCATATTTGCTGCCGTTGCCTATGCCTTGCGGCGTTCAATTGCGGTCACCATTCTTACGATTGTGGGGTTTCTCTTCATTGTTAACCAGGGCTACTGGGACGAGACGATGGAAACCCTCACCCTGGTGCTTTCTTCCTGCATCCTTTGCATGGGTATCGGTGTCCCTATTGGTATCATTGCCGCGCATCGACCCAAATTTTATTCGGCAATTCGCCCTGTGCTGGACTTGATGCAGACATTGCCAACCTTCGTCTATCTTATTCCCGCCATCGTGTTCTTCGGCATTGGCATGGTGCCGGGCCTGCTTGCCACCGCAATCTTTGTACTACCTGCCCCCATTCGCCTGACCCATCTTGGCGTCTCATCGACCCCGCTGCATTTGGTCGAAGCTGGGGAAGCCTTTGGCGCTTCGTCGCGGCAACTATTGTGGAAGATTGAATTGCCCTATGCCATGCCGCAGATTCTGGCAGGCCTCACCCAGACCATTATGCTGTCGCTTTCCATGGTTGTTATCGCCGCGCTGGTTGGCGCCGACGGTCTTGGCGTTCCGGTTGTCCGTGCCCTTAATTCGGTCAATACCGCTCTTGGCTTTGAAGCCGGTCTCGTCATCGTGGTCGTTGCCATCGTGCTTGACCGCATTTTCCGCCCCGGCAAGGAGCAAGGTGAATGACTGCTATTACACTTGATCAAGTCTGCATTATTTTCGGCAAACGGACCGACGCGTCACTGGCCTTGGCTGACCAGGGAAAAAGCAGGTCGGAGATTCAGGCTGAAACCGGTCATGTTCTGGGCGTTCACAACTGTTCGCTGACCATTGCCGAAGGCGAAATACTGGTCCTTATGGGCCTATCCGGTTCTGGCAAGTCCACATTGCTGCGCGCTATCAACCGTCTCAACCCTATTTCACGTGGTTCAGTCGTCGTTCATAATGACGGGCAGTCAATCGACGTAGGCAAGGCGGACAAGACGACTTTGCGCAACCTGCGCAAACATCTGGTGTCGATGGTCTTCCAGCAGTTTGGACTTTTGCCTTGGCGTACCGTTGAGGAGAATGTCGGTTTCGGACTGGAGCTTTCCGGAGTGCCGAAGGAAGAGCGCGCGCGCGCCGTTCAACAGCAACTTGAACTGGTCAATTTGAAAGACTGGGCCAAGCGAAAGGTTGGAGAGCTCTCGGGCGGCATGCAACAACGTGTGGGCCTTGCCCGCGCATTTGCGACCGGAGCTCCAATCCTGTTAATGGACGAACCGTTTTGCTCCCTTGATCCTCTCATTCGCAACAGGCTGCAAGACGAGCTATTGAGCTTGCAGGATCGACTGAAGAAGACAATCGTGTTTGTCAGTCACGACCTTGATGAAGCGATGAAAATCGGCAATCGCATTGCCATCATGGAAGGTGGCCGCATAATTCAGTGCGGAACAGCGCAGGATATTCTTCTAAACCCGGCAGATGATTATGTGGCGGATTTCGTTGCCAATATGAATCCACTTGGAGTGCTTACAGCGGCCGACATCATGGTTCCACTTGACCGTTCACGCGGTGACCGGCCATTCGCGGCCACTGCCCGGCCCGATACACCTGTGCGGGATGTGATGCAGGCAGTGGCCAAGAATAGCGGTGATGTCGGCGTTGTCGAAAAAGGCGCTATTCTTGGCATGATTTCCGCTGACGATATTGTTCGCGGTCTGCTCAAACATCAGAAGAAATAGTCAGGTCCGTCCTAACTTCCGGACTTAGCGCCGCTCTTGCTATTCTTCTTCGTTTTCTTCGGACTCATCCGATTTGCCAGCAGGCATCCATCCCGTTGGCGTTACCTTTTTCTGCGTGCTGGAATCGGTAAATACCCACCATCCGGCATCGTTCTCATCCCACTGACCGCCAGTAACTTTGAGGCGATCCAACGAACGATACTGCCCGATGGATTGGTTTTCCTGCCCATCTTCATCTGTCCAGAAAATCTGCACCTTGCTACCATCTGTCGGGGCAGATGAAATCGACTGCTTTTTGCTCACGGGCATTCCTCCTGTTGAAGCTCAATGAGTGAATGCCCGATTGCAAATCGGGCTTCGCTCAGGCGGCAGCTTTCTTCTTTGCAATACGCGCCCGGATGCTCTCCACGTCAGATTTCGGCGTCGCCGCAAACAGCGTCTTGGTATAGCTGTGTTGCGGGTTTGAAAACACCTCGTCGCGCGTACCGTATTCAACCACCTCACCATAATACATGACCATAACGTCATCGGCGATATAACGAACCACCGACAGATCATGACTGATGAAAACATAAGTCAAGTTGAACTCATCCTGCAGATCCGCAAGTAGATTGAGAACCTGCGCCTGCACCGAAAGATCGAGCGCAGAAACAGGCTCGTCCAGAACAAGCAGGCTTGGGCTCAACATCAGTGCGCGCGCAATAGCGATACGCTGACGCTGGCCGCCGGAGAACATATGCGGGTAGCGATTATAGTGTTCAGGGCCAAGGCCTACTTTTACCAGCATCTGCATGGCAAGTTCGCGCCGCTCTGCAGCGGTCTTCTTGGTATTCAGCAGCAATGGTTCGCCTAGAACTTCACCAATCTTCTGACGTGGATTCAGCGAACCATAAGGATTCTGAAAAATGATCTGCACCTTGCGGCGCATTTCGGTCGTCACCTTGTCTTTGGCAATATTGATAGGCTTGCCGTCAATGAGCAATTCGCCGGATGTCTGCGGATCGATCAGCGTCAGAATACGACCAAGTGTCGATTTTCCGCATCCGCTTTCGCCCACTATTGCAAGCGTCTTGCCCTTCTCAACAGTGAAATTCACGCCCTTTACAGCCTGAACGGTCTTTGCCTTTCCAAACAGGCCACCGCCAACGTGATACTCGCGTACGATATTGCGGCCTTCGAGTACAATCTCGCTCATGATGCAGCTCCTGCATTGGCTGCTTCGTTTTTCATGAAATCAGCCACGGTCGAAAGTCGATCGCCGGTCGCATTTTCGGGAAGAGCGGAAAGCAATGCGCGGGTATATGGGCTCTTGGGCGCCTCAAAAAGCGTCAGCACATCGGCCTCTTCCATCTTGGTGCCCTTATACTGAACGATTACACGATCAGCAGTTTCAGCCACTACGCCCATATCATGCGTGATCATAATCAATCCCATGCCATGCTCGGCTTGAAGACGAACAAGCAAATCGAGAATTTGCTTTTGGATGGTAACGTCAAGCGCGGTCGTTGGCTCATCTGCGATCAGCAGCTTTGGATTGCACGCAATCGCGATAGCGATCATGACGCGCTGGCACTGCCCGCCAGACATCTGATGCGGATAAGAGTTGAGCCGCTCTTCCGGGGTCGGGATACCGACCTGTTTAAAGAGCTCTATGGCACGGGCTCGCCTTGCCTTTTTGTCGAGTTTCATATGAACCCGCAGAACTTCTTCCAGCTGGAATCCAACAGTGAAACACGGATTAAGGCTCGCCATAGGCTCTTGGAAGATCATCGCAACGTCGCGCCCGATGATTTCACGCCGACGTTTGCTCGTCATTGTCAGCATGTCGTGACCATCAAATGTCATGCTATCGGCAGTCACTGTTGCTGATTTGGGCAGCAGCCCCATAACAGCCAGCATCGCAACGGATTTTCCAGAACCGGATTCACCGACAATTGCCAGGACTTCGCGAGCTTCGACCGATAAATCAATGCCTTGGACGGCCATAAACATGCCATTGCTGGTATCGAAGCCGACAGAAAGATTTTTGATTTCGAGTAGCTTGCTCATGTTCAGCTCCTCTTCAGTTTTGGATCAAGCGCATCGCGCAATCCGTCACCGACGAGATTGATAGCAAGCACTGTAATCAGAATTGCGAGACCGGGCAGCGTTACCACCCACCATTGACCGCTTGCGATAAATTCACGTGCATCGGCCAGCATTGTTCCCCATTCCGATGCCGGTGGCTGAGCACCGTAACCCAGGAAGCCCAGTGCTGCAGCGTCAAGAATCGCATTGGAAAATGAGAGCGTCGCCTGAACAATCAAAGGTGCCATGCAGTTTGGTAGAATTGTCTTGAACATCAGACGCAGCGGACCAGCACCGGCAACCTTTGCGGCTACCACATAATCACGCGTCTTTTCGGCCATCACCGCAGCGCGGGTCAAACGCACGAAATGCGGTTGATACACCAGCGCGATGGAGATCATTGCCCCGGTCAATCCCGGCCCGATAATTGCTACCAGAACCAGAGCAAGCAACAATGAGGGAAAGGCCAGGATGACATCCATCAAGCGCATAATAACTGTATCGACCCAACCGCGGAAATAGCCAGCGATAACACCTAGAAAAATACCGCCGACAAGCGCGATACAGGTGACGACAATGCCGATAAACAGTGAATAGCGCGCGCCGTAAATCAGACGCGAGAGAATATCTCGACCAACGGCATCTGTTCCAAGCAGATAGCCTGCACGTCCGCCTTCCTGGAAGATTGGTGGCAGGAGTACAGCATCGCGGTACTGATCTGCCGGGCCGTGCGGGGCAATCCATGGTGCAAAAATAGCCGTTATAATCAGCAATATGAAAACTGCCAGGCCGATGACGGCACCACGATTTTCCGAGAAATAATACCAAAACTCGGCAAGCTGCCGTCGAAGAGATGAATCGGTGGAGGTTCCACTTTGAATATTTGTTTGGGCCATGATCTATCCCCTCAATGTCGAATGCGCGGATTGATCAGGCCGTAGAGCAAGTCGACAGCGAGATTGACCAACATGATGGTGGCGGCGATGATGAGCAAAGCGCCCTGAATTACCGCATAGTCGCGGCGGCTGACGGAATCGACCAACCATTTTCCGATACCCGGCCAAGAGAAAATCGTCTCTGTCAGGATTGCTCCGGCCAGCATGACGCCAACTTGGAGACCGATGGTTGTAACAACGGGGATCATGGCATTTCGCAGCGCGTGAATACCGATAACGCGCAATGGAGCCAGGCCTTTGGCACGAGCGGTGCGCACATAATCCTCGGACAATACCTCGAGCATTGCGGAACGAGTTTGACGCGCGATAACCGCCAGCGGAATAGTGCCGAGCACAATCGTTGGCAGGATCAAGTGGCTGACGGCTGACTTGAAAGCACCCGACTGTCCAGAAATCAGTGAATCGATCAGCATGAATCCGGTCACTGGCGGGAAAAAGAACATCAGTGAGATGCGGCCAGATACGGGCGTCCAGTGCAATGTGTTGGATACGAGCATGATCAGCAGCAGGCCCCACCAGAAGATGGGCATCGAGAAGCCTATCAGGGCAGTTCCCATGATTGACTGATCGAGAAAGGAACCGCGCTTGATCGCTGCGAAAACACCAGCTGGAATGCCAAGCAAAACCGCAAAAAGAATTGCGCAAATTGAAAGCTCAAGCGTTGCTGGAAACAGATTGAAAAACTGTTCAACAACCGGCTGCTTGGTTACAATCGATGTCCCGAAATCACCGTGCAGAATACCCCGAAGATAGTCGAAATATTGAACGATGATCGGCTGGTCGAAGCCAAGATCGCGCGAAATAGCTGCATGACGTTCTGGCGACATGACACGTTCGCCTGAAAGTAACGCAACCGGATCGCCCGGAAGCATGCGAATAAAGGAAAAAGCGATGATGGATACCCCGACAAAAGTCAGGGCCATAACCGCCACGCGTCCCATAATAAATCTGAACATATCGAACCTTCCAGCCACAATCGGTGGCGGTGCTTCCGGCTGCCTTAACGCATTTTTGCTCGGAAGAAAAAAGGGCGCCCGCCTGACGGACGCCCTTCCTACAAGTTTTCAGCTCTTACTCGGTAATGTCTACGCCGTCGAAGGCGAAGTCACCAAGCGGGCTCTGATGGAAGCCTTCAACACCCTTGCGCATCGGTACGATCGACAGGGAGTGATCAAGCGTGTTCCAAGGAGCTTCCTTTTTGAACACGACCTGCGCCTCTTCGTAGAGCTTTGTGCGCTCTGCAACGTCTGTTGTAACCTTGGCTTTCTTCACCAGGGCATCAAATTCCTTGTTGCACCATTGCGCACGATTGTTACCGCCGACGGCTTCGCAACCAAGCAATGTATCAAGGAAGTTGTCTGGATCGCCATTGTCACCGGTCCAGCCGAGAATAGCAGCACCGTCGCGGTCTTTTGCCTTGGACTTGTTCAAATATTCGGCCCACTCATAAGACACGATCTCGGCCTTGACGCCGATCTTTGCAAGATCAGACTGCATCAATTCCGCAGCGCGGCGAGCGTTGAGCATATAAGGGCGTGAAACTGGCATCGCCCAGATCTTCATGGAAAGATCCTTTACACCGGCATCTGCAAGCATTTTCTTGGCTGCTTCAGGATCGTACTTGTCGTCCTCAATGGCGTCATTATAGGACCACATTGTCGGTGGGATCGGGTTTTTGGCAGGTGTTGCCAGACCCTGGAATACGCCGTCAACGATTGCCTTCTTATTGATGGCCATGTTGAGCGCGTGGCGTACTTCAACCTTGTCGAACGGTGCGATCAGCGTGTTGTACGCGAGGTAGGCAACGTTCAAGCCTTCCTGCTCCATCACCTTCAACTCTGGATCCGCTTTCATCGCGGCCACATCGCTTGGGTTTGGATAAGGCATCAAATGGCATTCACCAGCCTTGAGCTTCTGATAGCGAACCGAAGCATCGGTCGTGATGGCGAAAACCAGATCGTCGATCTTCTGCTTGCCATTCCAGTAGTCAGGATTTGCCTTGAAACGGATAACGGCATCCTGCTGGTAGGCGACAAACGAGAAAGGACCGGTGCCGAGAGGCATCTGGTTCAGCTGGTTCATCTTGCCTTCAGCCTGGAGCTTGTCGGCATATTCCTTGGACATGATCGAAGCGAATGGCATTGCAACGTTTGCGAGGAACGGAGCCTCTTTGCGCTTCAGTGTGAACTTCACTGTCATGTCGTCGACTTTTTCAATCGACTGCAGGAGCTCAGGGAAGCCCATGCCGGCAAAATATTCCCATGAAGTACCTGTTACATACTTGTTCCAGGGACTGTCTTCTTTCCACTGGCGCTCATAGGAGAAAATCACGTCGTCAGCGTTGAGTTCACGTGTCGGCGTGAAGAATTCTGTAGTCTGGAACTTTACGCCCGGACGAATCTTGAACGTGTACTGCAAACCATCATCAGAAATTGTCCAGCTTTCGGCCAGACCTGGTTGGGTTTCTGTCGTACCAGCCTTGAATTCCAAAAGGCGATTATAAACCGTATGCGCCGAAGCATCATAGGTGTTACCGCCCGTATAGAGGCCGGGATCAAAGCCTTCCGGCGATGCTTCCGAGCAATAAACGAAAGTTTTAGCTGCGGCTCCACCTGCCATCAGCCCACCCGTCAACATTGCAAGCGCTGTCGCCGCAATGAGTTTCTTGTAGGTCTTCATGTTTTTCCACCTTCAGAGGTTTTTTTGTTGCCGGCCCCCTTGCCTGCAACCGAAGCTGCATGGAAGCCTTTGCCATGTCGCAATGCAAGCAGATTTATTCGCAGTCAACCCATCCGGAGAACCATAATCCACGATTCTGGGGAAACTCGACCACATAAATGCAAAAATAGTGAATTTCACTACAAAACCGTCCATTCACATTTCTGACAGTCAAAGGCACGTAGTTACGCACATGAGCAAAGGGCGCGACTATCGGCGTCACACTTGCCATGGTAAGCGGCTGAGGAAATCGTTGCACTGGAAGGGAGCAAATTATGAATCTTGAAGGACATACCGCTATTGTAACAGGCGGGGGATCTGGACTTGGAGCAGCGACGGCCCGGCTTTTTGCGGAAAAGGGCGCCAAGGTGGCACTTTTCGACATTAATTTGGATGCTGCCCAGAAAGTTGCGCAAGAAATCGGCGGCATTGCACTCGGCTGCAACGTTTCCAGTGCAAGCGATGCAGAAGGCGCAGTGCGTCAGGTCACCGAAAAATTTGGCACACCGCGTGTTCTCGTCAATTGCGCTGGCATAGCAAATGCCGGACGTATTGTCGGACGAGATGGCCCGCATGATCTGGAACTTTACCGGCGCGTGATCGAGGTCAATCTTATCGGCTCGTTCAATATGCTGCGCTTGGTGGGAGATGCAGCCGCCAAGCTTGATCCCTTGGAAACAGGCGAGCGCGGTGTGATTATCTCTACCGCTTCGGTCGCTGCATTCGACGGTCAAATCGGACAGGCTGCCTACGCCTCTTCCAAGGCCGGCATTGCAGGCCTTACCCTGCCAGCAGCGCGGGAACTTGCTCGCTTCGGTATTCGCGTTATGGCTATCGCTCCTGGTATTTTCGCAACGCCAATGCTGCTGGCAATGCCGCAGGAGGTTCAGGATTCACTTGCAGCATCCATTCCCTTCCCTTCAAGACTTGGTAAGCCAGAGGAGTATGCATCGCTCGCTGTGCATATTATCGAGAACCCAATGCTAAACGGAGAAACGATCCGGCTTGACGGAGCTATTCGCATGGCACCAAAATGAAGTTGCATTACCAATTATTGCAACTTCTTATCGCTGACGACGTTCTGTTAACGCTGATCATCTAAAATCCTTGTTAGCGAAGTAAGGTAGATCGCAATCATCGGTAAGCGATGAGGAAAGGATGCGGATGACGATCGTCAAGCGTCTGGTGATTTTACTGCCAGGCTTTGAGCATATGCCTGTAGAGGCTCACCATCGGCGCTTTGTCCGCGAGGCAGGCAAAACTGCGCCTGTTTACGACATGACCGTCTCGGAGCCTTCCCCCCTATCTGTCAGCGCTGTCGAAGACGGCGTTGCCATGGGTCGCTTCAGTTTGAATGCCAAGGGTGATGACTGGGCGGCTCATACCGATTTCGTGCTTTACGGGCTTGGCGATATCACGCTGTTTTACGCCTCCAGAAATCCGGCCGTCCGTCTGCTCAGCGGACTGCTTGCACTGCTCGACTTTATCGTCAGTGGCACATTTTTCCGCTTCATCATGACAAGCTGGCGCTATGCGCTGTTCTTTGTTTATCCACTGCTCGTGCTTGCAGCCATTTTGATTGCATCTATTGGCATGGGATACTTGGTCGACGATGCCTTTCCGAACAGCCCATTTGTTTTGGCAGGGACAAGTCTTTTGGCTGGGATATGTCTATTGTGGTTTTCTGCTGCAAAATTACATCTTTTGCTGCTCATGGACGACTGGACATTTGCTCGCGACATGGCACGCGGAAAGCGCTCAGACGTTATGACGAAGATGGAAAAAGTCGTCGGTCATGCCGCGTCATTGATCAGTGAAGCTCCAAGCGATACCGAGGTTATTATTGCCGCCCATAGCTTGGGCGCAATTTGCGCACTTCCGATTATAGATGAAGCGGTGAAGCGCAATAAATCGCGACGCTACGGACTACTTACCGTAGGCTCCAGCCTGCTCAAAGTCGCACTACATCCTGCTGCATCTCGCTTGCGAGATTGTGTGGCCAATGTCGCACAAAGCAATACGACCTGGATTGATGCCCAATCGCTGACTGACCCAATGAACTTTTACAAATCTGATCCGATCAGAGATCTCGATATTGCAAAAGGAAAATCACCTGTTCTTATGCAAGTGCGTTTCAGACACCAGCTTTGCGACGAGACTTACAAGGCAATCCGGCGCGACTTTTTCCGCGTGCACCGCCAGTTCGTATTTGGTGTAGATAAACGGACACATTATTCCTGGCATGCAATTCTTTGTGGGCCTCAACGTTTTGCAGATATCGCCGCCCGCGGCGGATTGCCCTGCGAGAAAACTCTCTGTTCCAAGGACAGCCTCAAGATCGTGGGGCCTGCCATTACATGATAAGCCTTGCTTTAGCTGGAAAGGCTCTGTGGGCGTTTCTGGTCGTTGGTTGGTATTTGTTGCGCCGGCCCTTTGATCGCCGCGCTCGCCGAAGCCGGCTCACCGTTGATCGCCGGCCGGGAGCAGATACCCTACGGATGGCCATATCGCTGACGGGACTTGGCATCATACCAGGCATATACCTTGTTACCGGATTCCCGAGATTTGCATCCTATCCTGGGCATCCAATGCTGCTTGCACTCGGCATCATCGTCGGGATAATCGCGCTTGTGCTTTTCAGGCTTACGCATAAAGCGCTCGGAAAAATGTGGTCAGTATCATTGCAACTGAAACAGGATCACAAACTCATCACAACAGGAATCTACAAACACGTCAGGCATCCGATGTACACGGCATTCTGGTGCCTTGCCATTGCACAAGCACTGCTCTTGCCTAACTATATTGCAGGATTTGCAGGGATTGTTGGATTTGGCTATCTGTTCTTCTCACGGGTGGGTCCAGAGGAAACGATGATGAGTGAAGCCTTTGCAGAAGAATACGACGTCTATCGTGCACGCACCTGGCGTGTCTTGCCCTACATCTATTGATTGGCTGAAAGTTTTCATCGTGCGTAAAATCAAGCTGTCCTGTTCGTCACTCGCAAAAACACTGCCGGTTCTGGTGCTCTCACTGTCGCTTGCGGCGTGTCAATCGTCACCGCAGCCGACCGCTGCAAGCAATGTGTCGGCATATGCTGCAGAGATACCGCAATTGACCTGTGCTGCGCATGGCAGCGTCAATGGCAACGCTGTGAAGCTCACCGCCAATCGCACTAAGACCGGTGATCCCGCCTATATCGAGTTTCGCCAACGTCTTTCGCCGGGAATACCGAGCGGCCATCTTTATGTGGTCTTTGGACGTCTTGACGCGCAAGGCAACCCGGTAACACGCCAGTATAATGGGCTGTTTCCAAAAGGCAGCTTGATCGGGCTTTACGGCGGAGCAATCATTCCGATGCCGGCCGAACTGAAGCCAAGCTATGCGGACTGCCATTTTTCAACCGGCGCCGCTTATCGCGTTTCATTGACTGAAAGCCAGTATCAACAATTGCTGGGCAAAGTACGTTACAATCTCGCCAATCCACCGCTCTGGAGAATGTTCGGCTTTAATTGCAACAATTATGCAGCCTCGCTGGGCAGCGTTGCAGGCTTGGTTGAACCGGCAAATCGCGCTCAACCATCTTTCTCCTATATCTATTCCTTTATAGAAGCGAATGGAGACAAGGGACGAAAATCCCCCACTTCATGAAAAAATTGTAATGTTCCAATGGTTTTGATTTCCACAATTCCGTCTTAAATGCAGCGGTATCTCACAGAACTTTGACCCGCAACGGGCCATGCGATTACGCCGGAAAGCAAATTGATGAAAATTATTGGTGCTTTTCTGCTTGCCATTGCGGTTTCCGCTCCAGCCGCAGCAATGGATAAAAGCGCAGCCGACGAGCTAGAAAGGCTGGACCCGCAAACAAGGCTTGAGCAGCGCTGTGATCTGGAAGCAATGGAACGTATCCACAAGGATCCGGCCAAAATGGTTCCGGATGAATTGGTGGCCTATGCTTTTGCCGAGCCCAAGATCAGCGGCGACAAGATTCGCTCCACGGGTGCGGCCTTTCGCAGTAAGGGCGAATGGTATCACCTGTCATACACATGCTCGACATCGCCCGATCATATGACCATTCTGACATTTCAGTATGCGATTGGGCAGTTGGTTCCCCACAATGAGTGGGACCATCATTTTCTGGTACCCTGAAGAGCTATTGTAGCAGGGTACAATAATAAAAAAGCACGCCGGAGCGTGCTTTTTTATTAGTTCAAGGCGTTAGGTCTGTCCTGAGCCAGGAGCATTTGACCAATAGCATCTACGCTTTTGCTGGTCGGAGCCTCATAGGCCAATATTCCAGCCGGAGCGGCGCCTGGTGTCGTCTGTGCGGCCTGCTGCTGTGCCTGCAATGTGTGCTCCATGGCCCCAACAGGCGGATCAACAGGAACAGCAACCTTCTCGCTAGCAAACGCCATCTGCGGTGGAACGATGTCAGCCTGCGCAACCAGCACGGGTTGCTGCGTGGCCACAACGCGACCAGAGGTCGGTGTGGAGGTGGTCGTCGCTGCGCTTGCCACTTGCGTACCATTGCCTGCACCGGAGGTTCTCATGCTTGCAATATATGCATTGGCAATGGCTTGGCTTGCTTCCTTGGAAGCAATTTCTGCCGAATTATAACGATCGCGCTTTTCGTAAAACGCATTTCCGCCAGCAACGACGGTGTAATGCATGTTCTTGTAAGGGAACCGCAAACCGGCAGTGTGAAAATACATTGCGTTCTTGACCTGAGGGTTACGCTTGCCCTTCAGCACAGCGTCTGCCGCAGCCTGAACGTCCGGAAGTGCCGATGACGTCATCGGACGAGACAAGACGCCCGGGGCGAACTGTCCCTTCTGTCCAACAACGCTGCATATGGAGTTTCCCCATTTGCCCGCATCAAGTCTGTTCATAACCACTGTTCCAACAGCCACCAGACCATCTTGGCTTGAACGGTTGGACTCAAAGAACATTGCCCGTTCAAGGCATTCTTTGTCCTTGGGCGTGTAGGCGTAATTACCGGATGTAGTCTGCGAGGTTGCCGCTTGCGGCTTGATCTTGCTGGTCTGCGCGTTCTGTGTTGTGCAACCGCTGATGAGCGCCGCCGCCGTTACAATTCCCGCTACAGAGTGGATTTTCCACTTACCGCCGATCACGAAGCAATTCTCATCGCTGTTTTTCCTGCTGGTGAAGTTGAGCACAGAATGATGTCATTTGGGGCCAAACAATGGCAACAAAATACAATTCTGGATATCCAACATCTATCTAATTGAAATTATGCGTTTATTTTATCCAATGCAATAGCACGAAAATCCTAATAATGGCATAATTAAGAATTTGTTTACCACTATCGAGTTAATCTTGGGCAACTAAATGAGGTCCGAAGGGCAAGCTCATGCGTTCTCCTCCACCACGATATGATACGCGCGAATCACTCATGGACGCACTGCGCGAATTGATGTCATTGCAGGTGGCAGCCGAGGATGTCGCGCCAGTCCTTTGCACGATCGGACCGGTCGATCTTGATCTGCTTGCCGACTGCATGAGAGATGCAGGGATCAATGATAATCAGGCAATCGCCGCCTGATATAAGACTTCGGGACTTGTCCCAATTCGCTGCTCCTCTTATCAATCAGATATTCCCAGAGCAAAAACTTGCTCCTGACTGATTGAGGATATGACGTGAGCGAAAAGATGGACGTTTTGCGTGAGATGGATGACAGCGCGATCCGGCTTATACGCCGTTTGATGCGAAGCGCCCGACATGCAGTCATTGCAACGCTGGAACCAAACACCGGCAACCCCATCGCAACACGTATCGGCATTTCCACAGACCATGACGGCACTCCAATTACCCTGGTTTCTGCCCTTGCTGCTCATACGCCTGCTTTGCTGGCCGACCCGCGATGCTCGCTCTTGGTTGGTGAACTTGGCAAGGGAGATCCCCTCGCCTATCCGCGGATGACAATTTCTGCAAAAGCGCGGGAAATAGTCAAAGGCACTCCTGAACACGCCCGTATTGAATGGCGCTACCTTTCACACCTGCCCAAATCGAAACTCTATGTCGGCCTTGGCGATTTCCGGTTTTTCCGGCTGGAACCGGAAAATACCAAATTGAATGGTGGTTTCGGACGCGCTTACCAACTGGAAGCAAAGGATTGGTTGAGCTTAAGCCCTGTCAACCCAGAACTTGCTGAAGCAGAAAAGAACGCTGTCGATCACATGAACGAGGATCATGCTGAAGCGATCGCTTTATATGCCCGTTATTATGCCAAGCTACCGGATGGCAAATGGCGGATAACCGGTATTGATGCGGATGGGTTTGACATTGCGGATGGCGATGAAGTGGCTCGTATATTCTTTGAAAAGCCGCTGGAATCTGCAAAAGATATGCATATGACATTGGTGCGCATGGCTGGCCAGGCACGCGCCGGTCTAGCAGCGGAACAGGCCCCGGTGTGAGCGACGCTAATCCGGACGTTTGGCTGGAGCAGCGGATTACCCGCATTGCTGGTCCTGAGGACGAGCGGCTTGCGCCCTATAGAAATGTCAGGGAACGTGATCTGGTGGGGCGTGAGGGGCGCTTTATTGCAGAGGGTAAGGTCGTCCTTAATGTGCTCTTGGCCAACAGGTCGTTCGCCATTGAATCTCTGCTGATCATTGAAAACAGGTTGGTGGGCCTCAAAGACCAAATCCGCTTATGTCCAGCAGATGTGCCGATTTATTGCGTCTCTCGCACAACGATTGATGCGATTGCGGGTTTCCCCATGCACAGGGGAATCTTGGCTGTTGGCAGGCGAATGAACCCGCTATCCGTGCAGGCCCTTATAGATACGCTTTCCCCAACGGCTTTGGTCGTTGTGCTCTGTGGCATATCCAATCATGATAATATGGGTTCGATTTTCCGCAACGCGGCAGCCTTTGAAGCAGATTGCGTCATAATGGACGAGACCAGCTGCGACCCGCTTTATCGCAAGGCGATAAGAGTGTCGGTCGGGGCAACACTCAAGGTTCCTTTCGCGCAGCAGGGCCCTATTGAGGCGATCATTGAGACATTGCAGGATGCCGGCTTTACACTTTTTGGCCTCAGTCCTTCCGGATTAACCAGCATTAACTCTGTCCAGCCGGCACAAAGAACAGCGCTTTTGCTCGGGACTGAAGGCGAAGGTCTTCCTCCTGCCCTTTTGCAACAACTGCAAACAGCCAGAATCCCCATGTCTTCGGATTTCGACAGTCTTAATGTTGCAACCGCATCGGGGATTGCCTTATCGCGGCTCAGCCGCTTTGCCAGCTTGTGACGCGGCCTGCTGAAGCGCGCGTATACGATCGCCAAGACTTACAATAATCTTGCCATCCGCATCACGCACTTCCGAACCATTGCTGCTCGTACCCAGCAAGTCGTTAATCAGCGACTCTGAGCCCTCAAGCTTCGCAGTCATTGCTATAACTTGCGCAGCCAGATCGTTCATCTGGTCCCGCAAGACATCGCCTTCTTGCGCCTGGACAAAGGCCTGTTTGCCCCGGGCCACCTCGCCCGTTACTGCAGGCTGCTTTCTCTCTGCCGCAAGGACCTTGCGCAAACGCTCATTTACACGCTCGATATCTTTTTCACGTCGCGCAAGTTTGGCTTCACTATCTGTAAGCTGCCGCAAAAGAGCGCTGGCTTGTTTATCCAGTTCAGACCTTTGCCTGATTTCCTGCTCAAGCGAGCTGCGTAGCGCTTTCAATTCTGTTTCAGCCTTACGTTTCTGTTCGTCGCTTTCTCGTTTGTCTTTGCGTGCGGTCTTGAGGTCATCAGAAAGATTATCGATACGGGCCGATTGAGCGGCCAAATCTATCTTGAGACTATCCGCATTCGTCGCAAGACCAGCCAACCGGCGATGCAACAGTTCCAGTTCTGCCGCACGCTGTTCCAGCAGTTTTTCTTGTGCCGCGCTTGCTGCTGTCAATTTATTGAGGTTTTCCTTATCCGAAGCCAATATCGCCTCTAGCTCGGAAATTCGTTGTTCGCGCTGCTCCAGCTCCTGCGCAAACTTTGCTGCGAGCCTGTCCTTTTCGCTCACATCCGCAAGCAGCCGTCCCGCCTTTTCCTTGGCATTCTCCAGCATAAGTTCAAGCTTGCGGTTAGCCAGTGCGTGTTCAGCCCGCAAACCATCACGCTGCGCCTGTATTTCATTCAGGGTAAGGGGTATTTCAGCTTCAACGCGTCTGCGAGTTAAGTAAGTTGCACGGCGCCAGATTGGCGGAACTACCAGCAATGCCAATAATACGGCAGCCAGAAATCCAAGAGCAAAATAAAGCGCGGTCTGGATCACTATAGGGTCCTGTCAGAGGTCTTCTCGACACAATCTTATTATCAGTCAGGTGTTAAAAATACAAAGGCGCGAACTGGGTTGCCCGCGCCTTGGCTTTCAAAACGCCGTTTTCAAGAAATCAAAACGGGTTCCACGTCGCTGAAGGGGTAATCTTCAAATAGCCGACATTGACACCCAGGCGCGCTCCAACACCGGTCCGGATCGGTACCAGCAAGACCTGATTGCGCTTAAGAACATTGAACCCGACACCTGCAAAGAGATAGGCAGAGCCGGCCACGCCAACGAAACGTCCATAGAGACTTTGCACATCGTCAAGATTATAGACAAGCATCATGACGCGCGATCCCTGACCACCAAAATCCCAACCGATGGAGGGACCTTGCCAGAAGGTTTTGTGGTCACCTGCGTTCTTCGTATAGAGCGAGCCTTCGCCATAGGTCAGACCGCCGATAATCGCTCCTGAACCTTCTTCGCCGAGGACATAGCCATTCGGCAGACCATAACTTTGAAAAACCTTCTCGACGGCCGTCGCCAGACCGCCAGAGGTCGAACCGAAAAATCTCTGACCGGAATTGACGATTTCGTCCATCGTATAAGTATTCTGAGCATGCGCTGCTTGCGCTTGCACAAAAAACAATGACACCACGGTCATGAGAAGGAGAAAGCCACGATTCAAAGACAAGAGTAGAGACGCCATAATAATTCCTTTTGGTGTTCGCTCATTGTCCGACGCCTGATTCGCAAATCTGTGTTTGCGTTAACCCTATTTAAGACAGCAAACCTTGTATAAAAGTTTATGAATTGATCTTGGCATTTCAATGGCTCGTTAAAATTGCATTTTTTAGGCATTTTCATCCTGCTGCATGACGTTCTTGCCCATCCGCACCGCCCTCTATATCCAGAAGAGCACGAGAACCAAGTGATTCGCGGCTTTGATTCGCGGGGAACTTAGAACCATAAAGCTCATTTTCAGGAGACCCCTTATGACATTGCCCGTCATCCTTTCGGCAACTGACCTTGGAGCGCTCCTTTCCAGCCGGATATGCCACGACATTATTTCGCCCGTTGGAGCCATAAACAACGGTCTTGAGCTGCTCGAAGAGGGTGGCGCAGACGAAGATGCGATGAACCTTATCAAGTCCAGCGCACGCAGTGCCTCTGCCCGTCTGCAATTTGCCCGCATCGCTTTTGGTGCTGCCGGATCGGCAGGAGTACAAATCGATACAGGCGACGCTCACAATGTTGCGGAACAATATATGAAGGGCGAAAAAGCGGAACTGAGCTGGGAGGGCAATCGCGTTCTTTTGCCCAAGAACAAAGTTAAGTTGCTGCTGAATCTCATCCTGATCGCCAATGCGGCTCTGCCACGCGGTGGTACCTTGTCGGTTTCCCTGCAGACGCCGGAAACCGAACCACGCTTTGTTCTGACCTCGCGCGGACCGATGCTGCGCGTGCCACCGAAATTTCTTGAGCTTCACAGCGGCAAAGTTCCTGAAGAAGCAATCGATGCGCACGCGGTTCAACCTTATTATACGCTTTTGTTGGCGCAAGAATCCGGCATGACCATTTCCATCCATGCGACACCGGAAGAAATTATCTTTACCGCCGCTTAAGTCTCATACGGGTTGCCGCCGGTAAATCCGGCGGTATTTCAATATTTACCATTCCGCTTGCCTGTTTATTCACGGGCGGCCTATAGGTTCACCACCGGAATAGCTGAGATGGCTGTCTGGTTCGGGGGAACTTATGCTGCGTTGTATGATCGTTGACGGCTCACCTGTGGTACGAAAAGTCGCTGGCCGTCTGATCTCCAGCGACAAAGTCGTTGTGACGACAGCTGATACTGGTTACCAGACCGTGGCCGCATGCAGTGTCGAAATGCCGGACATGATCATTCTGGATGACGGGCTCATCGATATGCCCGCAACAGAAATAATCCAAACAATTCGAGCACTGCCTGGCGGCGACAGCACGAAAATCTATCTCTGCCTGCCGGAAATGGATATCACCAGAATCATGCGTGCAAAACGCGCTGGAGCAGCAGGATACTTGCTGAAACCGTTCAACCGCGCATCGCTTGCAGAAATCATGCCGCCGATTGAAGTTGGAACCTAAATGCCAGCGAAATCTGAGCTTCCGATAATTCAGTTTGACTCAGCTGCACAGTTTGAAGCTTGGCTGAGTGAACAGCCACGTACCTCGCAAGGGCTTTGGCTCAAGCTTGCCAAGAAGAACGCCGGTATGGCGAGCATTTCCCATGCGGAGTCTATTGATAGCGCATTATGTCATGGATGGATCGACAGTCAGAGCGACAAATTCGACGACGATTTCTGGCTTTTGCGCTATACGCCGCGCAAAGCTCAAAGCAAATGGTCTCAACGCAACTGCTCAAAAGCCACCGAGCTGATCGAACAAGGCAGGATGACGTCAGCAGGATTGGCCGAAGTCGAACGGGCAAAAGCCGATGGCCGATGGGACGCCGCCTATGCTCCCCCAAGCACTGCACAAGTCCCGGACGACCTCCAATTGGCCCTTGATCTGAATCCGGTTGCAAAGGAGTTCTTCGAACGGATCAACAAAACCAATCGCTACGCCATTCTTCACCGGATATTTACTGCAAAACAAGCAAAGACACGTGCCAGCAGGATTGAAAAATTCGTCGACATGTTAGAACGGGGAGAAACTATTTATCCGTCCAAGGCGAAGATCTGACCAACGCCGGAAACGCGCTACGATAATGTCCCGTCAGCCAGAGAGCCTCCACCATGAGCAATGACACATCATTACAATCCCGCCAAGCAATCAACTTCAGTCACAAGTTCGAGCTGTTTTCCGAACAGTGGCAACCCAAAGTCATTGCTGAAATGAATGATTACCAGTTCAAAATCGCCCGGCTGGAGGGAGATTTTATCTGGCACGATCATAAAGATACCGATGAAACGTTCATCGTGCTTGAAGGCGAGCTACGCATCGATTTTCGCGACGGCGCAGTCACATTGCGAGCGGGCGAGATGTATGTTGTCCCAAAAGGCGTAGAGCATAAACCCTACGCGGAAAAAGAAGTGAAACTGGTGCTGATCGAACCGCGCGGCGTGCTCAACACCGGCGACCTGGACAGCCAGCGCACAGCGCAGAATGACGTTTGGATTTAATAGATTGAGCGCGCATCAAAAATAAAAAGGGCTCCGCTTTTCGCGGAGCCCTTTTTTTAAATTATAGTGATCAGGCGATTTCGCGAAGATCAGCGGCATCCGGTTCACGAAGAACATAACCGCGACCCCAGACCGTTTCGATGTAATTGATACCACCGGAGGCGTTGTCGAGCTTCTTGCGCAGCTTGCAGATGAAGACGTCGATGATCTTTAATTCCGGCTCGTCCATACCGCCATAGAGATGGTTGAGAAACATTTCCTTGGTAAGTGTCGTACCCTTGCGCAGCGAAAGAAGCTCCAGCATCTGGTACTCCTTACCAGTCAGGTGAACACGCTGGCCTGTGACTTCTACAGTCTTTGCATCCAGATTTACGATCAGATCACCTGTTGTGATAACCGATTGAGCATGGCCCTTTGAGCGGCGCACGATTGCATGGATACGAGCAACCAGCTCATCCTTGTGGAATGGCTTGGTCATATAGTCGTCAGCGCCGAAGCCGAGACCACGCACCTTGTCCTCAATACCAGCCATACCGGAAAGGATAAGGATTGGTGTTTTTACCTTCGACAGACGCAGGGTCCTCAGGACTTCATAACCGGACATGTCCGGCAGATTGAGGTCGAGGAGGATAATGTCATAGTCGTAGAGCTTGCCGAGATCGACACCCTCTTCGCCCAGATCCGTCGTATAAACATTGAAGCTTTCCGACTTGAGCATCAATTCGATGCTCTGGGCCGTTGCACTATCATCTTCGATTAAAAGAACCCGCATATCATTCCCCTTTTCCCGCCGCTGAAATGGGTTGCCCAAAACCCTAGGTCAGGCAATCCCGAGTCAGGTCGCGAAACAAGCCGTTTCCATAACGTTAAGATTGCCACCGAATGGTTAACAAAATCTAATTCCGCTTTGCAAGTGTCTTTGACTCATAAATTAAAAATCGCAGACACTGCATTGATTCATAAGGTCAACTCGCCGCCAAAATACCATCAGCCAAAGCATCAGGTTTTCCACCTAAGCGATTCATTCGACTCAATAAACTTGCCGCTTCAAAACTTGATGCATCAGTTTACAGAGCTTTAAGTCTTAAGGCGTATGATTAATGCTGAACGTAAAGGAAAGGTTACCAAGCGGGCCTGTCTTTAAGTTTTTGTTTCATTTTACCCAAGTGATTCGGGTCGAATGGGGCTGGATGAGCGCCAGGAAGGGTTTCACAGCACTCAGAGTACCAGCTTTTGGTGAAGCGTTACGGGGGTAGTAAATATGAAGTCGCATGAAGGTTTAGTACGATTGAAGCTGTTTCAGGTTAAGGAGAAGCGCCGCCAACTCGGCCAACTGGACCTGATGATGGGTGAATTCGAACGTATGGCTGCCGAACTAGACGCACAGATAACGTCTGAGGAGACGAAAGCCGGCATCACCGACACAACGCATTTTGCCTACCCGACCTTCGCAAAAGCTGCACGTCAGCGTCGCGATAATCTTTTTGTATCGATCAGAGACCTGAAGAATCAGAAAGATGAGGCGGAGGCTGCGCTTGTGGAATCGGAAAAAGAATTGGCAAAGGCCGAAGCGCTCGAGCAGCGTGATGGCAAACCAAGAGAAGCCGAGGAAGCTGTCGTGCCCGACCGCCGTGCAATGATCGGTTGACGGAGACATTTTGATAGAATTCGGCAGCCCGCGCGCATCTATCAAAACGTCTCATTTTTGCTGAATGACATCAGCCCATTCTTCGTGCCTAAGCGACTGGGCGCGCATGAATGGGCATAGCGGAATGATCTTCCAGCCGCCAGCCCTTGCATCTTCAACTGCGTGTAAAGCCAAAGCCTGCCCCACGCCCTGCCCACGCAGTGCATCGGGCACGGCCGTATGGTCAATAATGATGAGCTTGGGACTTGCCCGCGAATAGGCCATTTCCGCTTCATGGCCGGACAGTGTGGCTACATAGCGCCCGCCGCTTCCAGCCTCTTTCTTTTCAATCTTGATATTTTCAGACATTCAAATCTCCGAGGGTCTCGAGCGAGCGCACCTATTGCTTTACCGCTTTTCCTGCCGTGCTTGAGGAGCCATTCGTAAGCGCCGTCACGTCCACGAGTATGTGAGCAGATTCTTCGAGCAACACGTCCTTGGCATTTTTCAATGCTTTCTCACTTGCAATGTCAGCGCTCAGGCTGCGCTCATTGGCCTGAAGTCCGTCTTCCTGAAAGGCCGCGTCGAGCGGTGTCACACCATCAGCCTTCTCGCGGGCTTTGATACGGCTCAACTGCTGCTCGCGCTCATTACGTCGTTCTGTTTCGTTCAGCGAGATCGCTTTTTGTTTCCGACGACGTTCGAGTTCAGCCGCATCTTCCACGAGACGTTGGAAATCCTTATCCTTTGTCACGCGCTCATTATGTAACGTCTGCACCTGGGGCAGCAGGTCCTTAATGTCACCGAGCTGCTTATAATCAGCCTTTTTAATCTGAAGCCATGGCAGAGCATTGTCATAGCTCGCCTCACCCAAATTTTCGAGATCGGAAAAACCCGGCAAACTAATATCGGGTACGACGCCCCTTAGCTGCGTAGTGCCGCCATTTATGCGAAAGAACTGGGCGACCGTCATTTTCAATTCGCCGAATTCGGGCTTGGGATTGTTGGCCTCTTCGTCAAGATTGACCACGGTTTGTACGGTGCCTTTGCCAAAGCTAGGCTCACCAATAATGATGCCACGGCCATAATCCTGTATTGCTGCTGCGAAGATTTCCGATGCGGAGGCCGATCCGCGATTGATCAGAACGCCAAGCGGGCCTGTCCAGGCTGCTGAACGCGTGTCGGAACCATTCACCTTGATCTGGCCTTCATGGTTGCGCTGCTGAAGGACTGGCCCCTTGCCGACAAAAAGCCCTGTCAACTCGATTGCTTGCGGCAGCGACCCACCGCCATTATTACGCAAATCGATAATCACACTATCGACCTGCTCTTTCTTCAGTTCAGTCAACAGTCTGGAAACATCTCGGCTGGCGCTACGGTAATCCTTGTCACCTCTGCGGCGGGCATCGAAATCTTCGTAGAAAGTCGGTAGGGTAATGACGCCTACCTTATTGGTCACATCACCATTCTTTACCTGCAATACGGTCTTCTTCGCAGCCTGCTTCTCCAGGTTAATGGTATTGCGAACAAGGCTGATCTCGCGATGTTTGCCATCAGGTCCGGCGTCGGATGGAAATATGCTGAGACGAACCACCGTGTCTTTTGTGCCCCGGATGAGTTTTACCACATCTGGAAGCGGCGTTCCGACAACGTCGACCATTTCGCCGTCCTTGCCCTGTGCAACGCCAACGATTCTGTCACCCACGCCCAATTGCCCGGATAGCTGAGCTGGACCACCTGCGACCAGCTCGCGAATGGTTGTGTACTCTTCGCGCTCCTGTAGGACAGCGCCGATTCCGACCAGCGAAAGACGCATGGAAATATCAAAATCCGACGCCGCCGTAGGTCCAAAATAGTCCGTATGAGGCTCTATCGAGTTTGTATAGGCATTCATGAATATCTGGAAAACATCTTCACTTTTGTATTTGTAGGCGCGGGAAAGCGAATTGGCGTAACGCTTTTCGAGCGTTTTGCGGATGGTTGCATCATCATTTCCAGCCAACTTCAAACGCAGCCAATCATTCTTGACGCGCTTGCGCCATAGATCGCGACTTTCTGCTTCGGTCTTCGGCCATGCCTCATCGTCACGAACAATTGGAAAATCTTCCTTAGTGCTGAAATCGAAATTTTGCTTCAGCAAGTCGCGAGCATAGTTGAGACGTTCCACCACGCGCTGTTCGTAAAGGTTGAAAATGGTAAAAGGAATCGTCAGATCCTCACCATAAATACCGTCATCCAGCTTGTCTTTATAGGCATTGAAGACATCAATATCCGCTTGCGAGAAGAAAAATTTCTCCGGATCAAGCGATTTGATATAGCGATTGAGGATTTTCTCGGAAAGCTCGTCGCCCAGTGGCACAGTCTTATAGTGATATTGGATAAGGAATTGCGCGCTTAAATGCGCAGCTTGCGCCTGCTCAGTCAAAGGCTTCAGTACCGGTGGCGCACCGCTCTCCAGAGCAAAGGCAGAGGTTACCAATCCAATGAAAACCAGAAAAAAGCCGATTTTAGTACGCATATGATTTTCTATCCAATATCTGTGCTTATCGAGACTGTATTACGTCTGTATCGCGTTTGTTCACGTCCGGCCAGAAATTAAAGGCGCAGGCGTTACCAAAAATTGCTTTGCTCTGGATAGATGCAACCATCCTGTGCCATAGCCCTGACAGGCTAACTGGAAACTCTGTTGTCAATGCGATCAATTGTTCCGTTACTTCTGTTTATTGCTACATTCACATTGGCACTCGGTCTGACCATGCCCCTGATGAATGTCAGTAAACTGTATTTCTTTGAAGAAAACCCGTCACTGCTCGGTATCATACAATCCCTGTGGGGCGGCGGCGATCAACTGCTTGCAATAATTGTCGCACTCTTTTCCGTCGTTTTGCCAATCACAAAGCTTGGAGTGGCTCAAATGACGGCTCTGCAGACCACCCCCGCAAGACACAAATGGCGCCATTCCGTTGCGTTCCTGTCGAAATGGTCAATGTTGGACGTGTTATTGGTGGCTTTGGTGATTTTCGGCGCCAAGACCAGCGGCCTCGCCACTGCTATTGCTCAACCTGGCCTGTGGTTTTTCACCATATCCGCCATACTTTCGGCTGTTGCCACCCATTTCGTTGTGCGCAAGGATGCCGAAAACTAGCGACTGACTGCCCCTACGATACACAAGCAAATCGGTCAAAAAGGAAAAGGCTGATCCGAAGACCAGCCTTTTCCACGTTTATAGGCACCATCATCTAATGACGATATTGCTGTATCCGGGTCGTTCGAAGACCTGCCAAGCCGTGATCCGAGATCGACGACTGCCAGGACAGGAACTCTTCCACCGTTAGTGTATAGCGTTGGCAGGCTTCCTCAAGACTGAGAAGACCGCCGCGTACAGCGGCAACCACCTCGGCCTTGCGGCGAATTACCCAACGCCGCGTGCTAGCGGGTGGAAGATCGGCGATGGTCAGCGGGCTGCCATCCGGGCCGATTACATATTTTACTCTCGGTCGAACAAGATCGGTCATTGTACTCTCTACACTTAACTTCAAGACCTATCGCAGCTGACAATACATGCAGGGCTTTAATAATTGACTAAACACGTAGTCACTCTCTGGTAACTTCGGTTAATGGAATCATATTGTTTTTGTTAAACTTTAGCCGAACCCGCCAAGCAGCTGATCAAAGTTCCGGACAAGCAGGCGAAACAGACTTCGCGGGAAAAAATAGTTGTGATGCCGGTTCTTGTTGGCAGGCTCTCCCATTTCACCTATATAGAGCGGACATCAGCCATGCGCTTTTATGCCGCTGCATCCAATTGGAATTGCTTATGACACTGAACAGTCTCGATCTACCGGCTCGGCCGGAAGACACTCGTATCGTCGTTGCCATGTCCGGCGGCGTGGATTCCTCTGTTGTCGCAGGCATTCTTAAACGCCAGGGCTATGACGTTGTTGGCGTAACCTTGCAACTTTATGATCATGGCGCCTCGACTCACCGTGCTGGTTCCTGTTGTGCCGGCCAGGATATCGAAGACGCGCGCAGGGTTTCCGAGCGCATTGGCATCCCCCACTACGTACTCGATTACGAAGCGCGCTTTCGTGAAGCAGTCATTGATCCCTTCGCTGCCAGCTATGTTAGCGGCGAAACGCCGATTCCATGCGTGTCCTGCAATCAGACCGTGAAGTTTGCCGATCTGTTGCAAACAGCCCGTGACCTCGGTGCCGACGCCCTTGCAACGGGTCATTATATTCGCAGCCGTGCAAATGGTGCGCATCGCTCGCTTTTCCGCCCCGTAGACACCGATAAAGACCAGAGCTATTTTCTGTTCGCCACAACGCAGGAACAAATCGATTATTTGCGCTTTCCACTCGGTGGACTGACCAAGGCGGAGACGCGTGCCATCGCCGAAGAACTTGGCCTGACCGTTGCCAATAAGCAGGATAGCCAAGACATCTGCTTTGTCCCGCAAGGCAAATATTCCGACATTATCTCGAAATTAAAGCCGGAAGCGGCAAATCCCGGCGACATTGTCCATATAGATGGCCGCGTGCTTGGGCGGCATGAGGGTATTGTCCATTACACTATCGGTCAGCGTCGCGGAATTGGCGTCGCCACAGGCGATCCATTGTATGTCGTGCATCTCGACGCTGCCAATGCGCGCGTGGTCGTTGGGCCACGCGAAGCGCTTGAGACCCGAAAAGTCTATTTGCGCGACGTCAATTGGCTCGGCGATGAAGCATTGACCGACATCTCGGAAAACGGTGTCGAAATTTATGCCAAAGTGCGTTCAACACGCCCGCCCCGCCCTGCAGTTCTACATCATCAGGCTGGTGAAACATGGGTGGAACTGGTTGATGGCGAAAGCGGTATTGCACCGGGCCAGGCCTGTGTTCTTTATTCCGACGACAGCAACACAGCCCGCGTTTATGGCGGCGGCTTCATCGGCCGTTCGGAACGCGCTCCACAGGCCGAAGCCATGCTCAAGAAGCTGGCCGCACAGAGCAGTCTGCACGCCTGATCACATCATCATATTTGAGAAATTGGGGCCTCAGGCCCCTTTTTCATGAAAGTCCCGGATTGTAGCAATGATCCTGTCTTGATCATCCGCGCTGAGATAAGGATGCATCGGCAGGCAGAGTATATTCTTCGGCAAAGTTTCTGAAACCGGAAGCCCGCCCGGTGCGCGGCCATAATGCTTATATGCATCCTGCAAATGCAGAGGCTTCACGTAATAAATAACCGAAGGAATGCCGTTCGCTTGCAGATGTGCTTTCAGCCCATCACGGTTTTCAGTTTCGATAGCATATTGTGCCCAGGCTGAACGCGAACCTTCCGGCATGACAGCAACCTTGGCAATATCCTTCAAGCCTGCAGCATAGCGCTTGGCAACAACCTGCCGCGTTTCCATCTCATCTTCAAGAATTGCCAGTTTTTCGATGAGGATCGCCGCTTGAATCGTATCCAGTCGCGAGTTCAGGCCGATGCGCACATTGTCATATTGGGTTTCGCCTTTGCCGTGGAAAAGCACGGACCGCATTATTTCGGCCAACTCGCCATTATTGGTAAACATCGCGCCGCCATCGCCATAGCAACCAAGTGGCTTTGCCGGATAGAAACTGGTTGCGCCGACGTCTCCAAAGGCACCGCACATGGCATTGTCACGTTTGCCGCCAATAGACTGCGCAGCATCCTCGATAACAAACAGGCCTTCTTTGGCGGCGACTGCCGAAATGGAGGTGTAATTCGCAGCCAGGCCAAACAAGTCAACGGGAATAACCGCCTTAGGCTGCAACCGGCCTTCGGCCCGGACCGCATCAACCGCTGCCTGCAATTGCTCAACATTAATGTTGTAGGTGTCGGGATCGACATCGATAAACACCGGCTCCGCACCGACCAATGCAACAACTTCGGCTGTTGCAGCAAAGGTAAAGCTTGGAACAAACACCGCATCGCCAGGACCAATGCCCTTGGCCATCAGTGGAATTTGCAGCGCATCCGTGCCGTTAGCGCAGGCAACGACGTGTTCAACGCCGATATAATCGGCCAGGCGTTTCTCAAATTCGGCGACTTCCGGACCGAGAATATATTTGCCTTCACGCACCACTTTAGCGATGGCCGCGTCAAGTTTGCCGCTAATCCGTTCACGCTGTGCGCCGAGATCGATGAACTGCATCATTGCTCCAATAAAAGTTTCCCGCGAATCCATTGCGGGCGAGATCTAGGCAACTCTTTAAAAGGGCGGATCGACAACCGCCAGATGTTGCCGTTCAAAGTTTGCCTCTTCTTGTAACAAGGCGTGGCCGTTCTAACAACGCCGATCCCGGAGGGCAAGGAAGGTTAGCCGGCCTTGTTGTGAGCCACGGTGCCTGCCGTCAGGATACGCAAGACGCGAACGGCCTCTTCGCCATCGGTTTTCGGCTCTTCACGCGTTTGGATGCTGTGAATGAAGCTTTGGCATTCGCGCGTCAGCGGCATTCCTTGCGCGACCTTGATATAGCTCGGCTCTTCCGTGGTCGAAGCCCACTGGCCATTATCCTGCCAGATCGAATGTTTGTAGACAGCCAGCTTGCGGTCCCACGGCTCCATATCGTCGAAAACTGCCATGGCCTTGGTCCCGACCACCGTCAAGCGGCGCTCACGATAGGGATTAAGCCGCGAGGCAAACAGATGTCCCCGCACATTATTTGGAAAGCGCAGATGAAGATGGGCGAAATCACTCAAATGATCCAGAACCGCTGCACCCTCGCCCCGCACTTCCAATGGCTCCGTACCGGTGATTGCAAGAATCATCGACAAGTCATGCGGCGCAAGATCCCATAGCGCATCATTTTCCGTATGAAATTTTCCAAGACCCAGTCTGTGCGAGTGGATATAGCGAACATCACCAAGATCGCCGACCTTGATCAATTCCAGCAACTTCTCAAAGGCCGGATGAAAACGAAGAACATGGCCAACCATGAAGATGCGATTATTATCGCGGGCAGCCTTCACGGCTGCCTCCGCATCAGGCACGGTCAAGGCAATCGGCTTTTCGACAAGAACGTCTTTACCGTTGTTTACGGCGCGTATTGCGGCTGCAGCGTGAAACTGCGGCGGCAGTGCCATGACGATGGCATCAACGTCAGGATGAGTGAAAAGGTCTTCGACCTCAATATGCAATACACCCTGCTCGGCAGCAAAGCCCGCAGCGCGATCGCTATTTTGATCAGCCACGGCGTAAAGCGCGCCGAGGCTTTTCAATGTACGGATATGATTGCTGCCCCAATAACCACAACCGAGCACTGCAATTCGTGGAGCCATCTTTTCAGCCTTGTTCATGTCCGCATGCAATATCTGGAGCAACTAACGAACACAAGTGTTGCAAACATGGCTACCAAAGAATTCAACCCATACAGTGGACAAGCATGGTAAATATTGTTGTGACCAACGGCGAAAAGGAACGCGATTGGATAGATTTTCCCGGTTTTTCATAGACGGTAACTGTGATGAATCGGTTTTCGGACAATTTCTGGACTTGCT
The DNA here is from genome assembly GCF_052044585.1 of Phyllobacterium sp. 22552. Lineage (NCBI taxonomy): Bacteria > Pseudomonadati > Pseudomonadota > Alphaproteobacteria > Hyphomicrobiales > Phyllobacteriaceae > Phyllobacterium > Phyllobacterium sp. 22552. The sequence continues at coordinate 176,512 of NZ_JBQENG010000001.1, read as the reverse complement.
GGTAGAGAAGATTGCTTGACAGGCCCATTCCACCCACATATATCCGCCCACGTCCCTGTCGCCCGTCTTCGGCGAATGACAGTGCGCTCCCAGGTCAGCTTTATGAGGCAGCCATTTACGGATCGCAAGACATATGGGGCGAAGTAGCTCAGTAGGTTAGAGCAGAGGAATCATAATCCTTGTGTCGGGGGTTCGAATCCCTCCTTCGCTACCATTCTCCTAAAGAGGAGGTATTTCAATGAGCTATAGTGAAATGACTGTGGTGCACCTGTAGCGCTGTAGCGCGCCGCGCGATTCTGAAAATTTGCCACCCGATTTTAGAATAAACCATATTTTTTGAAGGGCCTTAAAACGCTCATCAAAGGCCCTTCAAAGGAACTTTGATTCTCACAGATTGCAGCGAGCCACGTTTTTGTCGCCGCTATAGGGTGACCTGATTGCAGCTCCCAGCCATCATCAAAGGTCTATCATGTTATTTTTTACCGAGATTCAAATGCCGCATGATTCGTTGCTGTACCTTACTTCTGAACGAGCCCTCAGGTTCTAACTTGACACCATGGGAGTTGGGATGATCAGCAATTCCAACGACTACTTCGAGAAAGTCTGGATAGTTCCAATCCAGCTCAACCTTTGGTGCGCCAAATTTTGATCGAAGATTAGCGGCGGTGTTTAACGCATCAAGTCCGAGTTTTCCTACAAGACTCACAATCTCGCGCTCGACTAAATTACCTTCTGATTCAAGAATGAAGTCTACCATTTCCTGAGCGCTCGCAACCCTACTCTCGAAACCCAATACCTTGCTAAATAGCGGCCGCGGCAATGCGCGCCACCCCTCAGTGTCATCAGCAGGAAGTTCTGGAAACTTTGGCAGTTGAGTTTTGATCGCAATACCGCCATCACTCTCGGGTTGACGACGATTGCGAATGTTATCCTGGATTAGCTTTGCACAGTTTGTGGCAAACCCTTCCAAGAGTACGGCTATTCGAATTGCCAGATAAGCGCCCTTTGCATCTCGATCTCTTCGGTGTTTGCAATAATCCCGTATTATTTCGAATATGATAGTTCCACAGCCAGCTGCCAAAAATGTTTGCAGGATTGCCCCCCATTGAATGGCAGCCCAAGTATTAGCTATGAAAGATTCAGCGCCCATGTGCATTCACACCTTGGCTTTATTTATCAGGTACGAAACAAACGCAGCGCACGCTCCCAGCATAAACAGTGCATCAGTTTGATCGACGCTCGCCGCATCTTTTTCTAGAAGCGCATGGCGAATACCTTTTTCATCACTCGTAAAGCCGTAAAGATTGCCAAAACCCTTCTTTAGTGCAGAATGTAATCCGCCGCCTTCTTCAAGTTTGGCCAAGGCTGGTCCCAACTCTTTTACATCTGGCACGATCGATTTTGCAGTTGATTCGACCGCATGCATGCTCTCGCGAATGGAATCGGCCCATTTGCCTTCTGTAGCTCGGTCTGCGGCTAGTTTTAAATGTTGTCGCGCTCCATTATACTCAGTCGATGCCAAGTCGTAGAAGGCGCGGTCCAGAGTTTCCTTCTCTTCTACGCTCGATATCGGAACAATCGTGTCTTTATTCACCACGCGATAGGCAGCTCGACAACTCTTCAAAGTTGCATCTATCCGCCTCCAAAAATCATAAGGCGGTTGAGGTTGACGCATGACCCATTCCAAGAATCCGAGAATTCCGATGTGGTTCTGACTTGTGAATATCTGTTTAATCTCTTTGATGTGGAAACTGTATGATGGGTTATATTCGTCAATCATCCTATGGTATCGCTTGACATGCATATCTTTAAGAACCGTACTCCAATCGCCGGTTACATTGCTGTAATGATCAGGGCGAATGCTTTGATAGACCACGGCAAACAGCTGCGCGCGCAATTCAGGCGAAATCTCTTCCAGTTCTAGCTGTCTAGGCAGAGGAGCAGCGCCCATGGCCTGTTCGAAAGAAATATCCGAGCGATCATACTCTTTGTCGACCATATCATTCCGCCCCATTTAGAATCATCTACGTGTTCTATCCCGGATAGTAACGCGCCAACTGTTTCACATGGCCCATACTCCGGGATTCTACGAGCTTCCCTCGATTTTATGCTCGCCGCAATGCTCCGGCCGAGGAAGCGCTACAGTTGCAACGGCCGCTGCCCGAAAATGATTTGATTGTTCTCGCCCCATCAAAGAAGATCGAGGAAGAACCGCTTTTGCTTTAGGAGGACGCCAAATGCACTTTCGAGATCGACTCATAGGAAAGAAGTTCAAGCGCTTCGTAACAATGGAACTCAACCAGTTAAATCTGGATTTTGCTGATGGGAGTCGCTTCGGGATTTACACGGATACCACTATTAAATGGAAAGCCGAGCAACTGGATACTTCAGTCTCCGACTTTATTGAAGCGCCAGACACATTCACGATAGCTTTCGACAATGGTTCAACGATTGCCATTTCGCGTGAGCCTATTCCACCATCGCCTGAAATTTTTCTATTCAATGACGTCGATGGAACGACGGTCGTTGAGAACTAATCGGAGAAACCGCTATGCCTTGGAAAGTCAGATTTCGCGGAAAAACCTACAGCATCGAGAGCTATTTCGATGAAGATTATACGGCAGAAGTCGAAGCGAACATGACTGATGTCGAGGAACTGCCAGGTTCATTCGATATCGCCTCGAACGGCGAGGAAATCGTAGAGAATATCACCATCGCGGAATCTGCCGATCCTACCGAGTTTCCTTTTGAGGCTGTCCGGGCCAATCATCCCGAACTTGGCGAGATTTACATTTTCACAGGCGTGCCGGATGAAACCGAGGGTGAACTGCACGTTCTCTATACCAATGCGGCTGCGAACGATCCCGTTTACAACGAGACAGCATTTGAGGGTGATGGCACATGGTAGTTACAGTCTGACAATGCACCAAGGAGCAGATGCCCGTGGCCGAAATGAAATTTGTGATTTCTGAAAACAAACTGCGTTCGTTATTTTCTTATATTATTGTTGATCACTGCGATCTTATACGACCCACGTTAGATAAAAACCCAGACAAAACAATCAAGCACCTATCGAGCGTGTGGGAGGACGTTCAAAACAGAATGTGTCAATTTTTTCTGAAGAACCCGTCATTTGCATCAGACTCGTTCAAAACTACCATCACTAACAATGTACACATGGGGCAAATTCACACAGTGTCATCGTTTTCCGGCGATGGACACATCACATTCGATACCTTCCCAATTCGCGGAGCAAACCTTCCCGCATTTGAACTATCTATCGGATATGGCTCGTTTTTTATTCGAGAGAATAGAGAGCACATTAGCCCATCAGACGCACTTAAAGCCTATTACAAGTCGCTCGTAAAATTCATCAAATCCGACACGCGAAGGTTTGAGCTTATAAAGGGTTACTCGCCTTGGTTTGAAATACCACTGCTGGAAAAGGATTCGTCTGTGGTCGAAGCACTGAGGCATCGTTACCGGATAGCGAAACCCCATTAGCAATGCTAGCAGGCTCCTGTTACCCACGATAAAATTGTTGGCGGGTTCATACTCACCAGAAGGTGACAGCTATAACAGACGTGGCAGACAACACATCGCTTGCTCTAGATGAAACCGCGGCCGAGCGGTTCAGAATACCTATTTCGAAATTGATTAGGAATCCCGATGGCTGAAACCAAAATTCGCAATGATTGTGCTGCTTTTAACGCCCTGCGGACGGTCGATTTCTGCTTTTTAAAATCGTTGTCATTTGAACGTGAGACTATCGGCGCTGATCTATCCGGCAGCCTGTGTGTCAAAATCATTCTGACTGATAAACTTGACCAGCGGCTGTCTTTAATTTGCAATGGTGTGGTGGATACCAAAATCGGGAATGTAGATGCCTTTGGTGGCATCATGTTGGCAATTAAAGACGTTCGCTCGTGGCAACGAGAGGATATCAATTATGAAATATGCGATGCCGAAGGATTAACGTTTTCATTTCAATGCAACGACTTCGAAATTGACATAGGATTGACTAATGGCTGACCAGTTGAATGCGACCGCCAAAAGAGCAACTCCCGATGGGACTGAACTAGCAAAGCTGCAAGCTTGGTACAAAAGCCATTGCGACGGCGAGTGGGAACTCCATCAGGCAATAAAGATCAGTACGCTGGATAATCCCGGCTGGCACGTACAAATAGACCTTCGATCTACCTCATTGGTAGATGAATATCATCGATTTGAGCCAAAACAAGTTGACTACGAACATGAAACCAACTGGTACACGTTCAATATCGAAAACGATATTTTCACAGCCGCCGGAGGGCCCGAAACTCTTTTGGAAATTCTCAGAGAGTTTCTAGACTTCGCGGAACCTGACTCAAAAGTCTGAAACACCGACCTCGCCTAAGCCCGAGTATCCCGCACATATGGAATCCGCACCTGCCGGGTTGTTCGAGAATTGGTGCGATCATAAAGACTGCAAGCAATGGGGTAGCTTTGGTTTCTCAGGCCGATACGGTATTAGCTGGTACTGAGGAGAACATAAGAGCGAGGGAAAGGTTTAAAACCGGAGGGGATATGACTGACAAAGATGCGAAGAAAGCACTTCTCAAAAACTGGAAGGCTCAAGAAGCGGAGAAGGCAATCAATCAGTTTCCGTTGAATGACGCTCAGTTGGATCGGTTTTTCTCGGAACTGGATAACCTGATGTCGGAAGTGAGCTGCTCACACGACCAGCGCCACGCTCACAGCGTAATAGCCAGCATGCGGTTGTCACCAGAGCAATCTCGTACTTTGCTTGACTGGTGCAAAGTTAATGGCGGCTATTGCGATTGCGAGATACTGGGCAACACTTACGATCACTGGGATCAATATCGAGGGCGATCCTGATCAACGGAACTGATTTGCTGCAAGAGTCGTTCACCGACTCATGGGAGATAAACCCTTCAAAAAAGTAACCGTGATGACCCGCCAGCTCGGCAACCATAGCGCAATCGGTGCCGAGCACAACGACGAGTATACTGACAAAATCTTCTGTAGTTTGACGAACATGCGCCCCCCAAGTCTTTTCTGGCACTACTCCTGTTTCCTTGAGGATCAATAGTCACAAAAAACCCGGCATCCGTGAGGACACCGGGGCTCCTTAAATCTATGTTCAGACGTTTCACGTATTGACTAGCTTCTAACGCTGGACCTGCCATGAAACCAAGTACCCTCACTGCGTTCGCTATGTTGATCTTGTTTGCAGCATGGATATTTTTTCGATTTACCCTTCCGCTAAATTGGGCACTTCTAGCAATGCTCCTTTCCGCATGGGCATTCACATTTTTCTTAGGTTTCAGGAGAATAGGATTTCAGTTTGGGCTTAAATTTAGTTCAGCAATGTTCGTGCCTATTCTTATCGGGACTTATGTCCATTTCTATGCCGGTGTCTTCCTCATACTGCTTGTTGCGATCTACGCGTACAAGACCCAGTTTTTATGTCGGCTCGCAAAGGCTCAGGTTGGTAATTGACGTGCTAATCAAGGCTGAGGAATGCTCTGTCGCCGCTTCCGGGGTTGCCGCCGATCGCGCTCTATTCGCTCCAGCCGATCAGACGATGGCCAGCTAAAGTCGGAATATGTCTGACCCAAACGCACGAAGGCTTGATTTCGACCGATCAGCAACGGTTTGTACCACTATAGACGGTGGGGGTGGCGATGCCGCGGTGTTTTCTCGTTCTGATAGCTCTTTGCATTACCTCACCTGCTATGGCAGACAGCTCGTGTGCTCAGGTGAACAAGATCTACGACGATAGCCGAAACGTTAGCCGATATCAGGTTACTCTGGTGTGGACGCCGCCGGGTGGGACATCAGATCGTCTTTTACTTGCACAAAGATTCAATGGTCGTGACATGTTTGAAAGTGACACGAAAGGCAATTGGTTCCGATATCCCAGACCCCTAATGATCGCTCACTCCGACCCGCCCACCTTTTCAAATTGCGTCCGCCAGCCAGACACAATCGTCGATGGTAAAATGGTCGTCTCATTCAACGGGCAATGGCAGCGGAATCGTAGCAGTGCAGTGTTCGGAGTGAGGATATGGGCCGAGACGGGCCGCGCAATTGATTTCACCAGAAAAATGACTGTCGTCGATAAGGGCGAACCCTTCGATGTGGTCGGAGCAATTGTGGTAGATAAATTCACTTATGATCGTTCTGTGCCAAATCCGACTTCCTATCGTTAGAAATACTTATTGCGAAACAGCGGTTCTCCTGTCTCGCTCTCCCCCTCCAGCCGATCTAACACCTGCATGGTCGAACAGCGGCTTGATCTAATCAAGTTTGCCCGACAAATTCCGGACGCGCGCAAGGAAATCTTTAATGAGCTTAGACATATTCATTAACTGCTTCGAAGCCGGAGAAACCGGGTATTTCCGTTTAGATTTGATTGACGAGATTTTTGGTCCTTTTGTCGTCGGGCGGGATAATCAACATAGACTCTGGAAGCTCGATTACGGTCAAAATAATACTTCGGACTTGTATTTTTCCCTCAAGGAGGGTGATGCATCACTCTGCTCAGATCTTACAATAAATCGACCATGTTCCGACCCGAGGCTTTATGATGCTCTTCTCAGCGTCCTCAGGCAATCTAACAGCGTTCTGTTCTATCCGACGGATGACGATCCTCCCCTAATCGGCAAGGAAACAACTCGGCCACATTTGCCTGAAGACATGGTGACTTCGTTGGGAACTCCGGTGATCGCCCGGAGCGGCACTGAGATAATTCAAACAATCACTGATTAGGTAAAGAGTATTTGATTTCGTTCCCCGGCATCGCGAGACACCGGTGCTTACTGATAGGATGGCACTAATGCCCGTACCGAAGATTTTGTTATCCCCGTGCGTAAAAGCCACTAAGCAAATTAGTGGCAGCAAAATGGGTGACTGCTCCGAAGGCAAGGCAAACCAGTGCGGCAACCATCCATTTATACGCTGAACCATTACTTCTCGTCATTGCTGCAACAAACCCAAGAATGATGGCCAAGCCATACAAATAATAAAATCCGCTAAAGACAGAGAACAAATAGAATACTGTAAAAAACACGTCATTCATTAGCTGCGTCATCCCCCTGTCTGAGAATTGGTACACTTAATTGGAAGGTTGCGCTATTCGCCGATCCCGCTCTATTCGTTCCAGGCGGGCCAACACCTGCATGTTTAAGTCGCGCTGGTCGAAGGAAAGTGGATGTGTCCTAATTCCTAAGCGTCTGACTCAGTATGCTGGTAACCTGTTATCGTAACTACATCCAAATACTTTGCCGAACAAAACATGGTAACAGCGCCTTCTACTTCGACGTTTAGAAAAGCGCCGAGTTTCTCGATTCCAATTCGAGAGAACCCTGCTCTGCCAAACTTGGTGACGGACAAGTTCCTGATGTCAAACAAACGTATTCGAAAAGTGACCCTATCGAATTCCCCCCACTTCACTGGAGGGCGAACTGGTAGACACTCCGTTGAAAAGTTAAGCTCGAGGGAGGGACCGTCCCGGCCCAAATGCATATTAAGGATTTCAACCTGGCCTAAAGATGGGGCGACATCGTAAAGGGCCTTTAGGTAAGCCGGGTTATCTGCATAGTCCCACCACATGGTTTGCCCCTTTTTACTATTCATCTGAGTTACATGCGGACGTTAGACGTCTTTTCTATTCAAATTGTTGAAACTCAGGCGATTTGAACGGTGCGAGTGATACGTTCAGCAGTGGAGCCTTCTGCAAGGCCTCTTACGCGTTGCTTTTCATATCACAGCGTAGTTGACTGCACAAAATGGGGATGGGGAATGTGCTTTTGAACAATAATCGACCTGATGAAAAATGGGCTACCTGTCTTACGAATTTTAGGTCAAAGCGGGCATCAATTTTGGTCGATCTCAGCCTACGAACCGTTGCCCCGATGGCATCACACCTCCAATTATTTGTTGTGCGAGTCGACATCCGGAATCCACGGGAAGATGGGCTTTTCCAACGCGATGAAGGTGACACTTTGTTCGCGATTGGTGACGCCATCGTGGAGGCAGTCGTTAAACCTCAGAACCAAGGGATACAGGCTGGGAAACTGACCACCGATGGAAAAATCCTATATTACTTCTATTTTCCAGATCAGGTCATCCTGAGAAGGTTTGGAATTTTTTCGCGAGTCTCAAATGCCGACAGTACGCCTGCCACACTCGAAAAGCGTGTTGATCTGGTTATGTCCAAATTCGAAGGTTATAAATACCAGTGCTTTGGGTCAAAAGAACCAGGTTGGGAAGCTTATCTTGATCTGCTTTACCCCAACGAATGGGAATTTCAGATGATTAGCAATGGCGACCTTCTGAGCCATATGCGAGAACAAAACGACGATACCGCCCAGCCTCGTGCCATTGATCACTTCATAATCTGTCCGTCGCAAGAAATTCAAATGAAAATAAAGGCTTCTGGCGAGGCTATGGGCTTTATTGTGACGACTGATCGAACACAGCAGACACCGTCGACGAGCGTGGTGAATACACGGTGACATTAATCAGGTCAGATATTCCAGATAATATTGATGAAGTTATTTGGCCGCTATACAATTTGGCTAAGGACAACAATGCAGACTATGACGGCTGGGGTTCAGTTGCGGCGAGCAAATAGGGCATTGTTTTAGGTTGTCACTTCTGCGGACCGCCTCTCCCCCATCATCTGCCTGTCAGTCGTTTCCAGCCCAACCATCTCAGATATCACGTACAACAGGCTGATAACCTTGGCTTATGCATTCGCCGGGTCGATATGGGGATTTCACAAAGAACGAGTTAGAGAAAACCGGTCTTTGGCAAGTGTTCAATGATTCCTAAGCCTCACCAATGTGCTCTTCTACAACAACTCGCATCGAATAACTCCATCGACATGGGCCGAGATCAACGATCAATCGGCCTTACATTCCGCCGACATTTTCTCCAGCCATGCCCGGAACGATTCAAACATCTCGCGAACATGCACGGTTTCACCACGTTCGATCCGTTTTGAAATGGTGGTTAGTGGAAAGAATATGATCGTTGTGCCTTGAACTATAAGTGCGGGGTCGCGGCCATAATCGTCTTCGACAGCGACCCAGAGCAGACCAAGCTCTTGAACTAGAACATCACCGAATGTGATGCCAAGGCTTTGCAACTTCCATGTTTCATCAGCGTTGATCCAGTCGTTTGCTAAGATGGCCTCTAAGAGCTTCAGCTTCCCCTCAAACGTAGCGTATTCGTGGCGTGCACTGTCTTCATAGTGATCGCGTACCCACGATCTTTGCTCTTCTAGACGTGCAAGCTCGTCTTCGGACAACGTCTCAATTTTCTGGTCCAAGCTAGTCTCCATCAATCAACTCGCTCGACGTTAAAACAAGGCGTCAAACAAATCCATCGACATAGGGCGAGACGAAACCACATCTTTGTTCTCGTCTTCTGAAGCGGTGAGCAGAAGCATCTTTTCGATATCATTGCGCTCAAAGCTCTAAGTTCCCACGCTGCTGGCGTTTCGCCGTGCAGCCGCGCCCATGCATCAATCTCAAGATGACCGATCGGCACGCAAGCGTAGCCGTTTTGGAAGCACTCTCGGTCGAGATATCCGCTTGACCTTGATGGTGCTCTTGATGTCGGCAACGCTCTCCATGAATGCATCGCTAGAAAACGCCACCAAATACCTCACGCCTGTCGACAGAGATCAGTTCTTTAGATGGAAAAGTCCGGTGCTTCAAAGAAGAGCATCGAAGATGCGGTTGCACGCCTTTATGTGGGAAGTAGTTGAGTCTGACGCTGAAGACGAAGAGGACGAATAGCCAACAGAGTGTGCGGGCTGAAAGGCACTTGATCATGTTGAAACTTTCAGTTGATGGAAACTTGCAGTGTCTTTAGTGCTGTGACAACGCCCGCGGGGTGTGTGGGGCAATCGGGGGATTGAATGAAAAATTAATATGTCATCGGATGCGACGGTTATCGCAATGGCGCTTGTGCACGGGGCAAGCAAAGCCTTGGGAAAGCTGGCGATTGGGGCAAGTCCAGCCACCATCATCGTGACTTTCGTCGGCGCGACTGTAATAGGAGCCTTGATTACTTTAGGTGTTGTATGGGTTGCGCTGCGTATCTTTAACAAACAGCAACACACATACGCGGTCACAAGTTGGATTTTGCTCGTGGGAGCATTGCTGTCCATCGCTTTAGCGGTAGTCGAAGTTGGCGAGATGGAGGCGTAGATTCTCGTCCTGAACGAGTGCTGGAGGGCTACAGTGATTTGGGCGGATAGAATAGCTGATCATTACGACAAGGTCTGGGATAGACCCGCAACACATTGCAAATTCGAAAAGGGCCCTATTAATGAATTAGGGTCTACATTTCAAATAAGAAAATATCCGCCTACTGCTGACCGAAATATGTGGACTTTTGTTACGTGCGGTATGTCGAGAGCATACGACGCAACCCCAGTTGAGCTACACATTTTCAGCCCTGTGGATTCACCTGAGATTGTGGAACTCTTAGTCGTCACCGCACATTATCACCGCACTTCGGAGCCATTGGATCTTTGGCACACGGTGAATTTCGGTCGCCCATGGTTGGAAGGCTCGACATGCTCCCACGGCTTGGTTTCCTTACCCTATTTGGATGGACCGGCCTTAGAAAACCTCCCATTTCAGAACAATTCGATCAAGTTCTACTGGTTGATTCCGATCTCCTATGCAGAAGTGCAGTATAAGGTGGAACGCGGTATTAACGCATTGGAGACAGCATTCGAGATTGCCAAGTTGAACTACATTGATGTGATGCGTGGCAGCGTCGTGTGATTGCGCTCCTACGGGCGCGTTTTCGCGGGCTGAACGGCGCTTGAGCATGTTGAACCATTCTGAAATTGTGTTTCAGCCAAGTATCAGGCTTGCTGTGAAAATGGGGATAGCTTCAATGTTGGAAGATCGGGAATGGGTTGGCTCACCTGGCGCTTCATCAGATGCAATCGAACAACTGAAAGCTGTTGCTCCGGTTGCGCTTCCCGAAAGTTACTACGCGCTACTTTCCTACAGCAATGGAGGAGAAGGACCGTTGCTTCGTCCACCGTACAATTTCTGCCTGCATTCAGCAGAAGAAACCATAGATATTGAACGAGACGGCACCTTTCACGAGTTTTTCCCGCAGATTTTTGTCGTTGGGGGAAATGGAGGTGGAGAGATGATCGGGTTCGATCTCAGACACCCCACTTATCCAATTGTCGCAGTAGATATGACAAACACAGATCTTGACGAGAGCATCCTACTCATTGCGCCGACTTTTGACGAATTCATTGAAGTGATCGGCCTCGAAGGAGGAGAGTGATTGCGATCAGGCACCGTTTCGGGAACCTATTTGAATGATACTACAAATGCGGGGCGTTAGATTATGTCGGTAACATATAGAGAAGGTGGCAGACGTTACCAACAGTTCATCGATGGTTTGGTAGACATTGCAAAAAGTGATGTGGTCGCAAACCGCATAAAGGCCCATGGGTATTCGGAACGCGTCAACGAAGCCGATATGCCACTCACTGCCGATGAGCAGAAAAGAAAGCAACTTCGCGTCATTCAATGACGACCAGAAGCTCATCATTGCTGAAATGCTTCTGGATAGCCGTCAATCAGCCATTCACGACGTTTGTGCACATCTCGAATGGCTGCATAGCTCTGAACGCCTAACTCTCGATCTTGATGGAGTGAGATTGCCGACGAGTCCCTTTTTTGGAACCATGCATATGGATTACACCTGCAGATTGAACGGTGACGCTTGGCCGGATGAGGAGGTCTAAGCCCTCACGAATAGCTTTTGGTAAACGACGGTGGCTGCCGGTTGTAGTGGCGCAACCTTGATGATGGTGTAGAGGCAATGATTACAGATCTCGAATATGCAATCTTGCGAAAATATTGCGAACAGGAAGGAAAACCTCTTCCCTCGCGAGAAGCAATAAACGTGATCAGCCGCGACAGGAACCCTGTTGGATTTTTGACCCAGATCACCGTCACAAGCGAAGCTTTTGATTGGGAGTGGAGCAATAGAGTCTATCGATATATTCCAGAAGCTCTTCCGAATGGTTCAGAAGATTCGTTGGGCTTTCTTCTGTTCTTTGAGGACCAAGCAATTGTATCAATCGAAGGTTACGTCGATGGCGAGGAATGGCCAGAACCTGAATTTCCCATTACATTTATGCCCTCGCGTGCAATCTGAAGTAAACGTTGATGCCTGCTGGATCAAACTCGAACATGCCGAAAGCAATTGCCTCAGTACGAGAGTTTCTGAAAACCGGCAGCCTCGGCGCTATTCGAAACGGTTTGACTATGGACGAGGTAAAACGTGTCCTTGGAAGCCCACATCATACGATTAATCCTCATGGGGAAGGACCAGACACATATTGGTTGTACAATCATCTTGAGGTCAATTTCGATTTTGACTTCCCTAACAGAGTCGACTGGTTCCAAATCGAGCACGCCAACCAATTGGTTGGCGAATTTGCGAACGTGACGAGTAGCTTTTCGATCGCCTTGGAGGGCTTTCACGGTGCGACCAAACCCTCTGCATTTTTGATATAGCGATTATGGGCGCCCGATCAGGCGATCATCGATATCGGCTCGCTTCATGATGATATTCTGCTTAATATCTGCGCCGGAACGATATCGATCATCTTCCAAGTTGAGACCAGCTTTATTCCTGATCATGATGCTGAGCGATATTTCAAAACCAACGACATCGAGCAAATCGTGCGGGAGATTGACGGTAGGACGGTCCTCGATAGTATTTATTCACATTCTACCGCCAAAAACGCATTAACAATGACGACAGGGAAACACCAATCAAGGTTGAGTAGCCAAAGATACATCTCCGCAATCTTGAGCTAGTTGCGAGCTTGAACTTCGAAGTAGACGTAAGTCCCAGCCGGATTAAGCGGCATGACGCGCACAATGGTATGCGATACTCCGCCGATCATTAGCCTATCCGCCGTAGTAGAAACGATGGAAGGCCTCTGGCAGCAACGTAGACTTTCTTGTCAGCGGCTTTGATCAATGTGCCGTCAATGTCATTGTCATCGAATTTGAGTACCGCCATTATGCATGGGTACGATGTCGGCACTGACTCACCCGGATCCCACTCAGGGCATGTCACGCATGATTGAGCCAGCAACGCCGAACTTGTCCACCAGTCAAAGCGCTATTGACTGGGACTTGGCGTAATCGAACTTTTTCATTGAGAACACTAACCTCGCAACTAAATGGGTAGTTTGTCGGGGGATTGCTCAAGTCAAAGCCAACGATTCCAACGGTAGGCTCCAGCGAGCGAACTCTTCTAGCTCCGCGCAAATGACCAGTCACGTGCGATGATTTCAATCGTCTCATCCCGGAAGTAAAACAGGAAGTGGCGGGCATCCGAGTTATCGGGCGAAAGGACTTCCCAGTCGCCTTCATTAGCATCCAGGCCTTCCCCGGTAACTTCGTAGAATTCACCCCATTTGGGTGCTTTTCCGCTATAAAGGCCCTTCCCTGAAAACCACGCATGATCGTTCGTGGCATCCCATCGCCAGCGGTAGCAGTCCGAAAACTCCAGTGTCCCTACGTCGCCCTGTTTTGCGTTGTAGGCCCATGGGTTCAACACAAACGAAAGCCGGAGCACCTTACCCTCCACAGTGAGCTCGACGTGAGGCGCGTTCGGCTCAGCATTCCAGTCTGCATTGAGGTGTTGAAATGAGAGGTCACCCATTGAGCGAAGTTCCGGTATCGAGCGCGGAAACAGGTTTAACCTCTACGGTGATCTCCTGCGCAACAAAGTATCCGCCAACACCGTATATGGTCTCCAGATTCAATACCTGTCCATCTTGTTCAGTGGCGACGGTAAGCTTGTTCAATACATTCTGGTGGTTCCAGTCGCTGATTTCCTGACGAACAACGTTACGGAGAACAAAACAGACAACGGCGCGCCTATCAATCTTGAAGTAACCTCGTTCATCCACATCGCTCAGTGTTCTCCAAGCATCCACCCGGATTGTCGATAGCTCAGGAGCTCGACGCAGATCCATACTGATCACTTCAGCGTCATGAAAGTCTGGAATAAAACCAAACCATTGAATAACGGGCGTCCAATCAAGCATTTCGTTATCATCCCCGGGTTCGGCAAGCGTATTCCGCTGACCGAAGTTCACGCAACTGCTTTTTATTGGTTTCCGGCCTTCGCTTGAAAAGTTCCAAACCGCCAGAATTCCGGGAATGTACATTCGCACAAACTGTCAGAGCAGACCGTCGATGATCGTCACGACAGGCGTGGCGGCAGCCACAACATTAGCAGTTGAAGCGCTGTCGATTGAGCGCGGTCGTAGTTGAACTTAGCCATTTGAATGCTACCAATGTGGGGAAACCGATGGAGATTGGCGGATGTCAAAGTGGGACGAGATCAAAATCGAGCATATAATTGCCGAACGTAAAGACGAGTATTCAACTGCAACGGTGCAGAACACGGCTGATTTCGTATCATTTGCGCGCGAGCGTTTTATAGCGCCGGACGAAGTCGGTTGTGGATACTATCCAACGATTTGCCTGAGCTGGTCGTACATAAAACCGCTTCCTATAGAGGTTGAGATTACAGCAGACCATTTTGAGTTTTATCAATTCGCCGATGCGAAGACAGACATCCGCCATTTTGATCACACTCCAGGAACACCCGTTCCTAGCGACCTTGTTAGTTTGTTGAACAGTTTGATTAACATCAGACCACCAATGCCCAAGGCACGATCTGGCGGAAGAACTGCCAAAGCAAGCCATCGAAGATCGTCACGACAGGCGTGGCAGCGGCTACAACGTCAGCAGATAAAGTGCCGCTCGACACTGCGTACTCAACCTCAACCTCACCGACCTTTTCCTTCTTGACGATGGAATTGCCCGTCACAACTGACAAACTGCCCGGATTGATCAGCTCAAGGAAAGCGGCCTCGTATGAGGCATTAATAATGGGCTGAGGAACAACGTCAGATGGTATTTCCTGCCCGTAATAGGTCACAGCACCAGTGCGCGGCCATGCGCGCTCTTGGTTGTATCCACCTGTACGTGTTCCTGAAAACTTGGGTTCATAACGATCAATGAATAGAGAGCCGCGCAACATGGCGGCCACAATCAGCGGATCGTTCGTTCCATCGGGAATGACATAGCCATGCGCTGCCTAATAGGCTTGCAGAGCCGCATTATTGCCGTATCCAGCCATGTTCCGCCTCTATAAGATTTGACCGAACTGGCTTCTATGAGTAGATGGGTCCAACCGTTTTGGTCTTTTGGATTTGAATGATGCCCATTGAACATAATGACCGGCAGTACAGCTACATCATGGGCAGCGATGGAGATCGAGACGGCATGTACATTGAGGTTATCGAAGATGGCGATCAAAACCGCATAGTTTTGGAGATCTTCTATTCCGATATCACTCACGAGATGACCCTCGTGAATACGAAGCCGGACGTTCCTCTCGCGGTCGTTGAATGGGCTATCGCTGTTGCAAAGGAACGGCTCCCCCCGACAATCATGCCAAAAGATTGAGTGTGGGGCCGGGAGCACAATAAACTGCGCGCCCGGCAGATTATTATGGCTGGGTTGCAAGTTCTTCGAGACGGTGATGTCGAAAACACTTTTCACTTAGGCGCCACCCCAGAAGCAGCCTTCTTGTTGGGATCATGGCTTTCAACCAATTGACTGCTAAGCTCGATCCTCAGTTCCTTCTTGACTGCAGCCCCAACATTGAAGGGCAAGGCAAGCCAAGGCCTGAACAATGAAGGTTTTCACTTCATCTGAGAGTTTCGCTTTAGCCATGAGTGTGTCAAAGTCCGGTCAAACAAGTGAAAATGAAAAAGCATGGGCTATTGAATGCAACCAGCAGCGAAGAGCTTAGCCAAGCCCAGATCAAACGGCGGAATGTGGCTTGATCACGCCACTTTGGTCGATAGCGACTTCGAATGGCTCTGCGACGTTGAACGCCTAACGTTGTGGAACGTAAAGATTCCACGCGGTTTTCTCGGGAGGCTGAAAAATCTTTGGTGGCTGGATTGGCGAGGCGGTGGCCTGGCCCAGGGAATAGATCAGGTTGCCGATTGTTCCCGACTACGGTTCTTGGCGCTTAATCAAATCCGCGGTCTTTCAGATTTAAGCTTCCTCGCGAACTCGATTTCCCTAGAGATGCTAACACTATATGGCCTGTCTCGCTTAGAAGTCCTTCCAAGCCTCAAAGGACTTAAGTCAATGCGCCGTCTAGAGATTGGGCAAATGAAGTCCTTGACCCAGATTGCGCCGGCACTAGACGCCCCAAACTTAGAGGAATTGTCGCTCCATAAATTCGTTGGGGTGAGCGCAAACGATGTCAAAAATATAAACTCACATCCCAAGCTTCGTGCATTCTCTTGGAGCGTAGAAGACGTCCCTGAGAGGATTTTCGGTCCGGTAAAGAATGCTATCACACTACCGGCCGTGAAGACGCTCCATCCCGAAGAATGGTTCGGTCTCCCATAACAGAAGTTACGGGTTAAGCAGCAAGTGGCTGGCATGTACAGCACGCTTGTGACATGCGGACGTTGGTAATCTCTGGCCCTGCGTTGGCTGCATGCAACAGTGCTTTGACTGAGTGGCTTCTTCTTTACCTACTTCCCCATCATACCGGATGGCTTGCCTTCTTCACACTGGCCGACGATATGGCGGCCTTCGAGAATTACTGACGTTAGTCCAGAGAATGCCGAGCGAGGCGCTATTCAGATGTAAGTGGTCCGGATTAAACAGCTTGGCGTCTTCGTTGATGAAAGTCGATCTTGCCCACTCAACCAGTTCGGGGAGCGGGAGCAAAGGTTATGGTCGCGTCGACGGACGTGATTGTTTGAGGTGGCAGCGGCCGAGACATGAACATTGGGATTGCCCTTTGCCAAGCTTTGAGCGAACTTCTCGTGCCGTGCGTTTTTCAGTACTGGCATGTTGAGTCCAATGCATCAGGCGGGAATATAAGAATGCAACCGTTGTTTCACGGCTTCCGAATACTTGATCACGACAAACAGGCAGAAGATTGGGAACCGTCAGATCCAGAAGACTTTGAATTTTCGGTCGACTTCTATGTTGGCGGAACCGGCACAGCCGATGCATTCACAGTGCGGGTCTGCTCCTTGAAATGGTTCACCAGGGAATTTGGTGGGCAGATGATTCCCGGAGAGGGTTTCTTGTTTATGCCAAAATTCGATAGAGCAACGTTATCGACGTTTCTTGAGACATATTTTGACAACGTCGTGGCGAAAACCTGGGAATCGTTTGCCTTGAAGTTAAATGGCCTTGGCAAATGGGAGTATGGATACACCGTTTGACAAGACCTATAACCCACTCAACCAATTCGGGACCGGGTGCAAAGGTTATCGTCGCATCGACAGCCGTAATAGTTTCAGGAGAGGCAACGGGCGAGACAAGAAAAACAATTTGCCTACCCATTGAACGCTTTCTAAAATGAGATTTTATTCCAATTCTTAACTGCCACGATATTAAGGCGCTAAATCCCATGAACGTCGATGACATCCGCAATCGTGCTCAAGGCGTTAAACCGGGCGCCGTTTCTCCGGATGAAGTGGAATTTGCGCGACAAATACTGAGGGGCCGCCACGGTGAGCTAGGAGCTGCGCTGTACATCGTTGGATACTGCGGCTCAATCGCTGACGTTCCACTGATAGAATCCTATATCCAAGGCGAAGAGCGCAATGTCTACGGTGAATTGGCTCTCAAAGCTCTTTGCCGATTTCTCAACCTAATAGATCTATATCGTGCGGACATTCGCCGGTTGGTCATGTCTGATTCAGATATCGGTTTCCGAAATAGCCGCAAAGCTGCCATTGATCTTGCACAGGATTACCTCGGCTCGTTCAAAGACGACGAATTCGGCTGCAGGCTGGTCGACATTTATTGCGATCTCAGTGATGCCAATAGATGCTCGGCACGTGATGCCCTAATACAGATACTTTCCATTCGTAGTTTGCTGCGCAACCCTTTCTTACTGCCGGGAGAAGTGCTCGATGAAGACGCTGAAACGATAGTCTCGATGGCTCAGAAGATGTTCAAATGCGCAAAATCTCCGACCAGTTTCGCATATAAATCAAATTAGATTCTGAACCACTTCGTTGTCGAAACTGCTTTCAGATGGGCATCGAAGAAAAAACAGTCTGCCAGAGGGGGAGCGGAAGATAATCCTAGCATAAACCACTGTGATTGTTTCACGTGGCAGTGGGCAAGGAATGAACATTGTAATTGCCTTTTGCGATACCCCATACAAAGTTCTCTTGCCGAGCTTTCAGCTTCAGTGTTCATGGAGGTAAGATTGACGTCCGAACCTAACGAAGAATTCTTCCTGCGTGCAGATGCCGTCATCGGCCTTGCAAACTCACAGATGAAAGACGCAACACCTGGAGAGGTGAGTTCATCGTGCATGTATGCTACTGCGAGGTTCAATGCCTTCGTAAGCGCGATGGGTCACTCAAGCAGCGCCGAATTGAAAGCTGTTAAAGCAGAGACCATCGATTATTTCGTCAAACAGTATCGCGCTATGCTGGATGAAAATATCGAAGATCATATAGAGCGTTTCGAAGAACTGACAAATCGCCCGACCTGACAATGATGAACTAGAGGTTAAGTAACCGATCTTCATCCACTTGAGTCTTGAGCCTGATTGGTAAGGAAGAACAAGTGGTAGGTGCCAGTCGCGTTCACCCCAATTTAGGAATGCCGAAGAAGGATCTACATGAAGTACACCCCGATATTTGTAAAACCGCAGGTGAAGGCCAGTCTTTCAGACATGCATTGCTTATGCTGGAAGAGCGACGGTATCCAAGCGGACTTCGTTATTCCTGGGAAACCAGCTCAATTGCTTCGCGTTAATTTCGAGGATGTGGACATTGTGCGAGTGTTAGACGAGATGGCTCTGAGCACCGAAGAAGGCCAAGAAAAACTGGGGCTGATCTCAGAGCATTTTGCCTACATTGTTAATGGTTCCGCATTCGAAAAGTCACAATCGCTGGCACTCAGATCATCGCACAAACACTACCGCTTTATTACTGGGTGGACGTGCTTAGACGTAATGTCCTCGCATCAACCTGTTATTAGCACCGTGCCTCAAATCGAAAACTTATCGAGTGGATGATAATGTTCAGATAGGACATAGCCGGCTCTGGCTCGCCTTTGGTCCATTTCATCTTGATCCGCTCACTTGGTAGGGAATGGATCCCGTCTATTTGTTGAAAAACTGGGAGGATGGATGGAAAATCTGCAATTCGGATCTTACTGGGTAAAATCAGACGAAGATCGATCCTATCGGCATGGGGAAATTTTCCACATTTCCTACAACACCTCGGGAGGGTCGCTTTCCCAGCCCGTCGCACGATTCCATACATGGCGGCCACAAATACCAGTAGAGGGCTTAAACCCTCATTGGAGGCTAGATTGCTATGTGTATGACAACCGCTTTGTCCGGTCACCCGAACAACTGGCGAAAGACTTAACGGCTATCCTCATTGAGCGAGGCGTCATATCTGAACCGTTATGGATTTCTTGGCACGCTTCAAATGAACTTGACGGGGAACCGAGAGGAACAATTTACAACGACGACTGATGATGGCCAAATACCAACAGAATGGCAGCCCGAAGACTGCCGCGAGCGCATCAATGAGCGGGGGATAATTGCCTATCCGGCTTGTTTGATCGTTTTCAGGATAGAATGGGTCTCGGAATATAACCTCTCAATGTCCCAGCCTTTATCTTCAAAATAGGGCTCAACGACTTCCATCAGCCAGTCATGAATCTGATCTGGTTCCATCCATCGCTTGCGTGTCATCAATCCCCACAACAGAAACAACAGATCATTGTCGTAGCCTTCCCGGGCCCCTAATTCCTTCCTAACCAAATCCATAAAAGCGCCGTAAACATTGTCTTTTATGTTTCCATCAAATTCAGATTGAAAATTGATTTCATTCAAATCCAACAATATCGCGTATTTCAAGAGCTCCGATTCCGAGAGATGCGACCTAATAAAATTCAGGATTTGATGATTCAGGGTCCTCACTGCTTGGGACGTAGGAAAACGATACAGTATCAAATCCAGATCACTATCGCTCATTGGGTATCCTATGTGGGTTTTCAGGTCACTGGCGATAACTGTTTAGAACAAAATTCGACAGCGGTCATGCGCCCAAATAGTTCGATCAGCGCAATGACCTTGCCGGACTTGGTAACTTCCTCGACAACGCCACCGAATGTAGCAAATGGATTTCCCTTTTCCGTAACTAACACGTTACGCCCGTGTTACTTCCGACGACCTACGAGGCAACCATGACGGCCTGCCAGAACCGTTGGATAGCTGGCGGAAACATGATGACGTTTGGCTATCACGCTCACTGGAACGCCAGCAGCATAATCTGCGAGAACAGCCTGTTGCTTCACCTTACGGATTTCAGCGTATCGGCCCATGACATTCTCCCCTACTCGCTGATGTCGTTGAAGCTTTTGCGCCGAGGTTCTTGATCACCACTGCCAGTCGCGAACACAATCAGATCGCCGTCAGCAATCTCTCGCTGTGCCCGCAAGTCCCAGCCTCTATGTATGAAATGCGGTGGCCCGAATGCTTTCACTGCCGAGTGATATTCGTCACCTCGGAAGCCAACGAAGTGAATGCAGCGCATGGCGAGTATCCGTGCTTTTGCTCCGTATATGGATGAAGAGGACTGATAGGTTACCCTACTTAGAAGCAATTCCGCTTCCCCACCCATAGGAGACAATATGAAAACTTATACAGAGATACTGTTCGGGGTCGAATTTTTAATCAACACGATCATGCTGATCGCAAGCTTACTGAAAGCCCTTGAACCTTGGCTGTCATGAAGCATCAGGACGCACCATAATTGGGCCCGAAGGCTGGCAGTGTACGCGGCTTTCCCCTGCCTTTTAACCGACTAGACGAACCAGCCGCCAGACTGGCGGATCGTCTCTGCTGGCGATGCAGCCGGCCTGAACTTAGGGTCGGAACATACTGGTCAATAGCGCGTTCCAAGCGAAGGGACATTTGTAACTTTTAGATAAGGTGGAATCGCCATGACTGACGTTACCGTTCCTGAAAATATGTTGACCAGCTATTGGATGATGTACCCACTTGCAGTTATTCTAGCTATCGCTGCAATTTGCGCCTTTTTCATCATTCGCCAAAGAATGCGCTGACCGAGATGACCGATCACCTATGGTTGCTGATCCTCATCGGATGACCGTTTCTCATAAGCGTAGTTTTTGCCGCTGGTTTACTCGCACAAAGACGATTATCTCCATTTGAGAAAGAGATGCAACGCCGAGCAAAAGAGCGGCTGTACCAATAGCAACGACAACTAAGCCCATCGTCCATCATCATTGGTTGCAGGAGCCGGATTCGAACCGACGACCTCTTGGTTATGAGCCTTGCGCTACCGAACTGCACCATCCTGCGAAACTGAAATTTGGTGAATAGCTTTCCATGGCGGGAAGCCGTGAAGCTCTTCCCATAGTCCTTGCCGTTTTCTAAATGGGAGTGGTCTCATCGCGCCGCTTGGTAATGGAAACATCAATGAGCGATACCAAATCGACTAACATATCCTTGATAATTTCGTCGTCGGCATCTGACGTTACGTAAGGAGCATATCCTCGTTCGCAGATATATCGATCAACCAAGCCTCTAAACTCAGCCATTTCATCAACTGAAACATCCATCAAATCGATTGCATTATAGCGGTATTCAAACATTTCCTGGAATTTTACCAGATACGGTTTGCCGCCAGAGATGCGAACAAAGTGCGAAAGCATTGAACCGATAAATCTGCTCGAAGCTCCCCACACTACGCCTTCATCATCAATGCCGATTACGCCCATCGAGGTGTTCTCCCAACGCAGGAGTATTTATCAAGAACGCTAATTAATCTAGAGGTCAATAAACCTCCATTTGCCTCAAGCTGCTGCTCGGGCTGGGTTTGACCGGCGAGTGTTCCCTGTCCAAAGGTCCGCACGGAACATCAAATCATCCTGCGTGCAATTATAGACTGATTTAATTCCTATTAAAGGATTATTTTCATTAACCCCAATTTGTATCTTCATCACTGTAAATATCAAACTCAATGTTGGCGCCACGCAAACTGGCCACCTTCAGCGTAGTTGGTAGACGGTGTATCCCTTCATTCAATCCTTTATCCTCGCATCAATGGCGGTGATAATCTCTGGTGGTAACGGGCGAGACATCATCATTTACGATTGCCCTTTGCCAAGCTTTGAACAAACTTCTCATGCCGTGCGTTTTACAGTACTGGCATCAGTTTTGTTCCACGGAGGGTTTTAATTGCGTTATCTTGAGCCATTCTTGGCGGCAATCGAAGAGCTGGGAACGGAAGGAAGAGATTTTCAGAAGACCGCAGAACTATTTGATCTGGTCGCAACAGAACGGCGCGATCTCTATCATCGCTCTCTGTTTGCGTGCCGAGGAAAGAAAAGTATTGAGATAGAGCGGCTGGTCAAAGAGACGTTGGTCGTACTTAAAGAATTGCAAGAAGCAGGAAAGATTGACCCAGAATTTGAATTGCCAACCTTTGGATCACTCCGTTTCAATCATACCACCGGCTATCTACATGTTGGCCACGGCAACCGTCACCGAAAGTTATTCCAGCAGTAATTCTTCAACCGATCTTCATCCACTTGAGCATCGAAGGTGGCGCTAGTCGAATCAAAAACATGAAATGACCCCTTGCTCTTGTACTTAACCAAAGGTTGATTGTAAGTGATTAAAGGGGACAAGTGCATGTGGTCAGACGAACAGTGGTCAGCATTACAGGGCGGATATCGTGCCCCCTACAATCCAAAGCATGCGGTAAAATTCCTAGCAACCTCGGATCGTGAGGTTGCTTGGAAAGAGCTTTGGGAAAATCTGCACCATCAAGGTGACGTAGGAACTGCGTCGTACGCAGCAATACCCGAGATTGTAAGATTATCTGCTCGTTGGGATGATCCCGACGCCAATTTGTTTCAGATAGCAAGCACGATTGAGGAAGCGCGGCTTCGAAACAGCGAAAACCCTCCAATTCCAGAGTGGATCAAGCCAGCCTATAATTCAGCTTGGCTCGAACTAACCAAACAGGCGATTCAACATTACCCCGCTTCAAACGAATACAATCTGGTGTCTGGAATTTTATCGGTTCTGGCTTTTGCAAAAGGACATCGGGCAGTTGGCATCTTTGCCAATTATCTCACCGAGGATGAACAGTATGAACTACTCGGCATTTGAAAGGCACAATCCTCACGACCGCTTGAATCTTCTTTATCGATCCTGGCTCAACGTTAGTACGGAAGAACGGGCGGTAGGTACCACCTATTGGCTTTACCGCGATGAAAGGCTGTGCCATTTGACAAGCTCTAGGATTTGAAACCATGACGACCGATGATCTTGACCTTGAGGTCCTGCAAATACTGAGAAATGGGGCTAGATCGCGTATCAGACTTGCGCGAGCAATGCTTGATGCTTTTGAGGCGAATGCCTTTCGTAGCCCTACCACGCAGGAAGACATTGATAACTGGACCGAAGAACTTGCTGACGCTAAGCGGGAACTCGCGCGATTCAGCAACTAATCCGTTATTCAAAATTGAAATCGCTCCAGAGTCTACGTTTGCCGTTGATGTCGTTGAAGCTCTTGCGCCGGGGCTCTTGGTCTGCGCCTTCATGGCTTACCCTATCGCGGACTGGTGCCTAATAGTTCGAGCTCTTCTTCTAAAGCGACCGTCTCAACTCCACTAAAATCACGAATGCCGTACATTCTAAGTCCGTTAGCTTCTTCGGCCTGAACAACAACTACTTGAGCCCGGCTGCTTCGAATGTAAGCGTACTGTGGAATGGTGATATTAATTGGTACACCGATCACCTTGTCATCGACAGCAGCGACGAACACAGCGTCGCCCCTTTCAACATCCGCCACTTGGGCGGCTCTGCCTGCGAGGAATCCACTTGTAGGAAGAGGTTTCCATTGCGCAAAGGCATTAGATGATAAAAGCGCCATCCCAATACCCGCCAACAATTTGAAAATCCTCAACTCATTCTCCCAAGTGAGTGTCGGTATACTACTACAACAGACCCGATGTCAGGGTAAAGGCGGTAGTTGGCATGGGAAATGGCAGCTCGAAGACTGCCGCAAGCGCACCAATGTGCAGAGATGGTATTCATCAGTTAAATTCGTGTGGCAGAGGGGCAATGTAATCAGTACGCTCTGGGCCGTATATATCAAGCTCTATAGCTATGCCTCGCTCGCCCAACGCAAGAAGTGTTTTCGGTTTCAAACCTAGCCCCTCGTTCCCCTCCAGCATAAAAGCCCCACAAAAAACTTCCGTTCGGAAGCGCTTTGCCAATAATTGCCAGACAGATAAATTTTGAGTGAGAGGTTCGAGTAATTCGACAATCTGACCATCTAAATCGGCCGGTGACCGGCGATCAACTTTTCGGGTCCACATTCCGGTTCTTGAGACGATTTTCTGGCCGATGGGGCGCACTTCTACATCACCTTTGTTCGTAGCTCGATGCGGAGTTGCTCCCAATAATGAAGTCATTTCTTCTACGTTCAGTTCATCGCCCATTATTCGCAGCGAAGCGTCTGTAAATCTCACCTCAACCATTCAATTGCCCCCAATGACCTGACTGGCTTTCCGACCAACGGGAAAAAAGTCAAGGATTCAGTTTGTTGAATTTTGGTGAATAGCTTTCCATGGCGGGAAACCGTGAAGCTCTTCCCATGTGTTTGGCGGTCCAATCAATATCGTCATGACATGCTTGAATTGAATTCGGTTACATCTCAAGTTGCTCGGGTTTTATGAACCACAAACCAAAGTCGCCAGTGAGCAATAGAGCGTTTTTCAGCTCGTTAGAGACCACAATTCGATTTGTATAAGTATCTCTAGCAAAGTGGCGACCCTGCAGACAATCCGATTTGAAAACCAGTTTGGAAAACAGATGCACCGCCACATCTGGAATCAACCAGTGGTCAATGATTGATTTCTCCAAATCCAGCGCCCGAATATGAAACAATGGATGGGCATAGGAAAACTTTAAGGTGACCTCCCCCTTCTCTCGCAACCTCACGGTTACAGGCAAAAGCTCGACATCGTCTCCGGCATACTTCCGAACATATTCACCAATGACGTCATCAACCAGTGGACACCGAATACCATTTGGCAAACAGGCAAGATTCAATACTTTTTCTTTTGATCCCCAATCAATCTTCAGAACTATGTCTGACGGATCATTGGGAGCTAACGCTCTGTTTGAGACGGAGATATCTGCAGAGGAGATGACGGAGTTCGCGTCGTCGAAGTCCGCGTACGGATACTCATTTTCTGACACTGGGTTCAGCCATATCCAGACCATTGGTATCCCCCGTTTGAGTTTGAGCTTCAGCTTTACCAGCCTACAGAGAGGGAAGCTAGACTACTGTGCTCCATGCGAGCAACGCCGGGCGACATTTTGCCATCATAACATTTGACGAGCGTGTGCTTGGCTATATCCAGCTTTCGGTATCTGTGCCCGGACACTCGTTCACAATGAACTCCGCCGCCTGCATGACTGAGGTTATGACCTTCATCTTGCTGAGTTGACTTAGCAAATATGCTTATTTGAGCAATATTTTCTGACGGTATGTTTGATGTTACGCTCAATGAAAATGCTTTTTGGGAGTGCGGCCAAACACGTTGGCAAACGCCACTGAGACTGCGAAGTTCAGCAGGAGATCATTCAACATTGTTAAGGAGAGCATATGCCTGCGATCACCACAAATGACGGCGTTGAAATTTTCTACAAGGACTGGGGTTCTGGCCAGCCTATTGTCTTCAGTCACGGATGGCCGCTATCGGCGGATGACTGGGACGCACAGATGATATTCTTCTTGAATCACGGCTTTCGCGTCATTGCACATGATAGGCGCGGACACGGCCGCTCCGCTCAGGTCGGTGATGGTCACGACATGGATCACTACGCCGATGACCTTGCCGCACTGACGGAAAAACTTGACCTTAGAAACGCCATTCACGTCGGGCATTCGACTGGCGGCGGTGAGGTGGTACACTATATCGCGCGCCACGGCGAATCCCGGGTAGCAAAGGCAGCCATTCTAAGTGCCGTACCACCGCTCATGGTGAAAACCGATGCCAATCCGGATGGCTTGCCGAAAGATGTATTTGATGGCTTTCAGGCACAGCTCGCTGCAGGCCGTAGTGAATTCTATCATGCCGTGGCTGCGGGCCCCTTCTATGGCTACAATCGGCCAAACGCCAAACCTTCGGATGCAGTGATCAATAATTGGTGGCGTCAGGGAATGATGGGTGGTGCCAAGGCACATTACGATGGAATTGTTGCTTTCTCGCAAACCGATTTCACCGAAGACCTCAAGAAAATCACGGTTCCCGTGCTTGTGATGCACGGCGACGATGATCAGATTGTGCCCTATGCTGATTCAGCACCATTGTCGGCAAAGCTTTTGAAGAACGGGACGCTGAAGACCTACGAAGGCTTTCCGCACGGGATGCCGACGACACACGCCGAGATCATAAACTCGGATCTTCTGGCATTTTTTCGGTCATGATGCGCGATAGGGCCGACCAACTAATCGGCCCTGCCACCTCCAACCTTTTGCTCTGGGTAATGGGCCATCCCGCTTGGGAACGACGATTATCATGAACCATCGCCCTCGGATGCCGCAGGCACGATCGACATAGGCGAATTCCCGGAAAATTGTCCATGGCATCTTCGTGCTCCGCCGGAATCGTTGCATCCGGGCTTTTCTGGCGTGATTTGTATTGTTGCCCCCAATCATTGCTCCTAGGTTTCCAGGAGTTTCATATTGCAGGGGGATGAATTCATCGACACTCCGGTAGAAAATGACAGCGACCCAATTGGAACCGCGTTAAAAGATGTTTGGATAAACATCCAAGGTTGGGTAGGCAGCCGGGTACCCCATGTTCTGAAGCTCATCAGGGAGATTCAGCTGGAAGATAATGTCGTTGGCGATATCGTGGAAATCGGTGTGCACCACGGCAAACTATTTTTCCTTATGGCTTCCACGGCAAGACCGAATGAGAAATGCATTGCCATCGACCTTTTTGACGACCAGGAGAAAAATCTTGATCATAGCGGGAAAGGGTCATTGTCGATGTTTAACCAGCATCTCGACAGTTATTTTTCCCACCTGAAGCGGCAGGTCACAGCAATTTCGGCTGACAGCATGTCATTTACACCGGCAACCATCCGACAACGGCTAAAAAGCTCTGGTGTGCGACTTTTTTCGGTCGATGGCGGTCATACGGTCAAGCATGTAATCAATGATATGACGCTCGCTCAGGAAATGATCGTACCCGGCGGCGTCATCCTGCTTGATGATTTCCTCGGTCCACATTGGCCTAGTGTTTCGGAAGGCTTCTTTGAATATATGCGCGTTGCAAACCGCCGCCTTGCACCATTTCTGATTTTTCAGAACAAGCTCTTTCTAACTACCTATTCTGAGCACCCTCAACTATTGGCCAAGTTCCGTAAGCTAATTGATCGCGATCTGATGCATGAGGTTCATACGAACAAATGGCGATATGCACAAATTGGCGAGCATACGGTGCTTTGTTTCGCCTAGAGCAAATTTTGCGCTGGCCGATTGGCTCAACAATCCTGTTTCAGTTTGATATGACTGCCGAGTCGGCGTTGGTCCGTTGTTCAGAGGGAGAGAGAAGCAATGAAGGTTCTGTTTATGGCGTCAGCCATATTTCTCGGAGGAATTTCACTCGCACATTCTCAGCAAAACTGTGGCGATAAGACCAATCAGACCGACATGAATATTTGTGCCGGGCAA
Source organism: Phyllobacterium sp. 22552 (assembly GCF_052044585.1). Lineage (NCBI taxonomy): Bacteria > Pseudomonadati > Pseudomonadota > Alphaproteobacteria > Hyphomicrobiales > Phyllobacteriaceae > Phyllobacterium > Phyllobacterium sp. 22552. The sequence continues at coordinate 148,608 of NZ_JBQENG010000001.1, read as the reverse complement.
GCTTATTCCAAAGCTGACGGAGAACTCAATTCGGTCTACAAGCAGATTGCAGGACGATTAAAGGGTGATCCGGACACCGCAAAACTCTTGGTGGCTGCACAAAAAGCCTGGATTGGATTTCGAGACGCGGAATGCAACTTCTCAAGTTCGACTGTTCAAGGTGGAACAGCATACCCTTTTATCTCGAATTCTTGCCTCTATAATAAAACTCGATCCCGTATTCAGGAATTGAAACTATACCTCAAATGCACGGATGGAGACATGGACTGTCCTGTTCCAGCAAAATAGCGAGGCAACAAGGAGGTCCAATGTTTGATCATGTCAAATTCGGCGTTAGCGATTATGCTGCGAGCAGGGCATTTTTTGTCGAGGCATTAAAACCGCTGGGAGTAACTATCGTCGCCGAGGGCGAGCCTTCATACGGTATTGAGCTTAGCGCTGGGAGCGAGGCTTCATTGTGTCTGTTCGAAACCCAGGAAAAGCCAGCGCATATTCATTTGGCTTTCGCGGCAAAAACCCGCCAGGAAGTCGACGCGTTTTATCATGCAGCTTTGGAAGCTGGAGGCAAAGATAATGGTGCGCCTGGTCTTCGCCCCCATTATCACGTCAATTATTATGCTGCCTTTGTCATCGACCCTGACGGACATAATATCGAGGCCGTTTGCCACGCGCCGGAGGCATAACGCACATAACCCCGGTATCACCGGATACCGGGGTCGCTTAAACTTCACGCTTTAAACGTCATCTGATAGTTCGCTGTTGCGAAACGATGCGACGAAAACTTCTGCGTCAGCCGTAGGTTGGGCACTGCCGCGCTTATGCCAGCGGCCATTTACCAAGTCTTCAAAGGATAATGTACGACGGTCGTATTATGACGCGTCAAGACGCAATCTGTATAGATTTATAAGTCTCCAAAAGGCTTATCTCGGATCAACGTCGTAATTTGACAATGATTTACAGCCGTTCATGAGAATTCCGACGAGTTTTGTAAGCAATGGAACCATTCCGCAGCTATCGAATATAGCGTTGTGTAACAGTCACTTTGAAGAGAGCGTCCCTTGGAAAAATGGTTGCTGATTTCGAACTGCAATACATATGGATTGGCAAACTCCTTAAAGCTTCTCAGTAACAGTTTCACCTTGGACTGTTTCGATGTCTTCGAACTGATGAAAAATCTCGAAAAGTACAAGGAAACCATGCCGGGATATGATAGGGTTATTATAAATCCTGCCATTCAATTCGTAGAATATGATTTTTCTCTTCTGAAAAACGTCAGTCGAATTCCCGGTATCGACTTTGATGCCTATCATCCGGATCTTTGTTATCTTTTTGCGGACGGACAGCGCATTTATGGCCCGACGGCCGGCTATCATTCCATGCTGGTTTTTGCCGCTTTTGAAGCGGGCTATAGTGTCGAGAAAACCGAGCGACTATTTCGGCGGGAAATATTCGAGCAGTGCGGATTTCTTTCACGATGGGAGCCGGAACGGGACCGGCTTATGAACGTTTTTTCATTCTTCAATCTCGATATAGCAGCGCCGTTCAGATCATGGTCTCGCGGCCAGTCCTTCATGTATGGCCTCGGTCACCCAAAGGCTGGGCCAATTCACGATGTTGCGAGAGTATTTCTTGAATCGATCGGCATTGAGACAAACAAATCTGACCTTGTACCCCACGACACCTTGGTCGACGGCATATGCCTTCCAGTCTACCCGGAAATTGCGGAAACATTCGGCTTTCGCGGATCGCGCATGTTCAAGGTTCTGGGCGAATACCGGTTGATGTCACTGGAAGAGTTCATTCAAAAAAGTTTTGAGGTCTATTCCAAATGGGCACCGGGCGAAGTTGCAGCCGAATATTTCTTTGCTGACCGATACAACCACGTCAAAAATATCATAGCGGAGGCGGACAAATGACCAACCCCTACGTCGGAATCAAGGATTATCAGTTGTGGCGGCGTTCGGTTGCGCGAGTGGAAACCCATCTTTTTGATCCGGTTGAAAATCCCCGGTACAAAATCGACAGTGCAATGAAAATTGCCACGGCCGGAAGCTGTTTCGCCCAACATATCTCTCGTCAGATGCAGCGGATAGGTTTCCATTATCTGATTGCAGAATCCGGTGAAGACCTGACCCCTCAGGAGCGTATTTCCCGCAATTTCGGGGTGTTTTCTGCGCGTTACGGAAATCTCTATACTGCCCGCCAGCTCTTGCAACTTTTTGAGGTAGTTTTTGAGGGAAGAACACCACTGGAAACCGCCTGGCGGCGTAAAGACGGCAAATTTGTCGATCCGTTTCGTCCGCTCATTGAGCCGGACGGCTATGAGACGGAAGAAGCCGTCAGGGAAGCACGCCGCGCCCATCTTAAAGCGGTTAAATCCGTATTTCTCGATTCAGATGTTTTCGTTTTCACGCTCGGTCTGACCGAAGCATGGCGATCGAGATCCGATGGCTCTGTTTTTCCGCTGGCACCTGGCGTCAGCGCTGGTGCTTACGATGCTGAAAAATACGAGTTCATCAATTTCAACGTTGCTGACGTTGATATGGATATGACTCTTTTTCTGGAAAAGCTGAAAGCGGTCAATCCTCGCGTTAAGGTGCTGCTCACTGTCTCTCCAGTACCGCTAGTCGCTACCTATGAAGACCGAAGTGTCCTTGTTTCCACCACCTATAGTAAATCCGTTTTGCGGGTAGTTGCCGAACAGATGTTGGCGCGTTTTGATTGGGTGGACTATTTTCCCTCCTACGAGATCATAACCGGCAGCTATGCGGGTGGCTTGTATTATGAGGACGATTATCGAGAGGTAAACTCAATCGGTGTGGCGCATGCCATGCGCTGCTTCGTCAAAAATTATGTGTGTCAACCGGAAGATGAAAAGACGGCGGCGACAATGTTGCCCCTTCCGGAAGCACCGCAACGCAATGTCATTTGCGATGAACGCGAAATCGAGATGATGCGCCCGTAACCCCGAACTCGAGAACCTGTCATGGATAATTGGCTACTCGTTTCCAACTGCAATACATTCGGACTCGCGAACTCATTGCGATTGCTCACCAATGGCATCAAGATCGATCACGCCGACTATTGGTCGTTCCGCAACAAGCTTGATGACTATAAACAAACGCTGTCCCAATATGCGAAAGTAATCATTCACCCCGACATTAACGGCCTCGCCTATGATTTTTCAGCATTGGACAATCTCAGCAAGATACCGTCCATAAAGTTTGATGCTTATCACCCGGACCTTTGCACGGTGGTAGCGCGGGGAGCAATGTTGGATAGCCCCTTGGGGCCATTCCATTCAATGATTGTACTTGCCGCCTATCAAGCCGGATATGATGTTCAAACAACAACGGCTCTCTTTCGTCGCGACGTATTTGAACGATGCGGTTATTTCACACGATGGGAAATCGAGCGAGATCAGCTTCTGAAAACCTTCATGAATCACGGGCTCGATATTTCGGGCAAATTCAGGGTTTGGACACGCGGCGATTGCTTCATGTACGGAATCAATCACTCCAAGGCGCGGCCGATACACGATATCGCGCAATTATTTCTTGAAAAATGCGGCATCGAACCCAATTGCACAGATCTTGTGCCAGCAGACGTGATGACTTCAGGAGCATGCTATCCGGTCTACCCGGAAATAGGAGAAGTTTTCGGCGTGAGAGGCTCTTACATGTTCAAGGTACCCCAGGAATATAAGCAAATTTCCCTGGAACAATTCATCGAACAGAGCTTCGGAATATACTCCAGATTGGCGCCGGACCCATTTCTTCCGGAAGTTCAGTACACCAACCGCCACAACTTGGTAAAATCAGTTCTTATGGAGGCGCTGCATTGATGCTATTTAATACTGAAAATACTTTGCTGAGATATATGTAAAATACTTTTAATTGCCTGAAATGAGTTGACTGGATCGAGGGGAACTCCATGCGCAATACAAATGAAGACTGGGAGAAACTGGCTCAAGACAATGCCTATTGGGCCGTATTGACAGAAGACCAGTTCAAATCGAAAAAATTGACAAAAAAAGATGCAACTGAATTCTTCGCCACAGGTCAGACTGATATCGCCAATTTGTCCAAGCTCATTAAAAGTCTGGTTCCGGAATTTGAGGTTCCCACTGAATCGATCATTGATTTTGGCTGTGGGGTAGGAAGACTGCTGATTCCCCTCGCCGAGCAGTCAAAAAATGCCATTGGCATCGATATTTCTGAAACGATGCGGAATATTGCTCTGAAAAATTGCGCCAATCGCGGGTTGAAAAACGTGCGCTGCGTCGAGTCACCCGAGGTCCTTGTCAAGGAAGGTGTCAAAGTCGATTGGCTCAATAGCTATATTGTTTTGCAACACATTGAACCGCGCCGTGGCTATTTTATCATCAATGATCTTTTGCAATGTGTGAAGAGCGGCGGCGTTGCTTCGCTGCACGTTCCGCTGTTCAAAACCGCAAACCGCGCCGAGTATTATAACGACCGGATGATGTATTTCCGCAATGATTACTACAAAAATGAAACCGTTTTCATCGACAGGGATAATTATGATCACCCTGATATTCAAATGTATGATTACGACGCGAACACGGTGATGGCGCTGTTTCACAAGAACCAGATGACCGATGTACATCTGATCCATGACCGTTCAACGACGGGAATTCACGCTTATTATTTCATAGCCCGGCGAGCCTGATCCTGTGAGCCTTGGTCACTGATTTCTGAAGTAACGTGATGGCAACATGACTGATCTTGGCGATATTCTGAACTGTTATAAATTCATCCTCGGACGTGATGCCAACGCCGAGGAGAAATTGAAAATATCGGATAATCTGTCCTCACTTTGCACGATTTCCCTTGAGCAGCACCGCAGAAACTTCTTCGCCTCATCCGAATTTCATCAGCGCCATGCCGAGATCATATTTAACAATTTTGTGCCCAAAAGCGTCGAGTTGCTGTTCGAGACGACCAACAGTTTCAAGATATATCTCGATCTGCGTCAGTATCACATGACGTTTGGTATTTTCAGCGGCGGATATGAGAAGTTTGACATCGACATCATGAAAGCTGTCACGCCGGACAATGGTACATTTTTCGATGTAGGCGGCAATGTCGGCTATTACTCGCTTTCGATTGCCACAAAGCCGGGATTCAACGGGAAAGTGGTCTCGTTTGAACCGCTACCTCATCTATGGAATCTTTTCAGCAAGTCGATCATTGCAAACAAGCTTTCGAAAACGGTCAAAGTACATCAATTGGCTCTCGCAGATCAGCCTGGCGAGATGGAACTCAACACAGCGGAATATTCGGTCAATGCCGGAGCGACAAGTCTGGTAGCGGGGTCAGGCAATACAAAATCCGAGCGGAGCACAAAGGTTGAGACACTGGACGTGATGGCAAAAGGGCTAAAGCCGGATTCCATCAAGGTCGATATTGAAGGCGCAGAGGGCCTGTTTTTGGATGGCGCAACAAACACGATCCCGGCATACCGTCCCACAATGCTCATCGAGATAAACCGCGACGTTCTTGCCAATTTGTCAAAGACGACGCCCGGCGGAATTTACGACAGGCTGATAGGTTGGGATTATCAGATATGGGAAGTTCTGAATGGGAGGATCAATCGATTGCCCGACGTTCAGGCAATCGATACCGCCTTTCCATCCGGACGGGTTGCCAATATTCTGGCCATTCATCCAAGCCGCAAGAAAGAAGTAGCCAGGCAGTTGGCCAAACTATCGCTGAAGCTATAATATTCAGGCAGCCCCATATCTGCTGCGCAGATGCCCTATGAAGTGGCTGGCATCCAACTTTTCACCAGTAGCCCGCTCAAGCAGCTCCGGCGTGGACCAGCGTGAGCCTTGCGACCAGATTTTCTCACGTCGCCAATCATTGATCTTCGTGAAGTTGCCTTCCGCAAGATCGTTGTTCGCTGTCGGGTAGTCGCGTATCAACGCGGCCCATTGCTGTGCTGCCATCATTGCGCCGAGCGTGTATGAGGGGAAATAACCAAAAGCACCCGCGGGCCAATGCACATCCTGCATCGGTCCATCCCCCGGTGTATCAATCGTGGACAGACCCAGATATTCACGCATTTTCGCGTCCCACGCTTCCGGAAGATCGATGGTTTGCAGTTTGCCCGCAATAATCTCTTCTTCCAGCTCATATCGCAGGATAACGTGAAGCGGATAAGTCACTTCGTCCGCATCGACGCGGATCAACCCGCGCCCTACATGATGCACGTGCGGAAGGATGTCTTCCAAAGACCATGTCTCATTCAGATGTTGGGCAATAACCGGGAGCGCCCAGCGCCAAAATGCCGGATTACGGCCTATCTGTTTCTCCACGAAAAGGCTTTGACTCTCATGCATTGCCATTCCCCGTGCTCTGCCGAGCGGCCAATGCGACCATTCTTTCGGTAGATTCTGCTCGTAAAGCGCATGACCTGTCTCGTGCAGGACGCCCATGAGCGCCGAAAGGAATTCGCTTGTCTTGTAACGCGTGGTGATACGCACATCGCTTGGCACGCCGCCACAAAACGGATGATGTGAAACTGAAAGACTTCCGTGCGCCAAATCAAAGCCGGTTGCCGCCATGATTGCCAGTCCGAGCTCTCGCTGTTTTTCGACGGGATAAACTCCGGACAAAGCTTTTACGGGGCGTTTGGCCGCCCTCTCCTCCTGAACAGCCAATGCCTCGGAAACAAAATCTTTCAGGAAATTTTTCAACTCCGAGAAAACCGGGCCAATCGTGGCGGTACGGGCACCCGGATCATGTTGCTCGATCATTGCATCATAAGGCGTAAGTCCTAACGCCTGTGCACGCAGAGCCGCCTCCTCACGGGCCAGTGCAATAACGCCGTCGAGCGCGGGCACAAAACCAGCCCAATCGTTTTTTGCCCGCAGGTCCCGCCATAATTGTTCACAGCGCATCCGCGCATTTGTCTGACGCTCGACAAACTCAACAGGCAGGCAAGTCAGATTTGTGTAATGGCGCCGGAACTCACGCACGGCGGCAAGCTGTTCATCACCAAGCGTTTGCGCTTCAGCATCAGCAATCCAATCGGCGATTTCTGGAGCAGTTGCTTGTCTGTGATACATTCCCGCAAGCGCTGCCATTGCTTCGGCACGTTTTTCACCACCTCCGACGGCCATGTGCGTGGCCTCATCGGCCCCCAGAATTGCCAGCGCATGCTCAAGCGCTTCGAGCTTGCGGCCATGATCGTCGATTTTCTGGAAGGACATTCTGTTTCTCGCATAACTGATTCAACTCAATATCGGACAGGACTCCAATTTTCTTCCAAGTGCAAGATTGAACTCACCCATGTGGGTGTTGAGCACCATGCCGTTGATACACAGTTTATCGCGTGCCCCACTTGCCGCTGCGCGATTTCCGCATTACCTCTGCTGAAAAATCAGTGCACTTCAATCGCTTGATGCGATGACGGAAAAAGAGGAACGTCGCTATGCCCCCAATCAATCTGGCAATCGTCGGCGTTGGCAAAATTGCCCGGGATCAACACCTGCCTTCCATAGAGAGAAATGCTGACTTCACGCTGGTGGCCGCAGCAAGCCGCAACGGCACTGTAGACGGCATCCCCAATTTTACCACCATGAAGGCCATGTTCGAGGCCGTCCCGACTATCGACGCTGTGTCCTTATGCATGCCGCCGCAGTTTCGTTACGACGCCGCTTACGAAGCCATTCTAGCGGGCAAGCACGTCTTTCTTGAGAAGCCGCCGGGGGCGACGTTGAGCGAAGTTGAGAGCCTGGCATCTTTGGCAAATGAAAAAGGCGTTTCGCTCTTTGCCAGTTGGCACTCCCGCTATGCTCCCGGTGTCGAAGCAGCGAAATCCTTCCTTGGCTCCAATACGCTCCAAAGTGTTCACATCGTCTGGAAGGAGGATGTCCGGCATTGGCACCCCAACCAGGACTGGATCTGGCAGGCTGGCGGTCTTGGCGTTTTTGATCCGGGCATTAATGCCCTGTCGATCCTTACCCATATCATGCCAAACCCGGTATTCATCAGAAGCGCGACACTGGAATTTCCAGAGAACCGGCAAGCGCCGATTGCTGCCGATCTGAAAATGACCAGTGCTATTGGGACACCTGTTCACGCAGAATTCGACTGGCGCCAAACTGGCAAGCAGACATGGGATATCATAGCCGAAACATCTGCTGGCCAGATGATCCTGATTGATGGAGGGTCGAAGCTTACCATCGGCGGCAAGGCTGTTTCCTTGCCGGAAGAAGCCGAATATCCTGAGCTTTACCGGCGCTTTGCCGATCTGGTAAAGAATGGCAAATCCGATGTCGACATCGCCCCGTTACGTCATGTGGCAGACGCATTCATGATGGGTGAGCGCGCCTTTGTAGAGCCCTTTCACGATTGAAAATTCAAGCATCGCGCCACAACCGCGATTTGATGTATAAATAACTGACGACATGCTGAAAGCAATGAAAGCTCCCGATGGAACCGACCGAACCGGAACAGATTGACGAAGATGCGAACTGGGAGGCATTGACCAATTTCATCGAGGAGTCGGGCATTAACATTGATCGCGGGCAACGTTGCCGTTTTGATGCATTGGTTTCATTTCGCAGCGACAGAAATGTCGATGAACAAACGCGGGTCCATATCAGCTTTCGCGATGATGATGTCTCGGCGATTCGCTTCAGTGAAGCCGGTCAACTCAATCCAGTCTTCGTTCATACGGAATTCCGCATGACTACATCCATTATCAAGTTTGAGAATAGCGAATTGAAGATAATGGGAACATCGCCAAAAGTTGGCCGCTACAAAGTGCGCATTTTGCCGAATTAGAGCCTTAGGGTCCGGACCCTATGACTTGGTTCGATCCGAGTCTTTTTCTTGCATCAAAATACGGTCAATCATCTCTACGCGATCTCTGCGACGTTGGAGGCGTTTGCCGACAAAGCCAAACCATCTGGGCTTGTTGCGCGCCTCACGACTTGCCTGAAGCTGCTCTATGTAAACTGCGTCTACCGGAACATTCGACAAACGATCAAATATCCAACAAAAAGCCACTGGAATATGCCGGACGTCGAATTGCGGAGCATCTGCAGCGGCATCTTCTGCTATGATTTGCTCCAATACTACCTGATCCCAGATATCTGGATTGGCATTGCAACGATCCTTCCACATCTCCATCAGAATCAAAGCTGCCGGCGTATCATTGATCAGAATGGTTGCTGCAATCAGCTTTTTGACACGCGGATCATAATGTACTGCAACATCTCCCATATATTCTTCCAGGGCTGGCCATGGATCGCGGTGAAATACAGCATCGACGTCGACATAAAGCAAAGGACCTCGTCTTGCGCGACGTTCGTTGAACAAAAACTCCGCTTTCATGGAAGCGTTCCGCACCCAGCTCCCGGCACTGTCCACCGCCGTCATAGCCACGGATAACCCCAGCCGGATTGCCGAGGCCGACATGCGTTGAGCTTCCCGCTCGTAAAATGAATCCCGCGTGTAAAAGGCCACAACCAAATTATTGCTTTGCTTGGTGCTTGCGGCACGAATTGCCGCTTCCTTGCTGTCAGGAAAATGAACGAGCATTGCCCGATGGGCTGATGACGAAGCTCGAAATCTATTTATCAATCTGGTGATCACAAATTTTTCTTTCCTGGGGTTCTCGTCAGCTTTAGAGATCAGAAACAAGACATTTGTCTGACTATCATTGCAAGCCGATTCGATTCCATAAATATTCCTCCTAAAGGACTTGGTCATGCCTCCTCTGGATACTTTAATTGCTTTTCTGGTAACCACTGCGGTCTTTGCTTTTATCCCCGGCCCGGCAATGCTTTACGCGGCTGCGCAAACAATAGCCCGTGGCCGCTGGTCAGGGCTTATGGCATCGCTCGGGATTCATCTTGGCGGATATATTCATGTCATCGCGGCAGCAGCGGGCCTTTCCGTGCTTTTTCACGCCGTTCCCCTGATCTACATGGTGGTTAAATTTGCTGGCGCAATTTATTTGATCTGGCTGGGAATTTCACTTTTCCGCACCAAAACACACAGTGAAATCGCGTCGGCTCCCATTGAACAAAAGTCTGGCAAGCGCGCCTTTCTCGAAAGCATAACCGTTGAGGTCCTCAATCCAAAAACGGCAATTTTCTTTCTTGCGTTCCTGCCTCAATTTATCGATCCCTCTGCTGCATTTCCTGTCTGGGTACAGTTCGTTCTCCTTGGAACAATCGTCAACATAGTGTTTTCGTCCGCAGATCTTTTGTGCGTGTTTCTTGCGGGTGCAATGCTCAGCCGATTGCAACGCTCCAGCCGGGCTCAAAAGCTCATGCAACGTGCTGGTGGCGCCATTCTTGTGGGCCTTGGCGCACATCTCGCTTTGCAAAAAAGCTAGAAGCAAGGCTTATCGAGATGATCTTGCTTGGGACGTGTCGGGCTGGGCAAAAAAAAGGCCCGGTCCACGTAGAGTGGAACCGGGCCGCATTTCGTTCAGATTTGATCAGGCCGCGTCCTGAATGGCGGCAAGCTTCCATTCTTGGCCGCTCTCGCGCACAAATGTCCAAATTTCCGTTGTCTGGCTTGGTACGCCTTCATCGCCATTGACCACGCGCCCTGTATTGCGGTCGAGCATGGCATCAATGCTGGAATAGCGCAGCGCGGCTGTCGCATAGTCCCTGTCACCCTCGGCCCATGCTTCAGCAATGTCGCTCTGGACGAGCTTGACATCGGTCACGCTGTTACGCAGTCCATCGGTGGCATTTTGACCAAGTTCTTCGGCAAGATAAGACATGGCTTCCGGCGTCGTGATCTTGCGCAAGGTTGCATAGTCTTCTTTGCCATACGCAGTTTGCACTTCAGTCAGCAGGGCTTCAAAACGATCAAGATCATTTTGGGTCAGACCAATTTCATCTTCTGGGACCAGCTTTCCTGGCTGCTGTTTAGCATTGCCTGCAGCACTACTGGCAGCACTGCCCGAGCCAAAACCGCTGCTCGCCGTATCGTTTTGTCTTGATCCCGAACCGATTGTTGGAACGCGCATTGACGAAGACGAGGCTGGCTGGTCGTTAAATGCATTTCGACCGAACGCCTGACCAGCAGCGCCAGCGGGAGCCATTGAAGATGTCTGGCGAGAGCGGAAAAAGCGTAGAGCCAGCATCACGACGCCGACGACCAGGGCAATCTGGATCAGCATGCCGAATAGCCCGGCCATTCCGCCAAACCCGTTCCCGAGAAATGCTCCGATAAGGCCGCCAACCAAGAGGCCTCCGATCAACGAGCGGCCCATTCCGCCGAACAAACCGCCGGGGCGCTGCTGCGTAGCTTGCGTCTGAGCTGCACCGGGCTGAGTCTGCTGCCGCGGTGTCATTGTACGTTCAATAGGCGCTGCGTTGGTCGGCGCGGTGCGTGTCGGTGCCGGCGCATCGAATGTTCGCGAGCCACGGCTACCAAATCCGCCGCCGCCACGACGTGCATCAGCCTCATAGACTGCGCTAAAGCTTACAGCCAGTCCAATAACGAGTATCGCGGCAATCCTGCTAACGGTGGCCCAACTCAGCTTGAATAGTACGAGCGGCATGCAAATCTCCTCAATATGCGTCACGTGACGTTCGCGCTACATATGGGGAAGAACTGCAGGGATTAAAAGGACGAGCCGCAAATTGTGTGGGGGAGATTGATCAATTTTGCGTTTGCTCGGCAAAGCCAATAATGTTCTGCCGATCAATTGCTTTTAACAACAGATAGTCGTCCGTTCAGATCAATCTGCGCAACCACGTTCTCATAATCCGCTATTGTCGTGTGTGTCGTTTCGACGGGATGTTTATGGGTTGCCGTAATCACCATAACATCAGCTTTGGCGGCATCTCCAGCCAGAATACCGGGAATAGCGTCTTCAAAGACCAGACAATCTGAAGCGTCAAAGCCCAGTTTGCGTGCGCCCAACAGATAGCAATCTGGGTTTGGCTTACCGATCTTGACGTCTTCAGCTGTCACCAATGTGCGCGGCACGGGAATTCCCGCCGCGGCAAGGCGCCGTTTTGCCAGTTCAAGCGGCGAGGACGTCACAATCGCCCATTTTTCAGGTGGCAGGCTTTCCAAGAAAGCCGCCGCTCCCGGCAGCGGCATCACGCCAGCTACGTCGTTTATTTCATCTTCCGTTATCTTGGCAGCTTCAACCTCGGGATCAACACCAGGCAATCCCAAACGGCGAATAGTATCAATCGCCCGCACGCCATGCATGGTTGGCATGAATGCCGCCACATCAAGCCCGTGAGACTCTGCCCATTTGCTCCAGACGCGCTCTGCAGCAACGGTGGAGTTGAGAATCGTGCCATCCATGTCAAAGAGGAAGGCTGCATAAGTTTTATCGAAGACGAAAGTTGCGGACACGAAAAATCTCTCTTTAGCGGATTGTGTCGCCTCTTATGTCAGATGATCCGAATATGGCAAAGACCAGCGCTTACTTTTTGGAGGGGCACACTCAAATACCGGCGTACCATTCATATCCCCGATCTTCCCAGAAGCCGCCTTTGCCGGAACCGATGTTCTTGAAACTGTCGACAAGCTCAATTCGCATCAGATATTTGGCATGTTTATATCCGATCTGCCGCTCAACCCGCAGGCGCAAGGGCGCGCCATGGGCGATCTCCAGATCTTTGCCGTTCATACCATAGGAAAGGATTGTTTGCGGATGCCAGGCATCCACCAGATCAATGCTTTCATAGTAAAGACCGCTGCCGTCAAGTGATTGCTCATAATCGTCTGCACAATAGAACACCGCATAACGTGCTCCGGGCGCAAGACCAACCTGTTCCAAAACCAGTCCGAGCGGGACGCCGGTCCATTTGCCGATCGCGCTCCAGCCCTCGACGCAATCATGGCGGGTAATTTGTGTGCGCGACGGCATGGCTTTCAAATCCGCCATGGAGAAGCTCTTGGCCGTCTTGACCATGCCACCAACCTGAAGTCGCCAATTGGCAAAATTACTGTCAACAAGCTGCTTATAGACATCTGTCTCAGGCATTTGCGTTCCATTTGCCTTGAATACAGGTGATAAATCCGCCTCGCTATATTCACGAGCCAGCTGCTGGTTGCCCAAAAGCAGACGCTGAGCGTTCATTGAAAGCCACTCACCTTTCTCAAGAACGGCATTGACGCTTGGGCTTTGAACCAGCGCATCACAACCCGTCAGAATGCCTGTGGCTGCAATGCCTGAACCAATCAGGAAACGACGCCGTGTGAGATCAATACTCATTTGGATATCTCCTTATCTGCTTCAGGCTTTAAAGCGCAATAGCCGGTAATCATTGAGCGCATATTGTTCCAGACGCCGGATAAGAGAACCATGGCAATGTGTATGAATACGAAGACAATGATCAGCGAGGCCGTGATGAAATGAATTGTTCGTGCCGACTGACGACCGCCAAATACGTCCAGCAACCACGGAAAAATTGCATTGAAGCCGGGAGACATGGTGAGGCCCGTCAGCACCATCAGTGGCAACAAGATGAAACCTACCCCGATATAGGCAAGCTTCTGCAAAGAGTTGTAGCGGCGGGCTTTCTCACCTTTCGGAAAACGCAGACGTGCGTGATCGGCAATCTCGTGAGCGAGATGCCTGGGAGTCAACTCACCTTTTGTTGGCAGCAGATCGCGGCGAAAATGCCGGGAGACAAGCCCGTAAAGCATATAGACGAACCCATTAATGACAAAGAGCCAGGCAAAAAAGAAATGCCAGCGTCGTCCTGTGGCGAGATCCTGATAGCTTGGAATTGTCGCCCACGCCGGAAAGGCGCGCGGGGTTAATTCTCCATCGACCTTCGATGCGCCAAGCACTCCAGTTGTTGTAAACTGAAAGGACCCAATGCTGGTCACGCCTTTCATGCTGTCCCCATCGGGATATGCCTCGATGGAAACAAATGCCGGATCAGGCAGAGCATCGGCACCATATTGCCCCCAGTAAAGATGCGGATGGGCGTTGAATATTTGCAAACCGCTCATCAAAAGGAAGCTAAGGCATAAAACATTCAACCAATGGGTAATCCGCACCGCCAGGGAATGGCGGTAGACCACAGCTCTTTTTGGCTTTTCCTTCAATGCAGTGCCAGTCGTTACACTTGTCATTTTAAGCCTCCACCGGCCCATTATCGCATCTATTCCAACTGTGTATCCCTCCCCAGTTTCGAGGAGAGATCACAATTATAACCTTTGCCAGTGCTAATTGGCTGCTGGAGCCATTGCATCCGGCTTTTTCTTGACAGGCTTCATGGCATCGCCCTTCATCGCGTCTTTTTTCATGGCGTCCGGCTTCATTGCATCCGCTTTCATCGCATCGCCCTTCATCGGGTCGGCTTTCATTGCATCTGGTTTCATTGCGTCATGTTTCATCGCATCCTGCTTTTTCACCGGTTGTGCCTTCATGGCATCTTCAGCAGCGGCCAGATTCACACTGGCAAAACCAGCGGTAAGTGCGAAAGCCGAAAGGACTATACTACGTGTGAAAACATTCATGGTCATTCTCCTTGAGTTAATTCAGATACGATAAACGTGCCCATAAGTTTCGGGTGCCTCTGACACCCACATTGCTTCGGCGCGTTGTCGCCAGTGACATGAAGCAATACGGATCGGACAGGAAATTGGTTACGAGGATCACGGATTGGTGATGGGCGGGTGGTCTGATTCCAACATTTGCATCCGATTTGCGTGTCGCTCATTGACGTTCCGCCATCTTGCACCTCATGCTGTAACCTTTCTGCCGCCGCTGCGAATAAGGAATTAAACCGGAGTGCATTCTGTCGAAACGCGACTGAAAGAACTGATGCTTGCTAGTCTTGCAGGTGATGCGCGCAGCTACGCCATTCTTCTGAATGACGTGGCAAAGCATTTGCGTTCTTATTTTTTGCGACGGCTCTCTGAAGCCCATAAGGGTGACGCTGACGATCTCGTGCAGGAGACGTTGATGGCGCTGCATACCAAACGGGCAACCTACGAAACCGATCGGCCGTTCACCGCCTGGCTGCACGCTATCGCGCGATATAAATTGATAGATCATTTCCGCCGCAACAAAATTCGCGCAACTATACCTTTGGATAATGCTGAGGATTTGATACCGGCGGATTATTCCGATGCAACTGCGGACCGGATAGATGTGGAAAGCCTGTTACAGTCAGTCCCGGAGAAATCACGGGAGTTGATCTACCGCACAAAAATTGAAGGGCAATCAATAGCAGAGGTCGCGACGAGCACCGGACTTTCGGAATCAGCGGTGAAGGTTGGTATACATAGAGGCATCAAGGCGATTGCCGCAAAATTGAAAGGACGTGCACATGGCAACGGATGACTTGATTGCACGTCTCACGCGCGATCTGAAGCCTATACAGCGCAGCAGCGTCGCCAAGCGGCTTGCCATAGGTCTTGGCTTGGGCTTTGCCGCATCCTGGCTTTTGATGGTCTGGTGGTTGGGCATGCGGCCAGATCTCATGGAAGCTTCTGCCACAATGCCCTTCTGGGGAAAGCTCGCTTATACGCTTCTTCTCGCCGTTATCGGTGCATGGGCAGTCAAGCGGATCGCTTATCCACTTGGCAGCATCATCATCAATCTTGTCTTGATGGCAGTCGCACTGTTTGCATTCGGAATATTGGCTGCGGGGATATTCGCCATGGCACCGCCCGAAGCTCACATGACGATGCTGACCGGCAAATCGCTGGCCGTATGCACATTCAATATTGTTGTGCTGTCCATGCCACTGCTGATCGGCGCATTCTGGGTTTTGCGTGGTATGGCACCCACTCGCCTCACCATGGCGGGGGCTGCGGCCGGCATTGCAGCGGGCGCGATAGGCTCGGTTATCTATTCTTTCCACTGCACGGAAAGCGCCATGCCGTTTGTCGCTGTCTGGTATACGCTCGGCGTATTGATACCCGGCCTCATTGGTGCTGTGGCCGGGCGTTTCTTTCTCAGATGGTAGAAATAGCTACCTGACATCCACCCAGCGCTGATCCTTGAAAGAGCGAGCCATGGCATGAACGGTGCGCTCGATTTCCAGGCCATCTGCAAACTCGATCAGATGCGCCGCTTGGCCTTCGATACGCTTGATCAGCTCATGGCATTCAATGATTTTTAGATCGTTGAAACCAAGCCCATGGCCCGGCGCTGGAATGAACCGGCCATAGGGCTCGTGATGCGGTGCCGTTAAAATGGTGCGATAGCCCTGCTCTGTAGGGCGATCCGATGTCACATAGAGCTGAAATTCATTGGCGCGCTCCTGATCAAACAGGATGGAGCCCTTTGAACCGAATATCTGCAACGCGATGCGGCCCTTGCGTCCCCATGCAGAACGGTTCACCTGCAATGTACCTGCCACGCCGTTTTCCATATGCATCAAAACGCTGGCACTGTCATAGGTTTCGACAGCCCGGCTGGTGCCATCTCGGGTCTTGCGGCTCGCATAGGGTTTCGCCATGTCGCACATCACTCGCGACACGCGTCCGAACAGTGTGAACAACAGTGACAAAGGATGTACGGCGAAATCGTCAAGCGCCCCATAGCCCGAGGTCGCTTCATGCTTCCAGTAGAAAAGCGCATCAGGATCGGCCATGAAATCCTCATCCATTTCAATGCGCAGGTGATTTACCTCGCCGATAATCTTCTCATCCAGAAGCTTGCGGATATGACGGATCGCTGGCCCTTGCGTATAATTATATCCAAGCGCAGCTACTTTTCCGGACTGAGCCGCAGCAGCAGCCATTGCTTCTGCCTCTGCAAAGCCAGGTGCCATCGGCTTCTCGCACCAGACATGTTTGCCAGCCTTAAGAGCTGCAATTGCCATTTCAGGGTGGAACTGGTTCGGCGTTGTAATCGATACAACATCAACCTGTGGATCGTTGATGACTTCGCGCCAATCACCGGATGCCCTTCGAAAACCGAACTCGCTTGCACGTTCTACCGCAAGATTTTCATTGGCTTCGCCAAGATGAACCAGGGAAATGTCGGGGCCGTCACCAAAGACGGCGCGTACCGAATTCCACGCCAGAGCGTGGCATTTGCCCATAAAACCTGTTCCGATCAGCCCAACACCCAGCATCGACTCTTCTCCAGCGCTTGCGAATAACGAATGAAATAATCTATAACAGATGAAAATGGAATAACTGATCCACTTTGATATAAATATTTTGCTTTGTAAGATGTAGTCATTGGGGCAATGATTCGGATGGGTACTATGAACAATGGAGCGGAGTTGCCGCGGGACTTCGATGCATTGCGCAATCTCATCCTGGAGCGGCGAGATATCCTGCCGAAACGTTTGGCCCAGATCGCAGCCTATGCCCTCAGCAATCCCGACGAGATTGCCTTTGGTACCGCCGCCAGCATAGCCAATACGGCAGGCGTGCAACCTTCAACCCTTATCCGGTTTGCTCAGCACCTCGGATTCGATGGTTTCACCAGTCTGCAATCTGTTTTTCGCGAACGTCTGCGCGAGCGGCAAATCTCTTATGAAGAGCGCCTTTCCGCACTGCATGGAAATACGGATGGTCTTTCCCAAAATCGCGCAATTCTCAACGGGTTTCTGGCTGCGGCCAGCCAATCTGTGGAGACGATCTCCCGGCAGCTCGAAGATGATGTACTGGACCGGGCGGTCGATATTCTGGCGGGTGCCGAGACCATCTTTCTTCTCGCCCGCCGACGTTCATATCCAATTACCGCCTATATGGCCTACGCCTTCGGCAAATTGAAAATTCGCAATCAGTTGATTGAATCAACAGCCGGGATTGATCCTGAGATTTTGTCATTTGCAACACCGGCAGATGCAGCCATTGCCATCAGCTTTTCTCCCTACGCATCAGCCACAATTGAGCATGCCGCCACGCTCGCTGCTCGCAACGTTCCTGTCGTTGCAATCACTGACAGCGCATTTTCGCCGCTCGCTCAGTCGGCAAAAGTCTGGTTCGAGGCGGCGGAAGGCGATTTCTCAGGCTTCCGCTCACTGTCCGGCACAATGGCGCTTGCCATGGCTTTGACCGTCAGCGTTGCCGAACGGCGCCGCAAACTGTGAATGTCAAAAACCTAAAAAGAATATACATTCCATGTTGACGATTTGATAGAATTATTATTTCATATAGGCGAGAACCTGCTGTCTCAAAATGGGACACTTAATCAGAATATCGGGAGAACGACATGGATAGAACTGATAGCGCCAAGCCCCTTGGCAAGCCGCTTGATGTCATAACCATTGGGCGCTCGTCAGTTGATCTTTACGGCCAGCAAATCGGCTCACGTCTCGAAGACATCACGTCGTTTGCAAAATCAGTGGGTGGCTGCCCGGCCAACATTGCCATTGGCACTGCGCGGCTTGGTTTGCGTTCTGCCCTGCTCTCCCGTGTCGGTGATGAGCAGATGGGCCGTTTTATCCGCGAACAAATGGTACGGGAAGGCGTTGCGACAACGGGCGTTATTACTGATCCGCAGCGTCTTTCTGCACTGGTTATTCTGTCTGTGGAGAATGATAAAAGCTTCCCACTGATTTTCTATCGCGAAGACTGTGCCGACATGGCATTGGAAGAAAGCGATATTGACGCGGATTTCATCGCTTCAGCCCGCGCGGTCGTTGTCACGGGTACGCATTTCTCCAAGCCAAAGCCGGACGCTGCACAGCGCAAAGCCATTCGCCTGATGAAAGAAGCTGGCGGAAAAGTCGTGTTCGATATCGACTATCGTCCTAACCTTTGGGGCCTTGCCGGTCACGGTGATGGCGACAGCCGCTATATCGCATCCGATGCCGTTTCCAACCACCTTAAAACCGTATTGCCTGATTGCGATTTGATTGTTGGCACCGAAGAAGAAGTTTTGATCGCTTCCGGGGAAGATGACCTTCTGAGCGCTCTCAAGACCATTCGCGCTCTATCAAAAGGAACAATTGTCCTCAAACGCGGACCCATGGGTTGCATTGTTTACGAGGGACCCATCTCCGACGATCTCGAAGATGGCATTGTCGGCAAGGGCTTTCCTATCGAAGTGTTCAACGTCCTTGGAGCGGGTGACGCCTTCATGTCCGGCCTGCTGCGCGGATGGCTCGGCGGCGAGTCTCTGGCAACTGCCGCAACATGGGCAAATGCCTGCGGCGCATTTGCCGTTTCGCGCTTGCTTTGCTCACCGGAAATACCAACCTTCGCAGAGCTGCAATATTTCCTCGAACATGGCAGCAAGCATCATGCTCTGCGCAAGGACGAGGCCATCAACCATATCCATTGGGCAACAACGCGTCGGCGCGAAATTCCTTCAATGATGACCTTCGCCATTGATCACAGGGTCCAGCTTGAAGATCTTTGTCAAAAGCTCGGTGCGAATACATCAAAGATCGGTGAATTCAAGGAATTGGCAGTCAAAGCGGCTGCAAAAGTTGCCGATGGTCGTGGTGGATATGGAATGCTGCTGGATGAGAAATTCGGTCGTGAAGCCATGTTCGAATTTGCACGCCATAGTTTTGACTGGCTTGGACGTCCGGTAGAACTGCCAGGTTCCCGTCCGCTACGGTTTGAGTTCTCGCAGGATATTGGCTCCCAGCTTGTTGAGTGGCCAGTCGATCATTGCATAAAGTGCTTGTGCTTTTATCACCCCGACGACCCTGCTGACCTCAAGCTTGAACAGCAGCAAAAATTGCGCACGCTTTTTGAGGCAGCACGCAAAGTGGGCCGGGAATTGCTGATCGAGATTATCGCCGGAAAACACGGCATTCTGGATGACAACACTATTCCACGCGCACTGGAAGAACTTTACGCACTCGGCATCAAGCCCGACTGGTGGAAGCTTGAGCCGCAGGCCTCGGCAACGGCTTGGAAAAATATCGAGCAGATCGTTGAAAAGAATGATCCTTGGTGCCGCGGTGTTGTATTGCTTGGTTTGGAAGCACCGCAAGATGAGTTAGAGGCTGCTTTCGCCGCCACCGCCAAGGCTCCTATCGTGAAGGGCTTTGCTGTGGGCCGGACACTCTTCATGGAGGCTGCGGAAGCTTGGCTTTCGGGTAAACTTTCTGACGAGGAAGCGGTTGGTGATATGGCTGGTCGTTTCGAGAAATTGACCAAGGCATGGCTGTCCAGTCGCGATATATTGTCGAACTAGATAATTACGAATAGTGGAGCCGGTTTTCCATCCGTTATACGGAGAATAGGACCGGGGAGGAGATTGATATGAGCAATACAGTACGTCTGACGATGGCGCAGGCACTGACACGCTTTCTCGCGGCACAGATGACCACGATAGACGGCAAGGAAATGCCGATTTTCGGCGGTGTCTGGGCGATTTTCGGCCATGGCAACGTGGCTGGTATTGGGGAGGCACTCTATCAAGTCCGCGATGAACTGCCGACCTATCGCGCGCATAATGAACAAGCGATGGCCCATGCCGCAATCGCCTTTGCGAAGGCGAGTTTCCGCCAGCGCATGATGGCCGTAACGAGTTCGGTGGGACCTGGCGCAACCAATATGGTCACCGCCGCCGCCCTTGCCCATGTCAATCGCCTGCCCCTCCTCCTGCTTCCCGGTGATGTTTTTGCAAACCGTATTCCCGACCCGGTTCTGCAACAGGTCGAATCCTTTGCCGACGGCACCATTTCCGCCAATGACTGCTTCAGGCCTGTGTCTCGTTACTTCGATCGTATCACGCGCCCTGAACAGATTATTCCCGCCCTCGCCCGCGCCATGACAGTGCTGACCGATCCGGCGGAGTGCGGCCCGGTCACTCTGGCTCTCTGTCAGGATGTGCAGGCAGAAGCTTACGATTATCCGGAGAGCTTTTTCGATAAGCGCGTCTGGTCACTTCGACGCCCGCGTCCTGACCGTAATGAGCTTTCAGCCGCTGTTGCAGCCTTGCAATCCGCCAAAAAGCCTTTGGTCATTGCCGGTGGCGGTGTCATTTTTTCGCAAGCTTCAAAAGAACTTGCTGATTTTGTCGAGGCTGCGGGTATCCCTGTCTGTGAAACGCAAGGCGGCAAGTCTTCGCTGCCCGATAGCCATCCACTCAACATGGCAGCTGTCGGGGTAACCGGCACTTCTGCTGCAAACCGGCTGGCACAAGAGGCCGACCTGATCATTGCGGTGGGTACACGCTTGCAGGACTTTACGACGGGTTCGTGGTCACTCTTCCAGAATTCTGCCAAGACTTTCATCGGCCTTAACGTCCAGACCTTTGATGCTGCAAAACATCGGGCGCTGCCACTGGTTGCTGATGCGAAAGAAGGATTGCTGGAGCTCACGGCCGCTTTGCAGGGATATAAGGCGCCTGCAAGCTGGACAGAAAATGCAAAGTCCGGAAAAGCCGAATGGCAAAAAGCCGCTGCAAAGGTTACCGGCCCTACCAATGCTTCGCTGCCTTCGGATGCACAGGTTATCGGTGCCGTGCAACGTACATTTGGCGCTGAGGCAACGGTCCTTCATGCTGCAGGCGGACTGCCGGGCGAAATGCACAAATTATGGCAGGCAGGTGCTCCCGGCTCCTACCATGCCGAATATGGCTTTTCTTGCATGGGCTACGAGATTGCTGGCGGGCTGGGTGCGAAGATGGCCAAGCCTGACGATGAAGTCGTTGTGATGATTGGCGATGGCTCCTATCTGATGTTGAATTCGGAACTTGCCACCTCAGTCATGCTGGGTCAGCGTATCACCGTCGTGCTGCTCGACAATCGCGGCTATGGCTGCATCAACCGGCTGCAAATGGGAACGGGTGGGGCCAACTTCAATAATCTTCTGAAGGATTCGAAGCACGAAGTCTTGCCCGATATCGATTTCGCTGCTCATGCCCGTAGCCTCGGTGCAATCTCAGAAAAAGTCGCTTCAATTGCTGAGCTGGAAACAGCGCTTGCAAGGGCAAAAGACAACGACCGCACAACAGTTATTGTCATTGATACCGACCCACTGATTTCGACGGAAGAAGGCGGCACCTGGTGGGATGTGGCGGTGCCGGAGGTAAGCCAGCGCAGCCAGGTCACTGCGGCACGCAAGGAATATGAACAAAAATTGAAATTACAGCGCGTCGGTGACTAAGCTGTTTACTGCTAACCAAAGGAACTGAAGAATGATCCGTATCGGGGCGAACCCAATCGGCTGGTCGAATGACGACATGCTGGAAATCGGTGGCGATATTCCACTGGAAACCTGTCTTGAACAGGCAAAGGCAGCCGGATTTACCGGCATGGAACTTGGCAATAAATTTCCGCGCACTGCCGAAAAATTGCGTCCTATTCTCGACGCTTATGGGCACAGCCTTGTCAGCGGATGGTATTCAACCGAGTTGCTGGTCCGCGATGTGGATGCGGAACTTGAAGCTGTTAAAGATCACGCCACATTGTTGAAAGACATGGGCTGCGCCGTTCTGATTGCAGCGGAAACATCAAATGCCATCCATTCCAATAAGGAGCTGCCACTTTCCGCCCGCCCCGTCTTGCTGAAATCGGCCTGGAAAGTCTTCGGTGAGCGCTATACCCGCTTTGCACAAGCCATTAAGCAGACCTATGGCCTGCAACTGGTCTATCACCACCATATGGGTACTGTCGTTCAGACGGAATCCGAGATTGACCGCTTCATGGAAGTCACTGGCGATTCGGTAAATCTTCTGCTCGACACGGGGCATGCGACTTGGGGTGGCGGAGATCCGGCGCGTCTGGCACGGCATTACAAAGCACGCATCGGCCATGTCCATTGCAAGGATATTCGCGAAGACGTCATGTGGGCATCAAACCGCGAAGACTGGTCATTCCTTGATAGCGTTCTCGCCGGTGTTTACACTGTTCCCGGCGACGGTATGATCGACTATGTTCGAGTACTTAAGGAACTCAAAGGCTATAGCGGCTGGGTGGTTGTCGAAGCTGAGCAGGATCCGACGAAAGCTGATCCGGCAACCTATTCCAAGCTTGGGCATGCCAATCTAAGCCGCTTCATAAAGGAAGCAGGGCTTGCGTGACCAAAGACTCCAACCATCCATTCTTCCGTCCCCTGTGGCGCAGAATTGCCGTCGTGGCGTTCTGCG
Organism: Phyllobacterium sp. 22552; assembly: GCF_052044585.1. Lineage (NCBI taxonomy): Bacteria > Pseudomonadati > Pseudomonadota > Alphaproteobacteria > Hyphomicrobiales > Phyllobacteriaceae > Phyllobacterium > Phyllobacterium sp. 22552. Next base: position 125,610 of record NZ_JBQENG010000001.1, on the reverse strand, counting down.
TTGCTTGGGCGATTTTCGAGTTTGCCACGGGAACACCATTCTGGGGCATCATCGCACTAGGCTTCGCAGGCTATGGCGTTTGGCAATTCATCATCGTCTACGACGCGTCGGAACCAGTGCCGCCGGCGGACGTTAATGCCGAGAAGGAATGATCCATGTCGAAACTTTTGATCAAGGCCGTGGATGGTATTGGCCATATTGCCAATATCACACCTGAAAGTGCTGGTTGGACTTATGTAGGCTTTGACCTGCACAGGCTGGAAGCCGGGCAGTCATTGTGTGGAAAAACCGAGGACAAAGAGGTCTGCCTCGTCTTTGTAACCGGCAAGGGCAATGTAACTGCCAATGGCGAAGACCTTGGCCTGCTCGGCAAACGCATGTCGCCATTTGATGGCAAGCCATGGTCTGTCTACCTGCCTGAAGGTTCGGATTGGTCCATTTCAGCCGAGACTGGCGTCGAACTTGCCGTCTGCTCCGCACCCAGCCTCAATGGCGGGCTACCTGTGCGCGTCATATCGCCGGATGATCTTGGTCAGGAAACGCGCGGCAAAGGCACCAATACCCGCTATGTCACCAATATTCTTCCTGAAAACGAGCCTGCGGACTCACTTCTGGTGGTTGAGGTGATTACGCCGGGAGGACATACTTCCAGCTATCCTCCGCATAAACATGATCAGGATAATCTTCCAGCCGAATCCTATCTGGAAGAAACCTACTACCATCGCTTTAACCCGCCGCAAGGTTTTGGGTTCCAGCGTGTCTATACGGATGATCGCTCGCTTGATGAAGCCATGGCGATTGAGGATGGCGACGTGGTCATGGTGCCTAAAGGATACCATCCCTGCGCGGCCTGCCACGGCTATGACCTCTATTATCTCAATGTGATGGCCGGTCCAAAGCGCACGTGGAAATTCCACAACGCTGCCGAGCATGAATGGCTGACAAAGCTATAAGCTTTCAATTGCAGCTTCACCGAAAAAACGATGAAGCTGCAATTTTAAAATTACACCGTAATCGTCTTGCCTTCTTTCACCGAACGCAAGGCAGCATCGGCAAGTGCCAATGCGATCAGCCCATCTTCGCCGCTGGGGGCAGCTTGCGTGCCGGTGGCAATACCGTCGATAAAGGCCGCGATTTCGTTGGCATAGGCCTCCGTATAACGCGTCATGAAGAAGTCGTGCAGCGGCGGGCGCGTATAGCCATTGCCATTGGCAATTTCGATTGAAACGGCACGCTGATTTTCCGCTGCGACCATTCCCTTGGAACCATGCACTTCAATGCGCTGATCATAGCCATAGGTTGCACGGCGTGAGTTTGAAATCACGCATTGCTTCCCCGAAGCCGTCGAAAGAATGACGCTGACACTATCGTAATCGCCAAGCTCGCCAATCTTCTTGTCCACAAGTACAGAAGCATGTGCAGCGACAGACACAGGCTCTTCGCCAAGCAGGAAGCGCGCCATATCAAAATCATGGATAGTCATATCCCGGAAAATGCCACCAGAGCGGGTAATGTACTCGGCAGGTGGCGCACCGGGGTCACGCGAGGTTATGGTCACCATCTCCACGTCGCCAATCGCGCCATCGTCGATTGCCTTGCGTACTGCGGCGAAATGCGGGTCGAACCTACGGTTGAAGCCTACCATCAATGTCGCCTTTGTCTGCCTTACCACTGCAAGGCACTCTTCAACGCGCTTTACGTCAAGGTCGATCGGCTTCTCGCAAAAGATGGCCTTTCCTGCACGCGCAAAACGTTCGATGAGATCCGCATGCGTATCAGTCGGAGTACAGATGATAACGGCGTCGATATCGCCGGCACTCTCGATCTCATCAATGGTGCGCACTTCGCAGCCATAGGCAGCAGATAGATCCGTGGCAGCCTGTTCGAACGCATCGGCCACTGCAACAAGCTCTGCCCGTGCATTGGAGCCTATTGCCTTGGCGTGAACCTTGCCGATACGGCCTGCGCCCAGCAGACCAAAACGTACAGTCATTTCATTACCTCATGGAAGAATGGCCCGGGATGATTCCCGGGCGTTACAAAACTCAGACTTTTCTCTTTTTCTGGCGATATACGTCGATGACCACCGCTGCAACGATAATGATGCCTTTGATGATCTCTTGATAGTAGGCGTCCACCCGAAGAAAGGTGAAACCTGAAATCATGACGCCCAGAATAATGGCGCCGATAACCGTGCCGGTGATGCGGCCTATACCACCTGTCAGCGATGTCCCGCCAATGACGGCCGCTGCAATCGCATCGAGCTCATAGGTCACGCCCATGCCCGATTGTGCTGTCTGTGCCCGAGCCGCGGTGACAATACCGGCAAGCCCCGCCAGCAGACCGGCAATGGCATAGACCTTGATGAGATGCCGTTCGATATTGATACCCGAAACCCGCGCCGCCTGCGCATTGGCACCGATGGCATAGGTGAACTTTCCATAGCGCGTATATCGCAAGGCTATGTGGAAAATGAGAGCCACGAGGAGAAAAACAATGACCGGCCAGATACTGGTTCCAATGAAATTGAATTGATCAGTCAAGCCGGAGATGGGCGAGCCCTTTGTGTACCATTTTGCAATGCCACGAGCAGAAACCATCATGCCCAGCGTGGCAATGAAGGGGGGAATTTTGGTTTGAGCAATCAGCCAGCCATTGATGATCCCGGCCAGAAGCCCGACACCCAGCCCGATAGCGATCGGTATGACGAACGGCAAGTCGGTAAGACCGGGATAAACCGGTCGCGCCCAGGTGGAGGATTGCGCAAAACTCGCGGCAATCATCGCGGTCATGCCTACAACCGAGCCTGACGAGAGATCAACACCGCCCGTGATAATCACTTGGGTGACACCAACAGCGATAATGCCGATCACTGAAACCTGCAGAATGATGATCCGCAGGCGCTGTGTGTTCATCAGAAAGCTTTGGCCTGCAAGTATCCAGCCAAGGATTTCGAACACCAGCGCAATCCCGATCAACACCAGAAGAATGTTGACTTCAGGCGGTAGCCGCCGGCTTCGGCGAGACGTAAGCGTTGCAGTTGCTTTTTCGCTTGTCATTATAGTTTCTCCCAATACCCCAGTAGCGTCGTCCGATCTGAAAAATTTGACCGGATTATTTTGACGCCAGCTCCATTACCTTGACTTGCGTCGCTTCAGCCCTATCCAGAAAACCCGTTACGCGCCCCTCATGCATCACCATCACGCGATCGCTCATGCCAAGCACCTCAGGCATTTCCGATGAGATCATGATGACCGCAACGCCCTGCCTTGCGAGCTGCGTGACGAGGCGATGGATTTCTGCCTTGGCACCAACATCAATGCCGCGGGTCGGCTCATCCAGAATGAGAATTTTAGGATTGGTAAGCAACCACCTACCAATGAGAACCTTCTGCTGGTTGCCACCGGATAGATTTTCGATCTTTTCTTCAAGATTGGGCGTCTTCACCCGCAAGGTTTCGCTCATCTTTTGGCAAACAGCCGTAATCTGCTTCTCCTGCACAAAACCAAATTTGGTAAAGCGATCCTGCAGCACAGCGATCTGCATGTTTTCAAGAATATCGAGGATCAGCAGGCAGCCCGTATCCTTGCGATCTTCTGTCAGGAAGGCCATGCCCATATTGATGGCTTGGTTGGGCGTGGTGACCTTTACCTCCTTGCCATTGATGGCAATGGTTCCTGTCGTGGCTGGAGTAACACCGAAAATGGTTTCAGCCACATTTGAGCGGCCAGAGCCGACGAGTCCGGCAATACCCAGGATTTCACCCGCGCGAACATCAAAAGAAATGTTGTGAAATACATTCTTCAGCGATAAATCCTTCACCGAAAGCACGACATCGCCGATAGGCACAGTTTCCTTCGGGAACATCTGGGTGATCTCACGGCCAACCATCATTTTGATGATGTCATCACGGGTTACATCGGTTGAGGCATGTGTGCCGATGTAACGGCCGTCCCGAAATACCGAAAACTCATCGGCAATCTCGAACAGTTCATTCATCTTGTGCGTGATGTAGACAATGCCGATCCCTTGCGAACGCAGATCACGTATGATCGCGAAGAGATGTTCCACCTCGCGCTCAGTCAGCGCAGAGGTCGGCTCATCCATAATCAGCACATCGGATTCATAGGAAACCGCCTTGGCAATTTCGACCATCTGGCGGTTGGCGACCGAGAGATCCCGCACCTGGCTATCAGGATCGAGCCTGATATTCAGCCGCTGAAAAAGCTCGGCCGTCATATCGTACATTTTGCCATGATCAACGAAGCCGAAAGCATTCTTCGGTTCACGGCGAATCCATATATTCTCGGCTACAGTCATGAATGGCATCAGGTTCAATTCCTGATGAATCATCGCTATGCCATTTTCGAGCGCGTCCAATGGCGATTTCAGGCGAATGGGCAGGCCTTTGAGATAAACCTCGCCCTGATCTGGAATATATATTCCAGCAAGTATCTTCATCAGAGTGGATTTACCGGCGCCATTTTCACCCATCAGCGCATGAACTGTCCCGCGCTTCAGCCGGAACTGCACACCATCCAGCGCCAAAACACCTGGAAATTCCTTGCGGACATTTTCAACATTCAAAAGATATTCCGCCTGCGGCACCGCACCGCTGGCACGAACTGCCGCCATGGTTGAAGGGCTGAGTGTCATGCTCTTCTCCTCCCAGAGAGTTTGGCTGCTTTAAATACCAATGCGGTCTCTCCCCAGGTGGGGAGAGACCGGCAACGACTTATTGCTTAGTTTTTTGACTGATATTTCGACAGGTTTTCAGGCGTTACGAGCTCGAAAGGAATATAGACCTTGCTTTCAATCTTCTCGCCTTTGGAAATCTTGAGCGCCGCATCGACAGCACCCTTGCCTTGCCCTGCCGCATCCTGGAATACGGTTACATCAAGATCACCGGCAGTCATTGCCGCCAAAGCGTCTTGTGTGGCGTCAACACCGGCAACAACGACACTGTCCGGGGCACGGCCTGCAGCCTTAAGCGCCTGGATAGCCCCGATTGCCATCTCGTCATTGTTGGAAATTACAGCGTCAAACTCCAAGCCAGCCGAGAGCCAGTTTGTCATCAAATCCGCGCCCTGTGTGCGCGACCAGTTGGCGGTCTGCTCTTCAACAATGGAGATTCCCTTGCATGCATCGGTCGCAATCACATCATGCACGGCCTTTGTGCGTGCCCGCGCACCCTGATTGGACAACTCGCCCATCATGACGACGACCTTGCCCTGCCCCTTGAGCAACCGGCAGACTTCCGTTGTTTCAAGTGTGCCCGCTTCAGTTTCATTGGAGGCGACAAAAGCCTGCTTCTCAGGCAATTCGTCGACATTTGCTGGCTGGCGATTAACGTAAACCAGTGGGATACCGGCATCGGCAGCAATTTTCGACATGGCCGCAGTGGCATCCGTGTCCACCGCATTGACAATAATCGCATCTACTTTTGAGGCGATGAAATTCTGAATCTGGCTCTGCTGTTTCGCCACGTCATTCTGCGCATCTTCAACCTGCAAAGTCACGCCATCAAGCGTCTTGGCATAGTCTTCCATCCCCGTGCGCAAAACGTTGAGAAAATTGTCATCAAACTGCGCCATCGACACGCCTATATTGGCGGCCAGCGCCGAACTGCTCATCAACGCTGAAACAGCTACTCCCAATAGAAACTTTTTCACTTTTTTCTCCTCCACAATGGTGCCCGGCAACACCTTTCTATCCGGAATCTTCCACTTCGTCCTTGTGGCCACTACCCCTGACCGGCAAGCGACGAAGTTATGGAAAGCGCGTATCTCTCGCGCAACTCGATCCTGGCGCGTTTTCGGAATGTACAGACCGCCACGCTAGTTTCTGAAATATTTATTCCATTTTAAGGCTTCATCGTCAAGTCCGATTCAACTCTCGACTATAGTTAGACGAAGTAATTAGTTGCACAGCTGCGCAAAATGGTTCGCTGTCCATCCAACATGAAAACGGGCCCGGCAAACCTGCCAGACCCGCTCAATTTGTCCGATAGAAGGGCCTGTTAAGGCTTGTTGACGCTCTCAACAGCGATGTTGGTCAGCTTGTTATTGGCTGCCTTCTCCTGATCGAGAATTTCACTGAGCAGCTTGTGAGCTTCGTCATGGCCGAGTGTTTTAGCCCATTCCCGCAATGAACCGTAGCGGGCAATCTCATAATGCTCCACGGCTTGCGCAGCGGCAAGCAAGCCCGCATTCAGCGCGGTGCCGGAAGCCTCTTCAATAAGACCATCCGTCTCCTTGATCAAACCTTCAATGGCATCGCATTTTTCGGCTTTCGGCTTAAGACCCAACGATTTGAAAACCTGGTCCAGCGTCTTTACCTGACCCTTCGTCTCTTCAAGATGCTCTTCTACTGCCTTTTTGAGTTTGGCGTCTTTGGAGGCGCTCGCAACTTTTGGTAGAGCTTTGACGAGCGCATTCTCGGCATAATAGATGTCATGCAATGTATGTTCAAAAATTTCAGCTAGTGTCTTCATTATGATTTTCCTCCTGTCGATTGGGATACAGGAACCTTGGGGGAGCGATAATGTTCCGTCGCACCCAAGACGAAATCACATGACAATCAACCGAGTGTCTTGGGTCAATGCCAAAGAGATTCTGAAATAGCGCCATAGCCTATCGCAACGAAGCCTGTAAAAACGGCGCAGTGCCTCATCAGTTTAGAAACGTTTTCCGACAGTCATCGCAGTTTGAAAATTGATATCTGGATCAAGAAATATTGCTTCTGGCGCAGCGCCTGTCGCATCAAAAAAACGGCTGACAAAACAGCGGAATGAGGCACAAAGGGCGATGTCGCATATCTGGACATCCGTGAAGCCCGCCGCGCGCAGCCGATTAATATCTTCTTGTTCAACTTTGGAAGCATCCTGCGTAATCTTTTCCGCATAGACCAGCATTTCCACATCCGCAGCAGAAAGCCCGGCAGTTCGAAAATCGCTATGGACAGCGAGTACCATTTCCTTTGACCCAAGATCGCCGATCAGTTGTTTCGCATAAACATGCGAGCAATAGGTCGAAGGGATGTGCTTTGCCGCAATGAGCGTGATCAGCCGCCATTCTCGCATGCCGAGCGAAAAGCCTGCCCGTATTTTATCCATGAAATCTGTATAGGCGGGCAAAAGACCAGGGCGCGCCGTAAAGCAGCGCGTCGCGTCCATGACGAAGCCAAGCTGGGCTTTGTGCCTGGCATAAATTTCGGCCACTTCGTCCGTCGCGCTTTCATCGTCAATCGTTTGCAAGAACATCGCCATTCTCCCAACAATAGTCGCACCTACCTTATCAGAAAGCGGGACGCCATGGGATATAGGCCTTTAGAGCGAAGCGGCGTTCAGCCCAATCGGGTATTAATCCATGCCATACTGGCAGAAATGGCACGTGCCGGGTCAGCCATTTTCTGGACTTCTTCTGCAAAAGGCTCAAACGAAAACAAGCCCTTGTAGCCCTGATTCAAAAGTGCGCGGATCTGATCGACATTGCCAAGGCGATCATTCTCATCAACCAGAACCCTGTGCGGATCACGCATATCATCAATGCTCACATGAGGATCCGTCACGCCGGAAATATGGACGAGCCCTGTCAAATCCGGAAAAAATTCTGGCTCTCCGGCAAGATGATGATGGAAAGTGTCATGGACAAGCTTGAAACAAGCCTTACCCCCGATAGCCTCAATGGCATGCGCTGCCTCGCCCTTTGAACGAAGCGAGCAAATTTCAAAGCCCAGCGGTTCGACAAAACCCAACAGTCCGCGGCTCTCAAGAATGGGCTTTAGCGCCGTCAGCGCCTTTCGCAAATTAGTCTGCCGCTCACCCTCTTCCTGACCCGTACCATCATTGACAGGAACCAGAACAAGTGCCGCTGCGCCAGCGTCTCGCGCATAATCCGCAAGCTCAATAGCCTCGTGCTCACGTTCCGGAGTCCACTCGTTAAAGCGCTGCAAGGCATTGATCGTGGCAATGCGCACGCCGGCTGCTTTCGATAGCGCCTTCATTTCAGTTGCAGCTGTGCCGTCAATAATCGCATTGCCGCCAAGGTCATTACGAATCTCAACATCGCGCAAGCCAAGCGCCACCGCCAACTGAAAAAACGCGGCAGGGCGAAGATAAGGAGTAGCGATATGATTGATAGCAAAAATTGGTGCAGCCATTTTGGATTCCTCCCCACCGCTTTGAGCCAGCCTGCTCTATGCGAATCTCGGCCTCTGGCAATACACGAGCTTCGTCAAGCAATGCATCGGGAAAAGCAAGGGGATTGAGATCGACAACACGAAAATGCGCTTGGGAGCTGGAGCAAAATTTGCTCTAGGCTTCCACTTCGACATTGCCCAACGGTTTGGAACAACAGGCCAGGATATAGCCTTCATCAATTTCCTCGTCGAGAATCCCGCCATTATGGTTCATATCGACATTGCCGGAAATTTTCATGACCTTGCAGGTGCCGCACAATCCGGATTCACAGGCCGCGGCAATTCGAATGCCAGCACCACGGGCAGCCTTGAGGATTGTATCGCCTGCGACGCAGTGCACATCCTTGCCGGCCATGGAGAAAGTGACGATCGCGGCAGTTTCAGACACCTCCGTAGAAATATCGTCCATTACCGGAAGCACAGGTTCGGCGGCGGAACCGAAGCTTTCCTGATGGTAATTGGCCATATCGAAGCCGGACTCTTCCAGCATGGCCCGAACATCGCGCATGAATCCGTCAGGACCGCAGCAGAAAATCGTCCGTTCCTTGAAGTCGGGCGACAATAGCGAAAGCTTCGGCGCTTCGAGCCTGCCTCTGATACCCGTCCAGAGCTGCCCCATTTCATGTTCCTTGATCAGAAAGGACAATTTGAGATTTGGCATGCAACTGGTCAGATATTCGAGTTCCTTGCGAAAAATTATATCGCTCGGGCGGCGTGCGCAACTGACAAGACTAATATCGCTTTGTGGTGCACAATCCTGCATCCAGCGCGTCATTGACATCATAGGCGTGATGCCTGATCCGGCAGAAATAAACAGATATTTTTCGCCGGGATGTTTTGAGATTGAAAAGTCACCCAGCGGCCCAAATGCTTTCAGCCGCGCGCCCGGCGTGAGGTGGTCCAGCATCCAGCGGGTGCCGATGCTGCCATCCTGCGCTTTGACCGTGATTGCAATCGTAAATGGCCGCGAGGGGCTGGAAGAGAGTGTATAGGTACGCAGGACCGCATCCGGCTGCGTACCCAATTCAAACGTCATGAACTGGCCGGGCTCATACCGGAACCAGTTTTGATTGTCGGAACGAAATGTGAATGTCTTCACATTGGGCGCTTCCTCAATGACAGACAGGCACTCCAGCAGATGCAGCCGGTCGTTCCATGGCTGCATCTGATCGAGATGCGGGTACTTTTGAGGAATGCCCATATTCACTACGCTACCTTGCTCAGTCGCTTGTCGCCGGAAAGGCGCGTTTCCATCGTGTTGGAATACCATTCAAGGAATTGCAGAACACCGCCTTCATGCTCTACCGAATAAGGGCCCGGCTCATAGGCAGGAGAGCGAATGCCAAAAGCATTTTCTTCAACGATCTGGCGGTCCTGATCATTGGTTTCGAGCCAGACATGCGTGAGTTCCTCAATGGTGTAATCGACGCCTTCCACCGCGTCCTTGTGCACCAGCCACTTGGTCGTGACCTGGGTTTCTGTCGGGCTAAGCGGGAGAACGCGGAAAGAAAGGGCATGATCCCCCAGAATGTGATTCCACGTCGTCGGATAATGATAGAGCAATAGCGAACCGATCTGCCGTGCATTCACATCATCGCTAAGCTGACGCGCTACAGCACGTTTGCCCGACATGGTATAGCTCTCGGCTTCGTGAAGCAGCGGCACGCGTGTCGCACGGTACTGGCCATTTTCATCGATACGGAACACGCTCGGCAGACCTGCGGCTTCGCATTTGTCCCAATGCGCCACGATTTCCGGATCATCCTTTGAGCCTTGTATGCCAGTCACGCTTGGTGCTTCAGGAAACGTCTTACAGAGTTCCGGATGATTGGCGGCGCAATGATAGCATTCGCGGTTGTTTTCCCACACCAGCTTCCAATTACCCTTCTCCACGATCGAGCTTTGAAAGGCGACTTTGGTTTCGCTGAGGCGATGCGGTGCAAGATAAGGATCGATCATGGCACGCGTAGCGGCAAAATCCGGCGCAATCGGCGCAAGGCAGATGAAGATATAGCCGCCAACGCTTTCGCAATGCACCGTCTTCAGGCTGTGCTGGCTGGCATCGAAATCGTCGCCCATCTGGCGCGCGAATAATAGACGGCCATCCAGTTCATAAGTCCACTGATGATAGGGGCAAACAAGCTTCGCCGAGGTGCCCCGTTCAGAAGCACAAACGCGCGACCCGCGATGGCGGCATGAATTATGAAACGCGCGTATTTTCTTCTCGCGGTCCCGGACGATAACGACCGGATAATCGCCAATCTGCACGGTAAAATAATTGCCCGGTCGCGCCACTTCGCAATCATGACCGATAAACAGCCAGTCGCGGTAGAAGATATTTTCCATATCCAACCGGAAATACTCCGGATCATTGTAGAAAGCCTGCTCAAGGCCATAACCAGGTTTCCGGTGTTTCAGGTTCCGGAGTAGTTCACTATGTGCGTCCATGTCGTGTCCTCGCCATCTCATTTGCGAAAGAACTGACTGGTGGTGACGGAGAAGACCGTCCGTATGGCTGCCCATACAAAACAATGCTCCTTGATCGCCCACCGCGATCAGTCGGTGTTATCGCTTGCGGCTGGTTTCCGGGCTCTGGAGTTGCTCTTGCGAGCCTCACGGCGCCTTCCCGGAACCATGCTCCAGTGGCTATTTTGCCGCGTTTCACTCCACTACCGTTGCGGGGGCAGCGCCGGGATTAAACCGGCTTCCCAATTCTCCACCTTCCCTAGAAAGCGGCACCTCAAGTAGCCTGATAAAAGCATCCGGATGATAAAAAGAATAGGTGCGGAAACGACATCGCATTTACACAAGACGACACGACCGAAAAAACAGAAAATGCCGCCACTCCGGCACGTCAGAATGGCGGCACAATACCCTTTCCATGTCAGCAATGAATATCACCAGAGACGGCGATGGTTCATTTACCGGGCGGAAAGGCTTTAAAGACCGTGATGCAAATACTGCTTGATCGATTCCGGTTTCATCTCAATTGAAAAGCCCGGCAGCGAGGGTGGCATATAGGCCGCATCCTGAATGTTGCAGGGATCAACAAAATGCTCGTGCAGATGATCGACATACTCGATAACCCTGCCCTCTTTCGTCCCTGAAACGGCGATATAATCAATCATTGACAGATGCTGGACATATTCACACAGACCAACACCGCCCGCATGCGGCCAGACTGGTAGCTCATACTTTGCGGCGATAAGCAGCACCGCCAGCACTTCGTTCAGTCCACCCATGCGGCAACTATCGATCTGCACGACATCGATAGCGCCTTCGGCGATGAACTGTTTGAACATGATGCGGTTCTGACACATCTCACCGGTCGCGACTTTCACCGGATGGATAGCCTGCCGAATTTTGCGATGGCCCGCAACGTCGTCGGGGCTCGTTGGCTCTTCAATGAAGAACGGCTTGACGAAGGCAAGCTTGTTCACCCAATCAATGGCTTCATTCACTTCCCAGACCTGATTGGCATCGATCATGAGAATGCGGTCAGGGCCGATCACTTCGCGCGCGATGGTAAGACGTCGGATATCATCTTCGAGATCGCGGCCGACTTTCATCTTAATGTGGTTGAAGCCCGCATCCACGGCCTCCTGACAAAGGCGACGGAGCTTTTCATCGGAATAGCCCAGCCAGCCTGCCGATGTCGTATAGCAGGGATACCCATCTGCTTTTAGCGTTTCAATACGTTCTTTCTTACCGACCTCTGCTCTACGCAGAATTTCCAGCGCCTCTTCAGGCGTCAGCACGTCCGTAAGATAGCGGAAGTCCACGATTTTGACGATCTCTTCCGGCGTCATTTCACCGACCAGTTGCCAGACAGGCTTCTTCGCTTCCTTGGCCAGCAAATCCCAAACGGCGTTCACTACCGCGCCTGTGGCCAGATGCATTGCACCCTTATCAGGGCCGATCCAGCGTAACTGGCTGTCACCGGTGATAAAATGCCAGAACCTGCCCGGGTTTTCCTTTATCCAATCAAGTTCAAGGCCGATAACAAGGTGTTTCATGGCCTCAATGGCAAGGCAGCAGATCTCATTGCCGCGCCCGATGGTAAAGGTAAGGCCGTGGCCGGAAAGCCCTGCATCCGTATCCAGCACCACATAGGCAGCCGAATAGTCCGGGTCAGGATTCATGGCATCCGATCCGTCCAGACTTTGCGAGGTCGGGAAACGGATATCGAAAACGCGAAGATCAGTGATGAGGGTCATGGTCTTTCCTAAACTGTCCAGCCGCCATCAATATTGTAGGCCTGTCCCGTGGTGTAGGTAGCACCAGCAAGATAGACGGCAAGGTCAGCGATTTCTTCCGGGAGGCCCAGACGCCCCATGGGCTGGCGCGCGATAAATGCCGCCCGCGTGGCGTCATAGTCGCCACCAGCGCGCATGCGTTGCTCAAGCGAAGGACTTTCCACCGTGCCGGGGCAGATCGCATTGCAGCGAATACCCTGCGTAATATAATCCGCGGCTACCGATTTGGTTATTCCCAATACGGCAGCCTTGGTCACGCCATAGGCAAAACGGTTCGGGACACCTTTCACGCTGCTGGCGACTGAAGACATATTGACGATAGCACCGTCCTTACGTTCGATCATACCCGGTAGTACCGCCCTGATCGTGCGGATCATGGCGCGGACATTGAGATCAAGTGCAAAATCCAGATCGGCGTCCGGCATATCGAGAATTGAACCGCCATGGACAAAACCAGCGCAATTAAACAGCACATCGATAGCGCCGATTTCGCCAATGATCTGCGTCACTTCTTCTGCCTTGAGCACGTCGAGCTTGCGCGGCTTGATATTGGCTTCCTTCGGCAAAGCATCGAGCAGTTGCTGATTGATATCGGTTGCATGCACGATTGCACCTTCGCGTGCGAAAGCCAGCACCGAAGCCCGACCAATGCCTTGTCCAGCTGCCGTGATAAGAACGCGTTTGCCTTCAAGCTTGCCTGTCATCTCATATCTCCATTGGGCATCTTATGATGCCAGTCATGCACTTCAGCCCTGAACAGGGCAATCATTTCTCGTTAAGTCAGCCATCAAACGCGAATTTCAGTGGTGAACTCTTCCACGCTGCGGGCTTTAACGGCATCCCAGTCCCAGTCGATTCCGATACCTGGTTCCATCGGTGCCAAAGCATAGCCATTCTCGATCCGCATTTGAGTCTTGGTCAGATCATCAAGCTGGGGAATATACTCAACATATTTGCCGTTCTGAACCGCGCATGTCAGACTGACATGGAGTTCCATCAGGAAGTGTGGACATACGGGAATATTGAAGGCTTCTGCTGCGTGAGCCACTTTCAGCCAGGGAGTGATCCCGCCAATACGGCCAACATCGACCTGAACGATGGAGCAGGCTCCCTTTTGCATATATTCGCGGAAATGCCGGATCGAATAGAGCGATTCTCCAACCGCCACGGGCGTTTGTGTAGAAGCTGACAGGCGCACATGCCCATCAATATCATCCGCTGGCAGCGGCTCTTCCAGCCACGCCAGATCAATATCCCGCAACACGTGCGAGCGCCGAATGGCTTCATCAAGTGAAAAACCCTGATTTGCATCCGTCATGATCTCAAATCCGGAACCGACGGCAGCGCGAACGGCCGACAGGCGATCAAGATCTTCCGATCCATGCGGACGGCCGATCTTGACCTTGGCACCTTTAAAACCCTTTGCCTTGGCTTGCAGCGCGTCATCGACCAGAGCCTGCTTTTCAATATGCAGCCAGCCACCTTCAGTTGTATAAAGCGGGCAGCGATCCTTTGCGCCGCCAGCAAGTTTCCATAAAGGCAGATTCTGCTTCTTGGCCCGTAAATCCCACAGAGCGATGTCAATGGCTGCAAGCGCAATCGCAGTAATTGCGCCGATGGTGGTTGCATGTGTAGCAAATTCAAGATCATGCCAGATGGCTTCGATCTGGTCTGCATCCTTGCCAAGCAGTCTGGGTGCCAGATGATCGGAAAGAAGTCGCATTACCGACGATCCGCCCGTTCCGATCGTATAACTATAACCCGTGCCCACAGCGCCATCGCTATCGGTAATTGTAACGATTGGCGTTTCCTGGCTGACAAAACTCTGAATTGCATCCGTCCGCAGCACCTTTGGCGGCAGGTCAACCATCCGCAGTTCCACGCGCTGGATCTTAGCCAAATTATCCTCCCGTCGGGCTTTGTATATTGCCCTTATATATTATATACCCATATATGGGAACTTCATTCATATACAAACATTTGCGCCACATATCGTCAAGCGATGAAACCGCTTCCATCTGCTCATGTTCTTCGTATAAGCCTAGATGAGAGGAATTCCAGGAAAATGGGAACCGGTTTTCTATTCGGAATTGCGCTAAAATAAACAGTCAGGGCGCAGGCGATTCAAAGATTGCAGAAGCGCTCCAGGGGGTATTCGCATATGACTGATGAAGACGACAGTGACCGCTATCGCGCGCCCGCACTCGACAAAGGTCTTGATATATTGGAGCTGCTTGCCGGCATTGATGGCGGCGTAACACAGGCGGAGATAGCCAAGCGCCTTGGCCGCAGCCCCAACGAGTTTTATCGGATGCTGGATCGCTTGGTGCGCCGAGGCTATGTAACCAGGCTCGAAGGTGATCGCTATTCATTGACGCTCAAGCTTTTCGGCCTTGCACAGCTCCACGCCCCTGTTCGGCGGTTGGCGGCTTACGCAACGCCCTTGATGCGCGATCTTGCGGTTCAATCGAAGCAGGCAAATCATTTATGCGTGTTTGATCGCGGGGCGGTCGTGGTCGTTGCCCAGCAGGAAGCGCCTGAATATTGGGGAATCTCAATTCGGGTCGGCTCGCATATGAGTTTGCTCAATACCGGCTCCGGTCATGTATTGATGGCATTCCGTTCGCCTGAAGAGCGTAGCCTGATGATCGCCGAGTATGAACGCCACGTTGATGATAATTCACAACCGGACGACTATCGTGATCGGCTGAATATGATACGCGAACGCGGCTACGAGGTCATGCCCAGTGCCCAGACGGGAGGGGTTTTCAACGTTTCTGCTCCAGTACTCGGGCCGGATGGGCGCGCGATTGCTGCAATCACCTGCCCCTATATTCAGGTCCTTAATGTTCCTGAAGCGCCCGGCGTTGATCAGGTCTGCCAGATGATCGTTGCTACGGCAAAAAAACTGTCAGAACTATCCGGTGCCGACGTAGGTAAGGCCTGATTGGAGAAGTCAAATAATGGCCAGTGAATTGATTGATACGCACCTGCACCTCATTGACCAATCCGTCTTGTCCTATCCTTGGCTATCTAGCGTGGAAGCGCTGAACCGTGATTTCCTCTACGAAGAATATGCCCAGCAAGCACTTCGCGTCGGCATTACCCGCGCATTGCATATGGAAGTTGACGTCGCAGCCTCTGATATTGAGAGCGAAACGACCAACGTCGCCAAATTATCCGCACGCGAAGGAAACTTGATTGCGGGGGCGATCTCTTCCTGCCGCCCGGAAGATGAGGCTTTTTCTGCCTTTCTTGAGCGGCAAATCGCAAATCCACTGGTCAAGGGCTTTCGGCGCGTTCTCCACGTCATGCCCGACGAGCTTTCTGCGCAGCCATTATTTCGCGAGAATTTAAAGAAGCTTGGAGGCACGGGGCTATCTTTTGACCTGTGCGTTCTGCCCAAACAGATCGAAAAAGCGATCACCCTTGCCGACCTTGCCCCCGACGTTCAGTTCATTCTTGATCATTGCGGCGTACCCGATATCAAGGGCGGGGCATTCAAGCCATGGCAGGCAGGCATCACCGAAATCGCAAAGCGCGCCAATGTTACGGCGAAGATATCCGGCGTGGTTGCCTATGCCGATGCGCAGACCTGGAACGTTGAGACTTTGGCCCCTTATGTGAACCACGTCATTGCCAGTTTTGGTTTTGATCGCCTGGTTTGGGGAAGCGACTGGCCAGTATGTACGTTGGGTGGAGGCCTCGCCACATGGGTTGCTGCCACGCATGCGCTTGTTGCCGGCTGTAGCGAGGATGAGAAGGCAAAACTTTTCTCGCAAAACGCCAAGCGGATCTGGAAGCTGTAATCTTCAAATTATTGTAGAGGACATCTCGTCCATTTTAGCTTGCCTGCTGGGCACCACCGCTTTACCTGTGAAAATCAGAGCAATTGCGCATCGCAGGAGAGACAATGGCAGCGGAAGCAAGTGGCCCCGATCTATTAAGTGTTGTCGTCCTGCTGGGTGCAGGCGTGGTCGCTGTCCCCCTGTTCAAGAGGCTCGGGCTAGGATCGGTGCTTGGCTATCTTGCCGCCGGACTGGTCATCGGTCCCTTTGGTCTTGGCTTCTTTTCTGACCCTGAAACCATTTTGCATGTGGCTGAACTTGGCGTTGTCATGTTTCTGTTCATTATTGGACTGGAAATGCAGCCGACGAAACTTTGGGGCATGCGCAATGAGATTTTCGGTCTCGGTGCATTACAGGTCATCGTCTGTGCTCTGCTGCTGACTGGCGTTGGCATCGCAACCGGCTTTCCCGTTGCTGTGTCTTTCGTGTCAGGCGCAGGCTTTGTTCTGACCTCGACGGCCATCGTCATGCAATTGCTGGAAGAGCGCGGCGAAATTGCCTCGGCCAAAGGCCAGCGCATGGTATCGATCCTGCTTTTCGAAGATCTGGCAATCGTACCGCTGCTGGCGCTGGTCGCTTTTCTTGCACCCATCAGCACCACCGAGGCGGGCGGGTTGCGTTGGCTTGATATTGGCATCGGGATTGGCGCTGTCGCGGGCCTTATCATTGCGGGGCGCTACCTGCTCAATCCCCTGTTCAGCCTGCTCGCCATGACGAGAGCCCGGGAGGTTATGACTGCTGCCGCTTTGCTGGTTGTGCTCGGGGCCGCGCTTGTCATGCAGGTCAGCGGCCTTTCCATGGCCATGGGCGCTTTCCTTGCAGGCGTACTCCTGTCTGAATCCACCTTCCGCCATCAGTTGGAGGCGGATGTCGAACCATTCCGCGGCATATTGCTTGGGCTTTTCTTCCTCGCAGTCGGCATGTCCCTTAATCTGGCTGTCGTTGCCGCCAACTGGCAAATGGTGGTCTTCTACGTTGCCGCCTTCATGATCGTCAAAGCAATCGCGATCTACATTGTGGCTCGCATGCTGAAATCATCCCATCGCGAATCGCTGGAACGCGCCATTGTAATGGCTCAGGGCGGCGAATTTGCCTTTGTGCTTTATTCCACGGCGACGGCAGTGGGCATTCTGGATGGCGAATCCAATGCGATCCTGACGGCAATCATCATTATCTCCATGGTTCTTACGCCTCTCGCCATTATCGGCATGCGATATATCTTGCCAGCCGAGACGCAGGCGCTGAAGGATGTTGATATAGCGGAAGGATTGACCGGCAGGGTATTGGTTATCGGTTTTGGCCGTTTCGGCCAGATTTCCAGCCAACCGCTGCTGCTTCGCGATGTCGACGTATCGATCATTGATAATGATATAGAAATGATCCAGGCAGCCGCGCAGTTCGGCTTCAAGGTCTATTATGGCGATGGTACGCGTCTGGATATTCTGCACGCAGCCGGTGCTGGTCGCGCCCAGGCAGTGTTGATCTGCGTCGATAAGGCAGAAACAATTCTTTCAATCGCCCATCTCATCAAGGCCGAATTTCCGCTGGTGCAGATTTATGCGCGGTCATTTGATCGTGGCAATACGATTGAACTGATCAAGATCGGCGTCGAGTACCAACTCCGCGAAACCTTTGAATCCGCGCTCATGTTCGGGCAAACAACCTTGATCGGACTTGGCGTTGATCCCGAAGAAGCAGCCGAGATCATCCGCGACATCCGCCAGCGCGATGACGAGCGTCTCGATCTTCAACTGGCTGGCGGCATACATGCAGGCAATGATCTCATGAAGGGCAATATGCCGGTTCCCGGACCTTTGATCAAACCACGCCAGCCCGGACGCCCCTTGAGCGAAGAAACTGCAAGTGTCTTGCCCATTGCCGCATCTGCGGACGCAAACTGAGTGGGCCGGTCAGACTAAAGAGGATAGAATATGTCAAAGGAACAATCGTCGGTAATCAAGGAAGTCACTGACTTCTGGCGTGAGGCCGGACCGGAAAAATGGTTCAAGAAGGACGAAGCCTTCGACACTGTTTTTCACAAGACATTTCTTGACGAACATTTCGCCGCCGCAAGACGGGAATATGAAGCTTGGGTCGACACGGCTGAGGGTGCGCTGGCACTCATGATCCTGCTCGATCAGTTTCCCCGCAATTGTTTCCGCAATACCGGTCATATGTACGCGACCGATGAACTGGCGCGCTATTACGCAAATCGGGCGCTGGAACAAGGCCATGACATTTCTGTCGCGCCGGAACTGCGCGCATTCTTCTATCTGCCATTCATGCATTCGGAAGATGTGGACGACCAGCGCCGTTGTGTAGAGCTTTGCAGTCACGGTTCTCCAGCAAATGTCGAATATGCCAATGACCACTATGACATTATTCAACGTTTCGGACGTTTTCCCCATCGCAACATAATATTGGGCCGCGATACCACCGAGGAAGAACGCGCATTCCTTGATGCAGGCGGGTTTGCCGGCTGAAATATCTATCGCGGTATCGGCTTTGTTATTGTCCGCCACTTGAACCAAAGCGGCGGGACTGCCATTATATGCGCATCTGGCACCGATACATTTCACAATTTCAGCCAGTGACACAGGGACTGACCGCGCGCATCAATGCCGGACGATCAATCTGAAGAGCCGGACTTGCGAAGCATGCTGACTCTGCACTCGCAGCGTCAGCACCGAAAACCCGCCATTCTCCCTTATCCTGAATTTGCCCGCTATGCTGGTGGATTTGTGCTGTTTTTGACAGCCGGTCCGCCCGCAAAGTCATGCTCTCATTTTATCCGCTAACAGGACCCGACTTCCAATGGATCTGACATTTCAATGGATTGCCGACCCCAATGCCTGGATCGGCCTTGCGACGCTCGTCGTTCTGGAGATCGTGCTTGGTATCGACAATCTTGTTTTCATTGCCATTCTTGCCGACAAACTTCCGCCGCACCAGCGTAACCGGGCACGACTTGTCGGCCTGTCGCTGGCATTGGTCATGCGGCTTGCCTTGCTCGCCTCTATCTCCTGGGTCGTTACCCTCACGGAACCGCTTTTCAGTGTTGCAGGATTTGCTTTCTCCGGCCGCGATCTCATTTTGATCGTGGGCGGCGTTTTCCTTCTGTTCAAGGGGACGATGGAGTTACATGAGCGGCTGGAGGGAAGTCTTGCAGCCAAGGAAAGCAATGCTGTCCACGCCGTATTTTGGCAGGTCATCGCGCAGATTGTCGTTCTGGATGCCGTGTTCTCATTGGATAGCGTGATCACCGCCGTTGGCATGGTCAAGCACCTTGAAGTGATGATGATTGCGGTCATTGTCGCCGTCGGCGTGATGATGCTCGCCGCAAAGCCATTGATGAGCTTCGTTAATCGTCATCCGACAGTGGTTATCCTCTGCCTCGGATTTCTGATGATGATAGGTTTCAGTCTCATTATCGAAGGTTTCGGCTTTCATATCCCGAAGGGCTATCTCTACGCGGCCATTGGCTTTTCGGTTCTCGTGGAAGCTGCAAATCAGTTTGGTCGCCACAATCGCGAAAAACGCATCACCACAATGGACTTGCGCGATCGCACGGCTGGTGCCGTTCTGCGCCTTCTCGGCGGTGGTCGCGGCAGCGATGCGCCTCACTCGGACACGCTGGACGCCATCGCTGAACATTCTGCTGCATCAGATGTTTTCCATCCGGAAGAAAAGGAAATGATCCGCGGCGTCCTTGACCTGGTCGAACGGCCGGTGCGCTCGATCATGTCGCCACGCAACGAAGTGGAGTGGCTTGATCTGGATGAAACCAATGAGGAATTGCTCGCGGAAATCCGCACGCTCGCTCATAGCCGCGTTGTGCTTGCCCGAGGGCGCGTGGATGATTTTGTTGGTGTCGCGCTCACCAAGGATTTGCTGTTCGCAATTTTGGATGGCGGCAAGATCGATTGGGAAAAGGTGACACGCCAACCACTCATCTTGCATGAGAACGCCAATGTTCTGCGCGTGATGGAACAGCTTCGCGGTTCAACTGTTCAGATGGGCGTTATCCTCGACGAGCATGGTTCGTTTGAGGGTGTGGTGACGCCAACCGATATTCTCGAAGCGATTGCCGGTGATTTTCCTGAAGAGGGTGAAGAAAGCCCGATCCTCGAGCGGTCCGAAGATGGCAGCATGGTGGTGGATGCCTATATCGACATCCGCCGTTTGGGCAGCCTCATCGATCGGGATTTGGTCGATGACGGCGACCGTTACACCACGCTCGCCGGTTATATTCTGTGGAATCTTGGGCATATTCCGACCACAGGCGAAAAGCTAACCGTCGATGACTACGAGTATGAAATCGTAGAAATGGATGGCCGAAATATTGGCAAGGTGCGCATCAGTTCAACCTTGGCTTCGGCGCTTTTCATTTAGAGCATTTCCAGCAAAAGTGTGAAGCGGTTTTGCGTTGGATAATGCGTAAAAACAAAGAGATAGAGCATTACGGTGACTCCGTTTTTATTGGAAATGCTCTAGAAGCTTTTTCGCAATCGCAACTCATGACCTCTTCCGGGCACTGATGTCCTTCCCCCAAAAGGGAAGGACTATCGCAATTGAAGCTTTTGGTTTGAACAGGCTTTGCCCGCTCGTCTGAGACATCAAAACCCAGGAGTTTCGATGCCAGATTCTGCATGGTTCCCAAGCGCAATCTCATTTGCCGGCTCTCAGGAAGCCTGTCTCATCCAGCTTGGAAAGGGGTCCAGCAACGCCTCCCATTTATGCGGCGTGAATTCATCCGTATCCAAGAGACAGGCGTCGAGTTGCGCGCGGATTTCAGCTTCATCCATGGGATCGACACCGATGAAGACCAGTTCCTGGCGCCGATCACCCCAAATCGGATGAAGATATGGCTTCATGGCATTCAACCACTCCGGACTATCCGGCCAACGGCTTTTCGAAACCGATGACCACCAAAGACCGCGCTTTTCTGATCTGACCAATGCACCCGCCTGGCTAAGCTCGCCGACATGGTCCGGCCGTGTCGCAAGCCAGAAAAAGCCTTTGGCACGGATGACCCCGGTCCAGTTTGAGTTGATGAAATCCTGGAACTTTTGCGGATCGAACGGGCGCCGTTCACGATAGACAAATGAGCGAACACCATATTCTTCCGTTTCAGGTATGTGATCGGCAAAATTGTTCAGTTCCTTGTACCAAAGCGGGTTTTCTTGCGCCTTGTCGAAATCGAAAAGGCCCGTGTCCAGAACGTCGGCAAGATTGACCTTGGCAAAATCCGTTTCGATTACCTTGGCATCTGGATTCAGGGCACGAATGATTTTTCGTGCAATATCGCGGTCATACATGGAGGCCGACGATATCTTGTTCAGGATGATGACATCGGCAAATTCGATTTGATCGACGAGAAGATCGACCAATGTGCGGTTATCCCCATCACCCAGTGACTCGCCACGATCCTTGAGAAAGTCGCTGGAGGCATAATCCTTCAAAAGATTTGCCGCATCAACGACAGTCACCATTGTGTCGAGGCATGAGATATCCGACAGGCTCATGCCGTTTTCATCACGAAAATCAAAGGTGGATGCCACCGGCAGCGGCTCTGATATGCCTGTCGACTCTATCAACAGATGGTCAAACCGGCCTTGACTTGCCAATTGCCGCACTTCTGCGAGAAGATCGTCGCGCAAGGTGCAGCAGATGCAACCATTGGTCATCTCAACCAATTGCTCTTCCGTCCGCGACAAGTTCGCACCGCCGTCGCGGATAAGCGCGGCATCAATATTAACCTCGCTCATATCGTTGACGATAACCGCGACACGGCGGCCCTCACGATTGTTGAGAATATGATTGAGGAGTGTGGTTTTGCCCGCTCCGAGAAAACCCGAAAGCACTGTCACGGGCAAGCGCTTGGCTGTTGCTGTGTTTTGCATGGCTTTAGCCTTTCCAAAAAGAAGCCCACGCGCTGTTCAGGCGCGCGGGCATAAGATTACTCGTGAACTTCGCCCGACCCGCCTATGGCCACAACATTGTAAGGAGTGCCTTCAACTGGAATATCGCGGGACTTTTCGAAACGGGCTGCGTCAATGACCTGCAACCGGCTTTTCAGAGGGTCGGTAAGTATGATGTCATCGCCTGCGACGGCAATTCGAGGCCGCGGCAGGTTCCAATGGCCGTCCATGCTGTAAGGCTCTGTAAGCTGTAGCGATTTTTCAATCTTGCCGGTGATGACGTCCAGCTGGTGCAGTTGACCATCCTCGGTAAAGATATAGGCAAAGCGCGGGCGCACAGAATCGACAGCAAAATGAACGCGGCGTGCGGGAAGCTCGATCAGACGGAATGCATCTTCAGCGGTTGGATCAATCAGAACCACCGCCTGCGGCCCGTAATTGCCCAGAAAATACTGTAGCCCCTTGCCACCAACCAAAGTTGAGGACTTGCCCTCTGGAAGCGATTTTGAATAATCAAGATGATTGATCTCCAGCTCGTCATTCGCCGATTTCACCAGAAGCAGACCCGATTTACAGGCTATGGCGACGATACTGCCTGAGGCCGCTTCGCCGTGGAGATCCGGGCAATCATACAATTCTCCTGAAACTTTATTATTCGCTCCGGCAATACGCACGCCGATGGGCAGCTCCTTGACTGGCTCTGTCGGGTGCGGTTCGGACACGAGAACCTTCTCACCGAAAGCGACCGCAACGCCATGATGCGGCGAGGCAACTTTCACTTCCCTTGCATCGGCCCTCTCGCCCAGAACGTCAGACTCTTTAACAATTTTGACCGCCCCGTCCCCATCAAAGAACAAGGCAATTTGCCCATGGTGGTCGACAAAGTGCGACGGTTTCTTTCCCGCAAAATTCAAATTGAGCAGCGTAGGCTTTTCAACTTTCAGATCCCCGTGATCTCCATGATCATCAACAGAAATGCCACTTGAAATGACTGAGAATTGGCCAGCATCACGCTCGTTGGCGAATACCAGGCGACCACTTTCGCTCCTCGAAAGGCTGGCTGGTGCTTTCATCTTGAACGTGTCCAGCACCTCGCCGGTCTTGGCATCCAGAGCGCGTATTACGGGATCGGCCTGATCGGCGACGAATAGCCGCCATGCCGTTTTTCCCTCTGCCAAGGCGGGGGTCATCAGCAAACCAGCTGTGATGGCGAGAGACGAGAACACAAGTAGGTGCCGTGTCATGGTTTTCTCCTAATGTAATAACATAACATTTCTGGGTAAAAGAAAAGCGGAGTCCTGCTCCGCTTTTCCGGCGTGCCGTATTAACTGCCGAGAATGGCTTTCTTGAATGTAGTGATATTGTGCTGCATCATTTCGACATAGGTCCCGGCACCATCCTCAGGCTTGGATAGAGCATCCGAGAACAGCGTGCCGCCGACGTTCAGTTTCGTTTCGCTGGCAATCTGTTCGATCAAACGCGGGTTGGTGATATTCTCGACAAAGATTGCTGAGGCCTTGTCTTCCTTGATCTGCTTGATCAGGGCAACAATATCGGCAGCAGAGGCTTCCGAATCCGTCGAAATGCCTTCTGGCGCCAGGAATTTCAGGCCATATTCATGTTCAAAATAGCCAAATGCATCGTGCGACGTGATGACGAGGCGCTTGCTTTCCGGAATTGACGCAATTGCGGCCTTCACATCTGCTTCCGTCGCATCGAGCTTCTTGGTGTAGTCGGCAGCGTTGGTCTTGTAGGTATCGCAATTTGCAGCATCAGCTGTGCAGAAGGCGTCGGCGATATTCTTCACATAGATCTTTGCGTTGCTGATGGACTGAAAAGCATGCGGATCATAGGCACCGTGATCGTGTCCTTCATGGGCATGCGCTTCACCCTCATGCTTGTGCTCTTCGCCTTCATGCTTGTGCTCTTCTCCACTCGCATGATCATGCTCTTCTTCGCCGCTTTTCAACGGCTCAATGCCCTTGGTCAATTCAACGATTGGTGCCTTTGTGGCGCTTGCTTCTACAAGCCGCGGCAGAAATCCCTCGAAGTTCAGACCATTGACCAACACAACATCAGCTTTGGCAACAGCTGCGGCATCAGATGGCTTTGGCTCATAAACATGCGCGTCGCCATCCGGGCCAACCAGCGTCGTCAGATCGATCTTGTCGCCACCGACATTCTTGGCGAAGTCAGAGATGATCGAAAAACTCGAAACAACTTTCAGGTTTTCGGCAGAAGCAGAACTATAGGCTGCACTCAGTAATAGTATAACATTTAAAGCACTGGCAAGTTTGAGGGTTTTGATCATGGTCTCTTTCCTTGATTTTATGCGGTTCTGTGACGATGAGGGCGAAGGCGGCTTTGTAGAATTCCGCTCGTGCCCATTATGATGGAGCCAAGATAAACTGCACCGGCAGAGAGAATAATAGCCGGTCCTGATGGCACCGAAAAATGATAGGAGATCAACAGTCCCCCGACACATGAGGCAAAGCCGATTGCTATGGCCACGGCGCACATCGGCCCGACACGAGCAGTCCAGAAACGCGCAGCAGCAGCCGGAAGCATCATCAGCCCGACAGCAAGCAATGTGCCAAGCGCCTGAAAACCGCCGACGAGATTTATCACCACCAGGCCGAGAAATATGAAATGGACCGGCGTACCGATGCGGCTGACAGAGCGCAGAAATAACGGATCAAGACACTCCGCCACCAATCCCCGCCAGAAGATTGCCAGTGTCACGACACTGATTGCCGAGATAAGACCAATCAGGCCAAGCGCATCATTATTGAGCGCGAGTACCGTGCCGAACAGGACATGCATGAGATCAACATTAGATCCGCGCAGCGAAACAATCAAAACACCCAGCGCCAGCGATATGAGATAGAAAGCGGCCATTGAAGCGTCCTCCTTCTGGATGGTAAAGCGGGAAACCGCCCCCGCCCCCAAGGCAACGATGACACCGGCAACCAGCCCGCCAATTGTCATCGGCACGATCTGCAAACCATAGAGAAGGAAACCGACCGCAGCGCCGGGCAGGATCGCATGCGCCATCGCATCACCGGTCAGGCTCATGCGACGCAGCATCAAAAATACACCGACCGGACATGAGCCAAGTGCCAGAGCCAGCGAACCCAGCAATGCACGCTGCATGAAGCTATAATCGACGAAGGGAGCAATCAGAAAATCATACATGCTATGCCGCCCCCTTTTCCATATGGCCATGGGGTCCGCTGTGATTGTGGGCGTGCGTGTGATCGTGACCATGCAACTGGTCATCCTCGCACCATGCAGCGCCTTCTTCCCATGCTTCGTGGAACTGGCGGGCGTGGAGAAGATTTTCCGGCCGCAACGTATCGCGGGATGAACCCCAGGCAATTGGCTTGCGGGCCAGAAGCAGGGTTTCCGGAAAATGTTCCTTCACCAGTTCCAGATCATGCACGACAACCATGACGGTCCGGCTTTCGCCATGCCAGCGCTTGATGAGGCCGACGAGATCAGCAACGGTCTTGGCATCGATCGCATTGAAGGGTTCGTCCAGCAGAATTATGTCAGCGTCCTGCACGAGAACGCGCGCAAACAATGCCCGCTGCAATTGTCCGCCGGACAGGGTATCAATGCCGCGCTTTTCAAAGCCGCCAAGTCCCACAGCCATCAATGCCTGTGAAACGCTTGCCCGGTCTTCTTTGCTGAAACGGCCCAGTAATCCCCGCCTTGGCCACAGACCAAGTGATACGAGATCGACCACGCGTGCCGGGAAAGACCGGTCAAGCTCTGATTGCTGCGGCAGATAGGCGATCCGCATGCCCTTCTCGACTGTGCATGAGCCGGACATGGGCTTCAACACACCGACAATACCCTTCATCAGCGTGGACTTGCCTGAACCATTCGATCCGACAACGGCTGTCAAAGATCCCCGCGCGACAACGCCGCTAAGGTGATGCACAGCTGGATGGCTGTGGTAACCCAACGTAAGATCACGAAATGTCAGACTTGGTTCAGTCATAAAGGTAAAACTCGCGGAAAAGCCGGATTTACTGAAAGCCTTCTCGGCAAATTCTTGACGTCTTCGTATGTGATGTTATTACATTAGTCAACAATGGCAAATTTGAGATCAGTGGAAAAGAGATGACGCACTGGCGGTTCGTGAAAAAATTTCTTATCTAGTAAGCAGATAAAAGGAACAAGCGAATATGGCGGCCACTCAGGAACTCACCAAGAACCAGTCACTGGTTTTCGACGCTTTGACACGCGCCGACGGGCCGTTGAGCGCCTACACTATTTTGGACCAATTGCGTGAAAATGGTTTCCGCGCCCCCTTACAGGTCTATCGTGCGCTGGATAAACTTCTCGATTACGGGATGATCCACCGGCTTGAAAGCATAAATGCGTTTGTTGCCTGCTCCCATCCTCATGATCATAGCCATAACCATGGCATGATCGCCTTCGCGATCTGCGAGAAATGCGGCCAGGTTACCGAGTTTTCAGATGACGTTATCACTGCCCGTGTCCGTGAATGGACAAAGGGTAATGGGTTTAAACCTTCCAAAACGACAATCGAAATTCGC
The DNA here is from genome assembly GCF_052044585.1 of Phyllobacterium sp. 22552. NCBI lineage: Bacteria > Pseudomonadati > Pseudomonadota > Alphaproteobacteria > Hyphomicrobiales > Phyllobacteriaceae > Phyllobacterium > Phyllobacterium sp. 22552. The sequence continues at coordinate 98,818 of NZ_JBQENG010000001.1, read as the reverse complement.
GGCATCTGCGCCAGCTGTGGCACAGCCTGAATATTCAGCGCTTGCCATAGGCTCTCAGAAACACATCGACACCCGCAGTAACCGTCTTGTTGATTTGTTCTTCCGTCGGTGCCTCATCCATGCAGCCAAACAGCCGGCGCTTGAAGAGGCCCGTCATCACAAGATCTGACAGTTGATAGGTGGCAAGTTCGGTATCTTCAATTTCCAGATCGCCCGCGGCGACATGCTTGTCCAGAAATGCCTTCATCATCGCCTGCCCCTTTTTCGGGCCCTGCTCGTAAAAGCTCCGGCTCATTGAGGGCATGCGTTCGGCCACACCGATAACAACACGCTGCGCACGAATGACCACATCGGACGTCACCTTGATCGAAAGCGCCTTACCGAATGCGATAAGTGCATCACGCAAATCATAGTCGCCCTCAAAGGCGGAATAAATACCGCTGAAAAGCCTTTCGCGATAACTGATGCAAAGTTCGAGAAAAAGCTCCTCCTTGCTATCGAAATAGACATAGATCGTGCCTTTGGAGACACCAGCCTCGCGCGTAATGTCATTCATGCTGGCTGCGTCAAAGCCCATCGTGGAAAATACCCGGTCCGCACCCTCCAATATTTGCTGACGCTTTGCCGGATCTTGCCCGGCAGCTAAACGGCCCTGCCGCTCATCGCCCGATAGCGCTGCTTCCAGCGCGTTAGCGGTGGACAATGATGTCGAATAGGCCTTTTTAGATGACATTCTCGTTCTGTTTCCTCGTTTGTTGTTCTTTTTTCGAACCAAGCGGTTCGATCCCCTTGATATGCGCTCTCAATTGCGCTATGTCAACGATCGAACCGAATGGTTCAATCAGTTTTATGGCTGAACATCCGTAGAAAGAAACCCCAAATGCCTGCGTCCAAAGCAAAGAATGAGGCTGACATCCGTCAGTTCCCGGCTCCAGTTTCAAAATCCGAGATGCCCGCAACTACGGAAGCGCCGCAACATGATGTTGCCGCTGACGTAAAGAAAGCCGAGCCTCCCAAGCGCTCCCGCAAACGGCTGATCCTGACGACTATTTTGGTGGCGGCGCTCGCCGGTGGTGCATATTTCGGTTACGGATATTGGACGACGGGCCGTTTTATGGTTTCCACCGATGACGCCTATATCCAGGGCGATATTACTGCCATCGCTCCCAAGGTGACCGGCTATATCGATACGATCAATGTTGTTGCCAACCAGCGCGTCAAGGCGGGTGATCCATTGATCACGCTTGATAATGGCGATTACACGCTCGCTGAGGAACAGGCCGAAGCACAGATTGCCACGCAGAAGCTTTCGCTTGACCGTATCAAGGCGCAGACCGAGGCCGCAAGGGCTTCGCTGACCGAGGCGCAGGCTGGAAAATTGAGCGCACAGGCAGTGCTGACCAATGCGCAAGCCGGTTCGGTACGGGCCAATCAGTTGCATGCAACGCGGTTTGCTTCGCAGTCAACGCTTGATGATGCAACCGCTGCATTGGATCAGGCAAAGGCCAATCTTGCATCCGCTGATGCAAAGATCGCCAGCGCAGCCGCCAATGTCGGCGTTCTTGAGGCACAGTACAAGGAAGCTGAAGGCACCATTGCCTCGCTCGAATTGTCGAAAGACAAGGCAGCGCGCGATCTGAGCTTTACCGTCATCCGTGCACCAGTGGATGGCGTCATTGGCAATCTTGCCGCCAAGAAGGGCGACCTTGTCAGTCCCGGCCAGCGTTTGGCTGCACTCGTTCCTGTTAATGCGCTCTATATCGATGCAAATTACAAGGAAACGCAGCTTCGTGACATAAATGTGGGCCAGAAAGTCCACATTCGGGTCGATGCGCTGGATGGCGATACGTTTGAAGGCACGGTTGCTTCGATTGCACCGGCCTCCGGCGCCGTCTTCTCCCTTCTTCCTCCGGAAAATGCCACGGGTAACTTCACCAAGGTTGTGCAACGTGTTCCTGTTCGCATTGCCTTGCCGGGTGACGCCTTGGCCAGCGGCAAGTTGCAGGCGGGCCTCAGCGTCGTTGTCGATGTCGACACGCGGACGACTCCAGCCAAGTAAATCCGGTTCCGGAATCGGAAAGGGCGACGATTATGGCAAATGCAACAACGGCAGCCGGCGGTCCGGGCGCTCCAGCCATTCCGGAAGATAAAATCGATCCCAAAAAAGCCATCGCCTTTCTGGCGATGGTCTTTGGAATGTTCATGGCGATTCTGGACATTCAGATCGTCTCGGCATCCCTGGCCGAAATTCAGGCAGGCCTCAGCGCCAGCGCTGATGAGATTTCATGGGTCCAGACCTCTTACCTGATCGCCGAAGTTATCATGATCCCGCTGTCAGGTTTTCTGGGACGGCTGGTTTCAACGCGGATTCTTTTCTCGGTATCTGCCGCAGGTTTCACCGCCGCCAGCGTGCTTTGCGCCACTGCGACGAATATTGACCAGATGATCGTCTACCGCGCCATCCAGGGCTTTATCGGCGGTGGTATGATCCCAAGTGTGTTTGCGGCTGCCTTTACAATTTTCCCGCCCTCCAAACGCTCCATTGTTTCCCCCATGATCGGCCTCGTGGCGACATTGGCCCCAACGATCGGGCCGACGGTCGGTGGTTATCTGAGCCATGCTTTTTCGTGGCATTGGCTCTTTCTTGTCAACGTCATCCCCGGTATCGCCGTTGCGATCGCTGCGTGGAACCTGATCGACTTCGACAAGGGCGACCGGTCCCTGTTGAGCAAATTCGACTGGTGGGGTCTCGCCGGTATGGCAGCATTCCTCGGTTCGCTCGAATATGTGCTTGAGGAAGGTCCACGCAATGATTGGTTGCAGGATCACGCCGTCTACTATTGCAGCATCGTCATGGTCATTGGTGGCATCATCTTCTTCTATCGGGCCTTTACCGCCGAACAGCCCATCGTCGATCTTTTCGCCTTCAAAAATCTGAACTTTGCCTTTGGATCAGCCTTCTCGTTCGTCCTCGGTATTGGCCTCTATGGCCTTACCTATATCTACCCGGTCTATTTGGGGCAGATTCGCGGCTATGACGCGTTGATGATCGGGGAAGCGCTGTTTGTCAGCGGGCTTGCCATGTTCATGACCGCGCCAATAGCCGGTTTCCTGTCCGGCAGGATGGACCCGCGTATTATGATCATGATCGGCTTTATCGGTTTTGGCGCGGGCACCTGGACCATGACGCATCTTACTGCGGACTGGGATTTCTACGAATTGCTTGTGCCGCAGATCCTGCGAGGCTGTTCGCTCATGCTGTGCATGGTGCCGATCAATAATCTTGCGCTTGGCACTTTGCCGCTGGCTCGCCTGAAAAACGCTTCCGGCTTGTTTAATCTGATGCGTAATCTTGGCGGCGCGGTCGGGCTGGCAGTGATTAACCAGATACTCACTGATCGCGGTGCGCTGCACTATGCCCAGCTTTCGGAAAATGTTCGCTGGGGCAATCCGGAAGCAGAAGATTTGATGAATTCCATGTCGAAGAATTTTGCTTCACATGGACTGGATGGAACCACGACCGCTCTGAGCAGAATCTCCGGCATGGTTCATCAGCAGGCCTCGCTGCTGTCTTTCATGGATGTCTTCTATATCCTGACAATGCTCTTTGTATCGCTGGCGGTTTTCGCAATCCTGATGCGCAAGCCAGGGGCACCGGCATCCGGAGGCGGCGGACATTAGAGTCGCCCCTTCCATCCGCCCGGCATCCCCCTGCTCCGGCAAATGGGAAAATTAACTTAGTCTCCTAAGTTGTTTTGCCGGCTCTGGCGTCCATTCCAGACGCTGCAGCAGTCATATTGTGGCCGGTTCACCCCTTTCCCCTGCCCGAATTGGCGTCTCCAACAATGTTTTTGTCGTTATTGAAGTAATTTTGAAACGATTGGGAATACCCCATAAATTTAGGCTTTCGCCGAATTGCTAAGCCGCCGAAAAAGTGGTTCACTTATTCTTACTGCTCAGGGAAAGTCTGTTCACCGGCACGTCACGGGTCTGTCATCCAACTGACATGAGAGACCTGTATCGGGTGCCGGACGTCGGATAAAGAGCCAATGACGTATCGCTCAAACAGGGGTCTAAAAATGGTAGGTTATACAAAACGCGCGGTAGCGCTGTCGACTGCTGTGCTATTTGCCAGCACGGCAGTTTCCTTTGCCGACGCACCGGCAGATTTGGTTGCGGCTGCAAAAAAGGAAGGCACGCTGACCACAATCGCCTTGCCGCATGACTGGTGCGCCTATGGCGATGTGATCGCTGGTTTCAAGGCCAAATATGGCATTGAAGTCAACGAACTGAATCCGGATGCAGGCTCGGGCGACGAAATCGAAGCCATCAAGGCCAACAAGGACAATAAGGGCCCGCAGGCTCCTGACGTCATCGATGTCGGCTTTGCTTTTGGTCCATCGGCAAAGAAAGACGGCCTAACCCAGCCTTATAAAGTCTCCACCTGGGACTCCATTCCTGACAATGTAAAAGATGCTGAAGGTCACTGGTATGGCGACTATTACGGCGTTCTTTCCTTCCAGGTAAACACCGACATCGTCAAGGAAGTCCCGAAAGATTGGGCTGACCTTTTGAAGCCTGAATATGCAAATGCCGTTGCTCTTGCTGGCGATCCGCGCGCTTCCAACCAGGCTATCCTTGCTGTAGGCGCCGCTGGCGTTTCCACAGGCGGCACTTATGGCGCTGCGGCAGGTGAAGCAGGTCTTAAGTATTTTGCTGACCTCAACAAGGCTGGCAACTTCGTTCCAGTTATCGGCAAGTCCGGTACATTGGCTCAGGGCGCAACACCGATCATCATCAACTGGGATTATAACGCGCTTTCCGGCCGCGACACTCTCAAGGGCAATCCGCCTGTAGAAGTTGTTGTTCCGGCTTCCGGCGTTGTTGCTGGTGTGTATGTTCAGGCCATCAGCGCTTACGCACCTCATCCAAATGCTGCCAAGCTCTGGATGGAATATCTCTATTCCGATGAAGGTCAGCTGACATGGCTCAAGGGCTATTGCCATCCGATCCGTTTCAACGATCTTGCCAAGAACAACAAGATCCCCAAGGACCTGCTCGACAAGCTGCCTCCTGCTGCCGCCTATGAAAAGGCAATTTTCCCGACTCTCGATGAACAGGCTGCCGCCAAGGAAGTCATCACCAAGGGATGGGACAAGATCGTAGGCGCCAACGTCAAGTAATACAGGATAAAAATCCCCGCGGGTCCGCCGCGGGGATTTTTCCATCATGTGAGGGCCAGCGTCGGCCCTGAATATCCGATGGGTCGGTATCCTGGCTGCCTTGCCTTTGCATTACTCTGGCGCGGCTGAATATTACTTTATCAAGTGGTCCCAAACACTCATGAGTGCAGTTTCAGAACAAGACGTTTCATCACCAGCTCCACCGGCGGCGCCAATAGCGAATGAGCGCAAACGCCTGTCGCTCGACTGGCTTGGGGTCATGCCCTTCATCATCTTTGCCGTGCTGTTTTTGATATGGCCGACAATCTATCTGATTGCCGGAGCCTTTCAGGACAGTCAGGGTAATCTGACACTCACAAACATTGTGAATCTGTTCCAGCCATCCATCATGGATGCCTACTGGATATCCATAAAAATTTCCCTTGCTTCGGCCATTCTCGGTGCAGCCATAGGGTTTTGCGTCGCTGCCGCTGTCACACTTGGCGGTTTGCCGGCCTGGATACGCTCGCCGCTAATGACCTTTTCGGGCGTCGCTTCCAACTTTGCCGGCGTGCCGCTCGCCTTTGCTTTTTTGGCGACGCTGGGGCGAACCGGGCTTGTCACGACGTTCCTTTATAATGTTTTCGGCTTCAATCTTTATGGCCACGGCTTCAATCTGCTCAGTTTCTGGGGCCTGACGATCACCTATCTCTACTTTCAAATTCCGCTGATGATCCTCATCATTACGCCAGCTTTGGACGGGCTGAAGAAGGAATGGAAGGAAGCAGCGCTCATTCTTGGCGCAACCGGCCCGCAATATTGGCGCATGGTCGCATTTCCCATTCTCTGGCCTGCACTGCTGGGCACGATTCTCCTATTGTTTGCTAACTCGTTCGGCGCAATTGCGACCGCTTATGCACTCACCGGTTCATCGCTCAGCATTGTTCCTATCGTGCTCTTCGCGCAGATTCGCGGCGACGTCTTGCAAGACCCTCACCTCGGTTATGCGCTGGCATTCGGCATGATTGTTATCACTGGCGTTTCCAACGGTATTTATATCTGGATGCGCGCCCGCAGCGAACGGTGGCTTAAATGAAAACCAATCGTTTCTGGTCTTGGATCGCACTTGCTTTTGGCATCATATATTTTGTGGTGCCGCTTATCGGCACTCTGGAATTTTCGCTACGCATGCGCCGCGGCGTATATTCCTTCGATGCCTATTGGGTCATCCTCAGCGATCCGCGCTTTCAGGCAACATTCGGCTACTCCATCGTTATGGCGCTGGTGACAATTATTGTCGGTATCGTGCTGGTTGTTCCCACTGCCTATTGGGTGCGCTTGCGGCTTCCCGGTTGGCGTCCATTCCTTGAATTCATCACGCTGCTACCGCTGGTCATTCCGGCAATTGTTGTCGTGTTCGGCTATATCCGCCTCTACAATACATCGTCATTTCTGCCCTTGACCGGCTCCGCCATGGGTACCAACCTGCTGCTGGTCTTTGGCTATACGATGCTGGCATTGCCCTATATGTATCGCGCTGTGGATACGGGCCTTGGCGCTATCGATATCCGCACCATGACCGAAGCCGCGGAAAGTCTTGGTGCAAGCCGGTTAAAGATCATGTGGAGCGTCATTCTCCCCAATGTTCTGGTTGCCGTGCTGTCCGGCGCCTTCCTGACCTTCGCCATCGTCATCGGCGAATTTACCATGGCGGCACTGCTCAACCGGCCCGCATTTGGACCATTCCTGCAGCTTATCGGTGCAAACCGCGCCTATGAGCCTGCGGCTCTGGCAGTCATTTCCTTTGCAATCACCTGGGTTTGCATGGGTCTTATTCAGGTTGTCACCCGTCTCAATAAATCCCTCGCTGCCACCAAGCGCTAAGACCGGATAAAAACAATGTCATTTCTCACAATCAGCCATTTGAAAAAGAGTTTCGGAGCGACTACTGTCGTTCATGACTTCAATCTGAATATCGAGAAGGGTGAGTTCGTTTCTTTTCTCGGACCCAGCGGCTGCGGCAAGACCACAGTGCTGCGTATGGTAGCCGGCTTTGAAACGCCCACATCCGGCAAGATCAGCATTGGCGGTCAGGACGTGGTGAACCTGAAACCGAACCAGCGCAATATCGGCATGGTGTTTCAGGCCTATGCGCTATTCCCCAACATGACCGTCGCTCAGAATGTCGCTTTCGGATTGAAGGTCGCAAAGAAACCGCAAGCGGAAATTAACGCAACCGTTCATGAAATGCTCTCATTGATCAAACTGGATCACTTGGCGGATCGTTATCCTTATCAGCTTTCAGGCGGCCAACAGCAGCGCGTGGCTTTAGCCCGCGCGCTGGCTACCAAACCGCAAGTGCTTCTGCTGGACGAGCCTCTTTCTGCGCTTGACGCCAAGATCCGCGTTTCCCTGCGGGAGGAAATCCGCGCCATTCAGCGCAAGCTTGGCATCACCACCATCTTCGTGACACATGACCAGGAAGAAGCGCTGTCTATCTCAGATCGCATTGTCGTCATGTATGAAGGCAAGGCCGAACAGGTCGGCGCGCCATTCGAGATTTACAATCAACCATCATCGCGTTTCGTTGCGTCCTTCGTTGGTACATTGAACACGCTTGACGCGACCGTTCGTGACGCTGCGGCGGGCATTATTGCAATTGATGGCAAGGATGTGATGATCGGTCAAAAGATTACCAATCATAAGGTTGGCGACAAGATTTCTCTCGCCGTTCGCCCGGAGGCTGTCAGTCTAGGTGAAGCAACCGACAAGCGCGAGACAACGCTGGATGGCAAGATCAACAGCGTGCACTTCCTTGGCTCGGTCATCCGCATTCGCGCTTCGCTCGGCGAAAATACCGTTTCCTTCGACACATTCAACAATCCAAGCGCACCTCCGCCCTCACCGGGAGAAAACGTGAAGGTCAGCCTGGCGGCAAAGGACATGTTGCTCTTGGGGCAATAGACAATATTGCATTGATCGGGATTGCAGACGATCCGGATCGTTATTAGCTGTTGCGACACAGCCTACCGGAGAAAGGCCGCTACTGTGGCAATTTCATCGCCAATAGGGTTGAGACGCAGATTAATCTGATAATTCAGCGCAATTCTCTTGGTCAGCCGTTTTCTGCCGAAAATAATTGAATAGAGTCATCATGCCAAAAAAGATCGTAAGTTGGACACCGAACGTCCATAGCGATGCTTGAATAGGCTTATCAGGTTGCCACAAAATAATTGTGAGCCAAGCCGACATGACGAGGCTCTCGACAAACCAAAATGTCAAAATCTCAGAAAATGACGATCCGACAAATTTCGAAGTCGGCATATTTCCTCTGCCTAAGCCAGTTACCCAAACAGCCCAAATTATGGAAGCAAAGGTCCTGAGCAGAACAAGATTACCGGAATCACCGCTCTTAGAAAACCAACTGCCATGGCCGCAGGCAAAACCAGACAAAATGCAAAAAGGGCGCTGTCTCCAGCGCCCTTTTAAATTTGACTTTCAAAGCTCGCCTTTCGGCTATCCTTTGATCGCCTCGTTCAGCAGCTTGAGTGCTGCTTGTTTGGTCAGTTCGACGGGGTTGCCTCCCGCCGTTGGGTCGACGATTGCCATCTCGGCAATCAACTCCTTGCGCGCATCATCCATGTCCAGATCCTTGATCAAACCTGGCAAGGCATGCGGTACTTTCAGCTCGGTTCGCAAATCAAGAATTGCCTTGGCAAATCCATCAAATCCGCCCTTGATGCCGATATAATTGGCAAGCCTTACGATGCGCTCTTCAATAGCGCCGCGATTAAAGGCAAGCACATAGGGCATGAATACGGCGTTGGTCATGCCGTGATGCGTGTCATAAAGCGCACCAATTGGATGAGATAGTGAATGGATCGCGCCGAGCCCCTTCTGGAAGGCGGTCGCCCCCATGGCCGCCGCGCTCATCATATGCGCGCGCGCTGTCAGATCATTGCCATTGGCATAGGCTTTGGGCAGGTTCTCGAAGACGAGCCGGATGCCTTCAACAGCAATACCATCAGCCATTGGGTGATAGCCCGGAGCGCAATAGGCCTCAAGACAATGGGCCAATGCATCCATGCCTGTGCCCGCAGTAATAAAAGCTGGCATGCCCACAGATAGCTCAGGATCAGCGATAACGATTGCCGGCAGGAGCTTCGGGTGAAAAATCACCTTTTTAGTGTGGGTTGCTTCATTGGTGATAACGCCCGCGCGGCCAACTTCCGAGCCGGTTCCAGCAGTGGTTGGCACGGCAATAATCGGCGCGATCACCTCGCTATTGGCACGGGTCCACCAGTCACCAATATCTTCGAAATCCCAGATTGGCCGGGTCTGCCCTGCCTGAAACGCAATAAGCTTGCCAAGGTCCAGCGCCGAGCCGCCACCAAAGGCGATGACGCCATCATGCTTGCCTTGTTTGAACACTGCAATGCCTGCGGTCAGATTTGAATCCACCGGGTTGGGCTTCACATCTGAAAATACGCCGTAGGGAATCTTGGCATCGTCCAGAATTTTCAATGTGCTCGCAACCACTGGCAGTTTCGCCAAGCCAGGATCAGTAACGAAAAGCGGATTTTTGATTCCGGTCGCTTCCAGAACTTCCGGCAATTCCTTGATGCGTCCTGCGCCAAAACGCACCGTGGTTGGATAGTTCCATTTGGAAATAAGCTGGCTCATATCATGTCTCTACGTTTGGCATATCTGTTGTGCGTGGTTCGACAAGCTCACCATGAGGATGATGGATTGCTTGCAAAGATAGGCAACTCTGCCTTGTTCTATTGTAGCCCACTCACGACCCTCATGGTGAGCTTGTCGAACCACGCACAATTCCAATGCTTGTTAAATCTCTTCGCGCAGGTGGTAAGATTTTGGTCTTGTCAAATTGCCATATCCGATGGCTGACATGGCCGCACCCTTGCCCGTGTCTTTGACACCCGTCCAGACCAGCGCGGGATCGATATAATCGCAGCGGTTCATGAACACAGTGCCGGTTTCAATTTGGTCCCCGATCAAAGCCGCGTGATCGGTATCAGTGGTCCATAGCGAGGCAGTCAGGCCGTATGGGCTGTCATTCATCAAGGCCACGGCCTCCTCGTCATTGCGCACTTTCATGATGCCGACGATTGGCCCAAAGCTTTCTTCGCGCATGACGCTCATTTGATGATCGACATTGGTCAGCACTTCGGGAGCAAGATAGGGAGAACCAGCCTTGTCATTGGCAACATTCATGTTCACGTGAGCTTTCGCGCCCTTGCGCAGTGCTTCGGCCTTTTGTTCACGGATCAGTTCGGCAAAGCGGGTCTGCGCCATCGGGCCCATCGTGGTCACCTCTTCCAGCGGGTTACCGACAACATATTGCTTGGTCAGGTCAACGAAGCCGTCGACAAAACGGTCATAAACCTTCTCATGCACATAAATGCGCTCAATACCGCAGCAACATTGACCGGAATTGAAAAATGCCCCGTCAACAAGATTGGCAACCGCATGATCGAGATTAACATCCGGCAACACATAGGCCGGGTCCTTGCCGCCAAGTTCCAGCCCCAAGGTCATGAATGTGCCTGCCGCCGCCTTTTCAATGGCGCGTCCGCCACCCACTGACCCCGTGAAATTCACGTGATCAATGCGGCCGGAGCCAAGCAGCTTTTCTGTCTGGGCATGACCAAGCACGATGTTCTGAAATACGCCCTTAGGCAGACCTGCCTTTTCGAAAGCCTGCGCAAATCGTTCTCCGACCAGCAAGGTCTGGGCCGCATGTTTCAGAATGACGCTGTTGCCCGCCATCAGGGCAGGAATGATGGTATTGACCGCCGTAAGATAGGGATAATTCCATGGCGCAATGACCATGACGACGCCGAGCGGCACATGCTTGATGTAACGACGGAAACCCGGCCTGTCATTCTCCAAAATGGGCGCTAGCGCCTGTTCGGCAATTTTGACCATATAGCGCGTACGTTCTTCAACGCCGCCTTTTTCACCACCGTAACGTACTGGCCGGCCCATCTGCCATGCAATTTCCGGCACGATTTCATCGTTCATGGCCAGTAATGCGTCAAGCGCGGCAAGACATAGACGACCGCGCTCTGCAATGCTGGTCTGTGCCCAATCCGCTTGCGCCTGTTTCGCGGATTCGACCGCTGTATCAATCGCCTTGTCGCTGGCAATCGGGCGTTCGGCATAAACAGTGCCATCAATGGGCGTAATCAGTTTGACCGTTTCGGCCATGTCAAAACCTCGTGCTTTCGTTTTTATAGCCCCTCCCCACAAAGGCAGGCTGCATCGCAGCAGGGAGGGGTATTTCTCTATTTTCAGTTCTTCAATACCGTTCGAAGCCGCGATGCAACTCCCAATCGGTCACACGGCGATCATATTCAAACTGTTCCCATTTGGCCGTGTGAACATAATGTTCAACGACGTCCTCACCCAGTGCCTCTTTGAGCATTTTTGAACGTGCCAGCGTGTCTGTCGCCTCACGCAGGGTTTTCGGGATTTCGCGTAGTTTTGCCCCGCCATAGGCATCGCCCTGGAATGGCTTGCCGAGTTCCAGCTTCTCATCAATGCCGGCAAGACCGGAAGCAATCAACCCTGCAAAAGCGAGATATGGGTTGAGGTCAGCCCCGCCAATGCGGCACTCTATACGGATAGCCTTGGAACCTTCGCCGCAAAGGCGAAAACCTGCCGTGCGGTTGTCAAGGCTCCAGACATTTTTCGTCGGCGCGAATGTACCGGCCTGAAACCGCTTATAGGAATTGATATAGGGCGCGAGGAAATAGGTGAAATCATCGGCATATTTAAGCTGCCCCGCCACCCACTGGCGCATTAAAGGCGACATCGTATATTCCGCGTTCTTATCATAGAAGAGCGGGGTCTTGCCGTCTGCGCTCCACAATGAATTGTGGACGTGGCTTGAACTGCCTGCGAGCGAATAATCATACTTCGCCATGAAGGTGATCGCCTTGCCCATCTGGGTGGCGATTTCCTTGCAGCCATTTTTCATGACCACATGGCGGTCGGCCATTTCCAGCGCTTCGGCATAGCGCACATTGATTTCTTCCTGACCCGGCCCCCATTCGCCCTTGGAATTTTCAACCGGAATACCCGCATCAAACAGGCCATTGCGGATGGCGCGCATCACCGCATCTTCTTTGGTGGTCATCTGGATCACATAGTCCTGAATATAGGGCGATGCGGTTGTCATGCCCTTCCAGTGCTTGGCTCTCGCGCTCTCATAAGTCTCATCGAAAAGATAGAACTCAAGTTCCGAGGCGAAATAGGCCAGATAGCCGCGATCCTTCAGCCGGGCTAGCTGCCGTTTGAGAATAGCGCGCGGCGAATGCGAAAGGTCTTCGTGATGATGGTGATCGAGAATATCGCACAATACCAGCGCGCATTTTTCCAGCCAGGGAATATGGCGAATGGTCGTAAGGTCAGGCTTGATGACGAAATCGCCATAGCCCTGTTTCCAGCTCGCCGCCTTATAGCCCGGAACCGGCTCCATATCGATATCATTGGCAAGCAGGTAGTTGCAGCCATGCGTCTCGTCATGTGCGGATTCAACAAAGAAGCTCGCGTGGAATCGCTTGCCTATCAATCGGCCCTGCATATCGACGAAACAGGCCAGAATTGTATCGATTTCACCGCTGCTTACGCGGCTTTTCAGTTCGTCGAAACTCCAATGTCCGGGCATAGTCCATCCTCAAAAACGTCAACTGGGTCAAAGAAGAGGCGACCGGCTTGGTGCCGGTCGCCTCTTTGTTGAAATCAGGCTTTTTCACCGACTGCGCGTTCAGCAGCTGCAATTTCCGCCGAGCGGCGCGCTACTTCGTCGCCAATTGGAGGGCCACGGAAGCGGCGGCGTTCAAAGCCAAACCACACGATTGCCGTAACCACCAAAAAGCCGACAGTGATGTAAAGCGCCCATTCATTTGGCGGTTGAATGCCGAGCACGAAGATCAAAGCCATTGCCAATATCGACAGCACAGCAAAGAACTTGAACTTGCCTTCGCCCATATCCCAAGGCCCCATCTTGTTCCATTTTGGCGTGCCCCAGGCCAACAGACCCAGCGCAATTGGAATAGCGAATGAGAAGAAGAGGAAGATGACCGTGCAGGATACCACGATCGTATAAACCGGCGTTTCACCGATCGACACCAGTGAGGATCCCCAGACGAAGAGAACGGCAAGGGTTGAACCCGTCCAGATCGCGGAAACCGGCGTACGATATTTGGGGCTGACTTTGGAAAGTGCCTTTGATGCCGGAAGCCCCCGATCACGGGCAAAAGCGAAGATCATGCGCGAAACTGAGGTCACTGTCGCAAGTCCGCAAAGGAATTGGCAGATGAAGATCAGGAAGTAGAGGATGTCCTTTACCAGCGGATTGACTTGCTCGTTCATCGCCCAGAAGAAAACATTCCAGCCCTGCGCCGCAGCTGCATCCATGTTTGGAATCATCAATACGAATGAGCAGAGCATGATATAGCCGAAAACTGCCGACCAGAGCACGGATGAGATCATGCCCCGCGGCACAGAATGCGCCGCACGAACGGTTTCCTCCGATGTATGTGCCGAGGCATCATAGCCTGTGATCGTGTAAATAGGCAGCAACAGGCCGAGCAGAAAGACCCAAGCGCTTGACGTCGTTGGCCACACATTTCCACCAGCTTCGCCGGAATAGTTGGAGAATGTAAACAGACGGGCAAAATCATAGCCATCAGCGACGGCCAGACAAACGACTGAAAGAGCAATGGCCGTCACAAAGATCAGATAACCGGAAAAGTCCGTCAGTTTGGCAGTAAGACCAATACCCATATGGTTGATCAGCGCCTGCGCGCCGGTCAAAATCACCAGAAATACCACGCGGACAGTCGTCGAATCGGCAATACCAAGATATTCGCCGAATGCCCCGATAAAGAAATAATAAGTGCCGACATTGATGGCGCCGAGCACCGTGATGAGACCCAGCAGATTGAACCAGGCGGTGAGCCAGCCCGTGCCGCGATTACCGAGGATTGAGCCCCAGTGATAAAGCCCGCCAGCCGTCGGATATGCGGAGCTGATCTGCGCCATGGCAATGGCAAACACTGCTGAGACAAGGCAGCCGAGGGGCCAGCCAATGCCGATTGCAGCGCCACCCGCACCGGAGGTTGCCTGCGCCAGCGAATTGATACCGCCGGATAGAATACAGATAATCGAGAAAGAAATTGCAAAGTTCGAGAAACGGCTCATTCGCCGTTCCAGCTCCTGGGCATAGCCCATTCCGTGAAGAACTTTTACGTCCTCCAGCTTGTCTGTGTCTGTGTAGTCCTGGTGTGTCATCACGTTCCCCTGTTATTATTGAAAGAGTTGCAACGTCGATAGCAGCGTCAGTTTCTAGAATTCCTTGTTTGTCGTCCCCGCAATGCCCATCAAAGGCCTTTTGTTATATTATTCAAAAGAGCTGAAAGCAGTTCCCCCCAGCCCTCCTCCTCTTGAGCTGTCGTCACAAGATCGTTGCGAATCTCGATCATTACAGCCGGCATTCCATGGGCAGAAGCGTGTCGCTCCAGCGTATAATAAACGCGATCTGCCGGTGAATAAGGTTCGTTGATCCCAACGTTGTAACGCCCCAGCGCCTGCAAGCCTGCAATAAGCGGCGCAGCAACGCGCTCGTCCGCGTCATGAATAATGCCGATATGCCAAGGCCGCTCGACACCGCGATAGACCGGCGTATAGGAATGGATTGCGACAAATACCGGCTCAGGCTTGCCCGCCGCCTTTCGCTTCTCGACGAGCGCTTCAATGGCGGCATGATATGGCCTGTGCGAAAGTTTGATACGTTCCTGTCGCGCTGCCTCGCTCAAATTCTCATTGGCCGGAATGACCGTTACCTCGCTTACCGAGGGCACGAGGTCCGGCGCACTCAGCGGGCGATTGCAGTCAATCATCAGGCGGGACACACAGGATTCGATAAGCGGTGCATCAAGCAATCTGCTCATGACAGCACTGACACCAAGCGCACCCGGATCCCAGGCGATATGTTTTTGAAGGTCGCTATCCTTCAGGCCGAGCGTGCCAAAACCGTCCGGCACAAAATTGGAGGCGTGATCACAAAGAATGATGCATGGTCCCGCGCCATCCGGATTTGTTATCCGAACGGGAGTCCATTCTTTTGTCATTACCTGCGGCGCACCGCTCGCTATGGTCCGGCCCATTTTTGCCCTTTTCGGCAAACTGTACTTTACGTTACATTTTATGTTTTTATTTCCACTCTCGTATGATTTGATACATAACAATCAAAATTGTCAAATCCGAAATTTACGTTTCAAAATTCGGACCGGGGGAGACAGCCAAATGAGCACAAGCATTTCCGAGCTGATCGCAGAAAAGATAGACGCGATGCCTGCCTCGGAACGCAGGGCGGCTCAAACGCTTATCGCAAATTACCCGCTGATCGGCCTGAGAACGGTTGCTGAATTTTCCGGTCAGGCAGGTGTATCCTCGCCGACAATCTTGCGCTTCGTCTCCCGTCTCGGCTTCCAAAGCTATCCGGAGTTCCAAAGCGCCCTGCAGGAGGAACTCGCCGCACAGGTACAGTCGCCATGGAATCGTGCTGCAACCATCCAGCGGCCAAAGGACGGGGCCACCTTCCCGCTTATGGAAGCCGCCATTGAGAATATCCGCGAAACATTCCAGCACCTTTCAGCGCAGCAGCTTGGAGACGTAACGGATGCGCTGAGCCGCAATCGTGCCCGTCTCTATCTCCTCGGCGGACGCTTCACCGATCCCATAGCAACCTATATGGCCGCGCATCTCAAGATTGTACGCTCCGGCGTCACCCATCTGGCAGGGCAGGAAAGCCATTGGCGTGACCAGCTGATCGATATGGGCAAAAAGGATGTGCTGCTGGTTTTCGATATACGCCGCTATCAGGATAGCCTGTTGCGGTTTGCAGAAAAGGCGCAGGCCCGCGGCGTTGAAATCGTGCTTGTCACCGACCAATGGCTCTCTCCCATCGCGCGTTTCGCCCGCCATGTCATCGCTGGCCGAACCGCCGTTCCCTCCCCTTGGGATTCGTCTGCCGCACTCTTTCTCATTGCGGAAACACTGATTGCCGAAGTCACGCGCAAGCTTGAACAAAGCAGTGCTGATCGCATTCGCGATCTGGAGCAATTGCGGGATAATTAGATTTTCTCCCGGCCATGCCATTGCCGCCAACGCTCATTAATATACTAATGCTGTCCCGGACTCGAAAAAGGCTCGGTGCCATTCATCCGGATGAAATTATCGCATTATGCCCCTATTGAATGTGTAAGGACCAAAATCATGCAGCAAGCTGACATCGGATTGATCGGCCTCGGCGTCATGGGTGCCAATCTGGCGCTGAACATCGCTGAGAACGGTTATCGCGTTGCGGTTTTCAACAGAACCGTTGCCAAGACAAATGAATTTTACGCCGAAGCAGGTGCGCTGCAGGACAAGATCATCGCGTGCGAGACGCTTGAGGATCTGGCCAAAAACATCCGCGCGCCGCGACCTATCATTCTCATGGTCAAGGCTGGCGAGGCCGTCGACGAGCAGATTGCCGCTCTCAAACCATTCCTTGCCAAGGACGACATCATCATCGACGCTGGTAATGCGAATTTTCACGATACGGTGCGCCGCCTAGCAGAACTGGGGGCGAATGATCCGACATTTGTCGGCATGGGCGTTTCCGGTGGTGAAGAAGGCGCGCGCCATGGCCCTTCGATCATGGTTGGCGGCACGCCCGAATCCTATGCCCGTATCGAGCCTGTCCTGACAGCAATTTCCGCCAAGTACGAAGGCGAATCCTGTTCAGCCCTGCTTGGGCCTGACGGAGCAGGTCATTTCGTCAAGACGATCCATAATGGCATCGAATATGCCGATATGCAGATGATTGCCGAAGTTTACGGCGTGTTGCGTGATGGTCTTGGCCTCACCTCCGAAGCCATTGGCAGGATTTTCCAAAAATGGAATGAAGGCCCGCTGAATTCCTATCTCATAGAAATCACCGCCAAGGTTCTGCTTGCCAGTGACAAGAAGACTGGCAAGCCTGCCGTCGATGTCATTCTCGACAGCGCAGGCCAGAAAGGCACTGGCCGCTGGGCCGCTATCGAAGCGCAGATGCTCGGCATTCCTGCGACCGGCATCGAGGCTGCTGTTGCTGCCCGTTCGATCTCGTCCATGGTCAAGCAGCGCAGCGAAGCGGCAAAGGCCTATGGCGATCTTGGCACCGCCAAACTCTCCGATGGCAGCCAGGCATTTATCGACGCGCTCGAACAGGGTCTGCTTGCGGGTAAGATTGCGGCCTATGCGCAAGGCTTTGACGTCATGGCAGGCGCATCGAAGGAGCGCGGCTGGAACATCCCCCTTGCAACGACCGCCCGTATCTGGCGCGCCGGCTGCATCATTCGCTCGCAGTTCCTCGATCAGATTGCAGCGGCATTTGAAGGTAGCGAAGGCACAAATCTCCTTCTTGTACCGGCCTTTGTCGAGCGTATGCAGTCAGGCTCGAAATCCTTGCGCAGGATCGTTGCCGAAGCCTCGCTAGCAGGTCTGCCAGTTCCGGCACTCTCTGCCGCTCTCAACTATTTTGATGGATTCCGCCAGGCTCGCGGCACAGCAAATCTCATTCAGGCGCAGCGTGATTTCTTTGGCGCTCATGGCTTTAAACGCCTTGGCGAAGAGGGTGATTTCCACGGGCCTTGGTCTGTTGCTTAATCAAGCTCGATACAACGACGTGTGCTAACTTGATTGTATTGGCGTTGTGCGTGGTTCGACGAAGCTCACCATGAGGAAGAATTGTGTATTGCAGGGAGCTATTTCTGCAAGGTCAGAAGATAATCTTGCAAGCCACTACCTTCCTCATGGTGAGCTTCGTCGAACCACGCACAGCACCAATGCAGCAGAATCGATAGCCTCAATCGAAATGGAGATTGCCGTTCATATCACGGCAATCTCGCGCTGCTGGGTGGAGCGGCATGAATCCGCCCCCAAGCCCGGCGCAATTGCCTTGCCGATGCAAATCCGGTGCGGTCTGCCACCCCTTCCATATCCAACCGCGTATTGCTCAATATCTCCCGCGCCAATGCAATCCGCAGGCGGTTGAGATAGTCGGGAATGCTCATTCCCGTATGTTCGTTAAAAAGGCGTGAGAGGTGGCGTGGACTTGTGGCTGCAATGTCAGACAGCGACTGCAAGGTCCAATTCTGCGCCGGATCAGAGGCAAGCCTATCCTGAACACGGTGGATTGCCGGATGGATGTGATTGCGCCCGTCAAGCCAGGGCGACCATTGCGGATCAGTGCCGCTGCGCCGCAGATAAACCACCAGATATCGTGCAACAGCCACAGCACATGCCGGCCCTGCAATCTGGCTGACAAGATGGAGCATCAGATCAATGCCCGCCGTAATCCCAGCACTTGAGTAACGATTGCCATCTTCGACATAAAGCCGGTTGTCAAAAATCCGTGCCGTCGGCACATTTTCACGCAATTCTTCGATCGAACCGAAATGGGTGGTGCAGGCATATCCATCAAGCAGGCCCGCGCGTCCCGCCAGCAAGGAACCTGAGCAGATCGACACCAGTTTCTGTGTCTCGCCGACATGGGTCCGAAGCCAGTCGATAATCGCCGTGTCACCATGGCCCTGCGCTTCCGCATGGGCTGAAGCCGGTGTATCCAGCAGCTCTGTCGCGTCTCCCGAAATTATAATCATGGCATCCGCCGGGACATTGCCGGGCAATGGCTCTATGCCGCTGATCGTCAATCCGATGGATGTAGTTACATTTGCCAGCGGGCCGACATAGCGCACATTAAAGCGCACCACGTCCTGCTCGAAATTTGCCTTGCGCAACACTTCCACCGGCCCGGCAATGTCCAGCAGCAGTGCCCTTGCGGGCACCACCACCAGAACATCGATATTTCTCGGTTCCATTACACTCATGCGGCCATCGCGCGTTCGACTCCGCTCAATGCTTCGTCAACCGTCACAATTCGCGCAAAGCGCCCGGCGAGCACCAGTTCGGTACGGGCCTTGATCTCATCGGCGCTGAATGTACGGCCATCAGCATGTGTCATGGCAAAGGTCAGCGTTGCTTCGGAGACAAACTCCACCTCGTAACCCAAATCTGACGCATGGCGCGTTGTCGTTTCACAGCATTGCTCGGTACGGATTCCAGATACCAACACTTTGCGGATGCCGTTTTCGGTCAACCAAACGTCAAGCCCGCTACCGACTAGCGCGCTGTGCCGGGATTTGTTGAAAACGGCATCGGCGCTGAACGAAACTGGAGCGAGAGGCTTGATAAAGCCCGACTCCATGGCAAATGGACCATCCCCATCCACATGGAAAATCCGTACCACGGGCAGGCCCTTGGCTTTAGCACCATCAATCAATCGCTGGATGTTTGCGATAAAGGGTTGTGCTTCTGCTTCATTCCAATAGCCACGCTGGCGAAATGATTCTTGTACGTCAATAACGATGAGCGCTGTGTCTGCGGACATTTTTGAACTCTCCTATGTGTTAATATTAGGAGATTATCGCTAGATATAACAGCGCGATACGCATGTGCCGGACGAAAAGCGGACAATAAAAGCCAATACCTGACAAATGCGGCGCACTGTCTTCAAATAGTAGACAATCCATCCAATAGCCGGGCCTTCTTTTCCTTGGCCAAGCACCCATATTGGGGCAATAAAAGTCATCAAACGATCCGGACAGCAGAAGGGCCGGACGGAAAGGCCACAATGTCAGCCGACATCTATCAAAATCGCACGCATCTTGCCGCAATGCAGGGCCAGCCGCTGCTGTTTGTTTTTCATGGCACCGGCGGCGACGAAAATCAGTTTTTCGATTTCGGTCGGCAATTGCTGCCCGATGCCGGCATTATTTCACCACGCGGCAATGTATCGGAACATGGCGCATTGCGGTTTTTCCGCCGAACCGGCGAAGGCGTTTATGACATGGAAGATCTTGCCGTGCGCACGGATGCCATGGCGGACTTCATCCGTGCCCGCAAAATCGAAGCACGGCCGTCCAGGACCATTGGTCTTGGCTATTCCAACGGCGCGAATATTCTTGCCTCCGTCATGCTGAAACATCCGGGCCTGTTCAACGAAGCTGTGCTGATGCACCCGCTTATCCCTTGGCAACCAGACGCTCAACCCGGCCTTGCCGGCAAGCGTGTACTGATCACCGCAGGCCAGCGTGACCCTATCTGCCCGCCCTCATTGACGCAGGATTTTGCCGATTATCTGATTGGGCAAGGTGTAGAAACTGATCTTGCCTGGCACACGGGCGGTCATGAAATCCAGCAGAGCGAGATCGCCGCGATTCAGCGGTTTTTTGGATCGTAAATCCCGCTGGCATTGTCATTTGTGCGTGGTTCGCCCTTCGGCTAGCTCAGAAGGGCGAACCACGCAGGGTTTTGCTGCAAATGTAAAAACCCCGCTTATTCCACCAAGTGAAGATAAGCGGGATTGGTGTTTACCTTGAAAACCGCATAGCCACCGGCAATATCCTGATAGCCGATGAGCGCTTGCCCTTTGGCGTCAACAGGCCATGCGCACCGTCCAGATGTCCGGCCTTTAGCTCCAGCGCCAAAAAGCGATGGCGCTCAACGGGGCCCGGCATTGCAAGACCGGCTGTCTTCGTGCCGTCAAATCCGAAACGTGCATAATATTCCGGATCGCCGACCAGAAGAATCGCGCCATGGCCAAGGCGTGCGGCTTCTGCTGTCGCGTGACGCATCAATGCAGCACCAATACCGTGTCCCTTCAGCGTCGGCTCGACAGCCAATGGCCCCAGCAACAAGGCGCGCACGGACTTTCCTGATGCATCATGTCCGGCCTGAATGTCCCAAAGCCGCACTGTTCCCAGCAAGGCGCCATCATTGCTGCGTGCAACAAAGGCCAGCCCTTGCGCAGGCAAGCGCCCGCGCCGCAGTTTTTCAGAAGACTTGCGGCGGCGTCCCTCACCCATGGCACGGTCGAGCAGGGCCTCACGGGCTTGTTCATCCTGTGCGGTTTCATTGCGGATAGTGAAAGCCTGCAATCCATCCGGATGCAAATTTTGTTCGATATATTCTACTGCGTTCATTGTCTTGACCAATCGATCATAAGGGTGCGTCAGCGCCGTCCGGCCGTGAAGCCGGACAGCAGTCCATCACCGGGCAACAGCCCTTAAATTACGTATGATCGGAGCGGTTCAAAGCCATTGAAAGCAACTGCCGAGTAGGTCGTGGTATAAGCGCCAGTTCCCTCGATCAGCACTTCGTCGCCAATAGTCAGCGAGATTGGTAGCGGATAGGGGTTCTTTTCATACATCACATCGGCACTGTCGCAGGTTGGGCCAGCAAGAACGCATGGTTCGGAAACATCGCCATCGCGCGGCGTTGTAATCTGATAGCGGATTGCCTCGTCCATCGTCTCGGCCAGACCGCCGAACTTGCCGATATCGAGGTAAACCCAGCGTACATTGTCGTTGGCGGCCTTCTTTGACACGAGCACGACCTCGGCCTTGATGACGCCTGCATTGCCAACCATGCCACGACCGGGCTCAATGATTGTCTCAGGCAGACGATTGCCGAAATGCTTGCTCAGCGCCTGGAAAATAGCCTGACCATAGGCCTGTGCAGTTGGCACATCCTTGAGGTAACGGGTTGGGAAACCACCGCCCATATTGACCATTTTCAGTGTAATGCCTTCCTTGGCAAGCGCGTCAAATACCTGCTTTGCATCGCCGAGCGCACGATCCCATGCAGCAAGATCTGTCTGCTGGGAACCCACATGGAAAGACACGCCATAGCTGTCGAGGCCAAGCTGCTGGGCGGAGCGAAGCACGTCAACCGCCATGGCAGGAACACAGCCAAACTTGCGCGACAGGGGCCATTCGGCGCCAGCACCGTCAGTGAGGACACGGCAGAACACGCGTGCGCCAGGCGCAGCACGGGCGACTTTCTCAACTTCTTCGACGCAATCAACGGCAAAGAGGCGAATACCGAGTTCGAAGGCGCGGGCAATATCGCGCTCTTTCTTGATCGTGTTGCCAAAGGAAATACGATCCGCAGTTGCCCCCGCATCAAGCGCCATCTCGACTTCGGCAACCGATGCCGTATCGAAGCTGGAACCGAGCGAAGCGAGCAGGCGCAGAATTTCCGGCGCAGGATTTGCCTTCACCGCATAGAAAATCTTCGACTCTGGCAAGGCCATTTCGAAATTGTGGAAATTTTCACGCACGACATCAAGATCGAGCACCATGCAAGGGCCGTTCGGGCGTCGGGTATTGATGAAGTCGATAATGCGCTGCGTAGCCATGTTATGCTCCAATTCCATAGCGGCTGGTATGGCCGCTCAAGCAGTGCAATTTCTCGGGCCGCGCCCATCGAAACTGCTGAGGACAAAGTGCATGAATCCATCCCCCGCGAAGCCAGCCTTTGGAGATGCTGAAAACACGGACAAGTTCATGCGGCGGTGGACCTGCGCCAACTGGCGTCGATCCGCTTTGTCTGCCTTGGTTTGGATGTTCCCATCCGCACTACCGGCAATGAAGGTGTGCCTCTTCAGTAATTCTCGGCTTTTGGACAGCCGAAAGAGACCGACTAGGCCCGCACCGTCGTTGCTTCAGATGTCCTCAACTTTGGCAGTTGGCTGCTAAGCTGACTGGAGGGGTTAGTTCCAGGTACCATACCGTTTCCTCACCATAATGAAGATCGGCGGACACCCACGGGCACGTGCGACTTTGGGCAAGGGCGATATAAGGCGGAATATGTGTCCAATCAATGACAAATATCGATTGTGACAAAGTTTTTTATTCATTGAACAAACAGAGCAAAATCACGTAGAATCTTTGAACGATGACCATATCAAAGCCCCTTAACGCTCTTTTGGATTTACCGTCTGTTAACCTTGTCTCGGGCGATGGTCCCTTGAGTGGTGAAACTTTGGCGGTCAAGGACATATTTGACGTGGCCGGCCTGCCCACTGGTTGCGGAAATAGGCAAAAACAGGCCGAATCACCCAATGCCATAACCACCGCGCCAGCTGTGCAGAAATTGCTCGATGCAGGAGCGACATTTATCGGCAAGACCCAGACCGATGAACTGGCCTTTTCGCTCATGGGCCAGAATGCCCATTATCCTCACCCGATAAACCCGAATGCGCCCGATCGCGTCACAGGCGGCTCATCATCAGGATCAGCGTCAGCTGTTGCAGGCGGATTGGCCAGCATCGCAACCGGAACGGATACGGGCGGCTCCATCCGTGCCCCTGCCAGTTTTTGCGGTCTGGTAGGCTTG
This sequence comes from Phyllobacterium sp. 22552, assembly GCF_052044585.1. Taxonomy (NCBI): domain Bacteria; kingdom Pseudomonadati; phylum Pseudomonadota; class Alphaproteobacteria; order Hyphomicrobiales; family Phyllobacteriaceae; genus Phyllobacterium; species Phyllobacterium sp. 22552. The sequence continues at coordinate 75,359 of NZ_JBQENG010000001.1, read as the reverse complement.
CGCATCAGCCATGGGCGCATCTCTCTGGAGGGCACGATGCCATTGGCGCCCTCCCTCGATACGTTTGGCTGGTTTGCCCGTGATATCGAGCTTTACGAGAAAGTCGGCAATGTCCTGCTTGGTCAGGACATAAGCGACTTCAAGCTGAAGCGCCCGCTGTTCATTCCGCTGCTGGAACATCTTCTGGTCGGCGAAGCGGAGGATGCCGCCTACCGGCAAATGTATAAATTGGTCGCAGGCCATCTCGGTCATGCCCGTTCCGCCCGCCAATCAACAGCATCCATGGATGATCTTTATCTCTGCTTCCGCCAGATTCAGGGCTTTGAGGCTTGGGCGGCGCACGGAGCATGGCTTTCCGAGAAGAATCGCGGACTCGGCCCCGGCGTTAAAGAGCGGTTCGAATATGCCGCCGCCATTGATCTGGACACCTATCAGGCTCAGGTAAAGCGCAGGGCGCTTTTCACCCGCGAGCTTGCAGATTTACTTCAGGATGATGGTGTTTTGGTTATGCCGACCGTACCCGGTGCAGCCCCACTGGCTGCAACGCCTTTTGGGGATATTCAGGCATATCGCGAACAGGCGCTCCGCCTGTTGATGATATCTGGCCTTTCGGGCTTTCCGCAGATCACCTTGCCGCTTGGTCAGGTTCACGGCGCGCCATTTGGCTTTTCGCTGCTTGGACCGAAAGGCAGTGACATGGCGCTCATCCGCCTTGGCCGCACCATTTTACAATCAAAGGCACACTGATGGACACACTCACCCGCATGCGCGCCTATATTGATGTCGTGGAAGCGGAGGGGTTCTCGGCGGCGGCCCGCAAGATCGGGCGTTCCAAGGCACTCTTGTCCAAATATGTACGCGAACTTGAAGACGAGCTTGGTGCTTTGCTTCTCAATCGCACCACGCGGCAATTTTCCCTGACGGAAGCCGGCCACACCTATTACCAGCGCGCTAGCGAAATTCTGCGCGATGTCGAAAACCTGAAGGAAACGGTTCGCGACACCAGCAGCGATATCAAGGGGCGGATCAAGATTTCGGCACCGCGCACCTTTGCCGACGCCGATATTGGCCAATGTCTCATCGATTTTTGCGCCGATCAGCCTGAAATCACTCTCGATGTTCGGCTTGACGATCGCTTTGTTGATCTGGTTGAGGAAGGATTCGACCTGGCCATCCGTATTACCCGCATGCAGGACTCATCGCTGATCGCCAAGCGCATTGCTCCTTTCCGTGTCGTCGCCTGTGCCTCGCCTGCATTGATCGAACAGACGGGCGTTCCGCAGCGCCCCGAACAGCTGAGTGCCCTGCCCTGCATCGTCGATACCAATAATCGCTCGCGCAATAGCTGGCAGTTTCATAATCAAAGCGGACCGATCATTTCCGTTCAGGTGTCCGGCCCCCTGGAGATCAATAGCCCGCTTGCCGCGCGCCGCGCCGCTCTTTCAGGGCTGGGCTTTGCCATGCTTCCGGATTTTATCGCAGCGCCGGATGTTGCAAGCGGCAGGCTGGTGCCTGTACTTGACGAGTTCGTCATGCGGGATGCCGGTATTTATGCAGTCTATCCGCATCGGCGCTATCTGCCCGCCAAGGTGCGCGTGCTTGTCGATTACCTGACTAAATGGTTCAAGGACCAAAAGGACAATCGCAAAGCCTAAAATGATGGGCTGTTAATGTTATATCGTCCCAATTTTGCCAAGTTCGGGATGTCCTGTACCACAACTATAAAGGGCAATTCATGCAGCAGAAACTCGCGGTCTTCATGGCAACTCTGGCTTTGGGCATGACCCTCGCCACCCCCGCCTATGTCCATCCGCACGTCTTTGCCGAAGCGCGCCTCGATATCACGATCAATCCTGATGGAACTGTTCAAAAGCTTGGCCATGTCTGGCGTTTTGACGATATCTTTTCCAGCACCGTTCTGGTGGAGTTCGACAAGAATGGTGATCTGAAGCTGGATGAAGCGGAATTGGCTGCTCTGGCTGAAACGATCAATGCCTCGATTTCCGAGTTCGACTATTTTCAATCTGTCCAGCTCAATGACAAGAAGATCGTCATGGCAGCGCCAAAGCATTTGATTGCCGATTTCCAGAACAATCAGTTGATGATCATCTTTGAGAGCACCCCTAAACATCCGCTGAAGCTTGGCACAAAGACCAGTTTCGGCGTCTATGATCCAACCTTCTACACGGCCATCGATTACGTCAACGACGCGGATGTGCATGTGACGGGACTGCCGCCAGCCTGTAAGCAGAAGGTGGTGCGCCCCAACCCCGATGAGGCCATTGCGCAAAATCAGGGAACGCTGACCGATGCTTTTTTCAATGATCCCACTGGCACTGACATGACTAAAATCTTTGCCACCAGGCTCGAAATAGAATGCCCCTCCCAAGGGTAGAAGGATAAATGATGCGGAAATCGATCTGGCTTTGCGCACTGCTCGCGCTCGCGCTCCTTGGCGGACATGCTCTAGCGCAAACCTCTTCGCTTGGCATCGGCATGAATGAAGTTGCGATGAAGCCATCCGGTCCGTTTGCCGAATTCATCTTATGGATCAATATGCAACAGCGCGCCTTTTATCTGGCCATGACGAAAGCCCTCAAGGCCATGCGCGAGGATCCGTGGCAAGCTTCGATCCTCGTTGGCCTGTCCTTTCTCTACGGCATATTGCACGCTGTTGGTCCCGGCCATGGCAAGGCTGTCATTTCATCCTATATGGTTGCCAATGAAACGACCCTGAAGCGCGGCGTCTTCCTGTCCTTCGCCTCGTCCATGTTGCAGGCTCTCACAGCCGTTTTCATCATTGGCCTGACTTTTCTTGTGCTTCGCGGCACCACTGTGTCCATGGACGATGCGACGCATATCATGGAAGTGGCAAGTTTCGCGCTGATCGTGGCCTTCGGCCTGTCATTGCTCTGGCGCAAGGTGCCACGGCTTTTCACGGCAAATGCCGCTCATGCCCATGCGGGCCACATACATCATGATCATGATCATGACCATGCTCACCACAGTCACGAGCATCACGACCACACGCACCATGATCACCATGCGCATAGTCATGGTCATTCCCATGCTGCAGGTCATGTCTGCGAGACATGCGGCCATAGCCATGCCCCGGATCCGGCCATGATTTCCGGCGATTTCAACTGGAAAACCGCTTGGGCGGCCATCATTGCTGTTGGTTTGCGCCCCTGTTCCGGCGCACTGATCGTTCTGACGTTCTCGCTATTGAACGGCTTGGTGCTTGGGGGAATTTTGTCCGTTTTCGCCATGGCCTTGGGCACATTCATAACGGTCGCAATACTCGCAACCTTGGCCGTCACCGCCAAGAATGTGGCCTTGCGCATATCCGGCGAAACGGCGCTTTCGGGCCGGGTTCAGAATTTTATCGAGATCGGCGGGGCGCTGTTCATCGTTTTGACCGGCGGCCTGCTTCTGACGGCTTCACTGTCCTATTGATTATTATTGCGGCGCTGGCTTCTGGCCCGAAGCCAGAACACGACGAAAAAGCCCAGAACAAAGATAACACCGAAAATACCAGCGGCTAGCGGCGACTTGTCGCCAATTGCCAGCATCAGGCTTGGCATCAGATAGGCGACAATGCCAAAGCCGAGCATGATACAACCGGCCGCTATGGCCGCATTCCGGGTTTTGGGGTCCATCAACTTCACCACTCAGTTCGATATAAGTGGCGTTGTAGCCCTATCCGGTCGCAAAGCAAGTATTCCGGCAAATCTTTATATGCGTGGTTCGACGGGGCTCACTATCTTGCAGCAAGCCGAAGCTCTTCCAGCCGCTTGATCTGCTGCCCCTCAGCATCAAAATTATCCGGTGAAAGCCAAGCCTGATAGGCTGCTTTGAGCGCTGGCCATTCCTGATCGGTCACTGAATACCAGGCCGTATCCCGGTTCTGGCCCTTCTGCACCATATGCTGGCGAAAAATTCCTTCGAATGTGAAACCAAACCGTTCTGCGGCACGCTTTGACGGCTCATTGCTATTGTTGCATTTCCATTCGTAGCGCCGGTAGCCCAGCACATCGAAAGCATATGCCATGAAAAGATATTGCGCTTCCGTGGCTGCTGGCTTGCGCGCGATCAGCGGCCCCCAGTAAATATTGCCGATTTCGATGGAGCCATGGGCAGCGTCTATGCGCATCAACGCCTGACGTCCCGCAACCTTGCCGCTGGCTTTGTCGATGACCGCGTAAAACAGCGGGTCTTTGCTCGCTTCGACTTTTTCCAGCCATGGCGTCATGGCGTTGCGACTCTCAGGCACGTCCTCGAAAAGATAGCGGAACCGGCCATCTGCATCAGCAACCGTCGAGGCCTCATAGAGTCCATCGCCATGCTTTGCCGCATTGATCGGCTCAAGACGGACATAGCGTCCCTCAAGCGGCTCAGGGGCAGGAAATGGTCGTGGTGTCCAGTCTTTCAAATCGGTCATGTAATTCGGCCCATTTTTATCAAAGCACGTTTGACTTGTTACGCTAGTCCCCGCACAAAGCAGAAGTTGAAAATTGTATGTGAGACAAGAAAATGCTGCGTACCATTTCGGGCTTCGACCGTATCGGCGAAGAAAATGCCTTTGCTGTTCTGGCTCGCGCGACAGCCCTCAGCGCCCAAGGCAAGGACATCATCAATCTTGGCATCGGCCAACCGGACTTTAAAACACCGGCGCATATTGTTGAAGCGGCCATCAAGGCGCTTAAAGACGGTCATCATGGCTACACGCCAGCCAATGGGTTACTGGCGACACGCGAGGCCGTTGCACGACGCACGCTGACCACGACGGGCGTCGAAGTCTCGCCGGAGAACATTATCATCGTGCCGGGCGGCAAGGTGACAATGTTTGCCGCGATCATGATTTTCGGCGAACCCGGCGCGGAAATCCTCTATCCCGATCCCGGCTTTCCCATTTATCGCTCAATGATCGAGTTTACGGGTGCCAAACCCGTTCCGGTGCCAATTCGTGAGGAGAATGGCTTCGCTTTTTCTGCAGAGGAAACGCTATCGCTGATTACGCCGAATACGCGGCTTCTTATTCTCAATTCACCTGCCAACCCGACTGGTGGCGTCACGCCAAAGTCAGAAATCGAAAAACTGGTAAAAGGTCTGGAAGACCATCCCCATGTCGCCATCATGTCAGATGAGATTTACGATGTGATGACCTATGATGGCGAAGAACATTGCTCGCTTCTTACCTTCCCGCAAATCCGTGACCGCCTGATCGTGCTGAATGGCTGGTCGAAGACCTGGGCAATGACAGGTTGGCGCATGGGCTGGTCCATCTGGCCCGATCAGCTCTATGACAAGGTGCGCAAACTCGCGGTCAATTGCTGGTCCTGCGTCAACGCGCCAAGCCAATATGCCGGTATAGCTGCCATTGACGGTCCGCAGGATGATGTGGAGAAAATGTGCAAGGCATTCGACAATCGCCGTAAAATTGTTGTCGATGGACTGAACAGCCTGCCGGGCATTAGCTGCGCCACGCCCAAAGGAGCCTTCTATGCCTTCCCAAACGTCAAGGAAACCGGCTGGCCCGCCAAAAAACTTGCTTCTGCCCTGCTCGATGATGCTGGCGTGGCTTTGATCGGCGGTCCGGATTTCGGCATTCTCGGCGAAGGTTATATCCGCCTCTCCTATGCCAATTCCGAAGAAAATATCATCCGCGCCATCGAACGCATCGAGAAATTTCTGGCAAAATAAGCGGGCGTTGCCGCCCGCCTCCATGTAGCGCGTAGTTTGCGAAGGGCGAACCACGCACCAGATATGCCATCAGCTTAGGCGGGCGAAGCGACCTTCGCCTGACTTACCGTTGCCTCAATATGATCGATGAGGCTATCCGGCAGCTTGAGACGGCCGGCGAGCAGATCGAGATAACCGCGTTCGCCGCGTGTCTTGGGATCAATGGCGAGACGGGAAGCTGTATAAAGCTCAACCTTCTGCTCGTCGGTAACGGCGGCTGCAACCAGCGCATCCACATCAACGGGAGCGCTGAGTTCTGCATTCAAGAATTCCTGTGTGTCGCTGTTCATGCCGGAGAGCGATAGCTTTTCCAAAATACGCGCGCGCTCTGCATCATCGACCATGCCGTCGGAGCGGGCAGCAGCAATCATCGCACGCACCAGCACAAGGGCAAATTCGTGCTCACCTTGCGGCGCCGTCTGCGGATCGAAACCTGAATCGCTCGGCGGTGGCAGCAATTCGCCATTTGCCGGAGCCTGCGCGGTTTCTGCGGGAGCCTTGCCCGATTGATAATTTTGATAGGCCTTGTAGGCCAATCCTGCCACTGCGGCGAGACCGCCAAGCTTCAAAGCGCCGCCGGCAACTTCACGGCCTGTACCCGTGCCAAGCAAAATCGCTGCCAGCGCACCTGCCGCCAGGGGGTTGTCCTTGGCCATTTGCGTCGCCTTTCCGGCTGTGTCGCGTACCGAGGTTCCCACGCCGGGGATATTGCTTCCCAGGAAATCGTTCAAAATCTTCTTCGGATCGAGCATGCATTTCTCCCTCTTGGTCGCATGAATTCGCTGGTCTTAGTTAGGAACAGCTTCATGGCATTGCAATGACAGGGAAGGATTTGTGGCTCGCAATCACGACATACGTGGTTCATCCCTCGGCAAGCTCAAGACCCGATATGCTCTTTCAACCCACGCTCACGCGCCAGCCGCACCTGTTTTTGCCGTTCCGCGAAGCGGGTGCGGTCTTCATCAGTGCGCTCATGATAGCAATTGGGACAGGAAATCCCCTCTGCAAACAAAGGCGACAGCTTGTCTTCGGGCGCGATAGGATTACGGCAGGCGTGGCAAAGTTCTGCCTCCCCTTCAATCAACCCATGGCCGACGGAAACGCGCTCATCAAATACAAAGCACTCGCCTTCCCAGCGGCTTTCCTCAGCGGGTACATCTTCCAGATATTTAAGAATTCCACCCTTGAGATGAAACACATCATCAAAGCCGAGACCTTTGACAAAGGCCGTAGCCTTTTCGCAACGAATACCGCCAGTGCAGAACATGGCAATCTTCTTGCCTTCAAGTTCCTCGCGATGGTTTTCCACCCATTGCGGAAACTCACGAAATGTTTTCGTCTGCGGGTCAAGCGCGCCCGTAAATGTGCCGATGGCGGTCTCATAATCATTGCGCGTATCAATGATTACCGTATCGGGGTCCGAAATCAGCGCGTTCCAGTCTTGCGCAGCGACATAGGTCCCGACACTTTGCAGCGGGTCGATATCCTCAACGCCCATGGTGACGATTTCCTTTTTCAAGCGCACTTTCATACGCTTGAACGGCATTTCGCTGGCATGGGAATATTTCAGTTCCATTCCTGCAATTGCAGGTTCTGCTTCAAGAAAATCGACAAGGGTCTTGATCGCGGCAGCGGAGCCCGCAACCGTGCCGTTAATGCCTTCGGCCGCCAGCAGCAGCGTGCCCTTTATGCCTTGCGCGCAACACAGTTTCGCCAGCGGCTCCTGCAATGACTGGTAGTGATCCAGCCGGGCAAACCGATATAGTGCAGCCACTGTAAAGGGCAGATTGGAAGAATGATCTGTCATGATGGCATTCAACTACTGTGCCACAACGTCAATTTCAAGATATTTGCGACAAGCGGTGCTTTGACCGCATTTCTTGCATGATGCTGGACTTGAATCATTGGACAAAAAGGTTCAGCAACACTAAATCGATTAGAGTTCAAAAAGACGGAGATTGTCATGACCCAGAAGACCGATTTATTGCTACCTGTCCTCAAGGGCCAGCCGGTCATTCCGGTCCTCCTCATTCAAAATGTTGCCGATGCGGTGCCCTTGGCGCGCGCGCTTGCTGCTGGTGGCCTGCCCGCCATCGAAATTACATTGCGCACCGCCGCCGCGCTCGACGCCATCCGCGCGGTTGCCAATGAGGTTCCTGAAGCAATCGTAGGCGCCGGCACCATTCTCAACGCGCGCCAGTATGAAGAGGCGGCCAATGCCGGCTCGCGCTTCATCGTCAGCCCCGGCGTAACACCGCAATTGCTTGAGGCTGCCCGCTCCAGCAAGGTGCCATTGCTTCCCGGTGCGATCACCCCCGGCGAGATCATGGCGCTGCGGGAAGAAGGCTATACAATGCTGAAATTCTTCCCGGCCGAACAGGCTGGCGGCGCAGCTTTCCTCAAATCGCTTTCCTCGCCGCTGGCCGGAACGATGTTCTGCCCAACCGGCGGTATCGGCATTGCCAATGCAAAAAACTATCTTTCCCTGCCAAATGTTGTCTGCGTCGGCGGCTCGTGGGTCGCGCCGGAAAATCTGGTCAAGGAAGGCAAGTGGGACGAAATCACCAAGCTGGCAGCCGAAGCCGTCAAGTTGGCCGCTTGACACGATTTGATAAATTATGAGGTGGATGTTGCGATAATCTCGATTGCAGCGCCGCCTCAATTTCCTGATATACGGCCTCTTCCGAAGAAATCACGTCATTATTGTCAAATCGTAGTATCTGAAAACCTTGCCCGCGCAAGAATATATCGCGGGCTTCGTCATGTTTGACGCCAGAGTCCGTCTCATGCGTGTCCCCATCTACTTCAATGAGAATTTTTGCTGATAGCCAAGCAAAATCAGCGATGTATGGACCAATGGGGGTTTCGCGGCGGAACCGTGCACCTCGATTACGAAAGCTTCGCAACATATCCCACATTCGCCATTCCGCCTTGGTCAGTTCCCGGCGAAGAGTTTGAGCACGTTGCCTTGCTTTTGGCGGGATATTGCTGTGTGGCATTAAACGCTCGCCCCTCCCTGACGCTACGCGTCCTCCCTCCCCACAAGGGGGAGGGTAACGGCGCCAATTTCTGAAATTTCTACAACGGTAGCCTATTACGCCGCAGCCTTACCCTCCCCCTTGTGGGGAGGGAAGCTGCGAAGCAGCAAGGAGGGGTCTTGTTTTACGAGCCGTGGCTGGGATTGAACTTTGCGATCTGCATGAAGGTCACAGCCTTGCCGGTAAACTTGTTGGCGTCGGCAACCGGCAACTTCTGCTGGAATCCGGCGACATAGACTGTCGTCGGGGCCATGCGCATTGTTTCATTGCGCAGTACTGCAGGGGTAACTGCCGGTGCTGTGTCGGCGACCTGCTCATTCGAAAGTGCCCGCTCCGGCACATCGGACGCGACCTGCATCGCCTTCGGTGCCTCCTGCACTGCCTGACGGCGTGGCTTGGATGCCTTGGCCGTGGTCACCACACCGCTGTCGAGCATGGCAACCGGATCACCGCCCTTGGCTTCAAGCATGGTCTTGCGCAATGAAGGCTGGGGAGCGGCAGATGCAACTTGAGCAGCATCATTGCCGGTAACCTTCTTCACCCGTCCACCTGTCTTGCCGACAGTGGTTGGCAGTTCCGGCGAAGGATCGGACGCCGCCACAACAGTGCTGTGTTCGGGATCAGACTGCTTGATGATCGCTTCAAGATCATCGTCTGGAACCGGAATGACGTCGTTATCCGCTGTCTGAACGGAAGCTGGTATATTCGCCGGACGTTGCGTTGGAACAATGGAGGCGACCATCATGTCGTTTTGCTTTGGCGCTGTGCGCGGCTTTTCGAATGGTACAGGCACAAGCGCATTCACCATTTGCGGCTGCGCCACATTTGCTGGCGCGGGTTCCGGCGCCGGATTGGCTGCGATCATCTGAGCAATCGCTGCAGCACTATCCTGCGTTGAATTATCCGCTGCAAGCGCATTAAGCGTTGAGGGCTCCAGCGTTGCTACAGCTGGCGCATAATCCGGACGGCGCAGCGGCACAGGCACAGCAAAAGCAAGAGCCTGATTGTCTTCCGGCGTCAGCTCAACCGGCGTTTCAGGACGCGGTGCAGCCACAGGCGCAGGCGCATTACGGTTTGGCAATGCAGGTTCCATCACGCCCGGAAGATTACCGGCTGTGGTTGCTGGCGCAGCTCCTGAATCCTCGTCGGATTCAGCGGCAGCTGCGGGTGCTTGCCGTGTGGTGCCCCGGGCCGGTGTTGGCGCCGAAGCAACCGCTACTGAGCTTTCGCCTGAATCCTCTTCTTCATCCGCGCCACCGCCAAACAATACGCCAAACAGAGTCTTGCCACCGCGACGCGAAGAGCTTGAACTTGCAACCTGGATCGAACCGCCACTGCGCTTACGGGATTCGTAAGCTGCGACCGCCTGCTCATAACCGGGTAATGGCTTACCATCGGTCGGAATGTGCATGGTCTTGCCGTCTGGGAACACCGCCAGCAATTCCTTGCGGCTCATGCGCGGCCAATGGCGGACATTACCAACGTCAGTATGAATGAAGGGCGATCCGGAACGCGGATAATAGCCAACGCCACCAGCTTCAAATTTAAGCGCTGCATTGCGCAAGGTTGCAAGTTTTACACCTGGCAAATACCAGTCCATTGCTTTGCCAAGCATATGCTGGCTTGTCTTTGCCACACCGCGCGAACGGGAGCGAAGCATCGAATTGGTAGTAGGGGAACGATAGGCCGAAACCACATTGATATAGTCTCGCCCGCCAACCTTCTGATAGGTCGACCAGACCAGATCGAAAAGGCGTGGGTCCATCTTGGTCGGTTCATTGCGGCGCCAATCGCGCAAAAACTTGTTCAGCTTGTTCAGGCCATCCTGCTGATAGCGTCCATTCTTCTTGAACGTGATTTCAGCGCGCTCTTTCGTATGAATGAAATAAAGCTTGAGAGTTCTCGTCTCGGCTTGAGCCTGAGCGGATACAAAAAGCATCGACGCGAAGACCATGAGGAACGCAAACCAACCGGCACGCATGTTAAAACCTGCCGTCAATTTACCGCTCTGTGCATGCACCATGTTTGACAATGTCGTCCCAACCTTGATCGTTTTCTCAAGTCCCCGAATAGCTGGATTATCCAATTTAATGGTTAATGGTCACTTATTGAACATCAAATACGTTGAGAGCATGGCAAAAACCTGAATGAAATCCACTGTTATGTGACATGGTCAACAGTTGGTTAACGACAGGAATAAGGCGTTTTGACGAAAGAATCCACCCCGTCCGCGCCTAAATATCGCCTCTAAGCGGTCAAAATCTCATTTGCCTATGCAACTTGGCTTTGTCAGCATGTTTGCGCCATTGGCGTCAAATCGTTGCACAGCCGTCTCTTTGCACTAAGTTTAGTGTTCCGATTTCCACTGGTCTGATTCGACCGGACCTCCTACGCCCAGCCATTTTATGGCGCAATAATGAGTTTTGAGATGAACAGACACAACATATTGCAGGCCACTGTTTTTTCCCCAAAATCCGGCGCCGCCGCCGTAAAGGAGGAACAGGCTGCACTTGGCATATTGCCGGAATGGAACCTGGCTGATCTGTATCCTTCCCCCGAAAGCAGTGAACTTACGGCTGATCTGCAAAAGGCCGGTGAACTTTCCATCGCCTTTGAAGAACGATGGAAAGGCACCCTCGCCGCCGAAATAGCAAAACCGCAGGGCGGCGATTTTGCTCAGTCCATTGCAGAGTATGAAGCGCTCGATGATCTGATGGGCAAAATCGGCTCCTACGCCGGACTGGTCTATGCCAGCGATACTTCCAATCCGAAAAATGCCAAGCTCTATGGCGATATCCAGCAAAAGCTCACCGATGCCAGCACCCATCTGATCTTTTACGGCCTCGAACTGAACCGTATTGAAGATGCACTGATCGAAAAGGCCATGGATGACAATTCAGCCATCGGCCATTACCGCCCATGGCTGGTCGATTTGCGCAAAGACAAGCCATACCAGCTCGATGACAAGCTGGAACAACTCTTTCACGAGAAGTCTATTACAGGCCGTGGCGCCTGGAACCGGCTTTTTGATGAAACAATGACATCATTGCGTTTTGAGGTAAATGGCGAGGAATTGCCGATTGAACCAACCCTCAACCTTCTGCAGGATTCGAATGCGGAAGTGCGCAAGACCGCTTCCGATGCGCTAGCCAAGACTTTCAAGGAAAACCTGCGCATCTTCACGCTCATCACCAATACTTTGGCGAAAGACAAGGAAATTTCCGACCGCTGGCGCGGCTTCGAGGATATCGCCGATAGCCGTCATCTGGCCAATCGTGTTGAGCGTGAAGTTGTCGACGCGTTGGCGGAAGCGGTGCAGGCCGCCTATCCGCGTCTCTCTCATCGTTATTACAAGTTGAAAGCCAAGTGGCTCGGCCTCGATTATCTTAATAGCTGGGACCGCAACGCGCCTCTTCCGGAAACACCGCAAGCGGTCATTCCATGGGCCGAAGCGCGCGAAACCGTGCTTTCAGCCTATAATGGCTTTGCCCCCGAAATGGCCGAGATTGCCAAGCGCTTTTTTGACCGGAATTGGATTGATGCGCCGACGCGTCCGGGCAAGTCGCCCGGCGCATTTGCCCATCCGACTGTTCCTTCTGCCCATCCTTATGTTCTGCTCAATTACATGGGCAAGCCACGCGACGTGATGACCCTGGCGCATGAGCTTGGTCATGGCGTGCATCAGGTACTGGCCGGGGATCAGGGCGCGCTCATGGCGTCAACACCCCTGACCCTTGCCGAAACCGCCTCGGTTTTCGGTGAAATGCTGACATTCCGTTCATTGCTGGAAAAGACCAGGGATAAGCGCGAACGCAAGGCGATGCTGGCGCAAAAGGCGGAGGACATGATCAATACGGTCGTGCGGCAGATTGCGTTCTATCAGTTCGAACGTCGCGTTCACACCGAGCGGTCCAATGGTGAGCTGACGTCAGATCGGATCGGCGAGATTTGGCTGGACATTCAGAAGGAAAGCCTGGGCGATGCGGTGCATTTCGGCCCGGGCTACGAGAATTTCTGGACCTATATTCCGCATTTTATCCACTCGCCTTTCTATGTTTACGCCTATGCTTTCGGCGATTGTCTGGTGAATTCGCTTTACGCCGTTTATCAGAATGCGGAATCGGGCTTTCAGCAGAAATACTTTGACATGTTAAAGGCTGGTGGCACCAAGCATCATTCCGAACTGCTTGCTCCTTTCGGCCTTGATGCAACAGATCCAGCCTTCTGGCAAAAAGGCCTGTCGGTTATTGAAGGCATTATCGACGAGCTGGAGGCCATGGATCAGGACTAGGGTCAGGACACCATCAGCATGAATAAAGCGCCTGTCCATACGCCCTATGATGGATCGAGCCAGCCTTTCACGATCGGGCTGCAACAGCTGGATTTGAAAGACTGGATAGAGGTAGACGAGAATCTTCTCGCCTATCTTGCAGAAAAGAGGCGGCTTTTTGGTCTGCATGCTGAGCGGATTTTCGTCGAGGAACCGGGGACGCAAGCAGCACAAGCAGAAGTTCTTGAGCTGCTCGCTGCTCATCTGATTGGCAGATATCCGCAACTTTACGCCCGCAATGGTGACGAGATTACCGTTTCCGGTTGGCCCGATAAAATTGAGCTGGGCTCGGCACAAACGCCTTTCCTGCTCCGTGCTGCAAATCTTGTTCAGGAAGATCTGGTTCTCATGCGCAAAGATGAGAAACGCGGCTGGCATCTTGCCGCCGCGTCATTGTCTTTTCCCTCATCATGGACATTGCTGGAAAAGTTTGGCCGCTCCATGGATGATATCCATGCGCCCGTTCCTGACTTTAATGCGGGCACCCGCAATGCCGATTTGATAACCCGCATGTTTGACAATCTGCGCCCTGATCGATCCGTCTATCGCATGAATTGGTCTTTGCAGCCAGGTGATGAGATGTATCACCCGCTCGCCAGCCATCAGAAAGGGGCGCTTTACACTGATGATGATCTGGCAACCCATTGCCATATCCGGGTCGAGCGGCAGACCTTGCGTAAATTACCCATGTCCGGGGATATTCTTTTCACGATCCGTATTTATCTCGACCCCGTAAATGCATTGAAGAAACATCCGCAATGCCGCGCTGTCGCAGAAGCTTTTTGCCGCCAATTGGAGGCGCTTAATCCTGCCCAATCCAATTATAAAGGTATTATGACAATCCGCGAGCGGCTGATTGACACTCTAAATCGTCTGTAATCCTGTTTTAATTAACATTAGGGCAAAAATTCACCTCAAAGCAGCCAGCGGTTGTTTGCTCTTGAGCATGACTATGCTCTATGGTTGCTTTTGAAGCGGTATATCAACCCGCTGCCCTCAATGATGGAGATCAAAATTAGGAGCAACGAAAAAATGGCGAAGGCTAAATGGCCTATACATGGAGAAATTACTGGTCCGATCGTGATGATCGGTTTCGGGTCCATCGGACGGGGTACCCTGCCCCTCATCGAACGCCACTTCAAATTTGACAAGTCCCGCTTGGTCGTTATTGACCCGAGCGATGCAAACAAGAAATTGCTGGATGAACGCGGTATTCGCTACATTCAGGAAGCAGTCACCCAGGAAAATTACAAGACACTGCTCAAGCCACTTCTTACCGAAGGCGGCGGACAGGGGTTTTGCGTCAATCTTTCGGTAGATACCTCATCCGTCGATATCATGCATCTTTGCCGCAAGCTCGGTGCGCTTTATATCGATACGGTCATCGAGCCATGGGCTGGCTTCTACTATGCAAGCGGCATCGACAATGCCGAGCGCACCAATTATGCGCTGCGCCAGACGCTGCTTGCCGAGAAGAAGAAAAACCCGGGCGGTCCGACCGCGGTTTCATGCTGCGGGGCAAATCCCGGCATGGTTTCATGGTTCGTCAAACGTGCTTTGCTTGATCTGGCCAAAGACCTCAATATTGAACATACCGAGCCTGAACGCTCTGATCGCCATGGCTGGGCCAAGTTGATGAAACAGGTTGGCGTCAAAGGCATCCACATTGCCGAGCGCGATACGCAGCGTGCCGTTGATCCAAAGCCTTTCGGCGTCTTCTGGAACACTTGGTCCGTTGAAGGTTTCATCTCAGAAGGCTTGCAGCCTGCTGAGCTTGGTTGGGGCACCCATGAAAAATGGATGCCAAAAAATGCCCGTAAGCAGAAGAAGGGCAACAAGGCCGCCATTTTCCTCGAGCAGCCTGGCGCTGACACCCGCATTCGCACCTGGTGCCCGACAGAGGGCGCGCAGTTCGGCCTTTTGGTCACACATAATGAGTCGATCTCGATTGCCGATTTCTTCACTGTTTTCGACAAGAAGGGCAAGGCAACCTACCGGCCGACATGCCACTACGCCTATCATCCATCCAATGTGGCAACCCTGTCGCTTGATGAAATGTTTGGTGCTGCTGGCCAGCCGCAAACCAAGCTGCATGTGCTGGACGAGTCCGAGATTGTGGACGGCGCCGACGAGTTGGGCGTTTTGCTCTATGGCCACGACAAGAACGCCTATTGGTATGGTTCGCAGCTGACAATTGAGGAAGCCCGCAAGCTTGCTCCCTATCAGAACGCGACCGGCCTTCAGGTCTCTTCCGCTGTTCTAGCTGGCATGGTTTGGGCTCTCGAAAACCCGCAAGCGGGTATCGTGGAAACGGACGAGATTGATTTCCGTCGCTGCCTCGAAGTTCAGACGCCATATCTCGGCCCGCTAAAAGGTCACTACACCGATTGGACGCCGCTGGAAAACCGGCCAGGCTTGTTCAAGGAAGACATTGATAAAAGCGATCCTTGGCAGTTCCGCAATATTCTCGTCCATTGATATTTGCTCTGGACCATACTGAAATGGCAAACGGCACCCTCACAGGTGCCGTTTCTTTTGCGGGCTTCTTTCGTAATAGACGTCCCACTCATCCGCACCGGTATTGGTGAATCCGTTGCGCCCGTAAAAACGACCAGCATCGCTCTTCTGTAATACGCTCAAGCGCACAGCCAAGCCGCGTTCATCCGATTCCATCAAAAGCGTCTGAAGGACCGCCGTTCCCAAGCCGGTATTCTGCAATGCCGGGGAAATGTAGAAGTGCTCTAGCAGCAATCTATCATCAGACGGGCCAAGCGCCACGCAACCGCCGAGCGAACCATCCGAAAGCACAATCAGTCGCGTATATTCAGCTCGAAATGACTTGCGGAACCGCTCAAATGCCCGCCTCTCATCGAAACGCCCGATCCGCTCAAGGCTTTCACGCATGGTGAGAAGCCGTAACTCGAACAATCTTTGAAAATCCTGTTCAGATGCCTGCTCCAGCCGGAAAGAATGATCCTTCATTTTTCCTGATCGTCAATCTTCGCATCATAGCAAACGAAGGCGAGCTTATTGCCATCCGGATCGCGGACATAGGCCGCATAAAATCCCGGCCCATATTGCGGGCGCAAACCTGGCTCGCCCTCGCTGCTACCGCCATTCTTAAGAGCCAATGCGTAGAGCCTGTCGACAAGACCAGCTTGTTCGCTCCGAAACGCGGTCATGTTGCCATTGCCGACACTTGCCACCTCTCCGTCAAAAGGCAGGCCCACCATGAAGCGGGGAACATCGTCATCGGTTTTTCTGCCCCACGAAAACATAACCTCATCGCTAAAGCAGCGCTCCAGGCCAAGCTCGACCATGAGCGGGTCATAGAATGCTTCCGCCTTGCGCAGATCATTCGTGCCGACCATCGTATATCCTATCATACCCACCCTCTTTGCTGTACGAATCTGAGCTTGCCGCAGATTATCAATAAACTTAAGTCTTGTTATTGCTTAATTTTAGCGTCATTTATGGGCCACACCCATGGGAGATTGTTTGGATGAAACGTTTATCACTTGGCCTCGGTTCAGCCGCATTGACCATTGTCCTCGCCGGCTGCATGAGCGGGCCGCAATCAGATGGCGGGCCTGTACAGACCGCACGCCCCACTGACGCCGTTCAGGGCCAATGGTTCGATACATCCGGTGTTGCATTCTCGAACTTCAATGGCGGTGTTTTCGAAACCCGTGCCAATGATACCAAGGAAAAACTTGCCGAGGGCAATTACCGCTTCGTATCTGCAAATCTTGTCGAGATCGATCTTCGCTCGCTTGCTCGCGGTACGCAGTCCAAGGTCAATTGTGCGCTCGTGAGTGGCGGCCAGTTGAACTGCACGTCCTCCTCGGGCCAGCAGTTTTCTTTGACGCGCCGCTCCGCTTAAGATCGCGGTTCGACTTCGGCCGCCACTTTGCAGATGTCCACGGAGGTTCCCATGGACATCTTTCGGCAAGGCGATCCTCTAGTTCTTCGCCAGTTCCGTTGCTGCTTCATCAATCAACGATGCAACTTCCACCTGCTGTGACGCCAGCGAGGCATGGCTGGCGTCAAGAGATATGATTTTCCGCGCACCAAGACGTGACGACATGCGTTTCTGGTTTTCCGGCGCGATCATCCGGTCGTCAGTGGAAATCTGATACCAGGACGGTTTTGTCTTCCAGGCGGGCGCAGTGATTGTATCGCCAAAAGTGCTTGCCAAAGGTGCCTTCTGGGTGATCCCCATGACAAGCCCTTCCTCCTCGGTCAAATCCTGACAGAAGCTTTCATGCAAGAGTTCCGGCTTGACCCAAAGATAGCCATCGCTGTCCAGTGTGAGATTTGCCGCTGCAAGTGGCACGTGCTCCTGCGTGATAGCACCAGGGCTTTCCCCTGCATCCGGAGCAAAAGCTGCAATATAGACCAGACCGGCCACATTGGGCGCATTGCCCGCCTCGGTAATGACGGCACCACCATAGGAGTGTCCCACCAAAAGAACCGGGCCGCTTTGTTGCGCCACCATTTTGCGCGTGCGTTCGGCGTCATCGCCGAGTGAGGTCAAGGGCAGTTCGACGGCATGAATATTGGTATGCCCCATGCGCGTGAGTTCAATAATTACTTTGTTCCAATGGGCCGCACCGCCCCAGAATCCGTGCACCAAAATAACCGTGGGCTTGTCACTCATGTTTTAAACTCCTTGTTGTAATGAACAGGTAATTTTCCGAACTAAATATTGCCTTGGCGTGTTTACACAGGCTTGTTTTCCTCTCTTGCATCGTGTGCAAAGTGATGAAACCATGGCTTTGTCACAAGCACATCAAGGTGCTGATGTATTACCACATCGAATTGAACGGAGCAGGTCATGTCCAGAATTCTCGGCAAGCTTTTTCTAGCTGCCTCCGCCCTCGGCATCAGCGCGGGAAGCGCCATGGCCGACTATACGCTCAATATTCTGCACATTAACGACCTGCATTCCCGCATCGAAGCCATCAACAAATATGATTCCACCTGTTCGCCCGAAGAGACGACCAAGAATGAGTGTTTCGGCGGCATTGCGCGCGTAAAAGCCAAGATCGATGAACGCCGCGCGGCACTTTCCAAGGACGGCGGCAATGTAATCGTGCTCAACGCTGGCGATGAATTCCAGGGCTCCTTGTTTTACACAACCTATAAGGGCGATGACACCGCCGAGTTTCTGAATGCAATTGGCTACGATGCCATGGCGCTGGGCAATCATGAATTTGACGGTGGCCCGTCAGTGCTGGGTAAATTCCTCGATAAGGTCAAAATCCCGATCATTTCCAGCAATACCCAGGCTGATTCAGAACCGCTGATCGCGGGTAAGTTCAAACCCTATCTGATCAAGGAAATCGGCGGCCAGAAAATCGGAATCATATCCGCCCTGACGACCGATACGGCTGAAATCTCTACACCCGGACCCACTGTCAAATTCGCGGATGAGATCGAGACCCTGACAAAGCTCGTTAGCACATTAAAAGCTGAGGGCGTCAACAAGATCATCGCGCTCAACCATACCGGCTATTTTGAGGATGAAGAGATTGCGGCCAAGGTCGACGGTATTGATGTGATCGTCGGCGGTCATAGCCATACTCTGCTTTCCAGTACTGATCCTGACTCTGGCGGCCCCTACCCCACCCTCGTCAAAAATCCCGCAGGACGTGAGGTTCCAATCGTTCAGGCCAAGGCCTATTCCAAATATCTGGGCGAGCTCAAAGTCACCTTTGATGATGACGGCAATGTCACGGCAAGCTCCGGCGCGCCGATCCTGCTCGACTCTTCAGTCACGCCGGATGCAGCCCTTGTTGCCCGCGTGGCCGAACTTGCCAAGCCGATAGAAGAACTGAAGGCCCGCAAAGTCGCCGATACTGCAGGCGAGATCGACGGCTCTCGTGAAGTCTGCCGCATCGGCGAATGCAGCATGGGCAATCTTGTCGCCGACGCAATGCTTGATCGCGTCAAGGCGCAAGGTGTGACTATTGCCATCATCAATGGCGGCGGCTTGCGCGCCTCAATTGATGCCGGTGAAGTGACCATGGGCGAGGTTCTGACTGTTCTACCCTTCCAGAACACCCTTGCGACATTCCAGTTGCGCGGCTCGGATGTCGTTGCGGCGCTGGAGAATGGAGCGAGCCAGATCGAAAAAATCGCGGGCCGCTTTTCGCAGGTCGCTGGTTTGAAATATACATTCGATATTTCCAAGCCTGTCGGCAGCCGTATTTCCGATGTTCAGGTTATGCAGGGCGAAAGCTGGAAGCCAATCGATCCTGCTGCAACCTATGGCGTGGTGTCCAACAATTACATGCGCGCCGGCGGCGATGGCTACAAGGTCTTCGCCACCAATGGTATCAATGCCTATGATTATGGTCCCGGCCTTGAAGAAGTCCTTGCCGACTATCTCGTTAAAAACAACCCATACAAGCCTGTGATGGACGGCCGCATTACATCCGCAAGTCCGATTGCAGTGCCCGTTCCCTCCGAAACAACGACGCCCGCAGCACCGGCAGCAGAGGCTGCCAAACCTGCCGATGCCGCCAAACCTGCTGATGCCGTAGCTCCTGCTACAACCCCGACTTCCTACGTGATCAAGGCTGGCGATAATTTCTGGGATATTGCCGAACAGCTCTACGGCGATGGTTTTTCCTGGAAGAAGCTATCTGAAGCAAATCCCGATATGAAAGTTATGAAACTGCCTGTTGGTGCCGAGATGAAAGTGCCTGCCAAGTAATATATACAAGCTGCAATGGCGTGGTGCGTGGTTGGCCCTTCGACAGGCTCAAGGAGGGCGAACCACGCACAGCCTAGATGCAAGCAGCCTATCCCTTACGGTGAGCCATATACACACCTCACCGTCCCATTATCCCCCCTTGGAGGGGGAGATAATGGGCATGCACCGCTTCAACTTCACGCTTTCGCTCCCAGAGCCGCAGCAGCAACCCGCTCATTGCGCATCAGCAGATAGTGCACACCACCACCTATGACTGCTCCGAGCAGCCAGCCCCAATCGCCACCATTGCGGATATATTGCGTGGCCCCAAGCACCGACAATCCGATAGACATAACACTGGCTATCGCCAATGCCAGCAACGCCCGGCTATTCCAGCCACGCTCGAAGTAAAGCGATCCTTCCGGTGACATTGTGTAGAGGTCTTCAAGCACAACATTCTGCTTTTTCACCAGATAGTAGTCGGCAATCATAATGCCAAAAATCGGACCAAGAACGGCACCGAATATGCTGACGAAAATGGTGATCGCCTGAGGACTTGAGACAAAAAGCCAAGGGCAGACGAGGACCGAAAGAATGGAGGTGATCAATCCGCCCATACGGAAATTGATCTTCTCAGGAAAGAGATTGGCAATATCATAGGCCGGAGAGACAAAGTTTGCGACGATGTTGATACCCATGGTTGCGACGATGAAGGTAATCGAACCAAGAACGACGATCCAAGGATTATTGATACGCTCGACAATGGCAACCGGGTCAAGAATGGCCTCGCCAAAGACCTGAACCGTACCGGCAGTCACGATCACAACGATGATGGCAAACACGATGAAATTGACCGGCAGCCCCAGAAAGTTGCCGATCTTCATGGCTTTCTCGTCTCGCGAGAAACGCGAGAAATCACCAAAATTAAGCAGCAATGCTGCAAAATAGGCAACGATCAGCATGGAGGCATTCGCCATATGCGACAGGGAAGAACCCTCCGCAGGTGGCGCAAGCTGCAGCGACAGGCTGGAAAAGCCGGTTTGCGATAATATCCAGATGGCAAGCGCGAACATCACCACATAGACCACAGGCCCGCAAAAATCGATAAACTTGCGGATGGATTCCATGCCGCGCAAGAAAATCAGCAATTGGAAAACCCACATGAAAAGAAAGCTGAGCCAGCCGAGCGTCGACAGCCCGAATATGTCGTTTCGAGTCAGTTCAACAGTGCTCGGCACAAGGGTAATTGCCAGCGCCTGAACTGCCTTGGAGGCGAAATAGGTTTGCACGCCGTACCAGACAATACCGACAATGCCGCGCAGAACGGCAGCAAGATTGGCACCCATGACACCAAAAGACATGCGGGCCACAACGGGAAACGGCACACCATATTTCAGCGATGGCTTGCCGATCAGGTTCATCAGGAAATAGACAGCCGTTATGCCAACGATCATGGCGATCAAAACTTCCCATCCTGTCAGGCCCAGAAAGAACAGGCTCGCGGCAAATGTATAGCCGCCAACAGAATGGACATCGGACATCCACATGGCAAAAAGGCTGAATGCGCCCCAGGTTCGTCCCTCAGGAGCGGTGGGGGCTAGATCGGCGCTGTAGAGCTGAGGATGTGCGCCGGTAACAAGAAGAACGGGAGGCGTTGCATGCTGGTGGCTGGACATGACAGTCATTTCCTTTGAGTGACGAACGCAGACAACCGATTAAACGCAAGTTCCATGCCAAATGGAAGCCTGCGACGAAAAACTTAGGGGGCTAATGTCCAAGCATACTGCGTGGTTCGGCCACAAATCCCGAAACTTACTGAATCGGCTTAATCCTGATCTGTGCACTCAACATGCGGCCTTTGGTGCCCTTGCAATAATACCGGCGGACACTAGTTTCTGGCGGCAGAAGCGGAGTACGACAATGAAAATTTCTGACGAGCCGATGGCGACGGTTAAAAAACCCCAGGACCATCCGCATATTGAGACGTCGAAAATCGGCGTTCTGCTCGTCAATCTGGGCACTCCGGATGGCACTGATAAAACCTCGATGCGCCGTTATCTCAAGGAGTTTCTTTCTGACAAGCGCGTCATTGAATGGCCCCGCGCTATCTGGCTTCCCGTGCTTTACGGCATTGTGCTGAACACACGTCCGAAAAAATCCGGCGCGCTCTATGACAAGATCTGGAACCGCGAGCGCAACGAATCGCCGCTACGCACCTATACTCGCGCTCAAGGCGAAAAACTTGGGGTAGCTCTGGCCGAGCACCCGGAAATCGTTGTCGATTGGGGTATGCGTTATGGCCAGCCCTCAATCGAGCAGGCGCTGGAGCGATTGGATAAAGCAGGCTGCAAGCGCATTCTCATGTTCCCGCTCTATCCGCAATATTCGGCAACGACGACCGCAACGGTCAACGACAAATTTTTCGAAGCGCTGATCAAGATGCGCTTCATGCCGGCGACGCGCATCGTCCCCTCCTACCAGGACGAGGCCGTCTATATTGATGCATTGGCGACATCGATCGAGAAGCATTATGCCACGCTTGATTTTGAACCTGAGCTTTTGATCGCTTCCTATCACGGCATACCGCAGAGCTATTTCAAGCGCGGCGATCCCTATCCCTGCCATTGCTGGAAAACCACCCGGCTCCTGCGTGAAAGACTGGGCTGGGCCGAAGACAAACTGATAACATGCTTCCAGTCACGTTTTGGCCCCGAAGAATGGATGCAACCCTACACGGACAAGACCCTGGAAAAACTTGCCAAAGAGGGTGTGAAATCCGTTGCTGTCTTCAACCCCGGCTTTGTATCCGATTGCCTTGAAACGCTTGAGGAAATCGCCGGTGAAGGCGAGGAAATCTTCCACGAGCATGGCGGCGTGAACTTCACTCACGTGCCTTGCCTCAATGATAGCGATGAAGGCATGCGGGTCATCGAACAGCTCGTCCGCCGCGAACTACAGGGTTGGGTGTAGAATCGCTGCTTTTTGATGTTGCCACTATGGTCTATCGTGTGCTGACCCGCTAAACGGGATAGTGTGAGTTTCGGGCCTCAGGGCCGACCAAGGGGGCGATACAATGAGCGGTTTTGATTTCACGATACCAGTGCTTGCCATTCTCGTACTGGCAATTCTGTTTGCGGGCGTAAAAACCGTGCCTCAAGGTTATAATTACACCATTGAACGTTTCGGCAAATATACCCGCACGCTATCGCCGGGCTTGAGCCTCATTGTCCCATTCTTCGATCGCATCGGCGCCAAGCTTAACATGATGGAACAGGTGCTTGCCGTTCCTACGCAAGAAGTCATCACCAAGGACAATGCCAATATTGCCGTGGATGGCATCGCCTTCTACCAGATCCTCAATGCACCACAGGCGGCGTATCAGGTCAGCGGATTGGAAAACGCCATTTTGAACCTGACCATGACCAATATCCGTACCGTCATGGGCTCCATGGTTCTCGACGAGCTGCTTTCCAACCGTGACACGATCAATGATCGGTTGCTGCGCGTTGTCGACGAGGCCGCGCATTCATGGGGTATTAAAATGACCCGCGTGGAGATCAAAGACATTAATCCACCGAAGGATTTGCTCGATTCCATGGGCCGTCAGATGAAGGCCGAACGTGACAAGCGCGCCATTATTCTGGAAGCTGAAGGCACCCGTCAGGCGCAGATTTTGCGCGCTGAGGGTTTGAAGCAATCGCAAATTCTCGAAGCGGAAGGCAAGCGCGAAGCCTCTTATCGCGAAGCTGAAGGCCGCGAGCGTCTTGCGGAAGCTGAAGCAAAGGCAACCGAAATGGTGTCAGCCGCCATCACCAGCGGCAATGTTCAGGCGCTTAATTATTTCGTCGCGCAAAAATACACCGAAGCCTTCGGCAAGTTTGCTTCCAGCCCCAACCAGAAAATCATCATGATGCCAATGGAAGCCTCCGCCCTTGTCGGTTCGCTTGGCGGTATCAGCGCCCTTGCGCGCGAAGTCTTCGCCGACAATGCCCCTACAACTCCGCCCGCTGCACCAGCCCGCGGACGCACCGTTCCAGGTACCAGCGGAACGAATTCATAATTCGGGTGAGGCTTTGAAATGCTGGAACGTCTCTTTGCGGAACTTGGCCCCTGGAACTGGATCGTACTTGGCCTTTTGCTGATGATCCTGGAAGTGACCGCGCCGGGAATATTCTTCCTCTGGTTCGGCATCGCCGCGCTCATTGTCGGCGGCTTTGTCATCCTGCTTGGCGAAGCTTTCCCATTCGGCTGGCAGGTGCAGGTCATCCTGTTTCTGGTGCTTTCGCTGATCGCCGTTTTCATCGGGCGCAAACTCGTCGGCGCAACCGATGCGGAGTCAGACGAACCCTTGCTCAACCGGCGCGGTGAACAGCTCATTGGCCAGATTGTTACTCTTGAAGAAGCGACCGTAAATGGCCGGGGCCGCGCGCGTGTCGGCGATAGTCTCTGGCGTGTCACAGGTCCGGACCTTGCCGCCGGAACGCCAGTAAAAATCGTCGGGATCGATCAGGGAACATTGCGGGTCGAAGCGCTCTAGCAAAAAACGCTTCAGCTCATTGCACAACAAAATGCGTGGTTCGACAAGCTCACCATGAGGAAGGGCAGTAGGCTGCGGGTTAATTCGCCAGCGCTGCAGGAGTGTTTCCCTGCAATCAACCCACCTTTCCTCATGGTGAGCCCCCGTCGAACCACGCACAATCGAATTACAACGCTCTTATGCAGCGCCGATGCGCAACAGATCATGGAAATGCACGATCCCGACCGGGTAATTGTCTTCAGTCACGATCAGCGCACCAATATTGTGATCATTGAGTAAAGCCAGTGCGGCGCTTGCCAGCATGGTCGGCGGTACAGTCTTCGGGTTCCGCGTCATGACCTCTTCGACGGTCATTGTCACCAGACTGCGGTGCAGATTACGCGAAAGATCGCCGTCAGTGATAATGCCAGCCAGCGTGCCATCGGCATTCTCGACCGCAATACAACCGAAACGTTTTTCGGACAGAACCTTCATCGCGTCAGGAATCAGCGTCCCAAGCGGCACAAGGGGGATCTGGTCGTCGCGATGCATGATCTCGCGCACATGAGTGAGGCTGGCACCGAGTGAACCGCCCGGATGGAATGTCTTGAAGTCACCGGGGGTAAAGCCGCGTGCCTCAAGCAGCGCCACGGCAATCGCATCGCCCATCGCCAGTTGCATCAGCGTAGATGTCGTCGGCGCAAGGCCATGCGGACAGGCTTCCGCCACGCGCGGCATCAGGATCACCACATCGGCAGCCATTGCCAGTGCTGATTTTTCACCCGCCGTCACCGCAATCAACGGAATGCGGAACCGCCGCGAATAGCTGACTATTCCTTTCAGTTCCGCCGTATCGCCAGACCATGACAGCGCAAGAATGGCGTCATCGGCGGCGATCATGCCAAGGTCGCCATGATT
Source organism: Phyllobacterium sp. 22552 (assembly GCF_052044585.1). Classification (NCBI taxonomy): domain Bacteria; kingdom Pseudomonadati; phylum Pseudomonadota; class Alphaproteobacteria; order Hyphomicrobiales; family Phyllobacteriaceae; genus Phyllobacterium; species Phyllobacterium sp. 22552. The sequence continues at coordinate 50,115 of NZ_JBQENG010000001.1, read as the reverse complement.
GGCTTCCGAAGGATGTACGAAAAAGGCCGGTGTGCCTGTCGAGGCAAATGTCGCAGCGATCTTGGCGCCGACATGGCCGCTCTTGCCAACGCCGGTAACAATGATGCGCCCTTTGATTGCAGCGATTTTCTCAATCGCGCGGCAGAACGCATCGGCCATCGAACCTTCCAGCGCTGCGCCTAGCGCAACTAGCCCGTCTTGTTCGGTTGCAATTGTCCGTTTTGCGGAGTCAACCGCTGCGGACCTGTCCAGTTTGGTGTCATTTATAGCCTGCATGGGCAAACCGTTAGCGCTTCCGCTGGCTCATGTCCAATTTTTGTTCATTGCCGCTTCGCAAATCCGTATGAGCACCGCGCAAAACCGGCGGTCTTATCAAGTCATTAACCATGCTTCTTTACCATCGCTGAAGGTTCGAACCCTTTGGCAAATCTATTGACTCATTCGTCCAAACCACGCGCAAAAGCGAGTTATCGCTTCAAAGCTTCAAGCAATCTTTGCGTCATCGCAATCTTGCTTGGCAGCACTGTGTCTGTGGTTTGCGGCCCTGCTCTGGCCCAGCAAACTGTTCTGCCAGACAACTCTCAGTTGCGCGGGTCTATTCAGGGAAACACCCCGCAGACGCAAACTACACGTCCCGCTGATTCGCGCGCAGCTACAACCGATTCCGGCATTCCCTCCCGCGCCTATGAGCCTGTCAGCCCCGGCGCCCTGCCCGCCGAGGATGATAGTTCCAATCTGGGATTGTTGGGTGTACCTCAAAACGACGGCAGCCCTCCGAGCGGTCCAGCCGATGATAGCGGTGGACTGAACCCGCCGCCCTCGCCGGAGGATCAGATGACGCCAGTTCCGACGGCATCAGTGCCAACACCGGAACCACGGCCAGGAGCGCCACGCCCCACAGCCGCGGCCGGAGACGAAAATAACACTGATCGGGGTCCGGAAAATCCTTATGACACCGGCGCAATCGAACAGAGTCAGGAAGCCAATCCGGCGGAAAATCGCGCTGAAAAGGACAATATGCCTGTTTCGGCGATTGAGCGCCGTATACCGCGGCCCGATCCTGAACCCTTCGCGCCGCTCGGCATACGGGCCGGAACAGTAACTTTGCGCCCCTCCCTCAGTCAGGGCCTGCGGGCAACAACCAATGCCGATAATAGTTCGGATGGCAAATCCGCCATCCTGTCGGAAACCCGGCTGCGTGCCCGTGCCACGACAGATTGGTCACGCCATTCCGCATGGCTGGATTTTGATGGGACCTATGACAAGACCCTTTCCGGTGAGGAATATTCAGCGCCCAATATTGGGCTGCGTGCTGGCTTTCAACTGGATCTCGGCGCACGCACAACTGTAAAAGGTGAAGCGGGCTATCGCTATCGGCAGGAAGATCCAAGCGCGCCAACAACGCTTCAAGGCACATCAAACCGTCCTGGCGTGCAAGAGCTTGATGGAATGCTTGGCCTTCGCCACGAGTTCGGCAAATTTTTCGGCGATGTCAAAGGCAAGGTCAACCGAACCACCTACGGCAATGCCGAATTCGGCAATATCGCTGTCAGCCAGAAAGATCGCGACAACACCTTCGCCAGCATCGCCTTGCGTGGCGGCTTTGAAATGTCGCCTGCCATCAAGCCCTTTGTCGAGGTCGAGTTTGGTAAACTCATTTATGATGAGAAAGTCGATTTTAGCGGCTATCGCCGTTCCGGTGTGCGTTCAGGGCTTCGCGGCGGCGTCGAGATTGATTTCGGGGAAAAAATGTCAGGCGAGTTCGCACTTGGCTATTTACGTCAAGGTATTGACGATGACCGTTTGCAAGCTGTCGAAGGCCTCAGTGCGGATGCGGCGATCAAATGGTCTCCGCAGCGCGGAACCGATGTCGATATCGGTCTTTTGACCCGCGTCGAAGGCGCAACCGCCCCCGGAGAAAGCGGTTCGGTCTATTATGAAGGAACGGTTGGCATCAAACGTCAGGTCCGGGCCAACCTGGACTTTAACGCCAAACTGATCGCTTCTTTGCGAGACAATAAAGATGATACGGGACTGGATAAGGGGTTCGGCGCCGAGATCGGTGCAACCTACTGGTTTAATCGTTTTGTCGGGCTGGATGTCAGCGCCCGCCACCAGCTTGTCCGCAGCGACGTTGAATCACGCAATACCGATGAGACGAGTGTGTATGTCGGCGTGACATTGCAGCGGTAATACTAAGCTATTGCATTGAACTAATGCGTGGTTCGACGGGCTTACCATGAGGAAGGTCGGTTGATTGCATGGTCCTGCCTCACAACTCTGAGGGGCTGCATGATGATTTTCAACTTTGCAGGATTTCGATTCCCTGCAATCAACTCGCTTTCCTCATGGTGAGCCTCGTCGAACCACGCAAAACATTGGGAGCAGCCAAGGCCGCTCCCAACTAAAATAGATCACTGCCCCTTTGGCTTGATCGTCTTCAGCATATTGCCAATATTGTCGAACACACCATTGCGGATGTCCTCGCGCCACAGTGCGAAGGCCACATTAGCCTCAACGAAGCCCTCTTTGGAGCCGGTATCATAGGTACGGCCCTTGAAATGATAACCGAAGAAATCCTGTTCTTTGGTCAGTTTGAGCATGGCATCCGTCAGCTGGATTTCATTGCCCGCACCGCGTTCCTGATTTTCCAGAATGTTGAAAATCTCCGGCTGGAGAATATAGCGGCCATTAATGTAAAGATTTGAAGGCGCAGTGCCTTTGGCGGGCTTTTCTACCATTTCCGTCAGCTCAAACCCATTGCCGACCGGCTTGCCTTGCCCGACAATACCATATTTGTGTGTTTCAGCCGGGTCGCATTCCTGCACCGCAACGATATTGCCACCCGATTGATTGTATAGCTCCACCATATCGGCCAGACAGCCATTCTTTTCCGGCTGCATGATCATGTCAGGCAAAAGCAGCGCAAATGGCTCATTGCCGACGATATCGCGTGCGCACCAGACGGCGTGGCCAAGCCCCATCGGCACCTGCTGACGGGTAAAGCTGGTTGTGCCCGGCCTTGGCTGAATGCTCTGCAATTCTTCCAGCAAGGCTGTTTTACCGCGCTCCGTCAGCGATGAATATAACTCGTACTGCGCGTCGAAATAATCTTCGATAACAGCCTTGTTGCGGCCCGTAACGAAAATAAAATGTTCAATACCAGCTTCGCGCGCTTCATCGACCACATACTGAATGACTGGCTTGTCGACGACTGTCAGCATTTCTTTCGGAATGGATTTTGTTGCTGGAAGAACGCGGGTTCCAAAACCCGCAACGGGAAAGACGGCCTTGCGAATTTTCTTCAGTGTCGTCATCGGTACCTCGTTGGTGTTGCATGCGATTTCTTCGTTAAAGCATCTATTGTCGTCGTGAACTCACAAAAGCCGCAGTAACAATTCAAATTTTGATATAATTCCCAAATACCGATTCTGGTTTTTGGTTAGATCCTGGACAATCTGGCCTCAAAGAACGAAAATGCACAGGCCTGTAAAATAAATATTCTTTGCCGATGTTAATGTGGGCACTGAGGAAGGCATGGTAAACTAATTCCTAACTTTGACATGCTAATATTATCGTCTGAACCTGTGGGAACACATTTCGAGGGCATAACATGATTGAAGCTTCGTCGGCATTGTCTAAACGTTTTTGCATGATTGCAGCTGCGGCGGGTCTTATCCTGTCACTCAACGTCAACAATGCCTCCGCCGATGCAAAGTTCCAGGCTTGGATCGCCGATTTCAGGGCAACGGCGATGGCCAGCGGCATTTCTGCGGCAACCTATAAGCGCGCCTTTGCCGGCGTCACGGAGATCGATCCGGAAGTCTTGGAGAAGGCGAAATTCCAGCCGGAATTCACTGCGCCTGTCTGGGATTATATTGATAACCGCGTCAATGAAAACTCGGTGGCAACAGGCCGCGAAATGGCCAAGAAGTACAGCCGTTGGCTGGGTGCCATTGAGAAATCATTCGGCGTTGATCGCAATATTCTTCTCGCAATCTGGTCGATGGAAACCAACTACGGCGAGATCATGAAACGCGATGATGTGATGCGCGATGCTGTGCGCTCGCTCGCCACTCTTGCCTATGCTGACCCGCGCCGGGGCAAATTCGGCCGCACGCAATTGATTGCCGCCATGAAAATTCTTCAGTCCGGCGATATTGACCGCAGTCACCTTACCGGTTCATGGGCAGGCGCGCTCGGCCATACGCAATTCATTCCGACAAGTTATATCGCCTATGCCGTGGATATGGATGGCAATGGCAAACGCGACATCTGGAACTCCGTGCCTGATGCCTTGGCGACAGCCGCCAATCTTCTTCGCAAGAATGGATGGCAGAGCGGCCAGACATGGGGTTATGAGGTTGTGCTGCCTGCCGGGCGCAAATTCCCCGCCGGTTCAAAGTCCATCGCAGAGTGGCAACAACTCGGAGTCGTCCGTGCCAATGGCAAGGCTTTCCCCAATGGCAGCGTAAAAGCGACGTTGAAAGTGCCGGATGGACGCCAAGGTCCGTCATTCCTCATGACCAAGAATTTTTTCGTGCTGAAAAACTACAATAATGCCGATAAGTATGCATTGGGCGTTGGCCTTTTGGCCGATCAGATTGCCGGTTCAACGGGCCTGCGTCAGGACTGGAACCGGCCGTTTACGCCCATCACAATGAAAGAACGCGAAGAACTTCAACATCATTTGACCGAACTCGGCTATTATGACGGCAAGGTAGATGGCAAGATCGGCAGTAGTTCGCGCAATGCCATTCAGGCATTCCAGACCCGCATGGGCCTGGACCCTGATGGTCACCCCAGCAAGGAAGTGCTGACGATCCTGCGCAAGAAGTAGGGGGAGAGTCTGTCGCACCGCGCGAACGTGTAGCGTGGTTCGACAAGCTCACCGTGAGGAATGTGGTTTGACGGCAGAAACTAAAGAAACTCAGAGGTTGCCACTTTCTTTGCAACCCACGAAGCTTCCTCGTGGTGAGCTTCCTGAGCGCTTGTCGAAAGACGAACCACGCACTGCGCCCGAGCAAAGAATTATACGGCTGGCAGGTTTTGCTATGGCGCTCGGACTTTCTGGGATACTCGTTTTCACCGAAACCGCAGCTGCCCGAACCCTGCTCGATATGCTGATGGGACGTCGTGAAATTTATCGCGAAGATACCGACCGCCTGATCGATGATGGCCGGAGGGTCCGCCCTCGGCCTAAAAATCGCGCAACCAAACCCGCGCGCCCGAAAGCAGCTCCGGCAGGACCGCAATCGGGACCCGCGCCATCGGTAGCGGTTGAACCAGCCATTCCTGACAAATTGCCTGATGCCAAGACAGTTCTTGTCGTTGGCGACTTCATGGCCAGCGGTCTGGCAGAGGGTCTTGAGGCAGCTTTTATCGATAGCCCCGGCGTGCGCATCATTGATAAGGCCGATGGCTCATCCGGGTTCGTGCGCGACGACCATCGCAATTGGCCTATGACCATAGGTGGATTGATTGAAACGGAAAAACCTTCAGTCGTCGTGGTGATGGCGGGAGCCAATGACCGGCAGCAATTTACCGGTGTTCAGTCTGAGGCCAAGGGAAAACCATTCCTGAGTGAAGAATGGTCGAAGGAGTATCAGGCTCGGCTCGGTGCATTTCTAGATGCTGTCGAGAAAACCGGCAAACCGGTCGTCTGGGTCGGGCAACCGGCTTTCAAAACCAAGAGCATGACCAATGACGTGCTGGCCTTTAACGAACTCTATCGCAATGCCGCTGAAAAAGCCAAAGGCACGTTCGTCGATGTGTGGGATGGCTTTGTTGATCAAAGTGGCTCGTTTACGCTTACCGGCTTCGATATGTCGGGGCAAACGGCGCGCCTGCGTAACAATGACGGAATCGGCCTGACCCCTGCCGGCAAGCGTAAACTCGCTTTCTATGTCGAAAAGCCATTGCGCCAAATGCTGGGTACAGCCACCGCGCCCGATATTGCCGCCATCAAACCGGGTGCTCCCGTGCAGGCATTGCCGGAAACGCCATCCGGTCCTGTCAGAGTTGACAGGCTTGCGCCAATCAGCCTGAATGATCCCGAACTGGACGGCGGCACCGATCTACTTGGCGCCTCCACGCGCTCCGTCCCCGCTGCCGAAAAATCGGACCGCGATCTGCTCATCAAACAGGGTGTGACACCAGCAAGCCAGCCCGGACGCACAAATGATTTTTCTTGGCCAAAACCGGCCAAATAGGGCCGACACTGGTACTCGCGCGCCACGTGCATGAGATTGTCATCGGGATTTCCGCAAAAATAATCCGACAAGTTGCGAACTCAAATCAGAATTTCCGAAACTGATACAAAAACAACGAAAACTCTCTGGGAATTGCCAAAGAATCGTCGATTTTTGCCGAAAAATTGTAACTACCGCGTGCAATTTGGTTGCGCGCGGTAGAAATACCTATCGAGGGAGCACCGAACTTCCCATTAAAGCCTCATCTATTGAAGCTGCCGCCTGACGACCTTCCCGGATCGCCCAGACCACCAGTGACTGTCCCCGCCTGACATCGCCAGCGGTGAAAAGCTTGTCGACACTGGTACGATAATCGACATCATCCGCTACAACCGAGCGGTTGCCACGACGGTCGGCTTTCATTTCCAGCGAACCGGAAAGTTCTTTGACAATCCCGTCTTCGAACGGGCCGGAAAAGCCGATTGCGATGAAGGCAAGATCGGCCTTGATGAAGAATTCCGTTCCGGCAATAGGCTTGCGTGCCTCATCCACTTCACAGCATTTCACATGGGTCAGCTCGCCATTTTCTCCAATGAATTCAAGCGTTGCCACCTGAAATTCACGGGCAGCACCCTCGGCTTGCGATGAAGAAGTACGCATTTTCGTTGCCCAGTAAGGCCATACGCTCAACTTGTCTTCTTTTTCTGGAGGCTGCGGGCGGATGTCGAGCTGGGTCACTTTTACCGCGCCTTGACGGAATGCCGTGCCCACGCAGTCAGACGCCGTATCACCACCGCCAACAACCACAACGTGCTTTCCGGACGCGACAATCGAGTCGCTTTTCCAGGCAACGGATTCAATGTTTTCACGGCCTACACGACGATTTTGCTGAACCAGATAGTGCATCGCATCGTGGACACCTTCAAATTCAGCGCCGGGAATGCCTGCAGGGCGCGGCGTTTCGGCGCCGCCGCAATATAAAACGGCATCGTAGCTATCGATAAGCTCCTGAATTGGCTTATCAATTCCCACATTGACGCCGCAGAAGAAAGTGACGCCCTCACCTTCCATCTGACTCACCCGCCGGTCGATGAAATGCTTTTCCATTTTGAAATCCGGAATGCCATATCGCAGCAATCCACCTGGCTTGCTCTCGCGTTCGTAAACATGAACTTCATGTCCTGCGCGACCAAGTTGTTGCGCCGCCGCCATCCCTGCCGGACCCGAACCGATGATCGCAACATTCTTGCCGGTCTTGGAAGCGGCTGGTTGAGGAATGATAAAACCGGTTTCGTAGGCCTTGTCAGCGATGGCCTGCTCGACCGTCTTGATCGATACCGGCACATCTTCAAGGTTCAGCGTACAGGCTTCTTCGCAAGGCGCAGGGCAAATTCTGCCTGTAAATTCAGGGAAATTATTGGTGGAATGCAGGTTCCGGATCGCCTCATCCCAATTGTCATTGTAGACAAGGTCATTCCAGTCAGGGATCTGGTTGTGAACCGGGCAACCCGTAGGGCCATGACAAAACGGAATGCCGCAATCCATGCAGCGTGCCGCCTGCTTTTTGACCTCGCCATCTGTCATGGGAATGGTGAATTCCCTGAAGTGGCGGATGCGGTCCGATGCCGGTTGATACTTGCCAACCTGCCTGTCTATCTCAAGAAAACCTGTAACCTTACCCATAAAACTGCTCCCCTCGCCTCTCGGAGGACCACCCATATCGATTTAAATCAACGGGCAGCATTGGACCTTTGCCGAGCATCGCAACAGCGACGCTCGAAGCTAAGGCATTGAAACTATTCGGCTGCGACACCCATCCGCATACGCTCCATATCCTCGAGCGCGCGTCGGTATTCCACCGGCATAACTTTCACGAATTTCGGCCTGAAACTCTCCCAATTATCGAGAATTTCTTTCGCGCGGCCAGAACCCGTATAGTGCATATGGTTCGAAATCAGTTGAACCAGACGTTCTTCATCATGCCTTGTCATATTGGCCGAAACATCAACACGCCCCTTATGTGCCAGATCACCGCCATGATGATGAAGCTTCTCAAGGATGTCATCTTCTTCCGGAACCGGCTCCAGCTCAACCATGGCCATGTTGCAACGCTGGGCAAAATCGCCAGCTTCATCAAGGACATAGGCGACACCGCCGGACATGCCGGCTGCGAAGTTCCGGCCCGTTTGGCCAATGACGACGACAACGCCGCCGGTCATATATTCGCAACCATGATCGCCGGTGCCTTCGACAACGGCAATTGCTCCGGAATTACGAACAGCAAACCGTTCGCCCGCGACCCCACGGAAATAAGCCTCGCCTTCAATTGCTCCGTACAGCACGGTATTGCCAACGATGATTGAATCTTCCGGCACGATTTTCGTATTTTCAGGCGGGCGAATGACAATGCGGCCACCGCAAAGTCCCTTGCCTACATAATCATTGCCGTCGCCAATCAACTCGAAGGAGATGCCTCTGGCCAAAAATGCAGCAAAAGATTGCCCGGCCGTACCTGTGAATCTCACCGAGATTGTATCTTCTTTTAGTCCCTTGTGCCTATAACGCTTGGCAACTTCACCAGAAAGCATTGCACCTACAGAGCGATCCACATTCTTGATGCCCATTTCGATCTTGACCGGTTGCTTGCTTTCGAGGGCGGGCAGCGCCTGCTCAATAAGCTTGCGGTCGAGAATATCGAAGATTGGATGGTTTTGTCGTTCTGTCCAACGTGTCTTTTCCTCGGGCGCTTCCGGCTTGTGGAATATGCGAGAGAAATCGAGCCCTTTGGCTTTCCAATGATCAATCGCCTCGCGCTTTTCGAGAAGTTCGGCTTTGCCGACGATCTCTTCGAACCGCGTGTAACCCATCTCAGCCAGGAACTGACGAACTTCTTCCGCCATATAGAAGAAGAAGTTGATCACATGCTCAGGCGTGCCCTTGAAGCGCTTGCGCAAGACCGGATCCTGCGTTGCAACGCCAACGGGACAGGTGTTCAAGTGGCACTTGCGCATCATGATGCACCCTGCCGCTATCAATGGAGCGGTAGAGAAGCCAAACTCGTCCGCTCCCAAAAGTGCGCCGACAATGACGTCACGACCGGTTCGCAGGCCACCATCGACCTGCAAGGCTATGCGCGAGCGAAGCCCGTTAAGCACCAGCGTTTGCTGGGTTTCAGCAAGGCCCATTTCCCATGGGCTACCGGCATGCTTGAGCGACGTCAGCGGCGATGCACCTGTGCCGCCATCATAACCGGAAATGGTAATATGATCAGCGCGCGCCTTGGCCACACCGGCAGCAACTGTGCCCACCCCAACTTCCGAAACAAGCTTAACCGACACATCCGCTTCGGGATTGACGTTCTTCAAATCGTAGATCAGCTGGGCCAGATCTTCGATGGAATAGATGTCATGATGCGGCGGCGGCGAAATCAGGCCAACACCGGGCGTCGAGTGACGGGTCTTGGCAACTGTCGCATCGACCTTATGTCCGGGAAGCTGACCACCCTCACCGGGCTTTGCGCCCTGGGCAACCTTGATCTGCATCATGTCAGAATTGACGAGATATTCGGTTGTGACACCAAAGCGACCTGACGCCACCTGCTTGATCGCCGAACGTTCCGGGTTTGGCTTGCCATCGGGCAGCGGGTAGAAGCGATCGGGCTCCTCGCCGCCTTCACCGGTATTCGACTTACCACCAATACGGTTCATCGCTACAGCCAATGTTGTATGGGCTTCGCGGCTGATCGAGCCGAACGACATGGCACCCGTGGAAAACCGCTTTACGATTTCCTTGGCAGGCTCGACATCATCAATCAAAACTGGCTTGCGGCCGGTATCGGCAGCCATTTTGATATTGAACAGGCCCCGAATGGTCTTGGCCCTCGCCGATTGGCTGTTCACCATATCGGAATATTCTTTAAACGTGCTGGCCGAGTCCGTACGCACGGCATGCTGCAGCTTTGCTACCGCGTCCGGCGACCACAAATGTGCTTCACCGCGCATGCGATAGGCATACTCGCCGCCAACATCGAGTGTAGTGGACAAAACAGGATCATTGCCAAAGGCGTCACGATGGCGGCGCACTGTTTCTTCCGCTATTTCCTCAAGTCCTACGCCTTCGATCATCGTCGCCGTACCGAAGAAGAAGCGATCAACAAATTCCGACTTCAACCCGACAGCGTCAAAAATCTGAGCACCGCAATAGGACTGATAGGTCGAAATGCCCATCTTCGACATGACCTTGAGGATGCCCTTGCCGATGGACTTGATGTAGCGCGATACAACTTCCCTCGAATCCACTTCCGGCGGAAATTCACCCCGCTTGTGCATATCGAGCAATGTATCAAAAGCCAGATACGGATTAATTGCTTCCGCACCATAACCTGCAAGGCAGCAGAAATGATGCACTTCACGCGGCTCGCCCGACTCAACCACGAGACCAACTGACGTACGCAGCCCTTTGCGGATCAGATGATGGTGAACGGCCGCGGTTGCGAGAAGCGCCGGGATTGGAATCCGGTCCGGACCAACTTGGCGATCGGAAAGAATGATGATGTTGTAGCCGCCGTGAACCGCCGCTTCAGCGCGATCACAAAGCCGCTCCACGGCACCGGCCATTCCAGCAGCGCCTTCTTCAACATTATAGGCCGTATCGAGCGTCTTGGTGTCAAAACGATCTTCCGTATGGCCGATGGAGCGAATTTTCTCCAGATCTCCATTGGTCAGGATGGGCTGGCGTACTTCCAGCCGCTTGCGGCGCGATGTTCCAACCAGATCGAAAAGATTTGGGCGTGGACCGATGAATGAAACAAGACTCATCACCAGCTCTTCACGGATCGGATCAATCGGCGGATTGGTGACCTGTGCGAAGTTCTGCTTGAAATAGGTATAAAGCATCTTCGACTTGTCAGACATTGCCGAGATCGGCGTGTCAGTACCCATCGAACCAATGGCTTCCTGGCCCGTCGTCGCCATGGGCGACATCAGGATTCTTGTGTCTTCCTGCGTGTAGCCGAATGCCTGCTGGCGATCGAGAAGGCTGACATCCTTGCGCAAGGCGCGCGGCTCAACCGGGCTCAATTCTTCCAGGATCAACTGGGTGTTCTTGAGCCACTGCTTGTATGGATGGCGATTGGCTATTTCGGATTTGATCGTGTCATCAGAAACAATCTCACCCTTTTCCATATCGATCAGCAGCATGCGACCGGGCTGCAACCGCCACTTCTTGACGATCTTTTCTTCCGGCACGGGAAGTACGCCCGCCTCCGAGGCCATGACCACGAAATCATCATCAGTCACGAGATAGCGCGCTGGACGTAGACCATTGCGGTCCAAGGTCGCGCCAATTTGACGGCCATCCGTGAACGCGACAGCAGCTGGTCCATCCCACGGCTCCATCAGCGCAGCATGATATTCGTAAAATGCTTTTCGATCATCCGCGATCAGCTTGTTACCGGACCATGCCTCGGGGATCAGCATCATCATTGCATGGGCAAGCGAATACCCGCCCTGAAACAGGAACTCCAAAGCATTATCAAAGCACGCCGTATCCGACTGGCCTTCATAAGAAATTGGCCAGAGCTTTGAGATGTCGTTGCCAAAAAACTCGGAATCAACCGAAGCCTGTCTCGCAGCCATCCAGTTGACGTTGCCGCGCAACGTGTTGATTTCGCCGTTATGCGCAACCATACGGTAGGGATGCGCCAGCTTCCAGGAAGGGAACGTGTTTGTCGAAAACCGCTGATGCACAAGCGCGACAGCGCTGACAAAGCGTGGGTCCTTCAGATCCTTATAATAGGCACCCACCTGATAGGCGAGAAACATGCCCTTATAGACAATCGTACGGGCAGACATTGAGACAACGTAAAAGTCGCTCTCCTTGCCACCGTTCTCTTGATAGATACGGTTTGAAATCACCTTGCGCAGGACAAACAGGCGACCTTCGAAGTCTTCATTGGATTCAATATTCGGGTTGCGTCCAATGAAGACCTGACGATGAAACGGCTCGGTGGCAGCAATATGCGGAGCCTTTGACAAAGACGAATTATCAACGGGCACGTCACGGAAACCGATAAGTGTCTGGCCTTCCGAAGCAATAACTTCCGCTACGACTTGCTCGATATGTGCACGCTCTTCCGGGTCCTGCGGCATGAAGAAATAGCCAACGGCATATTGATTGACCGGAGGAAGCTCGACACCCTTTTCTGCCCATTCCGCGCGAAAAAACGCGTCCGGAATCTGGACAAGCATGCCAGCACCGTCGCCCATCAATGGATCGGCACCAACAGCGCCGCGATGGGTCAGGTTTTCGAGCATGAAAAGCCCGTCTTCGATGATCTTACGGGACTTCACACCCTTCATATGGGCAACGAAGCCCACACCACATGCGTCATGTTCATTACGGGGATCGTAAAGGCCTTGGGCTTTCGGGAAACCTGACAATTTATTGGTTTTGACCGCACGATTCTGTACGGCCTGAGCGAGTTCAGTCGTTACAGATGGCGTCAAATCCGACATCGTCAATTCCTCCATTGAAGCCCTCACAGGGCGGTCTTAGTCATATGGGACGGAATAGCATAATTCCTGCCCCGCTTCATGCGGCATATCTTCCGATTGTAGATTGCGGGCACCTTAAGAAGGACGAAAGCACTTGACTGCCGTCCTCAATTACCAGTCTCCGCAAATAGGACAGCAATGCTGTCGTATCAGCGTATGCCAGAATTATTCCAAACAAACAAGATGGAAAAGCAAAAAATAACATCATTCCACGAAAGAAGATTGCGTCAAATTGTCAATTTGCTCGCATTAGTTACGAGAGCAGGTGTTTCCGCTAAAAATAGAATGCTGAATAGTTACTTCCTCCAATATTAACAGTTACGGCTGCTTTCCACTATGCTTCTAAAGGCGTAAGCCTCTGCTCATCCATCCTGAAGAGAGGTTTGCTTCATGCACTTTGCGTCCGATAACTGGGCTGGCGCCCACCCCAAAATTGCCGCGAATTTAAACCGGCATTCCGATGGCTTTGCCTCGGCTTACGGCACCAGCACGCTCGACCGCGCAATAGATGAAACATTCAACACAATCTTTGAACGGGAAGTCGCCGTTTTCTTCGTCGGAACTGGCACTGCCGCCAACTCGCTTGCCCAAGCTGCCATCGGCAGGCCAGGCGGCGTAACCTTCGCTCATCGTGAGGCCCATCTGATTGATGACGAGGGCGGAGCACCAGGCTTTCTCTCAGCTGGAGGCCGTTTTCAGCCGGTAGACGGTCCGACCGGGCGTATTGATACTAATAATCTTAAAACAGCTATTCGGGGATTCGTCCCCGGGAATGTGCACGCCGGACAGCCAATGGGTGTCTCAATTACCCAATCCACAGAAATCGGCACCATCTATGAGCTCGGCGAAATTTCAGCGATTTCAGCACTGTGCAAGGATAATAGCCTGCCACTCCATATGGATGGCGCTCGCTTTGCCAATGCGCTCATTACCCTTGGCTGCAGTCCTGCGGATATGACGTGGAAACAGGGTGTCGACATTTTGTCGTTCGGAGGAACCAAGAACGGCTGCTGGTGTGCAGAAGCATTGATATTCATGAACCCCGATCAGGCAAAGGACGTGCCCTTTATCCGAAAGAGATCCGCGCAGCTCTTTTCAAAGTCGCGTTTCGTTGCAGCGCAATTCGAAGCCTATTTTGCTGGCGGATTATGGCTGGAGCTCGCGACCCACGCCAATACGATGGCGCGCTTTCTTGCAGAACAAATTGCTGGTTCGAAGAAGATGAGACTTGCCTGGCAACCCCAGGCAAACGAAGTCTTTGCGATTGCCCCCAAGGGTGTTGTGGCGAGCCTACAGGCAAGCGGAGCCATTTTTTATGAGTGGAAGCCGCCCCACAACGAAGAAAACCTGCTTGCAAATGACGAAACAATGATCCGCCTCGTAACCAGCTTTGCTACGACGCAAGAAGAAGTCCGCCAATTTGGCGATCTGATCGCATAAAAAGCGGCGCATTGCTGCGCCGCTCTCCACTCATCGCAGTAGCCGCTTAGTTAGTGGCTTTTGCTTCTATCTGCTTGGCTTCGTTATCGGACAAAGCCGTAACCGCAATCTTGCGCGGCTTCATCTCTTCCGGAATTTCGCGCTTGAGATCAATGTGCAGCAAGCCGTTTTTCAGGCTGGCCCCATTTACCTCGACGAAATCGGCAAGATGGAAACGGCGCTCAAATGCGCGAGACGCAATACCGCGATACAAAGTTTCGGAATCTTCCGACTTTTCAGCAGTCTTTTCGCCCGTCACCTTGAGCTGGTTGCGGTGGGCTTCAATCTGGATTTCATCCTCAGAGAACCCGGCAACGGCCATTGTGATGCGATAGGTGTTCTCGCCTGTCCGCTCAATATTATAGGGCGGATAAGTTTGGGCACCTTCCGGCTGAGCCAAACTGTCGAGAATCGTGAAAAGCCGGTCGAAACCGACGGTTGAACGGTAGAGTGGTGAAAAATCAACGTGACGCATGGGTAAGCCCTCCTTTAGAGCGACAATGTTTGCGTTTTTTGATTCACGTCAGAATCCCCGATGTGGCAAATTCTGTTGAACCAGCAACCCCGATATGGCGGCTGCAAACCATATTTGGTAAGCGCAATTCCGGGTTTCAAGTCTATTTGTATGAAACTGCGACGTTCAATGAACGCAAAATGAACATCATCTTCGGAATACGTTCAGCTCGATGATTTTATAACTACACCCAAGGTCGGATACGGTCCGGCATATAAAGGATAGGACAATGAAAAGACCCCTTATCGCTCTTACTGCAGCCGCCGTTTTGATCACAGGCTTCGCCTCCTCGGCATTTGCTCAGGAACGTTATTATCGCGATAACTCACCTGCCATCTATCTGGAGCAGGACGAATCGGATGGCTATCTCATTCAGGATCGTGGCCGTTACGATCGCGACCGTTCGGACTGGCGCGATGACCGCCGTGAACGCTTTGGGCCACGCGATGTTGCCCGCATGCTGGAGCGTCGCGGTTACCGGGTTCGCGATATCGATTTCGAACGTGGCCGTTATTTTGTAAGAGCTTCTCGCCGCGGCAATCCGGTGATTGTCGTCGTATCCCGCAGAGGCGAAATTCTTGAAACCCGCCGCGTCGGACGTGACCGTGATCGCCGCTCCGGCTTCAGCATCGAGATCAATCCGGCCTACTGATAAAAAAGCCGAAATCATTGCAGATGTAACGTCCCTTCCATCTGCAATGTACTGACCGGAAGCTCTCAGGCAGAGTTTCCGGTCGATCTTTATTTTTAGCTCTGCCGTTTCAGGCATTGTTTGACGTTCTGTCGGAGCGGCTTTATCACGGAGGCAACTTGCTCTTTGAGGCACCCGACCGCACATGATCCGATCACTCGTCGAAATTGCGTCCAATCCTATTCCCGCGGGTACCCGTGTCGATAGCTTTGATCTGCCGGATCGCAAGCAACTGCGTTATGCAATCATCCCCGCCAGCACATCCCAGATCCGCGGAACTGTCATTATTTTGCACGGTCGTAGCGAATGTATCGAAAAATATTTCGAAACAGCCAGGGATATTGCGGCGCGGGGTTTTACAGTGGCCACATTTGACTGGCGTGGCCAAGGGGCCTCAAGCCGTATTTTACGTGATGCGGCGCGAGGCCATATAAAAAGCTTTGAACATTATGTTGCCGACTTCGAAAGGTTTTTCGAAACCGTGCTTCTGCCCGATTGCAAGGGCCCGTTCTATGTTCTGGCTCACTCCACCGGTGCCCTCATAGCACTGCTTGCAGCGCCCTCCATGTCCAACCGAATCCATCGCATGGTCCTGACATCACCCCTGCTTGATATTCCCATGACGCGCTTACAAAGAATGACGGCAAGGATCGTCGCAAACTCGCTGCGCTCCATTGGGCTTGGCAGAACCTACATGCTCAGCGGCCCATACAAGGCCAGGCCTTTTGAAAACAACCCGGTGACATCGGATGCCAGCCGTTACAAGCGCCAATGCGATGTACTCGAACAAGCGCCGGAACTCGCTCTTGGTGGCCCGACAGCAAGCTGGATTGTCGCTGCCGCAAAAGCGATTAACAGGGTCAATCGCCCTGAATTTATCGAGAAAATACGCATTCCATTACTGATTATCGCAGCTGGCGCGGACACCATTGTCTCAACCCCGGCGATAGAGCGTTATGCTGTGCAACTGCGCAACACCACTCTTCTCACAATTGATGGTGCAAAGCATGAGATTCTGCAGGAGGCTGATTTCTATCGCGAACAGTTTTTTGCAGCATTTGATGCCTTCATTCCGGGAACAGGCAACGAACCAACGCAATTATCGGACGAGACAGAGCTTACTGATTGAGCAAGGCGAGCGCTTTGGCGTGCAGTTCCGGTGTAGCCGCCGCAACAATGTCGCCTGCTTTTTCCGCCGCGCCACCATCCCAGGTTGTGATAACACCACCGGCCTTTTCGATGATAGGAATCAACGCCACGATATCATATGGGTGAAGTCCGGTTTCGATCACCAAGTCGACAAATCCTGATGCCAACATTGCGTAAGCGTAGCAATCTGTCCCGTAACGCGCGAGGCGCGCCGTCGACTCGATCCTGTCATAGGCTTCCCGCTGCGCACCCTTGAAGAGCGCTGGCGTAGTCGTAAACAATGTTGCCTCGGCCAGTTCGGTGGTCTTGCGCGTTTGCAAACGCCGAACCCCGTCAGGTCCTTCGTACCAAGAGGCATCGCCATCGCACATGAAAAGCTCGCGCGTGAATGGCTGAGACATTACCCCCGCCACCGCATCGCCATTGATTGTTAGTCCAGCCAGCGTTCCCCATACCGGCAGGCCGGAGATGAAGGCCCGCGTCCCATCAATAGGATCAATGACCCAAATGTTTGGCTGCGCTAAATTCTCTCCACCAAATTCCTCGCCTAAAATTCCATGTTCGGGGAAAGTTGCATTTATCAAGCTACGTATGGCTCGCTCGGCTTCCCTGTCAGCTTCGGTAACCGGATCAAACCCTGTCTGATATTTATTATCGACCAGCGCTACTGTGCGAAAACGCGGCAGTGTCTGCTGGGCTGCAACCTCGGCGATTTGCTTCAAAAAGGTAAGATCGATGACCAAAATAGCTCCTGATGACTTTATTATTCTCTTTTGTGATCAAACCGCGCAATTTATGCGCGTTTTTTAGGCATGATATAAGAATGCTAAAAAATCACTCAAATACCTTGACATTTGTGCGACGCAGCATAAACTAGAAAATGGACGGGGTGACCTGTCTATGCCCTCCTTGGGCGTTTCCTCCCTAGACTTAGGCCGCGCTCACGCGCGGTCTTTTTTATTGAGATATGGTGTGGATCCCTATTCTGCCGCCAAGGGCGTATCGAGAAAATAAAAATCCGGCAGGGAAACCAGGTCCGCAAGGAACAGTCCGATATCCCGTTGAAGCTGCTCAAATCCGGGTTTTTTTTCGTAGGTATTCTCATTCAGATAAAGGCCGCGATTAACCTCGATCTGCAATGCATGCATATGCTTCAGGGGACGGCCATAATGTTCAGTGATGTAGCCGCCGGCATAAGGCTTGTTGTGTGCAACCACATAACCCATTTCGCGCAACAATTGTATGGCGGCGCTGGCTAATTCGGGCGCGCAACTCGTGCCAAATCGGTCGCCTATGATGAAATCCGGGCGCATTCCGCTTTCTGGAAAGCGGATACTGGCAGGCATTGAATGGCAATCGACCAGTACGCCATAGCCAAAACGGGCACATGTCGTCGCAAGCACATTTCCGAGCATTAAATGATAGGGCTTGTAGATACTATCGATACGTCCGAGCGCTTCCGAAATATGAAATTTTTGCGCGTAGATTTCCTGCCCTTCCCCAACAAGCCGCGGAATCGTGCCGAGGCCGCCTGCCACCCTGGCAGAATGTCCATTCGCAAACGAAGGCAGTGGCTCCAAAAACATTTTAGGGTCGAGTTCATAGGGCTCGCGATTGACGTCAAGATAAGCACGCGGGAAATGCGCCAGCATTAACGGTGCCCCCAGCATTACGGCTGATGCGAAGAGTTGATCCACAAAGCAATCTTCCGAGCGGCGGATGGTATGCGCATCAAGCTGTGATTGCAGGATGAATGTCGGTGGATAGAAACGGCCGCTATGGGGTGAGTTAAAAACAAATGGAATGCGCTGATCGGATGGCTGCCGCAATTCAAATGGAGAGCTATCGGGGAAATCGCGGTTGACGGTCATCATTCACTTCAAATGTTATTGCTGAACCTGCGGGCAATGCCTGAATACTCTAGATCAAGTTTGCCTGTAATGGAATTGATCGTGCAAGCAACATTCGCTGATCTTTCTTAAGATGATCTATCCGCGCCGGACCACCTCGACATTTCGCGCGTTCAGCCTTATTTCTAGCAAATCATTCACGTGATCTTTACCAAAAAAGCGCTTTGTAGATTTTACAGAACGCTGGTCTGGGGATGATCGGCGCTAGATAATTCGGACGGACCGATGAAAAGAATACTTCTTGCAGAAGACGACAATGATATGCGGCGCTTCCTGGTGAAGGCGCTGGAGAAAGCTGGCTATCACGTCACGCATTTCGACAATGGAGCCAGCGCCTATGATCGTCTCCGTGAAGAGCCATTTTCCTTGTTGCTGACGGATATTGTCATGCCGGAAATGGACGGGATCGAATTGGCCCGCCGGGCATCTGAAATCGATCCGGACCTGAAGATCATGTTTATCACTGGTTTTGCTGCCGTGGCTCTAAATGCCGATTCGCAGGCACCAAAAGATGCCAAGGTTCTATCCAAGCCATTTCACTTGCGCGATCTCGTCAATGAAATCGAAAAAATGCTCGTCGCAGCCTAATTGCGCCGAGCTAATCCGATATTCCTGCAAGAAAGCCCGATAAGTTCCTTTAACAGCTATTGACGGACACAATTCAATATGGTGTATGCGCCCGGCAGATGGGCGTGTAGCTCAGCGGGAGAGCACTACGTTGACATCGTAGGGGTCACAGGTTCAATCCCTGTCACGCCCACCATCTGACCTTCCTCTCTATTATTGATACTTAAGGCGAATGCCGTAATGCGCGTGTTTGCCCTGCACTGCGCCTTTCCTTGTAGCATCAGCAAGGAAGACTCTGAATAGTCAGCGTTTGGTCAGCTACACTCCCTCGCATGTCCCTCGAACTACTTTTATCTATCAGTAGGAATGAAAGAATTTCCGCGTTTACCTTGAGTTCTGAAATATACAAACGCCCTTGCGTTTGATTATCACAGCGTTGAATATTGCCCCCGCGCACTCCTCTCAAGAGATATAAGCGCTTTATAATCGGGTGCCAGAACAATGATGATCACGACTACCGCTGACATAGATTATGCGTTCCGTTTGATTTTGGGTCGAACAATGAACGAAGTTGAAAAATCTCACTACACTTATGTAGGTCAGCCGCTTGAAAGCATTGTTCGCATGTATCTCAACTCACTTGAGTTTCAGAGCCGCCGCTTACTTGACCCAGCATCTGATCGGCAGATCGAAAAGGTCTTTCTCAATGACGCATGGATTTATGCGGATCGAAATGATCCGGATGTCGGGATCAATGTCATCGGTGGTGCCTATGAACCAAATGTGACGAGGGTATTCGAACAATACGTCAAGCCGGGAATGCACGTCATAGATATCGGGGCGAATATTGGTTACTTCACCATGCTCTGTGCGAAACTGGTCGGAAGCCAGGGACGCGTTCTGGCGGTAGAGCCGAATGTCGAAAACGGTCGTTTGCTTGTGGCAAGTCGCGACGCGAATTCCTTCAGCCACGTTAATGTTCTTTTGAGCGCGGTCGGTGATAAAACCGATGTACTCGCCCTGAATGGATCCGGTTCCAACGGCGTCAGCGCTACGCTTCAATCGGGACAGTCACTCGAAATCAAACGCTTAATCCCTTGCGTACGGCTCGATGATGTCTTGCATGACTGGAATCGGGTTGATTTCGTCAAGATCGACATTGAGGGTGCAGAATACCGCGCCTTTACCGGCATGATAAATACATTGAGAAAATTTCGCCCCATTATTGTCAGCGAATTCAGCCCAAATCTAATCGGCTGGATATCCAGCGTCACGCCCGAGACCTATTTGAAATTCCTTATAGACCTTGGCTATCAAATTTCCATTATCACTGCAGAGGGCACATTACTTGACCGGGGACAGGATGTTCCGGCGATAATGAACGATGTGTACACAGCGGACAGCGATCACATCGATATTGTTGCGATGCCGATCTGATAAAAGCGGACGAATCCAAGCCACGGGCTTTTACTCGTTTTTCTCAATCCGGCGCCCCAAATATGCCGTTCCTTTCGCCATGATGGCGAGCAGATAATGCTGGCCGGGGAACTGATGACCAATCCATTTTTGAATCGCCGTGATCTTCTGACTGTGGCTTTAAGCAGCGTATTTTTACCTAAGATAACTGAGGCGAAAGAACAGCTACGGGAAGATCATCCTATGTGGGCTGTATTTGGCAACACGAAAGGTAGCGTGACAATCGTCGAATTCTTCGAATATCAATGCCCCAATTGCAAAAAGCTTCATCCTCAACTGGAAGAACTGCTGAAAGACAATAAATCGATACGATTGATTATGAGAGATTGGCCCATATTCGGAGATACTTCAGTTTACGCTTCAAGAATGGCTTTGGCCGCTGGGTATAGCGGCCAACACGAACAAGCATTCGGCGCTCTCATGAAGGTGCCGGGCAGGCTCACGTTGAAACGGGTAGATGAAACCTTACGAGCAGCTGGCATCCACACTGACCGGGTCAGGGATGCCTTGGAACAAAATTTCGATACCATACAAGGGCGGTTGGATCATAACGCTGCGCAGGCAAAATCACTAGGGCTAGCCGGCACACCCGCCTTCATCGTGGGCCGGGAGCTCTATCCGCGAGTGACTGACATTGACACGCTTCGCGCCGCCGTTGATAAATCAGGAAGCAGATTGCCTGCCGTCCGGTAACATAGCGACCTGGCCCGTAATGCCATCCCTTCAAGGATATTTTTCAACCTTCCCCCGGAGATTTAGAAATGCAACTCGGTATGATTGGATTGGGCCGTATGGGTAACAATATGACCCAACGGCTGATGCAGCACGGACACGAATGCGTTGTTTATGACGCGCGCGCTGAAAGCATGGCTGCATTGGAAGCGCTGGGGGCTACGGCAAGTGCGTCTCTGCAGGATTTCGTTTCCAAACTGTCCAAACCACGGGTTGTTTGGCTTATGCTTCCCGCTGCTGTTGTCGACAAAGTTCTGGATCAACTCGTACCATTGCTGGATAAGGACGATATCCTGATCGACGGTGGCAATTCCTATTATCATGATGACATCAGGCGCAGCGGAGCCTTGCGGTCAAAAGGTCTTCACTATGTTGATGTGGGAACCAGCGGCGGCGTATTCGGCCTGGAGCGCGGCTATTGTCTCATGATCGGCGGCGAAAAACCCACCGTTGAGCATCTCTCTCCCATTTTTGCCGCTCTCGCACCTGGCAAAGGTGACTTGCCGATCACTGAAAGCCGCCCCAAAGACCTTGCCAGTACAGCCGATCAGGGGTTTCTGCATTGTGGACCGCACGGTGCCGGACACTTCGTCAAAATGGTCCATAATGGCATCGAGTATGGGTTGATGGCCGCTTACGCCGAAGGTCTGAATATTCTGCGAAATGCGGACATCGGCATGCGTGAGCATGTAGTTGACGCGGAAACCACGCCATTGCAAAATCCAGAACACTATCAATACAAGCTTGATTTGCCAGAGATCGCCGAAGTGTGGCGTCGTGGCAGTGTTATCAGTTCATGGTTGCTCGATTTGACTGCCGATGCCCTTTATGGTGATCCCGGCCTGGAGAGCTATGAAGGCCATGTTTCCGATTCCGGTGAAGGACGCTGGACCGTCATCGCTGCCATTGATGAAGCTGTGCCAACGCCCGTCCTCAGCGCTGCTTTGCAGGAACGGTTCTCATCGCGCGGCAATGCTGACTTTGCCAACAAGATTCTCTCCGCCATGCGCAGCGAGTTCGGCGGGCATAAAGAAAAGCCCGCGAACAAAACCGCAGGCTAATCTGTGTCTATTTAGATAGGGCTGACAGACCGGCCCTATCTATCTAACCATGTGCGCTGACTTCACTATCGAGATGCGCCATCTGTGCAGCGGTATAACGGGCGCCCGCTGCCGAGCCTTTTGGCACAGCTTTTTCGATCGCTTCCAAGTCCTCACCGGTGAGTGCAACGTCAAGGGAACCCAAGGATTCAGTCAACCTGTCACGACGCCTAGCGCCCACAATCGGAATGATATCCTTACCCTGCGCAGCAACCCATGCGATGGCGATCTGTGCGACAGAAGCGCCCTTCTTGTCAGCAATCGCTTTGAGCGCCTCGACAAGCGCCAAATTCTTGTCGACATTTTCGCCCTGGAACCGGGGACTATACGCACGGAAATCGGTAGGTGCCGCTGCATCCTTCTGCCAATGCCCACTGATCAGTCCGCGTGAAAGCACGCCATAGGCAGTGATGCTGATGCCAAGCTCGCGGCAAGTTTGCAAAATGCCGTCCTCAATGCCGCGTGAGATCAATGAGTACTCAATCTGGAGATCAACAATCGGGTGAACGGCAGCCGCACGCCGTATCGTTGCCGAACCAACCTCGGACAGGCCAATATGTTTGACGTAACCTGCCTTTACCATATCGGCGATTGCACCGATTGTGTCTTCAATTGGCACATCAGGATCAAGCCGGGCTGGCCGGTAAACATCGATATAATCAACATTCAGCCGTTGAAGCGTATAGGCGAGCGAAGACTTGACCGCCGCGGGTCTTCCATCAAATCCGATCCATCCGGCACTCGGATCGCGAAGCGCTCCGAATTTAACGCTTATCAGTGCATCTTCACGCTTTCTGCCCTTCAATGCCTCAGCTATCAGCATTTCATTGTGGCCCATACCGTAAAAATCGCCCGTATCCAGCAAGTTGACACCGGCATCCAAAGCGGCATGAACTGTAGCAATGCTCTCGGCACGATCGGAGGGTCCGTACATGCCTGACATGCCCATGCAACCGAGTCCAATTTCAGAAACCTTCGGGCCAGTTGCACCAAGTTGATGATATTGCATTCTAAAACTCCGTATTTTCCTGTTTATGAGCTCTCGAATGCAACTATAAAAGATTTCAATTTGTGCGATAATCCGCTTTATCATGCACGGGTTGTTCGGAAAAGCGTACAATGAATGAACCAGACCTTTCTGATTTGAGCGCGTTGGTCGCGATCACGGAAACCCGCAGCTTTCGGGCTGCAGCAAAAGTTCGCGGCGTTTCCGCATCATCACTCAGCGATGCAATACGCCGCCTTGAAGAGCGGCTTAATGTCCGCCTTTTGAACAGGACCACACGAAGCGTCACACCAACGGACGCCTGTACGCAATTGCTGGAGCGTTTAAAGCCCGCAATGGGCGAGATCGCTGGCGCGCTGGATGCCTTAAACAGCTTCCGCGACAGCCCCACTGGAACACTCAAGTTAAATGTGCCGATTATCGTCGCCCGTAGTATCCTGCCACCTATCGTCAACAGGTTCCTTCTTAGTCATCCAGGGATCAGTCTCGACATCCTCGCAAGCGATACATTCATTGATATCCTCGCCGCGGGCTTTGATGCCGGTATTCGCTATGATGAGAGTATTGAACGCGACATGATCGCAATTCCAATCGGGCCGCGCACGCAGCGGTTTGTTCTGGCCGCAGCACCTGATTACCTTGACACTCACGGCACGCCAGAGCACCCGCGCGATCTCATCAACCATGCCTGCATTCGCCATCGCTTTGCGAGCGGCGTCTCCTTTGCATGGGAGTTTGAAAAGAATGGGAAAACTGTGAAAGTTACTCCCAAGGGTCCTTTGCTCGCATCTTCTATCGAAGTTGAGCTCGGAGCGGCGATTGCTGGCCTTGGCTTGATATACACTTTCGAAGAAACGATTATGCCTGCATTCCAAAGCGGTGAACTTGTGCCTGTAATGCAATCCTGGTGGCTCAGTTTTACCGGCCCTCGGCTCTATTATCCCAGCCGCAATCATATGCCTGCGCCGTTACGCGCTTTCGTTGATTTCATAAAGAGCGATCACAAGCTGTCCCTTGCATAGCGCGCAATGGTGTGCGATGACGCGCCTCCCAAATCGAAAGCGCATTGAGCGCGCAAAAAATAGCAAAATATAACAGCACAAGGAGCGCGGCCATGGCTCAGGCGCTGGGTTTTGACTTTGGCACAACCAATTCCGTCATGGCATTGGCAGATGGAGCCACCACACGGTCAATGACATTCACTAGTCGGGCTGGCGAAGCCGATAGCATGCGGACGGCACTGTCTTTCATGAAGGATCCCCTGGCGGGTGCTGCCTCTTTGAAGGTTGAGGCCGGGCACGCGGCGATACGGCAATTCATTGATCATCCTGGCGAATGCCGTTTTCTCCAATCCATAAAGACATTTGCGGCAAGTGCCCTCTTTCAAGGCACATTGATCTTTGCGAAACGGCAAACTTTTGAAGACCTCATGGAGGTTTTCATAAAGCGGTTGCGGGTATATGCGGACGATAATTGGCCGTCCGAGGTCAGCCGGATCGTAACCGGTCGCCCCGTCCATTTCGCGGGAGCCAATCCCAAACCGGAACTGGCAATGCAGCGCTATAGCGAGGCGCTCACGCGTTTTGGTTTTCCTGAAATGCACTTCGTTTATGAGCCCGTCGCTGCTGCCTTTTATTTCGCTCAACATTTAAAATCAGATGCGACAGTCTTGGTAGCTGACTTCGGCGGCGGCACGACTGACTATTCGATCATTCGGTTTGAAAGCTTCGCAGGCAAATTGAAGGCAACACCTGTCGGTCATTCTGGCGTCGGCGTTGCGGGCGACCATTTCGACTATCGCATGATAGACCAGATCGTTGCGCCACAGATTGGCAAGGGAACATATTTCAAGAGTTTTGACAAAAGGCTGGAAGTTCCTTCGTCTTGGTATGCAAATTTTGGACGCTGGAACCAGCTTTCTATCTTCAAAACCTCACGTGAATTCGTCGAGTTAAAGAAGCTTGTCCGCAGTAGTTTTGATCCGGAAAAACTTGAGACTTTTGTTGATCTCGTCGAACATGACGAAGGATACCCGCTCTATCAGGCAGTGTCCGCAACGAAGATGGCACTATCATCGGCGGAAGAAGCCGAGTTCAATTTTGCCCCTCTCGGGTCCGGCGGCAAAAAGACGATCAAACGTTCAGATTTTGAAAGCTGGATAACAGAAGATCTGGATAGGATTGAAGGCGCGCTGGATGAAGTCATGACAAAAACAAACACGTCTCCGGCCTCAATCGATAAAGTGTTCTTGACGGGTGGAACATCCTTTGTCCCTGCTGTTCGAAGCATTTTCACCAAACGCTTTGACGAGGGCCGGATCGAGAGCGGGGGTGAACTCCTCTCTATTGCGCACGGACTGGCACTGATCGGTGAACGCGACGATATTGCTCAATGGACAGTTCAGGGATGACAATCGGGGCGGAACCGACTATCGAAACAAACCACATTCTGCATATGTTTGGAAAGTCGATATTATGAAAGAAGCGATAACGCTCAAACAATTGAAAGCAGCGGTCGGGACTGAAATCGGTTGCTCCGAATGGCGTACCGTCACGCAGGAAATGATCAATCTGTTTGCCGACGCTACCGACGATCATCAATTCATTCACGTCGACCCGGAGCGTGCTGCAAAAGAAACTCCGTTTGGCGGCACCATCGCCCATGGCTTCCTGACGATTTCATTGCTTTCCACCCTGGCCTATGAAGCACTGCCGATGATTGAAGGTGCCACAATGGGTATCAATTACGGTTTTGACAAAGTGCGCTTCATGTCTCCAGTCAATACTGGCAGGCGTGTGCGTGCACGCTTCAAGCTTGTGGATGCAGATATCCGCCCCTCAGGCCGTGTCCTCAACAACTACGAAGTCACTTTGGACGTCGAAAACCTTATCAAGCCTGCATTAGTGGCAAATTGGCTGACAATTGCAGTGCTCGAGCATCCACCAGAAATGGATTGAGGTTTTCAGCCTATCCGACCCTTTTCATCAAGTGGCGCCGCTTCTCCGTCATACTTGGTCATCAATTCGGCAAACATAAAGGGCCCCTGCACAAACATGCCCATGTCGTAGGTGTTGCGTATCTGTGCTCCTTTGAGAAACAACAGGTGCATCTTGAAGAAATTCTTCTTTGCCCGCGCATACCGCGCTGGCTTGTGAACATTCTTGAATCTTATTCGACGGATGATGGGCGCTACCTTCGGTTCAATCCCCAGCGCCCCTGCCGGATCTGACTTATAAAAATGTATAATGTCGGAAATGGCCTGGAATTCCACCCAAAGCACTGGCGTTTCCTGCATGACAACCCGGATATCTTCCTTCAAGCTTATTGCTCGGGGGTGCAATGCGATCATCAGGAGGCACGACCCCGCTGCAACCAGCGATACCGGTCTGTTTTTCAATAGTTCCGGTTGCGCGCGCCAGACATCAGCGATTGCTTCTACGGCTGGCACAGTTCCCAGGCTATGGGAAATTATAATGACCTCATCCGCGTCACTTGCCTCCAGCTTCCTGATCAGGTGATCGGCGAAACCGCGACGACGCAGGAGCAACTCACTGTTGCGACCATGAATTCGATCAGACGCCGCAGCCCAATCATCAAGCAGATAGGAAAAGAATATTTTATCTCCCGGCCAGCGAATAAGGATACGGCAAGCTACAAGCGCGAGGGGAACACTCCATAACAAATGCCAAGGATTGA
The DNA here is from genome assembly GCF_052044585.1 of Phyllobacterium sp. 22552. Lineage (NCBI taxonomy): Bacteria > Pseudomonadati > Pseudomonadota > Alphaproteobacteria > Hyphomicrobiales > Phyllobacteriaceae > Phyllobacterium > Phyllobacterium sp. 22552. The sequence goes on along the minus strand of NZ_JBQENG010000001.1, from coordinate 23,050 downwards.
AGTCTGCCCAGATGGGCGACAAACCGACGCCAAGCAGTACCATCGTTATTATGCAGGCAAGAGCAAAGGGCCACATGAAGAAGAGGCAAAATCGCCAGCTGGTGCGCAGGTATCGATAGAAGGTGCCCGATAAAAGAATATCAAGAAAGGCCATCAGGCCTGTCGCAAAACGGGTGATGACGCCTCGTGCAGAATAGATATCGAAAATATCGGCAGTGCCATACTGGCAGAATTCGGTTTCGGTGCTCCAATTCGCTCCCGTAGTCTCAATGGGCATGGCAGCAACACCAGACCCCTCGCCCACCATTGGTCCGGCAATCGTTTTTGTGTTCCACAACCTATTGAAGTCACCTGAACTATTCAGATAACGCCCACGAACTGCATCAGGATGCAAACCTTCATAACCAGTGAAATTGATAACCAGACGTTTCTTGACCGCCATATGCTTCTCTATGCAAGATGACCACCGAATCGGTGGTCATCCGCATCCCATCATAAAAAACGACGGCGTAATTGTGTTTGTCGACGCAGTCAGCGCCTGTTTACATCATATCCGGAAAATTGCACATCATTGCAAATGTCGCGAGCGCAGTCCTTGTTTTGTATGCGCTCAGATTGCCGGCACCTTGCTTAGTGCACAGGCTCTACCATTATCCATCTGAAAACCGAATTTTACTGTCGGCCCGAAAGGAACCTATCTCTTAGTTACACGGCAACGTCTCGAGCAGATTCCTGAAGAAACGCATAGGCATAGTTTGAGAATGACCGCCAGCATTCCACGCGGAACTCATTTTCAGCCAAGCGCCAAAGGACAATCTCGATCTTGCCGAGGACTGTCCTCGAAGCAGCTCCTACCGGAAATACTGCCAGTGAAAGATCTTGCGGACACCCACCGTTGACCACAGCATCGGCCCCCTTGCCGGAAACCAAAATTCCTATATTGCGATGCGAAATATCTACCGCAGAATGTAGAACTTTAGCTTTGGCAATATCTGCGACGACACTGCTATCTGCGGTATCAATGATGAGCCATTCATCAGGACCCAACCATAGTGCTGATCTCGTGCCCTCGGATGTGGACGTCTTGGGCTTCGTTGGCAATGACAGGCCAAGAGCCTTCGAAATCGCAGGAATTGCATCTTCCCGGGCACGAAGCGATAAGCGAGTGGCATTTTCAGCCAGCGTTACCGAAACGGATAAAGCGCTGGAATGACCGGCCTGCAACGGATGCAGTCGTGTTGCGCCGATAACCTCAACCATTGAGCCGTTCTCCTTTTTCATCGAAGAAGACCATTCCGGTTACTTCAACCTCGATCACACCATTTGGCATTGGCACGTAAAGTCTCTCGCCTAATCGCTTTGTTCCGTCGATCACCAGCGCCAGTGCAATGGAACGACCGCAATTTTCTGACCAGTAGGAAGATGTAACATGGCCGATCATTGTCATCGGAACAGGCTGGTTAGGATTGGCCACGATTTGCGCACCCTCCTCCAACACAATCTTCGGATCGACTGTCTTCAATCCGACAAGCTGTTTGCGCCCATCAGAAACAAGATCACGGCGCAGAAGACCACGAATACCAACATAGTCCGTTTTATTCTTGCCGATGGCCCAAGTCAGACCGGCATCCTGCGGGGTAACAGTTCCGTCAGTATCCTGGCCGACAATGATGTAACCCTTTTCCGCACGCAGGACGTGCATTGTTTCAGTACCGTAAGGCGTAAGGCCAAACGGCTTACCCTGTTCATAGACCGCTTCCCAAACGGCTTTGCCGTAGTCCGCTGGTACGTTGATTTCGTAACCAGCTTCACCAGTAAACGACATGCGGAACAAGCGGGTGGGAACACCACAAATTTTACCCTCCCGCACACTCATATGCGGCATGGCTTCGTTCGAGAGATCAATTCCTTCCACGAGCGGCGAAATGATTTCACGGGCCTTCGGACCTTGCACGGCGATTACAGCCCATTGCTCTGTTGTCGAGGTCAACCATACGTTCAGATGTGGGAATTCAGTCTGAAGGTAATCCTCCATATGGTGCATCACGCGTGGAGCACCACCCGTTGTCGTTGTCACATGGAACCGGTCTTCTGCGAGACGACCGACAACACCGTCATCGTAGATAAAACCATCTTCCCGCAGCATGATGCCATAACGGCAGCGGCCCACTCCGAGCTTTTCCCAAGGATTTGTATATAGGAGTTCGAGAAATTTGGCCGAGTCAGGCCCAACAACTTCGATCTTGCCCAATGTTGAAGCATCAAAAATGCCCGCTTGATTGCGTACAGCAACACATTCCCGATTGACTGCCGCGTGCATGTCCTCGCCAGCTTGAGGATAATACCATGCACGTTTCCACTGTCCGACATCCTCAAACGGAGCGCCTTGAGCCTCGTGCCAGGCATGCATGGGTGTGCGGCGCGTCGGATCAAACAAATCATGGCGGGCATGATTGACGATCGCGCCAAAAGTGACAGGCGTGAATGGCGCCCGGAACGTTGTGAGACCCACCGATGGAATCGGCTTGTCCAAAGCTTCCGCAGCAATAGCCAGACCATGCAGATTGGATGTCTTGCCTTGGTCCGTCGCCATACCATTGGTAGTAAAACGCTTGATATGCTCTATGGAGTGCATGCCTTCGCGAACCGCCAGCCTGACGTCTTTGGCGGTCACGTCATTCTGGAAATCCACAAAAGCTTTAACGGTCGTATCGGCCCCTGCTCCCGGAGCAGATCCGATCATCCCGGCGATCCAATTGGTGCCACCAGTTGCAACTATTGTACCAGCTTGCCCGCCGCCAGCCGCAATGGCCTCATCGAGGGCAGACTGCAAATTGTCGGTACCGTTGCATGCACCGACGGACACGCAATTTTGCGCGTAAGTTCCCGGCAGGAAGCGCTCATTGTCGGCGTCCCAAGCCACCTTGCCACGCGACTGCGAAAAGAGGTGAACCGAAGGCGTCCAGCCCGCCGACATGATCAACGCGTCAACTGTGATCTTTCGCTCGATTCCACCCTCGTTTGGCTTGATGGATATGGAGGAAATGCGACGCTTGCCGCCAGCGCTGTAGACAGCATGGCCGGTCAGCACCTCTATGCCGAGTGAGCGCGCCTCATCAATAATGGCGGATGATGGGTTATTGCGTGTATCCACAATGACCGGCACGTCAATGCCGGCACGCTTTAAGTCGATCGCTGCTGCGTAGGCCGAGTCGTTGGCGGTATAGACTCCCACCTTTCGGCCAACTGCAACGCCATACTGGTTGAGAAACAGGCGGGCGGCAGATGCGAGCATAATGCCCGGGCGGTCATTATTGGCAAAAACCATATGTCGTTCAATGGCACCTGTTGCCAGAACCACCTTGCTTGCTCGAACCTGCCAGAGACGCTCACGGGGCATTTCAGCAGCAGGGCGGCTTAAATGGTCGCTAAGTCGTTCAACCAGCCCAACAAAGTTTTGCGCATAGTAACCGAACGCCGTCGTGCGGGTAAGGACCCGAACATTTTTCATTTCGCGCAGTTTGGCATAGGCTGCAACAGCCCATTCGTAACCACTGATGCCATCAATCTGAACGTCATTTTCATAGCGTAATGCGCCACCAACCTCGGGCTGCTCGTCGCAAAGAATAACTTGCAAGCCAGTGGACGCCGCACTTAAAGCTGCCGCAAGGCCTGCGGCTCCAGCGCCAATTACCAGTACGTCACAATGCGCAAAGCGATTGGAGTAACGATCCGTATCGGGCTCGCCCGGTACGACACCGAGTCCAGCGGCTGCGCGGATTTTCGGTTCATATATCGTTTTCCACGCGAATTTCGGCCACATGAAAGTTTTGTAGTAAAAACCAGCTGGCAGCATTGGCGAAAAAACATCATTGATCGCGCCAATGTCGAATGTCAGCGACGGCCAGCGGTTTTGCGATTTTGCCTTCAGGCCATCGTAGATTTCTTGGACTGTCGCACGAACGTTTGGTTGTTTGCGTGACTTGTCCCGCTCGATATCAACAAGAGCATTCGGCTCTTCGCTGCCTGCGGAAAGAATGCCACGTGGCCGGTGATATTTGAACGAACGACCAACCAGATGGATGCCGTTAGCAAGCAGAGCCGAGGCGAGTGTGTCACCTTCCAGTCCTGTCAAATTTTGACCGTCAAAGGTAAATCGCACTGTTTTTGCAGGAACGAGGCGGCCAATGCCTGCAATGCGATTGCTGCCGGAATGAGTGGATTGAGCCATAAATCAAAGCTCCGCTTTCTTTGTGCGGGGCGCACGTTTTTTTACCGATGCCACTTCTTGTGAAGCATTTGCGGACAGAAGTGCGTCCAATTCAGGCTTTGGCTCACCAGCCTTGTAAACGGTCAGGAATTTGTCCGACACTGAATCGCGAACAGCATTGAAGAATCGTCCGCAGCCATGAATGTGGCGCCAGCGTTCAAATTGCAAACCTTTGGGGTTCTGCCTGAAATAGAGATAAGACGCGAAATCCTCGTCGGACTGTTCAATGATCGAAGAATTGCGCACAAGATGCGCTTCGCCTGCATTGCGGAACTCCAGTTCCGGACGCTCTTCTTCGCAATAGGGGCATTTGATGAGAAGCATAATATCTATCTCTCTTGAAAATCAGTGTGCAACAGCCGCAGCAGCGGCTTCATCGATCAAACGCCCGGTCGTGAACCGCTCAAGCGTGAACGGCGCATTGATCCTGTGCGGCTCGTCGCGCGCAATCGTATGGGCGAAAACATTGCCCGAACCGGGAGTGGCTTTAAAACCGCCTGTTCCCCAACCACAATTAACGTAAAGCCCTGGCACAGGTGTCTTTGCGAGAATGGGAGAACGATCGGGTGTCACATCAACAATGCCACCCCAAGACCGCAGCATTTTCAGGCGCGTGAGAACCGGGAACATCTCGCAGATCGCATCGAGCGTATGGTTGATAATGTGCAGTCCGCCTGTCTGCGAATAGGATGTGTACTGATCTGTACCAGCGCCAATGACCATCTCGCCCTTATCCGACTGCGAGATATAGGCATGGACCGTATTCGACATGATCACGCAGGGAATAAGCGGCTTGACCGGCTCTGAAACCAGGGCCTGCAGCGGATAGCTCTCGAGCGGCATACGAACACCCGCCATGTTCATCAAAACAGAGGTGTGACCGGCGGCGACAACACCAACTTTCTTGGCATTGATCGGGCCACGATTGGTATCTACGCCAAGCACAGCGCCATTTGGAGCGCGACGAATACCCGTAACCTCGCAATTTTGGATGATGTGAACGCCTCGGTCCGCGGCAGCGCGGGCATAGCCCCACGCAACCGCATCATGCCGCGCCGTACCACCACGCCGCTGCAAGGCAGCGCCGATGATGGGATAACGCGCATCTGATGAAAGGTTGATCGGTGGGCAAAATTCCTTGACCTGCTCCGGTGTCAGCCACTCATTATCGATGCCGTTCAGCCGGTTTGCGTGGATGTGCCGTTTGAAGACCTGAACATCATGGATATTGTGCGCAAGCATCATTACGCCCCGCGCCGAATACATCACATTGTAATTCAAATCCTGACTCAACCCCTCCCAGAGCTTCACAGCATGTTCGTAAATACCTGCCGATTCGTCATATAGATAATTCGAGCGGATAATGGTCGTGTTGCGGCCGGTATTGCCACCGCCCAGCCAACCCTTTTCCAAAACGGCCACGTTGGTGATGCCATGTTCTTTTGCCAGGTAGTACGCAGTTGCCAGTCCGTGACCGCCCGCTCCGACGATAATAACGTCATATTCTGACTTGGGTTCAGGCGAAGACCATTGCTGATCCCAGCCCTTATGGGCACGCAACGCCTCCCTCGCCAAAGCAAATACCGAATATTTCCGCATCATCCATTCCTAGCAATTGGGCCTTGGCAAAATAGCCACTGCAAAGCGATTATTAATGAGTGGCGTCGCTTGATCCTGTTCAAATATCGACATCGACTTTAAAAGCCAGAACCATGCTTTTATGCATCAGTATCGCATCCAGCCAAAGCTCTTTTGCCATTTTGCGACGGAGATTGGCGCTTCGCGTTAGATAATCCCAAATTACATAATTGCTGGCGCTTTGAGACAAATACTCACCGGTGTTTACAACTCTGTCATGGACATCGATAAAAGTTTCTGCTAATGGCCACCCCAGTTTGCGATAGATGACTGTCGCGAAGTTTGGTTTTTGTTCCCTGCTCAATGGACAGGCGTCAAAAATCAGGCTCAACGAAATTCTAAGAGATACAGGAAAAACCGTGCAGGTACTCGTACGCGAAAATAATGTTGATCAGGCCCTCCGCGTCCTCAAGAAGAAGATGCAGCGCGAAGGCATGTTCCGCGAAATGAAGATGCATGATCATTACGAAAAGCCATCGATCAAGCGTGCTCGCCAGAAGGCAGAAGCAATCAGCCGTGCTCGCAAGCTGGCTCGTAAGCAGGCTCAGCGTGAAGGCCTCTTGCCGATGCCTGTTAAGAAAGTTCCGGCCCGCGCTTCCGCGGCTCGTTAATAGACAACTATCGACGCCTTGACGCGACAAGGGGTGGAGTGGCTTGTGTCACACCGCCCTTTTTTCGTTTGTCGGAATAGGAACATTTTCGCTTGCAAAGGCTTTGGTTGAACAGGACAATTGGAATATGACACATTCAATGGAAATGGCTTCATACCGCAAACCTGAATCGATCAAGGGATCGACAAGAATCGCTGGCCTCTTATTGGCATCCGTAATGGCTTTAGCGCTTGCAGGCTGCAACACCACTGCGACAGATATGACCGGGATCGACAAAGCTCAAGGTTCTGCCGAAAACATCAGTTCGCTTAATGATGTCATCCGCAATAATCCAAAAGATCCCGAAGCCTATAATGTGCGCGGATCGGCCTTTGGGCGCGCGGGCCGTAGCAATGATGCCATCAAAGATTTCAACACAGCCCTTCAGTTGAACCCAAACTTCTATCAAGCCTATGCAAACCGGGCGCTGGTCTATCGCAATATGGGCAACACAGCCCAAGCTGCAGCGGATTACAGCAGAGCCATCCAGATCAACCCGCAATATGATACGGCATATATTGGCCGCGGTAATCTATACCGGCAGGCGGGCAAACTCGATCAGGCTCTGAATGATTTCCAGCAAGCTATTCAGCTCAACACAACTGACGCTCGCGCCTATCATAATCGCGGACTGATTTATCAGGCTCGCAACCAGCACAAACAAGCTATCGAAGACTTTTCGACAGCGATCTCGCTACAGCCTGATGCCGCAGAACCTTATAATGGTCGTGGCATCTCCTATGTCGCACTCGGCGATGACGACAATGCCTTTGACGATTTCAATACGGCCATCAAGCTCGATGGTGACATCGCAGAAGGCTGGGCAAATCAGGCTCTCATCTATGAGCATCGCGGCGAGAAGGCCCGTGCAGCCAAATCCTATGCAAAGGCCGTACAACTTGATCCGAATTACAAGCCGGCCAAAGACGGCCTTGCCCGTACACGCGGCGCTTGATGCGGTAGAAAAAATCACAAAACCAATAAAAAACCCGCCGAGATAGCGGGTTTTTTATTATTTAATTGCGCTTCAGATTAGTGGTCGAGCGCTTTCACAATGTTTTCGACCATCTTCTTCGCATCGGCAAACAGCATCATCGTATTGTCGCGGAAGAAAAGTTCATTCTCCACCCCGGCGTAACCGGAACCCATGCCCCGCTTGATAAAGAGAACTGTTCCAGCCTTGTCCACGTCAAGGATTGGCATACCAAAGATTGGTGACTTTGGATCAGTCTTTGCTGCAGGATTGGTCACGTCATTCGCACCGATAACAAAGGCGACATCAGCTTGAGCGAACTCGGAATTGATATCCTCAAGTTCGAACACCTCATCGTAAGGCACATTTGCTTCGGCCAATAGAACGTTCATGTGACCTGGCATACGGCCTGCAACTGGGTGAATGGCGTATTTGACCTCGACGCCCTCGGCCTTGAGCTTGTCCGCCATTTCACGCAAAGCATGCTGCGCCTGCGCCACGGCCATGCCATAGCCCGGCACGATAATGACCTTGGAAGCATTTTTCATGATAAAGGCGGCATCGTCGGCAGAGCCTTGCTTGACAGGACGCTGCTCAACTTCGCCAGTAGCAGCACCGCCAGTCTCACCGCCAAAGCCACCAAGAATGACCGAGATGAATGACCGGTTCATGCCCTTACACATGATGTAAGACAGGATCGCACCGGATGAGCCAACCAGCGCACCGGTGATGATCAATGCCAGATTGCCCAGCGTAAAGCCGATACCTGCTGCTGCCCATCCTGAATAGGAGTTCAACATTGATACCACAACCGGCATATCAGCGCCGCCGATTGGCACAATGATCAATCCACCCAAAATGAGCGACAAAATCACGATAAGCCAGAAGACCACATGGCTTTCCGTCAAGACCAAGGCGATGACAAGAACAACAATTGCGATCAACAGGCTGGCATTGATGAAATGGCGGCCGGGCAACATGATCGGCTTACCCGACATGCGGCCATCCAATTTAAGAAACGCTATGATCGAACCCGTGAAGGTGATCGCGCCAATAGCAACACCAATGGACATTTCGACAAGCGCCTGCGCGTGTATCGATCCGATTTCACCAATCCCGAATGATTCAGGAGAGTAGACTGCCGCTGCTGCCACCATCACGGCGGCAAAACCAACGAGAGAGTGGAACGCTGCAACAAGCTGCGGCATGGCCGTCATGGCAATACGCTTGGCGATATAGGCGCCAACGCCGCCACCAATGGCAAGACCAAGAACGATCAAGCCAAGACCGCCAAAACTAGGCTCGGCCAGTGTCAGCGTCGTGATGATCGATATGCCCATACCGATCATGCCGTAGAAATTACCCTGTCGGCTTGTGGTTGGATGTGACAGGCCGCGCAGCGCCAAGATGAACAGGACGCCGGAGACGAGATAAAGAAAAGCTGCGAAATTAACGCTCATTGCTCAAATCTCACTTTTCTTTTTTCTTGTACATGGCAAGCATGCGATGAGTGACGAGGAAGCCGCCAAATATATTGACGCTTGCAAGAACGAGCGCGATGAACCCAAATCCGGTGGCCACCCCACTTGCGGACAGGCCCACAGCAAGCAGCGCACCGACAACGATGACCGACGAAATAGCGTTGGTCACGGCCATGAGCGGCGTATGCAGCGCGGGCGTTACCGACCAGACCACATAATAACCAACGAAAATTGACAGAACAAAAATCGCGAGGCGGAAAACGAATGGGTCAACTGCACCACCGGTAATCGCATGTGCAGCAGCACCAGCCGCGTCGGGCATGGTTTCGGCAGCCTGCCGCACCATTTCCGTGGCCTGATTAAGCGTTTCGAGCGCTTTGTCTAGCGTTGCGTCAGCCATCATGCCTCTCCTTCAGATGTTTTGGGGGCAACAGTTTTCGTCACAGCTTTCTTTGGCGTAGCCGCTTTTGTTGATGCTGCTTTCTTGACCGGAGCTTTCGCCGGTGCCTCCTTGGCAGTAGTGGCTTTGACGGTCGTGACCTTTTTCGCGGCAGCAGTTTGCACCGAGGATGTGGCAGCGCCACCTGCGAAGGCCGGATGCACAACCTTGCCGTCATGCGTCAATACAGTCGCCTTAACCAACTCATCGTCGAAATTGATCTTGATTACCTTGGCTTCTTTATCGACCAGCGTTTCAACGAAGGCGACCAGATTTTTGGCATAAAGCTGTGACGCTGTGGCGGCGATCCGTCCAGCGACATTCAGATGCCCGACGATCTTCACGCCGTCGACCTCAACGATCTTTCCGGCAACAGCACCCTCTACGTTTCCGCCACGTTCCACCGCCAGATCAATGATGACGGAACCCGGTCGCATACGCGAATACATCTCGCGCGTTACGAGCCGTGGTGCTGGTCTGCCGGGAATGAGGGCCGTTGTGATAATAATATCTTGTTTGGCGATATGCTCTGCAACCAGCGCAGCCTGCTTTGCCTGATATTCTTTCGACATTTCCTTGGCATAGCCACCGGCTGTTTCGGCGGCCTTGAACTCTTCATCTTCAACAGCCAGAAACTTCGCACCAAGCGAAGCAACCTGTTCCTTGACCGCGGGTCGAACGTCCGTTGCCGTGACAACGGCTCCAAGACGGCGCGCTGTCGCGATCGCCTGAAGGCCGGCAACACCGACACCCATGATGAAAACCTTTGCAGCAGGAACGGTACCCGCAGCCGTCATCATCATTGGCAAAGCGCGATCATACTCTTCCGCCGCGTCAACCACTGCTTGATAGCCGGCAAGGTTTGCCTGGCTGGAAAGAACGTCCATGACCTGAGCACGCGTGATACGCGGCATGAATTCCATGGTAAAAGCAGTAACGCCCGCATCGGCAAGTTCTTTGATTGCGGTTTCATTGCCATAGGGATCGAGCATAGCAATGACGACCGCGCCCTTTTTGTAGGATTTGAGCTCGGTCGAGCTTGGTCGGCGCACCTTTAAAACAATATCGGCGCTTTTCGCATCTGCTGCCTTGCCAATTGAGGCTCCGGCTGACTCAAACTCGCGATCGGGAATACGGGACAAAACGCCCGCGCCGCTTTCAACGATAACTGAAAAACCAAGATTTATAAGTTTTTTGACCGTTTCCGCCGAGCCGCCAACCCGCGGCTCACTGGCATCAGTCTCTTTCGGTATGAATAGTGTCTGAGCCAAGCTCTCACCCCCTAAGCAAGTTAACTCTCTACAGGCTCAGCAAGATCGCCTACGCCTGTCCGACTTTACCGGGCAATACCCTTAAGGTGAAAACAGTCAGCTAACTGGTTTGCAAAGGGCATCCACCCGAATGATGCAACGAAAAGACAAGCAGGCTAAACCAAAAACCAGGCAGCCACACATATAACAATGAATAAAATGGTAGCGGAGAAGAACCCGCCAGCGAAAAAACCGAAAGCCATTGCAGCTAACAGCGCAACACAGAAAATCACACCCCATTTTGAAAGCGTAAGAAACAGATTGTAGGTGTTCTCATGTTCTTTGTAGTCCATGGGAGCGCCCAGTTCCGCAGGGGCGGTATCGTGATGTTCAGCCATCTTCAAACCTCTTCGTATCGACGTCTTAATGGCAATAGCGAAAACGACGCATCAGCGCAATGCGCAGATAGTCGCTCGCTGCTGTTCAATTGAGATAATATTATCGGCGATTGAAGATTATCTAATTGAGAAGGTTAGGAAACAGGCCGAGAACACCAATGATAATCAGATAAAGCGCGACAACGTAGTTCAAGAGGCGTGGGGCGATCAATATGAGGATGCCCGCTATAAGTGCAACCAACGGGGCGATGGCGATCTGTGTAATCATGCTTGCAACGTCCTTTGAATGATGTGCCTGATGCCCAGAGCAAACCAAATCACGTAAGAATGCAATCCATTTCGATCTTTTTCTCGCAGATTCAGTGGATATAGCGGCTTCATCAGGTGCCGGGGCACACCACCGCGGCAGGACTTTTATCGGGATTGGCATCATAAAACGGACCAACAACAAGCGGTTTGTCAGGCATGACAGATTGATCAACGTCAGAGATCATCTTCCGCTCTATAGTCTGCAATAGCTGACCACTCGCATCTATGACGCGCATGCTGACCCTATACTCGCGATTGGCCTTCACACATTTCACCGGAGGGCTTTCCACGGTCACTTTTGTCATGGTCGGCCAGATTTTTTGCCGTACTATGAAAGGATCTCCGCCTGCCGGATTTTCAAAAGTTGCCTCCAGCACGGAATCATTTGGAAGGGGCCTGACTTTTGAGAGCGTTAAAACGTAAGTCGCCTGCGCGATACGATAATTAAACACGAAGATTTTTCCCGACACGTTAAGATAATCACCCTGTCCGGGATCGCGGCATGCCCCAAGAGCCAAGACAATAATTATGCTGAGCAGCAAACCGGCACTTCGGACTCTATAAGCCATGACCTCTTCCCTTACGATCATAGTGCCGTTTTGCTTTTGCGCGATTGCCGCACACGGTCATGTCACACCAGCGCCGGCTGCGATTACGGCTCTCATCCAGATAAAGCCAATGGCAATTCGGACATATTTTGATTCGTGATAGCCGCGCAGGGTCGAGTAGATTTAGACCAGACAGCGCGGCTCCAGCGGATAATAAAAGCTCTCTGTGCTGGGCAAATGGCGGCAAGGTAAAATCCTGCTCATTCTGGCTATCGCCGATGACAGCCGAGGCCAGTCGCAAAAAATTCGACAAATATTGGGCTTTAAAGCCTCCCTCCAGTACCGCTGTTCGGAACAGGTTATTTATCGCCTCGCGCAATTCTATCAAATTTAAGTGCCCAGACGGCGACTGCGGTGGGATAAAATTAACACTGCCCCATTCCCCGGCGCGGAAAATGCCAGCAGCGCATGCAAACCTTGCAACCTCCAGACTGTTTGAAAAACGGTCTTGGGCGCGGTCAGGGGCTTGGCGAAAGATAATCGTATTCGCCAAATCAAGCGCCAACACACCTCCGCTAAACCTATGAGCATTCCAATCAATCCACATATCGAAATTCTAACTGGTAAAATCGATTTTGCAAGTTAGACTAGTTGGTGATGGGATGGTGCTGAATGTCGTACTTTCTGCAACTATTGTTGAACGGAATTCACAATGCGGCGCTCTATGCACTGCTCGCCTATGGCTATGTCCTCATTCATGGATTGACGCACCGAACAGATCTCTCGCTTGGCGCAATTTTCGCGTTTTCGGGACAGACATTCATTCTTGCAGCAGCTTTTGGCTTTTCCGTCCTTTGGATGACAATGCCAGCCGCTTTGGGGTTTGGCTTCATAATTGCGGCCCTTTATGTAACCGCGGCCGGCTATTTGGTCGCTAGGCTTATTTATACTCCGTTGGATGCTGGTACTCGCAATACGGTGCTCGTCGCCACATTGGGGCTAACCATCTTTCTGATGGAATTGTCGCGCATTGCTGCCGATACAAGAGATTATTGGCTGCCGCCCATGCTGGCCTCGCCTGTCTTTATTCTGGGGCCGGCAGCCGACATAAGCCTTACCCAATTACAGCTTGTGAACATTGGTATCGCACTGGCTGTTGTTCTTCTGGCAGAACTGACCATGAACCGCACGCTGGCCGGTCGCATCTGGCGCGCGGTCAGCGACGAGCCTACCGCCTCGGCGCTATGCGGAATTGATCCCGTCTCTGTACGAACAAACGCAATCCTAGTCGCTTATGGAATCTGTGCGCTCGCCGGATTTCTCGCAGCACTCTACTACGGCAATGTGAGCTTCAATACGGGCATAATCTTTGGGCTCAAGATCCTGTTTATAACTGCCGCCGGGAGCTTTTCGCGTCCGCTCCATGCTGCGTTCGGAGCGGCCATCATCGGCATGGTGGAATCCATCTGGGGCGGATATTTTTCAGTGCTCTGGCGCGATGCTGCAATATTTTCATTGCTTGTACTGGTATTGGCGATACGCACCAATGTCGATGAACAAGAGCGCGTCTAGAGGACTCTAGCCTTGAAGGCTATGGCCGCCATCAATCGTGATAACAGTGCCCGTGATGTAGCTGCTTGCATCGGAAGCAAGCAAGAGCACTGCACCATCAATATCTTCAGGCTCTCCCAAGCGGCGCATTGGGTTTTTGCCTTTGAGAAAACCTTTTGCCGGACCATCCATGATGGTTTCGTTGAGTTTGGTTGGAAACCAGCCAGGTGCAATGGCATTGACGCGGATGCCATGCGGCGCCCATTCAAGCGCGAGCGATCGCGTCATTTGTGCTACCGCCGCTTTCGACATCGCATAGCCGGCAGATCCCTTAATCGGAGCGTCGGCAAGAATACTCGACAGATTGATTATTGAACCCCCGATTTTGTTGGCAATCATGCGCTTGGCGGCTTCCTGAGCAATAAAGAATGCCCCTTCCACGTTGACCTCGAAGATATGGCGCAATTGCTCGCGGGTGGTCGTCAATGCCCGTTCGATGGCAGCGACGCCAGCATTGTTGAACACAACTGAAACTGGGCCGAACAGCCGTTCCGTTTCGTCGAATGCCCGCTCTATGTCGGCCGCAATCGTTATATCAGCGATAATGTTGACGACGTTTGAGTGAACCATGCTCTCGGATGTTGGCGTCCGTGAGATCGAAACCACATTGGCTCCGTTGGCTGCGAGAACCTGGATCATCCGTAAACCAAGCCCGGACGACCCACCTGTCACCGCAATGGTTTTTCCTGCAACCGAAATAGATCTATCAATATTCATTGATTAAGTACCGCTGGGCATCCCAATTGTGGTCTCACTGATAGACGGCCCAGCATGGCATGACAACCAAAAGAAGCTGAATGAAACGAGACCCCGGCTCCGAGAACCGGGGTCTGGCGTCGAGATCGTGGTTTTATAGTTTTCCGTTGCGCTGTTGCACCATCATGAAAGTATCAAATGTGTACTCGGCAACTTGGGAATAGAGGAAATGCTCATTGCGGAACGCTTTGATCGAATCCCATATCTTCTTGAACGAAGCGTTGCTGGCTTCCAGTTCTGCGTAAACAGTGTTGGCCGCCGTGAAACATGCGTTCAAAATTTCTGGGCTGAATGGCCTTAACTGCGCACCACCTGCAACAAGCCGCTTGATCGCACCCGGGTTAAGATAGTCATACTTCTGCAACATGTTTGCATCCGTGGCCTGCGCAGCGGTACGGAACAATGACTGGTACGCGGGCGGAAGCGCATCCCATTTTGACTTGTTGACCATGAAGCTGACCGTTGGGCCACCTTCCCACCAACCTGGATAATAATAATAAGGAGCAACTTTCTGGAAGCCGAGCTTCTCATCGTCGAAAGGTCCAACCCATTCCGCCGCATCAATTGTGCCCTTTTCCAGAGCCGGATAAATGTCGCCGCCGGGCAATTGCTGGGGTACAACGCCAAGGGTTTCTAGGACCTTGCCGGCAAAGCCGCCAACGCGCATTTTCAGACCTTTGAGATCTTCGATGGTCTTGATTTCCTTCCGGAACCAGCCACCCATCTGCACGCCCGTGTTGCCGCCGGGATAGACCTGCAGTCCTTGGGTGTTGAAGAATTCGTTCATCAAATCAATGCCGCCGCCATGATACTGCCAAGCATTCATGCCGCGGGCATTGAGCGCGAAAGGTACAGCTGCTCCAAGCGCCCAAGTGGGATTTTTGCCCCAATAATAATAAGCGACCGTATGGCAGAGTTCGACTGTACCCGCAGCTGTCGCGTCAGCCGCCTGAAGGCCCGGAACAATTTCGCCCGCCGCAAATGGCTGGATAGTGAAATTGCCATCCGTTGCCTCTCGCAGATATTTTGACAAGTCGACTGCTCCACCGTAAATCGTCTCCAACGATTTCGGGAATGATGATGCACAGCGCCATGTAATTTTGGGCAATGTTTGCGCAATTGCCGGTGCTGCCAATGTGGTTGCCGCTGTCGCTGCGCCAACACCTGCAAAACCCGCCTTCGTCATGAATGAACGACGATCCATTAATTCTCCTCCAAAACTTTGAACCCCAGAACTATTCCCGGTCCAGATCAACAGACATTCAGTCTTGTTCTCCCGATCCTGCGCTAAACATACACACTCGTTTGTTCTAGTCCAGCCGACGGTTACGGCGGTTCTACCTTTTGCCTATCTTCGCGGTAGTCCGCGCCGCATATGGTTGGTCATGACCATTGGAAATGGCTTCGAACTCAACTACATTCTATTTAGAACCCTTTGGAGTGAAATCATGCGGCAACCTCTCGTCGCCATATCGTCAGACGTGCGAAATTTCGAAAATTACACCTGGCATGCGGCGCCCGATCAATATCTGATGGCTGCCTATCAAGCGGCCGACGTTATTCCGCTTATTGTACCCTCAATTGGCGAGGGCCTGGATATTGACGCGATTCTCGACGGCGTAGATGGCGTACTCATTACGGGATCGAAGTCCAACGTGCATCCAGCGCTCTATGGCGCCCAACCCACTGAAGCGCACGAGCCATATGACCCCGCGCGCGATGCCACCTCGCTTCCGCTGATCCGCCGCGCTATCGACCGGGGCATCCCGCTTCTGGCAATCTGTCGCGGCATTCAAGAACTGAACGTGGCATTGGGCGGCACTCTTGCCACAGAAATCCAGCAGTTGGATGGGCGCATGGACCACAGGGCTCCTGCTTCCGAAATTCAGGCGGAACGGTTTGCAATTCGCCATCCGGTGCACATCAAGGCGGGTTCATGTCTGGCGGCAGTCATGAACAGTGATGCAATCCAAGTAAATTCCGTACACCGGCAGGCAATAGATAGACCGGCACCTCAACTGGAAATTGAGGCTGTGGCCGATGATGGGACGATCGAGGCTGTCTCTGTCAAAAGCGCTCGCGCTTTTGCAGTCGGTGTACAATGGCACCCCGAATACTGGGTAAAAACCGATAATTCTTCCCAGAGAATTTTTGCTGCATTTGGCGATGCAGTGCGTGCGCACAAAGCAAGCCGCGAGCGATTGCAAGCTGCCGAATAGCAGTAATCGCTGCTCTTGGCCATTCTAGCTTAAGCAGATCAGCGTTCCTTTGGTTTTGACGTTGACTGCCGTATCCGCAACTCAGGCTTGATAAGTTCCTGACGGGCATGGGTGTCTGCACCGTTTAACTGGTCAAGCAGAGCGCGCGCCGCACGTTGCCCCACCTCCCGCTGGCCATTCCAAACCGTAGTCAAGGCAGGAGTCGCAATCGCGGCTTCTTCCAGATCGTCATAACCTGTAACTGAAATATCCACGCCAGCGACGAGTCCGGCGCGAGCAATGCCGTTCATCATGCCGATTGCGCAAAGATCGTTCCAGCAGACCGCTGCCGTGGGATGGTCCTTTAGCGCGAGAAATTGCGGCGCGGCATCGAAACCGGCCTGTTTAGTCCGAGGCCCGGGAATCCGCCATTCTGGTTTCGCATCGAGCCCTGCTTTTTGCATTGCATGCAGATAACCTTCATACCTGTCACGGCCAGTTGAGGTTTGATCAGTACCGCCGACCATTGCGATGCGCGTATGCCCGAGCGATATAAGATGATTGGTCGCTAGCCCGATACCATATGCATCGTCTCCACGGAAAACCGGAACATTCGCGTCCTGCACCGTACGTGCGATCAGTACGACTGGAAGACCGTTGTCTTCAGCCATGCGAATGTCTGCTGCAGGCGTGCCTATGGCGGGAGACATGATTACACCATCACCGCCCAGCTGCAGGACAGTTTCGATGAATGTCCGTTGCTTCTCCACTTGATCGTAATGATTCGACAAAATGAACGTTTGGCCAGAACGATCCAGCTCGCCCTCGATAGCCCGCAAAATTTCGGCAAAAAACGGGTTCATGATGTCATGAACAACTACGCCAACAATTCCCGACCGCGAAGTGCGCAAGCTGGCGGCCCGCCGGTTATAGATGTAGCCGATTGCTCTCGCATGCTCTTTGATCTTGTCCCGGGTCTGGTCGGCAACAAGCGGGCTGTCTCTCAAGGCAAGCGACACCGTCGCGGTAGACACTTTCAACGCGTCGGCAATTGTCGATAGCTTAATTTTCTGCGCCAAAAGTACTTTCTCCCCGCGATTCCATTCATTGAACAGAATATCATTCTTGGGGTTATGCCATCGCGGATCAATAAATCAAAGTTCTTTCCGCTCCAAAACTGACGCGGAAAATTGCGTGCCCATCGCTCAAGGCTAAAACTATCTTGCAAAGATCGGAGCACGCAGCCCAACCTTGCGGTCTTCAGCCTGGGAACAGGCGGCAAGAACCGCAGGCAAGCTATATGTCTGACAAAATAGAGCCCGTTAATTATTCATCGTCATTGTCGTCATCATCGTGCTCATCTGAACCCGTCTGACGCAAGAGATCCGCAGCCGATAGATTCATTTCAAGTCTTGTGAGCATTTTGACAAAAGCTTTACGCTCCTTTTTGTCAAAACCTTTCATTGCGTCTTTTTCGGTCTTGCGAATGGATTTTTCAATCGACTTGATGGCTTCATTTCCTGTGTCTGTCAGGAAAATATGGGCTTGGCGCTGATCCGTCGATGATCCCTCTTTTTTCACAAATCCCTGGGTCTGCAGGCGGGAGATCGTCTTTGTGATCGTCGGAGGACGCACACCAAGTCTCTTGGCAAGAACGCTGGGCGATAGCCCATCTTCGTGCGCCAGTTGGAGCATTACAGCGTCTTGTCCAGCATAAAAACCGTGGCCCAGCAGCCTTATCGCCAAAGCGGTACGCGTTAATCTTGCAGTTGACTGCAAGCGATGAAGAATAAGAGGCTTACGATCCTTGACCATTCCAATTCCTCTTTTGCTTATAAACCGTTCGCGATAGTGAGACGGCTAGCACAATTGCGTCAAAACTCATTAACAGACAAATCGACGTCAGGAAAATGTCTGGCCCCTGTGGGGTTTTCGACCCGTTTCCGGACAATGGTTACATTTAAACTACTGCCTGAGTGCCGCGTTACAATTCTTATGTGACAAACTGATGAAATTTGCCGACGAATTGCTCGCGACGCAGAAATTAAGGCTGTGAATGCTCGGCGCATAAGCATAGTTTCAGTGGCTACAGGATTGCTTTTTATAACGATGATGCAAAGTGACCAGGACATGTCCAACTCTTCAAACAATACAATCGCATTATTGCCGCTGGGAGCGCATGAGCAGCATGGACCCCACCTTCCATTCGAGACGGACACGTTGATTGTTAAGGGATTGGTCGATCGCCTCAAACCCTTGCTACCGCCCGAATTGGATATAACGTTCCTCACCGCCGAACCAGTTGGCTATTCAATCGAACACATGGATGTGAAAGGCACAACATCGCTACGTTTTGACGAGGCTGTACATCGTTGGATTGCGATCGGTGAAAATTTAGCTGAACGCGGAATATCCAAGCTTGTCATGCTTAACGCACACGGGGGCAATTCCCCGCTTACGACAATCGTCGCTACAGAACTGCGCGTTCGCTTTGATATGCTTGCCGTCGCGACCAGTTGGACGCGCTTTGGTCTACCGGACGGTTTGATATCGCCTGAAGAAAAAGCCATCGATATCCATGGTGGTTTTATCGAAACCTCGGTGATGCTGGCCCTGCATCCTGAACTTGTTCAGATGAACGAGGCGCAAAACTTCACCTCAAACCAGAGCCAGTTTGCCGCAGATTACAAGCACCTGCGAGCCTATGGGCCACACGCATTTGGCTGGAAAATGTCTGATCTGAACATGCAAGGCGTTGCGGGTAACGCTTTATTGGCCACTGCGCAGGCCGGCGAGGCAATAATCAGCCATAGCTTGAAGGGCATCATTGAGTTGATTGAAGATGTCGCGAAGTTTGATGTTTCTGTATTCAAGACCTGATACGGCGCTCAATCGCATTGCCTCATCCTTTTGCTCGCTACAGATATGGCAAACGGTGACCCAATCACCTATATCGAGGGTCTATACTCAACAAGAGGCACGCTATGAGTGAATCTCAGACCATTTCCGCGCCAGTCGACGCTGCCAAGACCGCCCAAATACCGGTCACAGTTTTGACCGGATATCTTGGCGCAGGCAAGACAACGTTGCTCAACCGCATTTTGAGCGAAAACCATGGCAAGCGCTATGCAGTCATCGTCAATGAGTTTGGTGAAATCGGAATTGATAACGATCTGATCGTTGAGTCCGATGAAGAAATTTACGAGATGAACAATGGCTGTATCTGCTGTACCGTTCGTGGAGATCTGATCCGCGTTGTTGAAGGCCTTATGCGCCGTCCGGGCAGATTTGATGCGATCATTGTTGAAACGACGGGTTTGGCCGATCCGGTCCCTGTCGCACAAACCTTTTTCATGGATGAGGATGTGCGGAAAAAGACCACACTTGACGCGGTGGTAGCACTGGTTGACGCCAAGCATCTGCCGCTACGCCTGAAAGACAGCCGAGAAGCAGAAGACCAGATCGCATTTGCCGATGTCGTTCTGCTGAACAAGACGGATCTGGTAACACCGGAGGAGTTGGCGGTTGTTGAAGCCACGATACGCGCGATCAATCCCCACGCAGTGGTTCACCGCACTGAACGCGCCAATATCGATCTTGTGAAAGTTTTGGATCGCGGGGCATTTGACTTGACGCGTGCACTGGAGAACGACCCGCATTTTCTCGACCATGATCACCCCGATCATGCCTGCGGCCCGGATTGTGACCATGATCACGGTCATGCGCATCATCATCACCATCATCACGATCACGACCATACGCATGATCACGATCACAGTCATGCATCGCCAATCCACGATGTCACTGTGCAGTCAGTTTCTCTGCGCACAGGGGAATTGGTTGCCGACAAATTCTTCCCCTGGATCCAAAAGATAACGCAGGACCAAGGTCCAAATATTTTACGCCTTAAAGGTATCCTTGCATTCAAGGATGATCATGAACGCTACGTTATCCAAGGCGTGCACATGATTATCGAGGGAGACCATCAGCGAGCCTGGAAAGATGGCGAAAAGCATGACAGCCGTCTTGTTTTCATTGGACGCGAACTTGACCATGCCGCGCTGAAAGCTGGCCTTGAAAGCTGTCTTGCCTGATGCCAACCATAGCTCCACTGGATTTGGTCGGCCACTGTATCGACGCGCGTTTCATTCAAGATATCCCTTTCTTCGCTTTGGCAGATGGAACTATCCATCGTCTCGATAATGGCCACAAAGCAGCGGAGGCCCATGATGGGCTTCTTTGTGCGATTCCATCGGGCGATGGTAAGGATTTGCTTACGGGTGGCGAAGATGGCAGAGTCTGCTTAACCGGCTCAAACGGGCTGTCAACAGAAGTAAGCAATCTGCCGCGCAAGTGGATAACAGCTCTTGCTGCGGCACCGGGTGGTGCAATAGCATTCGCATCGGGCCGCTCCGCATGGTTTCGATCTGTTGATGGTCGCCTCAAGGAGCTGGCCCATGAGCGCAGTGTTGAGGGTCTGGCCTTTGCCCCAAAGGGTCTCCGCTTGGCAATCGCACGCTATAATGGTGTGACCTTGCATTGGCCAGCTACCAATAGCACGCCGACGGAGCTCGAGTGGAAGGGCGCGCATGTCATGGTGATGTTCTCGCCAGATAACCGCTTTCTTGTTACCTCGATGCAAGAGAACGCACTGCATGGATGGCGGCTTGATGATAGTCGTCACATGCGCATGACCGGCTATCCCAACAAAGTGAAAAGCTGGTCATGGAGCCCGAAGGGCAAATGGTTGGCAACGTCCGGTGCTCCAGCAGCAATCGTCTGGCCTTTTGCAGGCAAAGACGGTCCGATGGGCAAGGGGCCATTAGAACTCGGTACGCGCGGCGACAGTCTTGTGACTTCCGTTGCCTGCCATCCCGTCGAGGATATTGTCGCGATCGGTTATTCCGATGGCATGATACTTGTGGGCCGTTTTGGCGACCAGAAAGAAGTGCTATTGCGACGGCAGGGTAGTGGCGCCATTTCCACCATGAATTGGGACACTACCGGGCATCGGCTGGTCTTTGGAAGCGAGGCTGGCGACTGTGGCGTGATCGACATCACAGCATAGTTTGATGCTTTTGCCAAGAACACAAACAGGAATTGACATGTTCTTGTTTTGTTCTAATATTGGCCTATGCAATATGTTCTTGATTTTGGAACTCCGAGTCCGCTCGTGGGTGTCCATGATCGCTTAACAGCGCATTATGGCATTCCCGCTCCGGGACTTCGGTTCACGCCTGTCAGTATGCTGGTTATGGCAATGCTGGGCTGCCGCACCCGTGACGAAGTGTCATTGGAAGCGTTTCAGAATCTTCGACAGAAATTCAAAAACTGGGAAGCTGTCGCCTCTGCTTCGTCAGACGAAGTCAATGATTGCATTCATAGGATCACTTTTCCCAAGACATACTGCATATACATCCCCGAAGCGTTGCGTGGAATTATTCGGCAACAGGGTAAACTCAGTCTCGATACACTTGCCTATATGACAGTCGGACAGGCTCTACACTCATTGCAGCAGCATCGGGGCGTCGGTCCCAAAATCAGTGCCTGCGTTCTCAATTTCAGCACTTTGCAGATGCGCGCCTTGGTAGTTGATACACACTACCTTCGTTTTGCCGCGCGATTTCAACTCATCAAAGACGATTGGAACTACAATCTCAAAATGAAAGTCATACAGCGGCTTATTCCGAACTGCTGGTTGGCTAAAGACACAGAAGAACATCACGTGCTTGTAAAAAAATTGGCGCAGGAATTCTGCGTAACTGGAACACCGCGCTGCTGTGGATGCCCTCTGCAAATGATGTGTCCACATGGTCAATGTTCGACATAGAAAATTCTGTGCGCCATGGGCATGGCGACACGAGCTATTATTGTGGATTGGCTTTGCCTTGTTCGTGTGATTTTTGCATTACCCGACTTGGCTGCCAGCAAGCATTTGTGTGATCGCCAAGCCACCAGCAATTAATGATCGTATAGGGTCTGGGAAATTTTTCGGGAAGCCGACGCATTATGAAATGCTGCGCCGGAATGTTCACTGGCATTATGCCGCTTGATTTGAATAGATATGATTCATGGGTAAGCGCACGGGTCATTTTATGCCGGTTTCGATGTTGGACAGTCAGCTTTCCACGTTGGAATCGCCTGTTGGGGAAGATCTGGTTTTTCGCCAGGATGTGTCACGGAGCATTGACGCAATTGTTGGTGCGAGCGTTGGCTGGCTACGGCGGCTTAGAGTTTAGATAAGTGACTGGGGTCAAGCTGTTCTGGCCAGGGACGCAATTCGGATCGCGACCGTCTGAACTGTTTGTGTCCGGTTGTGCTTGACCGTCGGCCGTTGATTGGCCGGTTTGGGGTTTGCGCCGACATTTGGCACTGTGGCTTGCGGGTTGCAGCCACATTGGTGCATTGCTGCGGCTTGGTGCTGTGTTTGTGTGTTGGATTGTAGCGGTGTATTTTGGGGGGATGTTGAGTTATTGGTTGCGGGGACAGGATTTGAACCTGTGACCTTCAGGTTATGAGCCTGACGAGC